>NZ_JAOWIE010000041.1:0-333936 GCF_030332265.1 Citrobacter sp. Cu231 | reverse complement strand
GATTCGAACCCCGGATACGTTGCCGTATACACACTTTCCAGGCGTGCTCCTTCAGCCACTCGGACACCTCACCATATTGTTGTTCCTGTGCTACCGGAACGGGCGCTAATTTAGGGAAATACCGCTGCGGCGTCAATCAACTTTTTGAAAAAAACGTGCATTTACACAAACTTCAATCAATATGGAGCTTAAATAAGCGGGAATTGTTTTTTTTGCCAGCATCCTAAAATTTGCTACTCTGATGTTCCCTCTAAAAATGATGATTATAAGTGCGAGAAAGCTCCGCATAACAATGTTCAGGAGACAATATGGATATAATTTTCTATCACCCAACATTCGATACGAACTGGTGGCTTAAGGCGCTGATAAAGGCCATTCCTGGAGCGAACGTTCGGCAGTGGAAAGCGGGTGATAATGCCCATGCAGACTATGCGCTGGTCTGGCATCCTCCGGTTGAAATGCTCGCCGGACGAAAATTAAAAGCTGTATTTGCGCTGGGCGCGGGCGTCGATTCTATCCTCAGTAAACTCAACACTCATCCGGAAATGCTGGATGCCTCAATCCCGCTTTTCCGTCTGGAAGATACGGGTATGGGCCTGCAAATGCAGGAATATGCGGTCAGTCAGGTACTGCACTGGTTTCGTCGCTTTGATGATTACCAGGCATTAAAAAACCAGGCGAAATGGCAACCTTTGCCAGAATATACCCGCGATGAGTTTACCGTCGGGATCATGGGGGCCGGTGTTTTAGGGGCGAAAGTTGCAGAAAGTCTGCAAACATGGGGCTTCCCGCTGCGCTGCTGGAGTCGTACGCGTAAATCCTGGTCTGGTGTGGAAAGCTTTGCCGGTACTGAAGAGTTAGGCGCGTTTCTGAGTCAGACACGCGTGCTTATCAACCTTCTACCCAATACGGCAGAAACCGTGGGCATCATTAACGCGGAGTTACTCAACCAATTGCAGGATGGCGCTTACGTGCTGAACCTGGCGCGTGGCGTTCATCTCAATGAAGACGATCTCCTGGCATCGCTGGACAGTGGCAAGGTGAAAGGTGCCATGCTGGATGTCTATAGCCGTGAACCGCTGCCGGAAACCAGCCCTCTATGGAAACATCCACGTGTGGCCATGACACCGCATATTGCTGCCGTAACACGTCCGGCAGAGGCGGTGGACTATATCTCCCGCACGATTTTGGATCTTGAGAGCGGGAAATCTGTTACGGGTCAGGTCGATCGCGTGCGAGGCTACTAAAGCCAAGCCAGTCGATGCCGGGTTTCAGCTAAATACCCGTCATACTTCAAGCTGCATGTGCGTTGGCTGCGGTTGTTCACCCGAATAACTTACTACAGTAAGCTCATCGGGTATCACCCCCTTGCCGCCAGCCTGCAACTCGAATTATTTAGGGTATTATTGGCGACGATACCTGCTATCCTTGACGGAAAATGACTACAGGAGAGAGTTATGTATCCCGTTGACCTGCATATGCATACCGTCGCCAGCACCCACGCTTACAGCACCTTAAGTGATTACATCGCTGAAGCCCGTCGCAAAGGCATCAAGTTGTTTGCCATTACTGATCATGGACCGGATATGGCGGATGCGCCTCATCACTGGCACTTTATTAATATGCGCATTTGGCCACGTGTTGTGGATGGCGTAGGGATCCTGCGCGGCATTGAGGCGAATATTAAGAATATTGAAGGTGAAATTGACTGTTCAGGTCCTATGTTTACCTCTCTGGATCTGATCATTGCGGGTTTCCATGAGCCGGTTTTTGCACCTCACGATAAAGACACGAATACCAAGGCGATGATAGCCACGATGGCCAGCGGCAATGTGCATATCATCAGCCATCCGGGGAATCCAAAGTATCCCGTTGATATAACAGCAATTGCACAGGCTGCAGCAAAATATCAGGTCGCGCTGGAAATCAATAACTCCTCGTTTTTACATTCGCGTAAGGGTAGTGAGGATAATTGTCGCGCGGTTGCTGCGGCAGTACGGGATGCCGGCGGCTGGGTAGCGTTAGGATCGGATTCACACACTGCTTTCACGTTGGGAGAATTTGGCGAATGCCGTAAAATTCTCGATGATGTGAATTTCCCGGAAGACAGAATTTTAAACGTCACACCCAAACGCCTGTTGGCGTTTCTGGAATCGCGAGGCATGGAGCCGATCGCGGAATTTGCTGAACTGTAATTGTTACTAACTGGAATATATCAATGAACGAGTTTTCTATCCTGTGCCGTGTACTGGGCTCGCTGTTTTACCGCCAACCGCAGGACCCTTTACTGGTTCCCCTGTTTACCCTGATTAGTGAAGGTAAACTGTCCGCCAGCTGGCCGCTGGAACAGGATGAACTGTTGGCCCGTCTGCAAAAGAGCTGCGATATGTCTCAGCTGGCTGCGGATTACAATGCGCTGTTTGTCGGTGACGAGTGTGCGGTGTCGCCTTATCGTAGCGCCTGGGTAGAAGGGGCGAAAGAATCCGATGTTCGCGCATTTCTTTCTGCTCGCGGAATGCCGCTGGCAGATACGCCGGCAGATCACATTGGTACGTTGTTGCTGGCGGCATCCTGGCTTGAAGACCAGTCTGCGGAAGATGAAAGCGAAGCGCTTGAAACGTTGTTTGTAGAATACCTGCTGCCCTGGTGTGGTACGTTCCTTGGCAAAGTTGAAGCGCACGCCAGCACGCCGTTCTGGCGTACGATGGCGCCATTAACGCGCGATGCGATTAGTGCAATGTGGGACGAATTGCAGGAAGATACGGACGAATAAATGTGATTTAGATCACTTTAAACTGCAACAAAAATTAGGCTCTTGCATAATTTGTGTGCACGATCTCATTCCTATGCCGTTTTTCTGCTAAGATACGCGGCATGAACATACTTCTCTCAATTGCAATCACAACGGGCATCCTCTCCGGGATCTGGGGATGGGTGGCTGTTTCTCTTGGCTTACTCAGTTGGGCTGGCTTTCTGGGCTGCACGGCCTATTTCGCCTGTCCGCAGGGTGGACTGAAAGGGCTGTGGATCTCGGCGTGTACGCTGCTAAGCGGTGTGGTGTGGGCGTTGGTGATTATTAACGGTAGCGCGCTCGCCCCGCATATGGACATCATTGGTTATGTCATGACGGGAATTGTCGCGTTTCTGATGTGTATTCAGGCAAAGCAATGGTTGCTTTCATTTGTGCCAGGCACGTTTATTGGCGCATGCGCGACGTTTGCAGGGCAGGGGGACTGGCATCTGGTCGTGCCATCTCTGGCGCTGGGTCTGGTATTCGGCTATGCGATGAAAAACAGCGGATTGTGGCTGGCGTCTCGTCGTGAGAATCGAATATCGTCGACGCTGACCAGTAAATAAAAAAAGCGTGAGGGTATGCCTCACGCTTTTTGTACCTTCCCGACCACTCAGGATTCCGGAGGTACCGACATATGGCGGTATTTTACCAGAATGTCATTATCAACTTGTTTCTTATCCTGCAAATCCCACAACCCGCGATCAATCCCGTCATTAATCAGGAAGATAACGCCGGTTTCAATCGCTGACATCAGGCAAAGCATAACCGGTTCGTTAGAGGTATAGCCAATTTCACCTTCCAACAAACGCTGGTAGTCAATAAAGCGGAATACCCCAGCCTGGACTTCATAAGACAGGATGGTTTTGCTGGTATTCACCGATGAGAGGATTTCACCGGTACTGACGTTAACCACGCGCAGGTTTACCGCTATCTGGTCGAGTTGATATTGCGTATCGGCACCAATACCGAAATAGCGTGCCCCAACGCCACCCGACTTAACGTTGCTTTCGTATCCAATAATGGACCCTTCCACCATGATGTTAGCCGCGGTTAATGACTGCAGTGGTATCCGGTTATTCACGGCAACGGTACCGTTTTCCTGCGCCGCACGAATAATTTTTCGTTCATTCAATAAGTTCTGTAACCCCTGACGTTCCAGCGGTATGAACCAACGAGAATCTTTCAATGCGGTGACGAGCATCGCCGTGGCGCTTTGCGGGACGGCGGTTGAGAAGTTACTTGCCGGATAAGGTTTGAACTGGCCAGTCTCATCCTGAATATTGTATACCGACACAAAAATCTTACCTGTAGGCATGGGCAGATGTGTCAAGTCTTTATAGCTTTGAGCCCGGGGCATTAATGTCGGCTTCGCGGCTTCTTTCGGCGGGGCTGTTAAACATCCGCTGAGTAAAATTACTGCCACCATGATAAGTAAGCGCTGCATGATTTTTTCCTTTCGTGGCTATAATTTAGAAATCCGTCGACTGATTTTGTAAACCCGACACTTCAATAGTCGACGTTCTCCCCGTTTTCCTGTCCGTGACATTCAATTGCAGTTGTCCATCCCGGTTGGCGATATCAACGATAAAATCGCTGGTTACCATCCTTCCCGGCTTACCGGTATTGATATTGGTGAGCAAACCACCGAGTATTTGCGACTGTATCGCCTGGGTAAAGTTATCCAGCGCTGATGGGGTTTCAATCCCGTAGTCGCCAGCACTCGGGTCCTTATACGAGTTTTGCGCCTGGGCGCTGTTCAGTAAAAAAGAGCCGTTGTTTGGGTTGCCACCAAAGTTAGGGTTGCGGAACTGGAACGTCATGTTTCCGGCCCAACTTAATGGTGAAATCAGCATGAGCAAAACCACTGCATGTTTGACACGCATGAAAGCCTCCGGACAAAATCATGTTTTAGAATTCATCGCGCGCTAAATCGCTCGTGCTTAATAGTGTTTGATCTATTTGCCGACGATTTAATGCTTCCTCAGTTTCTGCCAATGCGAAGACCACAATTTTGTCGAAGTCTCTTTTCGTCGGGAATAAAAAAGTCTGGAAGATAACGTCCTGATTGACAGTTATGGTGATCCAGCTTCCCCAACGTGCACTGGGCCTTTCATTAATGGTTAAGTTTCCTGTGTACTTACTTTCCCACTTGTCACTAAAGGCCCGATAAAAATCATGGCCAATGGAAGAGACAGTGTGGTCAGTCAACAGTCCGGGAACCTCCACCTCTACAGCCGCGTGTAGATTCCCGGCAGCAAGGAACAGATTTGCTGCCACAATCCAGGTCAAATAGCGTTTCATGGCTTTATCGCCTGAGGTTATCATTGGCCCACGAAACCGCCTGCGTACGATTTTTGACAGCTATCTTTTTGAAAAGATTATAAAGATGTGTTTTCACCGTATTTTCACTGATAAATAGTGAACGCGCGATTTCAATATTTGAGGCGCCAATACGCAGTTTATTAAGGATCTCTTTTTCACGGTGTGTAAGTAATGCCGACTCCGTGCTGTTATAGCGGTAGTTCCCGGAATGCGTGATTAGGTAGCTGGCGAGCTTTTGTGAAAAGTAGCATTCGCCACGCAATACACCTTGTAATCCGCTGACGACACGCTGCTCATCTTCCGTTGCGTAGAATACGCCATTGATATGCGGCCAGTTTTCAATATCCCGATAAGGATAATCATCTGGGGTATTCAATAATAAAGTCTTTATGCTGTTGTTTTTTCTGCTCAAATTATCTTGCCAGTAATGGATCAGTTTCTTATCTGCCTCCATCATATCCAGTAGAACAATGCAGCTGGAGGAAATATCATCCAGAGAACGTTGAATATTATGTAGTTTTCCGGTTAACGCCAGCGATTGTTTTAAATGCTGTAACAACGCAGTTGCCTGCAGGGAAGGTTTTGTGATCAACAATAATGTATGACCATGAATACTATGGACTTCATTAAACATGATGAAACTCCACTTTTTTAGTCGCACACCTGACAGTTGCCTCACCTAAAATAGAGACCCCAGAAGTACTGGCAGATGTTGCACTGCTGTGTAGAAATAAAATATCGACCCAATGGGGTGAAAATATTAAAACAAATGGACTTCAACTGATTTCAATCTAGCTATTACAAATCTTAAAGCAAGTGTTAAACATGTTACAGGATGTAAATTTATATATTAAAATGTGATTTTTGAGTTTTCCAGGAGTTTAGATTTGATAGTAAAGTTGTACATTTTAGCTTTATTGCATAGATTTAAAAAATCATACAAATTATAATATGTTATTGATTAATAATGATTAAATTTATGATTAGATGGTTTTTTATTTCTAGTGAATTCAGGTTTTTTTGTCTCACTTGAAGTTGGACAATTTTAGATGAAAAAAAATGACAGTTGTCACGACTTGTACCGTTAACTATCGAAGTACCTCGCTACGAAGCCCAGAAAACACGGAAAGCGCGTTTTTTGTGTTACTGCATAGAAATTCATTTGCCGGGTTAAAAAAGAAATAAAATCCAGAGCTGCAACGGTGTTGTTCACTGTTAATTAGTACTTTGGGGTGAATCTTAATATAAAAATACAACTGGCGGGTGAGTTATTTAAAATGTTTCCGCAGACATACTCTTCATCGTAACGTGGCGTTAACAAATGTAAGTCATGTTAACAACAATTTGAGTGGTAATTAATTTTACTTTATGTACGACCAGGTCCAGGGTGACAACATGAAAAACAAGTTGTTATTTATGATGTTTACAATGCTGGGTGTGCCTGGGATTGCAGCCGCGACGACAAGTTATGATTTGGCTAATTCAGAATATAACTTTGCGGTAAATGAATTAAGTAAGTCTTCATTTAATCAGGCAGCCATTATTGGTCAGGTTGGCACTGCGAACAGTGCAAATACTCGCCAGGGGGGCTCGAAGTTATTGTCAGTCATTTCGCAAGAAGGTTCTGGTAATCGGGCGAAAACAGACCAGACGGGATCATATAACTTTGCATATATTGATCAAGCGGGTAGTTCCAATGATGCGAGTATTAAACAAGGTTCATACGGTAATACGGCGGTGATTATCCAGAAAGGTTCTGGTAATAAAGCCAATATTACCCAGTACGGTACACAAAAAACAGCAGTTGTGGTGCAGAGACAGTCGCAAATGGCAATTCGCGTGACTCAACGCTAATCCATTAACGACGTTTAAATCAATCCGATGGGGGTTTACCATGAAACTTTTAAAAGTGGCAGCATTCGCAGCAATCGTTGTTTCTGGCAGTGCTCTGGCTGGTGTTGTTCCGCAATGGGGCGGCAATCATCATGGTGGCGGCAGTAATTATGGCCCAGACTCTTCACTGAGTATCTATCAATATGGGTCAAGCAACTCTGCGAATGCTTTGCAAAGTGATGCGCGTAAATCAGATGTCACCATCACACAACACGGGCGTGGTAACGGAGCTGTTGTTGGCCAGGGTGCTGATGACAGTACTATCAGCCTGAAACAGACCGGCTTCCAGAACAGTGCCACTATCGATCAGTGGAATGCAAAAAATGCTGATATTAGCGTGACCCAGTTCGGGGGCCGCAACGGTGCGTTGGTTAATCAGACAGCTTCTGACTCCAATGTGCTGATTCAGCAGGTTGGCTTTGGCAACAACGCTACTGCTAACCAACACTAATTCAGTTTTCTGACTGATAATAAACAGGGCGTGAGCCCTGTTTTTTTTCGGGAGAATATGATGCATACGCTCTTACTCATTGCCGCGCTGGCAAATCAAATAACATTCAATACAACTCAGCAAGGTGATATCTACACCATTATTCCTCAGGTGACGTTAACTCAACCGTGCGTATGTGAGGTACAAGTCCTTGCCATACGTAAAGGGCAGGGGGGGCAAAGTCAATCGCAGCAGAAAACAAGCCTTTCAGTCCCCGCTAATCGGCCGATTGAATTAACCAAACTGAGTTTTAATATTTCACCTGAGGATTCGGTCAAAATTATCGTTACCGTTTCGGATGGGCAGTCTCTGCATCTGTCTCAGCAATGGCCAGACTCAAACAGTCACCCATGATTTTTTTGCTGTATTTGCATTAAGGGTGTGGCTGGGAATGCACTGCTGTTCTATGAATATAGAAACGTGTAAACGTTTTAATTTGATCGTTAATCACAGCGGTGAAGGATCATTTCGATCCCTCAAGGATGGCTAATCATTGAGGAACCCTTATGTGTACATTATTAAAGCGTTTTCTAAGTATCAGCTTGTGCAGCATTTCTCTTTTTACCCTCCCCGCAATGGCGCAGCAAATCTCAACCGGTGGGGTTATTCATTTTCGCGGTGCAATAGTTGAATCACCTTGCGATGTTAACGCTCGGCATCAGCAAATTGAATTGTCATGTATGCGCGACGGCACCACTCGTAATAGTCTCTACAATCAGCAACAGGTCGCGACTGCCCCTCAAAATGTGCAGCAAATTGCCACAGTCAAAATGCACTATCTCAATGAACAGAAAAACATGGCAATTCTTAACATTGAATATAAATGAATCATTCTGGCGTACATATGCACACGTGTGGTTAAAAAGTGAGATTTCCGGGAAAACCCTGCTGTACACTTAGCAAATAGTGTTTTGTCAGGGGGGAACTTATGCAATCACGTGTTCATGTGTTACATGGCGATATTACAACGATCGCTGTTGATGTGATTGTCAACGCAGCGAATCCATCGCTATTGGGCGGCGGTGGCGTCGATGGTGCAATCCATCGCGCTGCCGGACCTGCGTTGCTGGCGGCCTGCAAGCAGGTTATCCAGCAACAGGGTGAATGCCCAACAGGTCATGCGGTGATCACCCTGGCGGGAAATTTGCCCGCCAAAGCGGTGATCCACACAGTGGGGCCCGTCTGGCAGGGCGGCGATCATCATGAAGCTGAACGCCTCGAAGAGGCTTACTTGAATAGCTTGCAACTAGCCTTAGCCAATGGCTATCAGTCCATTGCTTTTCCGGCAATCAGCACCGGGGCTTATGGTTATCCCCGCGCGGCGGCAGCAGAAATAGCGGTAAATACGGTGCTGAAATTTATTACCCGCCGCGCACTGCCCGATCAAATCTTCTTCGTGTGTTTTGATGAAGAAAGCGCCCAACTTTACAAGAGATTGCTGACCCAGCAAGACGATGCTAACACGGACTGATATGACGCGACTTGAGCGTGCCATCACGCCACTTTGTGAAAACCACCCGGGAGAATGCGGCATTCTTGCGCTGGATGACAGCCTCGATGCGTTTGCTGCTCGTTATCGATTAACGGAAATGGCAGAACGTACTCTGGATGTGCAGTATTACATCTGGGAAAGCGACATGTCCGGGCTATTGCTCTTTTCCGTGCTGCTGGCTGCGGCGAAGCGTGGCGTACGTGTGCGTTTGCTGCTGGATGATAATAATACGCCAGGGCTGGATGACACGCTGCGCCTGCTGGATAGCCACCCGAATATAGAAGTTCGCCTGTTTAACCCTTTTTCGTTTCGCATTCTGCGTGCCCTCGGCTATTTAACTGACTTTGCCCGACTTAATCGGCGTATGCACAATAAAAGTTATACCGCTGATGGCGTGGTGACCCTCGTGGGTGGGCGTAATATTGGCGATGCCTATTTTGGCGCGGGAAAACAACCGCTGTTTTCAGATCTGGACGTCATGGCTATTGGGCCGGTGGTTAAAGATGTCGCCGATGATTTTGAGCGTTACTGGCATTGCCGCTCGGTTTCAACGTTAAAAAATGTGCTTGAGATGTCTGAGCCAGATTCTGTGCGCCATATTGAGCTGCCCGAATCATGGTATAACGATGATATTACCCGTCGCTATCAGCACAAGCTGGAAACCAGCCAGTTTATGACCCATCTTGATCAACGGTCGCTGCCGCTGGTTTGGGCAAAAACGCGTTTGCTGAGTGATGATCCTGCAAAAGGAGAAGGGAAAGCACCGCGTCACTCGCTGTTACCACAGCGTTTGTTTGACGTGATGGGTTCGCCGACCGAACGTATTGATATCATTTCAGCCTACTTTGTGCCGACTCGCGCCGGTGTAGCGCAGCTCCTGAAACTGGTAAGAAAAGGCGTCAAGATCGCCATTTTAACCAATTCACTGGCGGCGAATGATGTGGCAATCGTTCATGCTGGCTATGCACGCTGGAGAAAAAAACTGCTGCGCTACGGCGTGGAATTATACGAACTCAAACCGAACCTTGATCGCGTCCCGGTCGTTCACGATCGTGGGTTAACCGGTAATTCAGGTTCCAGCCTGCATGCGAAAACCTTCAGCATTGACGATCGCAAAGTGTTTATTGGCTCGCTTAATTTTGATCCCCGTTCAACACTGCTTAATACGGAAATGGGATTTGTGATTGAAAGTGAAGTGCTGGCAGAGTTGATTCATAAGCGGTTTATGCAAAGCCAGCGAGATATGGCCTGGCAACTACGCCTCGACCGTTGGGGAAGAATTAATTGGGTCGACCGACTTTCTGGCAGTGAACAGGTACTGAAAAAAGAACCCGCCACAGGATTCTGGAAGCGGGTGCTGGTCAAGCTGGCGTCAGTGTTACCCATTGAGTGGTTGCTCTGAATCACTCAATGGTTGAAAGAAAAACTAACGGGCTACGGCCTTGTTTTTATCCTGCTTAACGGGTGGTTTACCCGAAAAGAGAAACTTCAGCACCGGTATGCGTAAATGGATTTCGTACAGTATTACCGCAATCCCGACCACAAACAGTAGACCACAGAGAAAACCCAGCAGATTCGACGAGATATGCGGAGTAATGTAAGCGCCAAAAAACAGTGTTAACGGATGATGCACCAGATAGATAAACAGGGATGCGTTGACAAAATAGGTCACGCGGGCTGACTGGAAATTCAGTAAGCGGTGACCAAGTGAAAAGACGACGTTCACCATCCACAAGCCCATGACCATGGTAATGACATATTCAGATTCATACATCCAGGCATCACCGTTACCATAGCGCTGATTGAGCAGATAGGCGACAAATGCGCATGCGGCTCCCAGCGTGCAACCGCGCGACGGTGTGGTAAACAGCGCTTTCAAATTAGGATTGATAAACGCCAGCGCGCCGAGCATAAAGAAAGGCACATAGAACAGCGTTTGCATAACGACAAAATTGAACATACCGTCGCTGAGAATCGAAGGATAAAAGATGAAAATAGTCCTTCTGACGGCGGCATAACCGATACCAAGCACTGCAAAAATCAGCGTTAATTTTGTCATCGACACCGAAGGCGAACTGCCGATATCGCTTTGCGTTAATCTGTTTTTCATCTGGGTGAACATCCACATGCTTACGGTCGTTAACACCACCAGAACCAGTAAAAACCACAGATGGGAAATCAGCTCCCAGGCCAGCGCATTGTATTTCTCGTAGCTGCTGAGAGTATGCCAGCTGTCTGCTTTTCCTTTCACGTACTGCAGCATGATAAATTGCGGTAGCGTAAGCAATGGAATCGCAGTTAGCATCGGGATCCCCACGCGTTCCACACGTACTTTCCACCAGCGCTTTAACGGATAGCGTAGAAATAGCATGTAGGAAAAATAACCCGAAATGACAAAGAAGACTTGCATGCGAAAAGCATGGATAAAGTCATTAAACAAGGTCAACCACCACGATGGTTCTGCGCTGTTCACATGCCAGGTGTGGGTGGAGTAGATCAATGAAATATGGAACGGGATCCCTAACAACATTAGCCAGGCACGGATGGAGTCAAGAAAATATTCGCGTGGTGGTGATACAGAGCTCATAGACAGTTATGTATTCTCAGACTTTTCGTCTTATCCCTAAGACGAATAATGGTTACATTCGAAGGCAACCCTACACGAAGTCTAACAACCTGTCTCCAGGATAAGCACGCAAAGTGAAAACAGGCAGACGAACCTGCTTAAACCATAAGCCAGCGCGCGAACAATACAGGGATTCAGTTGTCGGAATACCCGATTATCCATTAAAATGGATCGGATCAATATAAGCACACAAAGGGGGAAGTGCTTACTAATTATGAAACATAAACTACAAATGATGAAAATGCGTTGGTTGGGTGCAGCAGTCATGTTAACGCTGTACACATCATCGAGCTGGGCATTCAGCATTGATGATGTTGCAAAACAAGCTCAATCCTTAGCCGATAAAGGCTATGAGGCGCCAAAAAGTAACTTGCCCTCCGTTTTCCGCGACATGAAATATGCGGATTATCAGCAGATCCAGTTTAATCATGATAAAGCCTACTGGAGCAATCTTAAGACCCCATTTAAGCTCGAGTTCTACCACCAGGGTATGTACTTCGACACGCCGGTCAAAATCAACGAAGTGACCGCTACTGCGGTGAAAAGAATCAAATACAGCCCAGATTACTTTAATTTCGGCGATGTTCAGCATGATAAAGACACGGTAAAAGATCTCGGTTTCGCCGGGTTCAAAGTGCTGTATCCGATCAACAGCAAAGATAAAAACGACGAAATCGTCAGCATGCTCGGTGCCAGCTATTTCCGTGTTCTGGGTGCAGGCCAGGTCTACGGCCTTTCTGCGCGCGGTCTCGCGATAGATACCGCTCTGCCTTCTGGTGAAGAATTTCCCCGCTTTCGTGAGTTTTGGATCGAGCGTCCGAAACCAACTGATAAACGTTTAACCATTTATGCCTTACTGGATTCTCCGCGTGCAACCGGAGCGTATCGCTTTGTCATCATTCCTGGTCGTGACACGGTAGTCGATGTTCAGTCCAAGGTTTTTCTGCGCGACAAAGTGGGCAAACTTGGCGTTGCACCGTTAACCAGTATGTTCCTGTACGGTCCAAACCAGCCTTCTCCGACGACTAACTATCGTCCAGAACTGCATGACTCTAACGGTTTGTCCATCCACGCTGGCAACGGCGAATGGATTTGGCGTCCGCTGAACAACCCGAAACATCTCGCGGTGAGCAGCTTTGCTATGGAAAATCCGCAAGGTTTCGGTCTGTTGCAGCGTGGCCGTCAGTTCTCGCGTTTTGAAGACATCGACGATCGCTACGATCTGCGCCCAAGCGCATGGATCACGCCAAAAGGCGATTGGGGCAAAGGTAAGATTGAGTTAGTTGAAATTCCAACTAACGATGAAACGAACGATAACATCGTTGCGTACTGGACGCCGGATCAACTGCCTGAAGCCGGTAAAGAAATGAACTTTAAATATACCCTGACGTTCACGCGCGATGAAGACAAGCTTCATGCGCCTGATAATGCCTGGGTACAACAGACCCGTCGTTCTACCGGTGATGTTAAACAGTCCAACCTGATTCGTCAGCCTGACGGTACCATCGCCTTTGTGGTGGACTTTACTGGCACCGATATGAAAAAGCTGCCGCAGGATACGCCTGTTACCGCACAAACCAGTATTGGCGACAACGGTGAAATCGTTGAAAACACCGTGCGCTACAATCCGGTCACTAAAGGTTGGCGTTTGGTATTGCGCGTGAAAGTGAAAGACGTGAAGAAAACCACTGAAATGCGTGCTGCCCTGGTCAATGCCGATCAGACGCTGAGTGAAACCTGGAGCTACCAGTTACCTGCCAATGAATAAGACAACTGAGTATATTGATGCAATGCCGCTTTCGGATATCGAAAAAGCGGCACTGCCGAAAACTGACATCCGCGCCGTTCATCAGGCGCTGGATGCTGAGCATCGTACGTACTCGCGCGAAGATGATTCACCGCAGGGTTCTGTAAAAGCTCGCCTTGAGCAAGCATGGCCGGATTCTGTGGCTAAAGATCAGTTGATTAAGGACGATGAAGGGCGCGATCAGCTACAGGCGATGCCAAAAGCAACGCGCACCTCTATGTTCCCCGATCCCTGGCGTACCAACCCGGTCGGCCGTTTTTGGGATCGTCTGCGAGGGCGTGATGTGACGCCGCGTTATCTTTCTCGTTTGACGAAAGAAGAACAAGTGAGCGAGCAAAAATGGCGTACCGTTGGCACCATTCGTCGCTATACGCTGTTGATCTTAACACTGGCGCAAACGGTCGTCGCAACCTGGTATATGAAGACAATCCTTCCGTACCAGGGGTGGGCATTCATTAATCCTGCAGACATGATGGGGCAGGATTTGTGGGTCTCCTTTATGCAACTGCTGCCTTACATGCTCCAGACCGGCATCCTTATTTTGTTTGCCGTGCTTTTCTGTTGGGTATCAGCGGGGTTCTGGACCGCGCTGATGGGCTTCCTGCAACTGCTGATTGGACGAGATAAGTACAGTATCTCTGCCTCAACGGTAGGGGATGAACCGCTGAATCCTGAACACCGTACCGCGTTGATTATGCCTATCTGTAACGAGGACGTTGACCGCGTTTTCGCGGGACTTCGTGCCACGTGGGAGTCGGTCAAAGCAACGGGCAATGCTGAGCATTTCGATGTTTACATCCTGAGCGACAGCTACAACCCCGATATCTGCGTAGCAGAACAAAAAGCGTGGATGGAGCTGATTGCCGAAGTGCAGGGCGAGGGACAAATTTTCTACCGTCGTCGTCGTCGTCGCGTGAAGCGTAAAAGCGGCAACATTGATGACTTCTGCCGTCGCTGGGGAAATCAGTACAGCTACATGGTAGTGCTGGACGCGGACTCCGTAATGAGCGGTGACTGTCTGAGCGGACTGGTACGCCTGATGGAAGCCAATCCGAATGCCGGGATTATCCAGTCTTCACCGAAGGCTTCCGGTATGGATACGCTGTATGCGCGCTGCCAGCAGTTTGCGACCCGTGTGTATGGGCCGCTGTTCACTGCCGGACTTCACTTCTGGCAGTTAGGCGAATCACACTACTGGGGCCACAACGCAATTATCCGCGTGAAGCCGTTTATCGAGCACTGTGCGCTTGCGCCGTTACCGGGCGAAGGCTCGTTTGCGGGCTCGATCCTCTCCCATGACTTCGTGGAAGCGGCGTTGATGCGGCGTGCCGGCTGGGGCGTGTGGATTGCTTACGATCTGCCGGGCTCTTATGAAGAGCTGCCACCGAACCTGCTGGATGAACTCAAGCGTGACCGACGCTGGTGCCACGGCAACCTGATGAACTTCCGTCTGTTCCTGGTTAAGGGGATGCACCCGGTTCACCGCGCGGTATTCCTGACCGGCGTTATGTCCTATCTGTCCGCGCCGCTCTGGTTTATGTTCCTCGCGCTGTCTACGGCATTACAGGTGGTTCACGCGTTAACGGAACCGCAGTACTTCCTGCAACCACGCCAGTTGTTCCCGGTATGGCCGCAGTGGCGTCCTGAACTGGCGATAGCACTGTTTGCTTCGACGATGGTGCTGCTGTTCCTGCCGAAGCTGCTGAGTATTTTGCTCATCTGGTGTAAAGGGACGAAAGAGTACGGTGGGTTCATCCGCGTTACGCTGTCGCTGCTGCTGGAGGTTCTGTTCTCCGTGCTGCTGGCACCGGTGCGTATGCTGTTCCATACCGTCTTCGTCGTGAGCGCTTTCCTCGGATGGGAAGTCGTGTGGAATTCCCCGCAGCGTGATGACGATTCCACCCCGTGGGGGGAAGCGTTTATGCGTCACGGCTCTCAGTTATTACTGGGGCTGGTGTGGGCTGTGGGTATGGCCTGGCTGGATCTGCGTTTCCTGTTCTGGTTGGCACCGATCGTTTTCTCGCTGATCCTGTCGCCGTTTGTTTCCGTGATTTCCAGTCGTTCCACGGTTGGGTTACGTACCAAGCGCTGGAAGCTGTTCCTGATCCCGGAAGAATATTCTCCGCCGCAGGTGTTGGTAGATACAGATACCTACCTGGTGATGAACCGCAATCGTACGCTGAACGACGGCTTTATGCATGCGGTGTTTAACCCGTCGTTTAACGCTCTGGCAACGGCAATGGCGACTGCGCGTCACCGTGCCAGCAACGTGCTTGAGATAGCCCGCGACCGTCATGTGGAGCAGGCGCTGAACGAAACGCCGGAGAAACTGAACCGTGACCGCCGCCTGGTCTTGTTGAGCGATCCAGTAACGATGGCGCGATTACATTACCGCGTCTGGAATTCACCTGATAAGTATTCTTCTTGGGTGAATTACTATCAGGGGCTGACTCTGAACCCGCTGGCGCTCAGGAAAGAATAAGCGTTCTATGACGTGAAAATACCGGCCTGGTGCCGGTATTTTTTTATACTGAATAAAAGAGTCGGGAGGTATCAGGTGCGAATATTAGCTGTGGGGATCATGGTGTTCTTCCTGAGCGGATGCGGCAGTATTATTAGCCGAACCATCCCAGGACAAGGGCACGGAAACCAATACTATCCGGGCGTGCAATGGGATGTCCGCGACTCCGCATGGCGCTACGTCACCATTCTCGACCTGCCTTTTTCGCTGGTGTTTGATACGTTGCTGCTACCGCTCGATATTCATCATGGACCTTACGAGTAACTATCGCTCATCCCATTCATCGGCTGCGGTTTGACCCTCTTCAGTATCAAGGGGAGGTTCCAGCTGGAATTCACCTTCATCCCATTCATGAAGGGTGTTTTCTTCCTGCCACTCCTGACGGATTTCAATCTCGTCATAGTCGCCATCAAAAACGCTCTGCGCCGCTTCGCCGCTCAGCATTGGCAGACATTCGCCTTCATCACTCTCTTCGTCAGCAAAAAATTCCGCCTGCCACATGATGTCCCCATCCTGTAGCACGTATTTTTGTACGTTTAACTGCCCGACACTGGCTTCGTCAGGTTCAAGATCGGGGTTATCTGCCAAAAATTGTTCACGAGCGGCATCAATGGCTTCTTCCAGCGTGGCATACATGGTCATCGGAGTCTCCCTTTGATTTAATGAAGCATTCAGGGAAATAATAGTTGATTCTGCGATATTGCAAGTATGAATACACGAAATTCATCCCGCGGCCTCAGCGCTTCGGCGACGGCGCAGGCTATTCCACGAGTAGAGAGCGTTAAACAGCACGATGCCCGCGGTCACGCAGAACACGGCGCGAAAACCATAGTTGGCGGATATTGCCGCCCCCATTAACGGCCCCGTTACGTTGCCGATATCACGAAATGACTGGTTATAACTGAAAATACGCCCGGCGATCTGATTGGTCGAGTTATAGACCAGCAGCGTTTGTACCGCCGGGAGCAGAGCCCCGTCGGCTGCACCCAATAAAAAGCGCAACACGCCAAGTTGCCAGGGCGATTGTACAAACGACATTGGAATAAGCAGCAGCACGGAAATGACCAAAGCAACAATCAGGATCTTCTCTGGGCCAATTCGGTCACCGAGTTTGCCAAGCCTTGGAGCGCTAATTAACGCAGCTACACCAGGTACAGAGGCAATCATGCCGCTGATAAAAGCGATATTACTGACGTTGCCAGCCAGTTCCCGAACGTACAACGTCAGAATTGGCGCGATGGAGCCGGTTGCTACCTGGATTATCAGCGTTGTAACAAACAGGCTCAGCACCAGTTTGGGATTCTTTAACGAGGCTACAACTTCGCGAATGTGCAGCATTTCTTTCTTGCTCACCGGCTGGAAATGCTCGCGAATAAAAAATAACGTCAGAATAAAGCAGAGTAGCAGCACGCTGGCGGTAATAAAGAAAACGGGGCGTAGCCCATACTGGTCGGCAAGTAAGCCTCCTGCCAGCGGTCCGAGGAGTGCGCCGCTGACGCCACCGGTTGATAACGTTCCCAGCGCCCATCCGCTTTTATTGCGCGGAACCTGGGTGGCGATCAGTGCATTGGCGTTGGGAATGAAACCGCCGAGTAGCCCCAATAGTGCTCGCAGGATCAAGAACTGCCAGATATTTTGCGCCAGGCCCATCAGCAGCATCACAATAGCCATGCCCAACGCGGAACGCAGCAGCATGATTTTTCGCCCTTTGCGATCGGCAAGACCACCCCAGAAAGGAGAGGCGATGGCGGAAAAGAGAAAAGTGATGCTGAAGACCAGGCCTGACCACATGTTCAGGGCGCTATGACCTGTGACGCCGAGACTCTCGACATAGAGGGGTAAAAAGGGCATAACCAGGCTAAATGCTGCGCCGGTTAAAAAACAACCCAGCCAGGCAACGGTGAGGTTACGTTTCCAGTTTATGGGAGCTTCTGTGGGTGACATAGCGTTCCGCAGTGTGGCGCGCTGTTTGCGCTATCGATTGAATATAAGTAAGCAGGCTAATTATGCGCCTGGTAGATAGTTGCTGCAATGCGGATAGCAGTTAAACCTAAAGTGGGTAGGAAAGGGGTTGCAGTCCAGTGGACTGCAACAGTGCTTTAGTACAGGGAAGGGGAGCCTTCGGGACGCGTCTTGAAGCGTCGGTGCAGCCACATATACTGCTCTGGCGCCATCATGATGCATTGTTCAACGATCTTATTCATCCACGCCGCCGTTGTTTCCGCGTCGTCTAACGGTGGTGAACACTCCGCAGGCAGCATAATCAATTGATATCCTTTGCCGTCCGGCTTGCGGCGAGGAACAAACGGTACCAGGCAGGCGTTCGACATGCGTGACAGCATCCATGTTCCGGAGGTTGTTGCGGCCTGCTCAACAGCAAAAAGCGGGACAAACACGCTGGCGCGAGGACCGTAGTCATGATCCGGCGCATACCAAACCACTTCGCCTTTTTTCAACGCTTTAATCATTCCTTTCAGGTCTTTACGATCGAGCATTGATTTATTCGAGCGCATACGCCCCCAGGTTTGTAGCCAGTCGAGCAGCGGGTTGTCGTTAGGGCGATACACGCCGATCCCCGGCTCCTGCAAGCCAAACTGGCGCGCACCCAGTTCCAGAGTCAAAAAGTGCAGGCCCACTAACAAAATTCCCCGCTTTTGCGCCTGAACGTCGCGGATATGTTCCATCCCGATAACTTCTGTCCAGCGTGAAATGCGCTTGTCGGACCAAAACCAGGCCATTCCAGTTTCCATCACGCCCATGCCCACAGACTCGAAGTTCCTGACGACCATCTGCTGGCGTTCATGTTCGCCCATCTGTGGAAAGCACAGTTCAAGATTACGGGAAACAATTTTAGCCCGACGTTTCATCAAACGTAACGCCAGTCGACCTAATGCGCAGCCTAACTTATAAAGAATCGGGTAGGGTAACTGCACGATTAACCAAAGGATGCCAATGCCCAGCCAGGTTAACCAATAACGTGGATGCAGTAACGCAGCCGAAAACTTGGGTAAATTCGTCATGTCTATCCTGTCTTCAAACGACCAATTCCCTGTATTGTCGCATTTTTTCGCGCGTATCAAAAATTTGCGACGGGAGAATGGTGATTAAATCAGCAATTGTTGTTGCGATTTTATAATGGAGTAAGAAATGTAGCGTAAAATGTGTGGATGTAAATTGGCGATGTTTGCTTTATTATGCCGCCGATTTTCATTTTCTCCCTTTTTGCAGGATACGTACACCATGCCAGTGTTACACAACCGCATTTCAAACGATGCTCTTAAAGCCAAAATGCTGGCCGAGACTGAGCCGCGTACAACCATCTCGTTCTATAAATATTTCACGATCAATGATCCTCAACTCACACGAGATGCGTTGTACCAGATGTTCACTGCGTTGAACGTCTTTGGGCGCGTGTATCTTGCCCATGAAGGCATCAACGCGCAAATCAGCGTGCCGCAAAGCAATGTCGAGGCACTCCGCCAGCAACTGTATGCGTTTGACCCCGCATTAAACGGATTACGTCTGAATATCGCGCTGGATGATGACGGGAAATCTTTCTGGGTGCTACGTATGAAAGTGCGCGAACGCATTGTGGCGGATGGGATTGACGATCCGAACTTTGATGCCAGCAACGTGGGTGATTACCTGAAGGCGGCGGAAGTGAATGCCATGCTGGACGATCCTGACGCGGTATTGATTGATATGCGTAATCACTATGAATATGAGGTGGGCCATTTCGAGAATGCGCTGGAGATCCCGGCAGACACGTTCCGCGATCAGTTACCGAAAGCGGTTGAAATGATGCAGGAGCATAAAGATAAAAAAATCGTTATGTACTGCACGGGCGGCATACGTTGTGAGAAGGCCAGTGCCTGGATGAAACACAATGGATTTAGTAAAGTCTGGCACATTGAAGGCGGTATTATTGAATATGCCCGCAAGGCGCGAGAACAGGGACTTCCGGTGCGCTTCGTGGGTAAAAACTTTGTTTTTGACGAGCGGATGGGCGAAAGGATCTCTGAAGATGTTATTGCGCATTGCCATCAGTGTGGAACCGCCTGCGACAGCCATACAAATTGCAAAAATGACGGCTGCCATCTGCTGTTTATCCAGTGTCCGTCCTGTGCGCAGAAGTTTAAAGGCTGCTGTAGCGAGCAGTGTTGCGAAGAGAGTGAGTTGCCGGAAGAGGAGCAACGCCGTCGTCGCGCGGGGCGTGAAAATGGCAACAAAATCTTTAATAAGTCACGCGGTCGCCTGAATACCAAACTGGGGATTCCGGATCCTGCGCAATAGTCGCTATGCCGGATGGTGGCTTGAGCCCCATCCGGCCATTCACACGTTACTTCTGTTGCACACCTTCCACTGAGATGATCAGATCGACCTCCTGAGACGCGGGGCCGAGATCGGTGGTGATGTTGAAGTCTTTTAACTTAATTTTCCCTTGTGCTTCAAAACCAGCGCGCGTGCCGCCCCACGGATCGCCGCCCTGACCAATTAGTTTTGCGTCCAGCGTAACGGGCTTGGTAACGCCGTTCAGGGTCAGATTACCCGTGATATCAAGGTCGTTTCCTTCTTTTTTCACGCTGGTGGAGTTAAAGGTCGCTTGCGGGAATTTAGCAACGTTAAGGAAGTCTGCGCTGCGCAGATGCTTATCGCGTTCGGCGTGATTGGTGTCAACGCTATTGGTGTTGATGGTCACGTTTACCTTATCGGCTGCGGGGTTTTTCTCATCAAAGGTAAACGTACCGTCGAAATCTTTAAATGTGCCGTACAGCCAACTGTAACCCAGATGCTGAATACGGAAATTAACAAAGGCATGCTGTCCTTCTTTGTCAATTTTGTAATCTGCCGCCACGGCCGACCCGGTGGTGAATAACAGAGAGGCGAGTGTAAGTCCCAGCAGGTTTTTTTTCATTTTAAGCTCCATAGTCAGATGACGATTTTCCCAACATGCGATTGAGGGTATCGTCGTTATCGATAAAGTGATGTTTCAGCGCCATCACGCCGTGCAGAAGCGATAAAATCACTACGCTCCACGCAAGCCACAGATGCAGGCTACCGGCGAGGTCGGCCTGAGCGCCCGCATTAGCAAGGGTCGCAGGAATATCGAACCAGCCAAATACGCTTATCGCTTTGCCATCAGCGGTGGAAATCAAATACCCGCTAATGACAATAGAAAACAGCAAGGTGTATAGCGCGAGGTGACCCAGAGCCGCAGCGATGCGAGTAAAACGGGAATAGTTTGCCAACGCAGGAGGCGGTGGTGAGATCCACCGCCAGACAACGCGAATAACCAGCCCTAACATGAGCAGAACGCCGATGCTTTTATGCAGTTCTGGGGCCTGGTGATACCAGCCGTCGTAATAGCTGAGTGTGACCATCCACAAGCCCAGCGCAAACATGCCATATACAGCAATCGCAATCAGCCAGTGTAATGCGGCAGACACCACGCCATAGCGCTGAGGACTATTATTGAATTGCATAATCACACCATTAGATATTTCAGAAGTGAATGAAAATGGCGCGGAAAAGACATTAATGCAACTAATAAATAACAATGATGATGATATTTATTTTTAATTCAATAAAATTGATTGAATTATTAAGTAATCATCAAGGAATCAGAGGGTGGCGGAAGTTAAGGCTTAATTTGACGGGGTTGGAGTTGTTTCCATTATTCAGTTAATTGCAATGAATTTTAAGTTAATATCAGTTTGTGTCAATTATTGTCAGCGCAACAAGATTAAAAAAACATAATATATATCACATCCATGATTGCCAGCAGCGACCATAAAATAATGTAGAGCATAAGGTGCTCGCGAATATTATTAACCAGATAGTGAAAGATGCGACGCATCAACGTTATTCCTGTCATTAAAAATGGCCTCATCAACGAGGCCATCCATTTATTATCGCTTAAAGCGGCTCAACCTGAAGGGAGTCAGGTCAAAGTCAGACGGTTTATTCTGGGCGAAGTCTGCCGCAATCTCTCCCAGTACGGAGGCAAACTTAAAGCCATGTCCGCTTAGTCCGGTAACGATCAGCGTGTTGTCATGCTCCGGTAGAGTATCAATAATGAAGTCTTCATCCGGTGAGTTATCATAGGTGCAGGACGCACCGTGCAGGCAGCAGCCAACGCCTGGCAGAATTGTGCGCAGGAATGGGAAGGCTTCAGAACCGTCGCTGGCGACAGCGGCAAACGGCTTACGTTCATCTGCAGAATGAATTACCTGTCCGCCATTGTGCTTACCAATTTTTAGCTCATCGTTTTCTGCCGGGAAACCGTAGTATTGATCGCCATTTGGCAGTTCGCCGGTGAAAGCAGGGAAGTTATTCTTAACGCTGTAGCGCCCATCAGCCTGATACCAGGCGAACACTTTACGTACCGGTTGTATTGGTAGTTCAGGCACCAATGCCTGCACCCAGGTTCCGGCGCAAATCACCGCTTTTTGCGCGTGATAGTCACCGTCGGCGGTTTCTACCGTCACGCCATCATCACTGTGGTGAATTGCGCTGACCGGGCATTTAAATAGCTGCGCACAACCGGCTTCTTCTGCCAGGCGGATCCAGGTTTTAATCGCTAATTCACTGCGTAAAAAACCTGACTCGGCTTCAAACAGGCCAATATAGTTTTCAGGTACGCGAATCTCTGGCCAGCGAGCCATGATGGCTTCTGCATCCAGTTGTTCAACATTGAGTTGCCACTGTTTTGCACTTTGCGCCGCGGTTGCTAAGAAGGTGGAATCTGCCGGACCGAGATTGATAACACCGGAGCGAACAAAAATTGGCTCTTCATTTTGGGTGGACAGTTCATCCCATAATGTTTGCGCACGCAGCACCAGCGGAACGTATTTTTCACCTTCGCCATAAGCATGACGAATTAATCGAGTGTCGCCGTGGTGGCTGCCCTGCTGATGCGGGGGCATATGCGCATCGATCATCAGTACCTTCAGACCGGCGCGAGTGGCATAGTATCCGGCTGCGGCACCCACGGAACCGCTGCCAATAATGATTAAGTCGTATTTCATCCGCTTCTCTCTGCAATCGCGATAGTATACCTTAAATAATTCGAGTTGCAGGAAGGCGGCGACACAGCGAATCCCCGGGAGCGTACATAAGTACGTGACTGGGGTGAGCGAGGAAAGTCAACGCACATGCAACTTGAAGTATGACAGGTATAGCAGAGTAAATAACTGACCCGGAATATTCAACCTGGAAATAAGAAAGGCACCGATAAGGTGCCTTTTGATGGTTGGATGTATCAGGTTTAATGTCGCTGATACTCATTTACCTGGTAATCGCCGGATTCAATTTTAGCGATTCCTGCTTCTAATATCGAAATAAATTGCCTGGCAACATCAGTGGTTAACCAGAGCGTTTGACCAACTTCAGTCCCATCCGGGTCCGGGCGATTCGGGGTCTGGTAGTGCAAACGCAGCATCAGCGCATCATAGCTATCAACAGTGCTGATGTCCCATCCTACAAGTGGATGAGTCTGAATGACTTCATTATTCTTTTCCATCATGCCCCCTAATTCGTGTTACTAGACAACGGTTTTCGAGGTTCAATGCGTTTTTTCTGAAGCAACTTCAGTATATCAATAAATAAGGGTATTCATTGAAAATTTAAAGAGGGCAGTGCATAAATTTTTTGTTTTCAGCGTTTTCTGACTAAGAAACCAACATGTTATTCATTTTTTTTTAGCATGTTGCACAATTATTTTGGTGTTGTGGTTAAAATATGACCAGGAATTAATTATTAAATTAAAAGTTCGTTGTAAGGAATGCGCGATTGATTAAAAGATAGTGCGTATAAAAAAGCCGGGGCGACCCGGCAAAAAAACATCACTGCATATCATTATTTATTCGTTGATGAACCAGTCATCTGCGCTTTCCCATGTCTCCTGCAGGATCTCGCTGATGCGTTCTTTGTCCTCTTTTGTCGCGCCAATGACCGACAGATTGTTTGCGCCAGCATAACGGACGGTAACATTACCTTCGTTATCCGGAAAATGATGATGAATACGACGGGAGAGTTCGCCCGCCAGCGCGTCAATTGCACCGGCAGGTAAAGGTGAAGTTTTAGCAATAGTGACTTCAATACGCATAGTAGCCCCCTGTGGAATATACTGTTTATTTATACAGCTATCCGCAGCAATTGGCTACACTTTTTTTAGCTTTTTACTGACCAGCGTACCGTTTCGCCACCCAGGAAAGGCACCAGCGTATCGTCTTTCAGCGCAATGCTCTCCGGAACCCGGTGTTCGAGGCGTTCCAGCTCAATAAAGCTCTCGTTCACCGGTAAGCCGTAGAACTGCGGGCCATTGAGTGAGCAGAAGGCTTCGAAATGCGCCAGCGCGTTCATCTCTTCAAACACGGTGGCATAGCTGCCCAGCGCGGTCGGGGCGTTAAAACACCCGGCACAGCCGCAACTGGATTCTTTACGATGACGCGCATGCGGCGCTGAGTCGGTACCAAGGAACGCACGGCTAAATCCGCTGGCGACCAGTTCACGCAGCGCCTGTTGATGGACGTTACGTTTAAGGATTGGCAGACAGTACAGGTGCGGGCGAATCCCGCCGACCAGCATGTGGTTGCGGTTAAACATCAGATGCTGTGGCGTAATGGTCGCCGCCAGAAGCTCGTTACCGTCCCGCACGTATTCGGCAGCATCTTTAGTGGTGATATGTTCAAACACCACTTTCAGCGCAGTCAAACGCTGACGCAGCGGTTCCATCACCGTTTCAATAAAACGCGCTTCACGATCGAAAATATCGATATCCGCATGCGTCACTTCACCATGCACCAGCAGCGGCATACCTAATTTTTCCATCCGTTCCAGCACAGGCATGATGGCATCAACAGAGGTTACGCCATGCGTTGAGTTGGTGGTGGCATTGGCCGGATAGAGTTTTGCGGCGGTGAAAACGCCCTCGTTAAATCCACGTTCCAGCTCGTTGGGGTCCAGCGTATCCGTTAAGTAGCAGGTCATTAATGGCGTGAAATCGTGTCCGACAGGTACCGCGTCCAGAATGCGCTGGCGGTAAGCGATAGCCGCGTCAACCGTGGTGACGGGCGGAGCCAGGTTCGGCATCACAATGGCGCGACCATAGACTTCACTGGTATAGGGCACGACAGTTTTTAACATGTCGCCGTCGCGAAAGTGAAGATGCCAGTCGTCTGGGCGGCGGATCTTTAAAACCTGGGATGGTGCAGTCATCAATATGCTCCGGCTGAGGATAGTCTTTTTTGCCGGAAACAAAGGATAAGCGGAAACGTTTTCGTTTGCACGTAAAAAAGTCTCGGTACCAGATAGAAATAACGGCTGTGTTTAGTGCCTCTTGCTCTTGTTGTTGTTCGTAAAATTTTTTATTATCAAACGTAATTATATACATGATAATAATTAATTACATAACAAATAATTTTGGCTTAAGTATTAATTTACGTTATGCCCGAATTGAAACGCGAATGCACAGGAGGTGCTATGAAGATCTGTCGTCCGTTGTGGACAAAAGGAATCCTCCTTTCTCCCCAGTACTTCCAGCAGCAAACGTTGCTTAACTCCCTCGATGATGAAGGTATTTCCCGGATAGGCGTTATGCAACCATGGGGCGTCTGGTGCGCAGAGTTTGACGCGCAGGCTCTTATCCAGGGGCGGGTGAAACCCGTGCCTACTGGAAAAATAAATACAATCCGCAAGATGTCCTGTCATTAACGGTTAATATCAAGGGGTGAGGTATGGCTAATCAGAAATCAGGGAATAAAGCGCAGCGTCGCGCCTCAGTATCCTCCGGCGGAACAACTAAACAGTGCCAGAGCGCTGATACTATGCCAGGAGAACATCCTGGAAACCCTTTCTATCGCCGCTCCGTGCTGAGCCCGCAGGCGGAAAGATGGCAGGCGGATCTGCCGGTTCAGTGGCTGGAGCATGGTGTGGAGCCCAATGCTATCTGGCTGAATGAAAAGAATGACATCTGGCTGGAAATTCCCCGTTATGAAAATCAGATTTCATGGAGCGGAGGTGATACTTTTGCCTTTCTCTTAGTGCCGTTTATTTTTTTCTTTTCAATTAGCCCTATATTATTTTGGTGGGATATAAGAATTTTTCTAGTCTCAATGATGGGTGTAGTCTTTTTCCTCTCTTTTTTTAAACTTTTAATCAGAATGACCTATCACACGCCCCGTGGTACCCCTGTGCGTTTAAACCGGAAACGGCAGAAAATCTATATTTATGAACACCGGCGCAGCAGCTGGAACCCGTGGACAGAATGGCCGGTGGAGATCCGCGTGTTTCACTGGGATGAAGTGCGCGGAGAAATCACCTTTGAGGCCGGACGTTATAACCAGGGTTATCAGCTGCACGGCGCGGTGTGCCAGCCGGGGACCAACCGGGGCCGGGAACGCTTTGCGCTGACGTGGACGGTGGGAGACCCGGAA
This sequence comes from Citrobacter sp. Cu231, assembly GCF_030332265.1. Classification (NCBI taxonomy): domain Bacteria; kingdom Pseudomonadati; phylum Pseudomonadota; class Gammaproteobacteria; order Enterobacterales; family Enterobacteriaceae; genus Citrobacter; species Citrobacter sp. Cu231. The sequence continues at coordinate 307,555 of NZ_JAOWIE010000041.1, read as the reverse complement.
GCATTGCGCGAGTTGTGGTGCTACTGCTGCCGCTATATGCAGTACCAGCCGGTACCAGAGGAAGCGCGGTTTGTGGAGCATCCCCAGCAGTGGGGACATATTCACTGGCCGGAAGAGATGGACACTGAATCCCGCACGGCGCCGTGAGTGACGCCAAACTGTAAGCCCGTTTTTACCGTATTTTGCCGTTCCCGTTTCCCTTTAGCGATTATAAATCATGCCCGTTAAATTAAAGCTGATCCCTCCTGCGGCTCAGAAACCCGATTTTCCGATCGGTAGCCGTTGGTTCAAAAGCCTTGCGGGATTACTGATTCCTGGCTTCGGTTGGGGCTATTTTACCGGAATGTCATTTGACGCACCGGCGTTCTGGATAATAGCGGTCGTGCTGCCATTTATCGTTTGGCTAACCGCAATCTGGTTGCGCATGATGATTTATCTTCCGGCATTAATTCAGGCTAACGCCTGGAATAAACGAAGGGAAGAACTGTTGTTAAGTGAAGTTCGACGTGGGCGGCGCGCGTTACAGATATTACACAGTACATTTATCACCGCGCATAACGAGCCTGAACAGACGAATATCTCATCAGTGGGGGCGTTGACCCAGAATAAACAAATCTTGCATATGCAGCCTTCATGGCACGGCAATAACAGTTATCGTCTAAGTAGGCTGCCAATCCAGAGCGGAATGACGCGAGATGACCTGATTCAGCAAATTTTTAACAGATTAGTCGCAGGAATTGCACGCCATCTTAAGCAACTACCGGAGAATCACCCGGTCGCTCTGCTGTTTGAAGTGAATACGTCATTACCCGCCCAGCGGTTGCATTCTCTCTGGGGTAACGCATGGGAAAACTACGATATACGTCAATGCCTGGAGCCTGTTATCGGGCATGGAGTGAGCGTGGTCGACAACTGGCTGGATGATCGAATCCGCGAAGAGACAGTGCTACTCATTATTGCGTTACAGGTTGATCCCGATAAGCCTGAAGGGACTGGAGAAGCAGCTATTGCGCTGCTGCTGGGGAATCGCCTGACCCAACATATTCTGACACCACAAGCAGTACTACAACGGGTAGAGGAAAGTTTTACTGAAACGCTGGCAGAGAATATTGCGCAGGCGTTGGATTGGGTACCCGCTCAACCGGCGGATATTCGCGTTGTTTCGCGATCCGGATAGGGAGAAGGGAAACTGGCGGCTAATCGTGAAACGCGATGCGTTCGATCCTGATGATGCCCGGAAGATCGTACTTGATGGTCACACGATTACTTTACTTGCAGAATAAATGTAATATCGAAAAAAAGGGCGCATCAGCGCCCTCAGTTTTATTAGTCGGTGAACGGGATGATGATTTCGCCCGGTTTGACCTCAATACCTTTCGCCAGTTTTTTCGCCAGCGCTTCACCCTGGCTGCTGTCTTCCTTCAGAATGTACGCTGGCTGCTGGTTGAAATAGTTACGCAGCGATTGATTTAAATAAGGCATCAGCGTTTGCAGTACCGACTGCATTTTTTCCGGCGTGACGGTGGCGTCCACGACCTCCATCTCTTGCAGATAAATCGCGCCTTTTTCTTTATTGAAAACCGGTAAGGCTTTGAGCTTTAGCTTCATGGTCGCTTTCTGACTGCCAAACAGGGAGTTCATATCCAGGTTTGCGTCGCCGGTCAGGGTTACTTTGTTAGGCTCTTCACGGCCAATCTGGCTGGCGAGATTATTCAGTACGATATGTGCTTCAGCAACGCCGGGCAAACCGATGTCTTTTGAAAAGTTATTATGCTTTGCCAGGGCTTGATTAATTTCTTGCTCGCTAACCGTGTATTGCGTGAGTTGATTACAACCAACCAACAGGCCGCCGACAATCAGTGCAGCGGCAAAAAAAAACTTTTTCATGGGGTTCCTCAACATGATGCATGTGGCGTAATCGTGACACAAAGCATCATCGAGTACCAGCGCCCCGGACGCCAGCAGAAAAAACTGAAAAACGTCTGGACGCTGGTTCGGTTATCAGGCGTCTGGCTCCAGCATACCGCGGGTTGGGCGTTTGAGACTGAATTGCCAGCCCAACGCGAGGAACGTGATGAAGCCGATGATACCGAGCATCATCCAGGGCAGTTCAGGCTGCGCCAGCGCTTTACCCATATCAAACAGCCAGCCGCCGCCGATATAGCCAATTGCGCCGCCGATGGCGAGCCCCAGTCGGCTGAATCCCATGTAGCTTCCGCGGGCCCGGGCATTCGCCAACGAAGCGCTGAGGGTTTCACGCGCCGGTTCGGCGATGATCGAGCCAATATAGAACGTGCAAATCAGAGTGAACAACTGCTGCAGATTCCCGACCAGCCCGATCGGCATCATGCTTAGTGACATCACCAACAGACCAGCCATCAGACGGTGCTCAAGGCGGAAGCGTTTTTCACTCCAGCGGGCAATTGGGTACAACAGCGTTAAAGAGAGACACGCCTCGATGGCATACATCCATTTCACGGCGGCCGGTGAGCCAGCGATGTCGTTCACCATGATAGGCAGCATCAACATCACTTGTACGGCCAGCATGTAATAGCCCGCCAGCGTCAGCACGTAGGTGACAAAGCGTTTGTCATGCATCACGTGGCTCATTCCTTCACGCACCGGAATTTTCACTGTCGAGAGCTTCCATGCCGGAAGCAACCACGCGTTAAACGCCGCGCACAGAACGAACAAAATCGCGCCTACGGCGCAAACCAGGCGGAAATCGTATTGCAACAACCAACTGCCGAGCAACGCGCCGACTACGGCTCCGGCGCTATCCTGCATCATCAGAATAGAGAAAAAGCGCCCGCGCTTTTCCGGGCGGATCAGCTTGACTACCAGCGCCGAGCGGGGAGGGTCGAAGAGGGTGCCGCCCAGCCCAGAGAGGAAGCAGGAAAACCACAGTAGCCACGGTTCATGGGCAATACCCATGGTGGCGAACCCGGCAGCGCGCATCAGCATGCCGGTGACGATCATCGGCTTGGCGCCAAAACGGTCGGCAATAGCACCGCCAAAAATACCCAATCCCTGCTGGATAAATTGGCGTAATCCAAGTGCGATACCGACCATCACCGCAGCCCAGCCCATCTGGTCGACGAAACGAATTGAGATCAGCGGGAAAACGACGAAAAAACCCAGCACGACCAGCATATTATCGATGAGAAGGAAGTATTTACCCAGGTTCCTTGCCTGCGAGACTTGCGACATTTCCCCTCCAGGGAAAAACTCGTCACTCTGGATAGAGTTTAAAAGATAAGCACCTCCTATTCTGCGGTGTCGTCATCGCTTTTCCCACCCTTCGCGGGACAATATTTTTTTATCAAAAGTCCGTCTTGATAGAGAGTTTTCATCAAAATGTGTGAATAATTCAAAAAATGGCATTTTGCTCTTTTCACAGGGTGTATTTGCACAGGTATAGTAATGCGAATAGCGTATTGAAGACGTTACGGGAAGGAGTAGGTATAGAATGTTTGGCTATCGCAGTAACGTGCCAAAAGTGCGCTTAACCACGGACCGCCTGGTCGTGCGTTTAGTGCATGAGCGTGATGCCTGGCGTCTGGCAGATTATTACGCAGAAAATCGTCATTTCTTAAAACCCTGGGAACCTATTCGCGATGAAAGCCACTGTTATCCGTCCGGCTGGCAGGCGCGTCTCGGTATGATCTCTGAGTTTCATAAACAGGGCACTGCTTATTATTTTGCGCTGCTCGATCCGGAAGAAAAAGAGATTATCGGCGTCGCGAACTTCTCGAACGTGGTGCGGGGGTCTTTTCACGCCTGTTATCTCGGGTACTCTATTGGGCAGAAGTGGCAGGGGCAGGGATTGATGTATGAAGCCTTAACCTCAGCCATCCGCTATATGCAGCGATCGCAGCATATTCACCGCATCATGGCGAATTACATGCCACATAATAAGCGCAGCGGTGATCTGTTGGCGCGACTGGGTTTTGAAAAAGAAGGCTATGCCAAAGACTACCTGCTGATTGACGGGCAGTGGCGTGATCACGTGCTGACGGCATTAACCACATCAGAATGGACCCCTGGCCGCTAACTTTCAGATGCAGCCACGATTAATGGAGAAGACGATGAAATACGAATTAACCGCCACCGAAGCGCGAGTGATCGGCTGTTTATTAGAAAAACAAGTCACCACACCCGAACAGTACCCACTCTCCGTTAATGGCGTCGTAACCGCCTGTAATCAAAAAACGAATCGTGAACCGGTGATGAACCTGTCGGAATCGGAAGTGCAGGATCAGCTTGATAACCTGGTAAAACGGCATTTTCTGCGCACGGTGAGCGGCTTTGGCAATCGCGTCACGAAATATGAGCAGCGTTTTTGCAACTCTGAGTTCGGCAATCTTAAGCTCAGCGCGGGAGAAGTCGCGCTGATTACCACGTTGTTGCTGCGCGGTGCTCAGACGCCAGGCGAACTGCGTAGCCGTGCATCTCGTATGTATGAATTCAGCGATATGGCCGAAGTGGAGTCAACGCTGGAGAAACTAGCGACCCGGGAAGATGGTCCTTATGTGATTCGCCTGGCGCGTGAGCCGGGTAAACGTGAAAGCCGTTATATGCACTTGTTTTGCGGTGAGGTTGATGAGGCGATCGCCTCGGCAGATGAACTCCCGGCAGCCTCGGGTGATCTGCTGGCACGGGTTGAGGCGCTGGAAACCGAAGTCGCGGAGCTAAAGCAGCGGCTTGATTCCTTGCTTGCGCATCTGGGAGATTAATGTGAATAAATTACGTGTCGGCGTTGTCGGTCTCGGCGGGATAGCACAAAAGGCCTGGCTGCCTGTGCTGGGCACCAGTGCAGACTGGACGTTGGAAGGGGCATTTTCACCTTCGCGGGAAAAAGCGCAGCGTATCTGTGATACCTGGCGGATCCCTTATGTTGATTCACTGGTGAATCTGGCGCAAACCTGTGATGCGGTTTTCGTGCATTCCAGCACCGCGACGCACTTTGCGGTGGTAAGCGAACTGCTGAATGCTGGTGTTCATGTGTGCGTAGATAAACCGCTGGCTGAAAGCCTGCGTGAGGCTGAACAACTGGTGGAACTGGCCGAGCGAAAAAAATTGACGCTGATGGTAGGGTTTAATCGCCGGTTTGCACCGCTGTATCAGGATCTCAAAGCTCAGTTGAGTCAGGCGACGTCCGTGCGCATGGATAAGCACCGTACGGACAGCGTCGGTCCGCACGATCTGCGCTTCACTCTGCTGGACGACTATCTGCACGTGGTCGATACCGCATTATGGCTGGCTGGAGGGACGGCGCAGTTAAATAACGGTACGCTATTAACCAATGAATCCGGTGCGATGCTCTATGCTGAGCACCATTTTTCTGTCGGACAAATGCAGATAACCACCAGTATGCATCGTCGTGCTGGTAGCCAGCGCGAGATCGTTCAGGCGGTGACGGACGGTGGCCTGATTGACGTTACGGATATGCGTGAATGGCGGGAAGAACGTGGGCAAGGCGTGGTGCACAAGCCAGTAGCTGGCTGGCAAACCACCCTGGAACAGCGTGGTTTTGCCGGATGCGCACGTCATTTTATTGAGTGCGTGCAAAATCAGACTGTTCCGCAGACGGCAGGCGAACAGGCGCTAATGGCCCAGCGCGTTGTCGAAATGCTGTGGCGAGAAGCGATGGCGGAATAACCCCCTGTAACATCTGGCGGTAGTAATTCAATGTAATCCAGGTACTATATGCCAACTCAAAAATAACACCTCTTTTCAACCCCTGGCTGATTTGTTGGCTTGATAAGACGCAAAAGCGTTGCCAGCAGGCACTGCGAGATTACCGGATAGTGGCGCTTATGTCTTATCCGGTAAACGGGCTGATTATGCGGGGCTTTGCCTCAGAGTCTGGAATACAACATAGATGAATTTATTAAAGTCGCTGGCAGCCGTCAGCTCGATGACGATGTTTTCACGCGTACTGGGTTTTGCGCGTGATGCGATTGTCGCCAGAATCTTTGGCGCAGGGATGGCGACAGATGCCTTTTTTGTGGCATTCAAACTTCCTAACCTGCTGCGCCGAATCTTTGCCGAAGGTGCTTTTTCGCAGGCATTTGTGCCTATTCTGGCCGAATATAAAAGTAAGCAGGGAGAAGATGCGACCCGCGTCTTTGTCGCTTACGTTTCCGGGCTGTTGACCCTGGCGCTGGCAGTGGTGACGGTTGCCGGGATGCTGGCTGCGCCGTGGGTGATTTTAGTCACCGCGCCCGGTTTTGCCGACACGGCGGATAAATTTGCGCTGACCACTCAACTGCTGCGGATCACCTTTCCGTATATTTTGCTGATCTCACTGGCCTCGCTGGTCGGGGCAATCCTGAACACCTGGAATCGCTTTTCCATTCCGGCGTTTGCGCCCACGTTTCTGAATATCAGCATGATCGGCTTCGCGCTGTTTGCAGCCCCATATTTTCATCCACCGGTGCTGGCGCTGGCATGGGCCGTTACCGTTGGTGGCGTGTTACAGCTGGTTTATCAGCTTCCGCATCTGAAGAAAATTGGCATGCTTGTTCTTCCTCGTGTGAACTTCCACGATGCAGGGGCGATGCGTGTCGTCAAGCAAATGGGCCCGGCGATCCTTGGGGTATCTGTCAGCCAAATTTCTCTGATCATCAATACGATTTTCGCCTCGTTTCTGGCCTCCGGCTCAGTTTCATGGATGTACTATGCCGACCGTCTGATGGAGTTTCCGTCGGGCGTACTCGGCGTAGCATTGGGGACTATCCTGTTGCCATCGCTGTCCAAAAGCTTTTCCAGTGGTAATCATGACGAGTATTGCCGTTTGATGGACTGGGGCCTGCGTTTGTGTTTTCTGCTGGCATTACCGAGCGCCGTAGCGTTGGGTATTCTGGCTAAACCGCTGACAGTTTCTCTGTTCCAGTACGGTAAATTTACCGCCTTTGATGCTGCTATGACCCAGCGTGCGCTGGTGGCGTACTCGGTGGGTTTGATTGGCTTAATCGTGGTGAAAGTGTTGGCTCCAGGTTTCTATTCGCGCCAGGATATTAAAACGCCGGTAAAGATTGCCATTGTAACGCTGATTATGACCCAGGTAATGAACCTGGCATTTATCGGGCCGCTGAAGCATGCCGGGCTGTCGCTGTCGATTGGTCTGGCGGCGTGTCTGAACGCGTCATTGCTGTACTGGCAGTTGCGTAAGCAGAATATCTTTACTCCCCAACCGGGTTGGACCTGGTTCCTGACGCGACTGGTAATTTCTGTGCTGGTGATGTCGGCGGCGCTGGTTGGGATGCTTTACATCATGCCGGACTGGTCACAGGGGACGATGTTATGGCGTCTGTTGCGTCTGATGGCCGTCGTGGTGGCGGGTATTGCCGCTTACTTTGCTGCGCTCGCCGTGCTGGGCTTTAAAGTGAAAGAGTTTGTGCGCCGGACGGCGTAACAGATCAGTTCAATGCCGGATGGCGGTATGACGCCGTATCCGGCCTACAGAACGCGTAGGCCTGATAAGCAAAAGTGTTATCAGGCTTGCATCAAATAGAGAATTTTTTTCCGCCGCGGTGTGCAGCAGAGGTTTGACCGTTTGCGCCGTACAGCGCCGGTTCCTGGTGCGGTTTCAGCACTTGGATCGCCTGTTGATTACGCTCGATCTGCCCTTCCAGCAGCCAGCCATTGTGCTGGTTGAGGTCGCGTAAGTGCTGTGTTTTCATGGTAATGGTCTTCCAGCGCTCGACAATTTCATCATTGGCGCTGCGCGTGGCGTCATGCTCCTGACGACGCTGTTGCTCCAGATAATCAAGGGTCGCCAGCAAAGAGCTTTTTTCTTCTGTAATACGCTGTAGCTGGCTGCCATTGATATGGCCTGCGGAAAGCTGCTGCTGTTCAGCATCCATTACCGTTTTCAGGTCATTGAGCACGGTCGTCATCTGGTCAAGTATTTCTGACAAGCGAGTCATACTTTATTTACTCTGTAAGTAGCTCTGCGCCTCGCGGATCAGCGAGTCGGCAATTTTTCCGGTGTCCATTTTCAGCTCACCGTTACGGATCGCGGTTTTCAGTGCTTCTACGCGTTCCATATTGATGTCATTGGTGCCGGGCTGCATCAGTTTAGCCTGAGCGTCGCTCAGCATGACGCTGGTGCTGGTGGTCGCGGTGGTTTTTTCCTTCCGCGTTTTTTGTACCGGCGCATCGCTGGTTTCGCGGGGCTGAACGGTACTGACTGGCTTCAATGGTGAGGTACGATCAATGCTCATTTTGTTTATCCTCATCGAGGGGTTACGCTATAGCGGCCCGCTGTATTCATTGGTTGATTATCTATCGGCACACGCTAAAAAATCTTTAACTTATTATAGGTTAATAAGAATATTCCCATCAGAATCGACGACACCGCTCACCACCTGGCCTGAAACCATCCGCACTCGCGCATTCTGTGCAACGGCGGCATTGTTCAGCGCTTTACCTTCGGCATTAACCCGAAAACCATCTCCGTTGGCGATAACCAGAACGCGCTGACCGGCCTTGATCCGCCATGCCTGGCGCAACATCGAAAGCTGTATCGGCTGACCTGGAACCAGATCGCGCAGGCTTACGGCATCCTGCACCTGATTTATATCCAACACGGCGCGGGGCGGTAGCTGGTCTAACCGACCACGTTTCAGCGCTACGCTGGCCGGCGTCAGGGCGCTACCTCGGGCTACGGGCGCGGCGACAACAACGTAGTTTCCCGTGGCCTGCACGTTCACCTGCAGATAGCGTTTTTCGTTAGCGCAGCGCGCCAGCACGTTCACATTACCCCACAGTTTTGCGTTGCCAGACACGCTTAATGCCGGTTGATCACAGCTCGGCAGTAAGTTAGGTGACGTTCGAATAGTGACGACCACCTCATCGCTAAATCCGGCCAGACGCTGGGAAAACCATGCCGTCAGCTGTGAATTCAGGTCTTGCGCCAGCGTCACAGGGCTGAACAGCAGTGCTGCCACGACTATTCCACGTTTAAACGTTTGCATCAAAACCTCGCGCTTTTTCAGGTAGTGGAAGGATTTTACCTGTGTGACGCAGTCATCAACGCAATAAATAGCGACGCATTTTGCGTTTATTCCGGCGATAACGCGCGCGTAATGGGATTTAAGCTGTCGGCTGAATATTGTCATTTGCGGAGGAGATATGCTCGATAAGCTCGATGCCGCCTTACGTTTTCAACAGGAAGCGCTGAATTTGCGCGCCCAACGCCAGGAAGTGTTGGCGGCCAACATAGCCAATGCCGACACGCCGGGGTATCAGGCGCGCGACCTGGATTTCGCCAGTGAGTTAAAAAAAGTCATGGTGCGAGGACGGGAAGAAACCGGCGGCGTTTCATTGACGCTGACCTCTGCACAACACATTCCGGCCCAGGCCCTTTCTGCGCCTTCTACGGAGCTGCTCTACCGGATTCCTGACCAGCCGTCACTTGATGGCAACACGGTGGATATGGACCGGGAGCGTACGCAATTTGCAGACAACAGCCTCAAATATCAAATGGGGCTGACCGCGCTGGGTGGACAAATCAAAGGCATGATGAACGTGCTGCAGGGAGGAAACTAATTCGTGGCGCTGTTAAATATTTTTGATATCGCAGGCTCTGCGCTAACGGCTCAGTCTAAGCGCCTGAACGTAGCGGCCAGCAACATGGCGAATGCGGATAGCGTCACCGGACCTGACGGTCAGCCGTATCGCGCGAAGCAGGTTGTTTTTCAGGTTGATGCAGCACCAGGCGCGGCAACCGGCGGTGTGAAAGTTGCTGACGTTATTGAAAGCCAGGCGCCGGATAAGCTGGTTTATGAACCCGGTAATCCGCTGGCAGACGCGAACGGCTACGTAAAAATGCCAAATGTGGATGTTGTCGGTGAAATGGTCAATACCATGTCAGCCTCGCGCAGCTACCAGGCAAACGTCGAAGTGCTTAACACCGTGAAAAGCTTGATGCTCAAAACGCTGACGCTAGGCCAGTAAAGGAGGCGCACATGTCTATTGCTGTAAAAATGAATGACCCGAGCACGACGGGTGTTAATGATGCTACGGGGAAGAATTCGCTGACAGGCAGCAACGCAGCCGATCTGCAAAGCAGCTTTCTTACGCTGCTGGTTGCACAGCTGAAAAACCAGGATCCCACCAATCCGTTGCAAAACAACGAACTGACTACCCAACTGGCGCAAATCAGTACCGTGAGCGGTATTGAAAAACTGAACACCACGTTGGGGTCGATCTCCGGGCAGATCGACAACAGTCAGTCGCTGCAGGCTAGTACGTTGATTGGTCACGGCGTCATGATCCCGGGCACCACCATCCTGACCGGTAAAGGTTCGGAAGAGGGGGCAAAAACCACCACCACGCCGTTTGGCGTTGAACTGCAGCAACCGGCAGATAAGGTAACGGCAACCATTACCGATAAAGACGGCAAGGTGGTACGTACCATTGATATTGGTGGGTTGAAAGCAGGCGTTCATACCTTTACCTGGGATGGCACCATGACCGATGGCACGGATGCGCCAAGCGGTTCTTACAACGTGTCAATTGCTGCAAGCAATGGCGGAACGCAACTGGTGGCACAGCCGCTTCAGTTTGCGCTGGTGCAGGGCGTTATTCGCAGTAACGGCGGAAATACGCTGGATCTGGGCACCTATGGAACCACCACCCTCGACGAAGTACGGCAGATAATTTAAGCCACCACACTTATCAGGAGTAAGTCATGGCCTTTTCACAAGCGGTCAGCGGTCTGAACGCTGCAGCGACCAACCTCGATGTCATTGGTAACAACATCGCCAACTCCGCCACCTACGGTTTTAAATCCGGTACGGCATCTTTTGCTGATATGTTTGCCGGTTCTAAAGTGGGTCTGGGCGTTAAAGTGGCGGGTATTACCCAGGACTTTACCGACGGCACCACCACCAACACCGGACGTGGGCTGGATGTTGCTATCAGCCAGAACGGTTTTTTCCGCATGGTAGACAGCAACGGTTCCGTTTTCTACAGCCGTAACGGTCAGTTCAAGCTCGATGAAAACCGCAATATCGTCAACATGCAGGGGCTGCAGCTGACGGGTTATCCGGCTACCGGCACACCGCCAACGATCCAGCAAGGGGCTAACCCGGCACCGATCACTATCCCCAATACGCTGATGGCGGCTAAAACCACCACGACCGCGTCAATGCAGATCAACCTGAACTCCACTGACAAAGTGCCAACGAAAACCCCGTTCAATCCAAACGATGCGGATTCCTACAACAAGAAAGGCACCGTTACCGTTTTCGATAGTCAGGGTAATGCCCATGACATGAATATTTTTTATGTCAAAAATGCGCAGAGCAATACCTGGGAAGTTCACACGCAGGATGCTTCAACCGGAGGCGCTGCACAATCAGCCGGGTTTATGCGCTTTAATGAAAACGGTGTGTTTTTAGGGATTAGCGCCACTGCAACCGGGGCGCCAGCAGGAACGGGTATCAACATCACCACCGGGCAGATTAACGGTGCAGATGCTGCAACTTTCTCTCTGAGCTTCCTGAACTCCATGCAGCAGAACACCGGTGCCAACAACATCGTTGCCACGAATCAGAATGGCTACAAGCCGGGTGATCTGGTGAGCTACCAGATTAACAATGACGGTACCGTGGTCGGTAACTACTCCAATGAACAACAACAGGTGCTGGGGCAGATCGTGCTGGCAAACTTTGCCAACAACGAAGGTCTGGCTTCTCAGGGCGATAACGTCTGGGCCGCTACTCAGGCCTCTGGCGTGGCGCTGCTGGGTACCGCAGGCGAAGGAAACTTCGGCAAGCTGACCAACGGTGCGCTGGAAGCGTCAAACGTGGATTTAAGTAAAGAACTGGTGAATATGATCGTCGCCCAGCGTAACTATCAGTCAAACGCGCAGACCATCAAAACCCAGGATCAGATCCTCAACACGCTGGTCAACTTGCGCTAAGCGCCTGACGGGATGGCTTAATGGATCACGCAATATATACCGCCATGGGCGCAGCCAGTCAGACGCTGAATCAACAGGCGGTGACGGCCAGCAACCTGGCAAATGCCTCCACGCCGGGTTTTCGCGCGCAGCTCAATGCGCTACGCGCGGTCCCCGTAGAAGGATTGTCTTTGCCGACGCGTACGCTGGTGGTGGCCTCCACGCCGGGGGCCGATATGACGCCGGGCCAGATGGACTATACCTCACGTCCATTAGACGTGGCGCTGCAACAGGATGGCTGGTTGGCTGTGCAGACCGCAGACGGCAGCGAAGGTTATACCCGTAATGGTGCCATTCAGGTAAGCCCTACGGGTGAACTGACCATTCAGGGACACCCGGTGATTGGCGAAGCCGGACCGATAGCCGTACCGGAAGGTTCAGAAGTCACCATTGCGGCTGACGGAACGATTTCGGCGCTAAACCCTGGCGATCCGGCGAATACCGTAGCGCCAGTTGGGCGACTGAAGTTAGTGAAGGCGACGGGGAGTGAAGTGCAACGTGGCGATGACGGTATGTTCCGTCTGACCCAGGCCGCACAGGCTACTCGTGGTGCGACGTTACAGGCCGATCCTGGCATTCGTGTCATGTCGGGCGTGCTGGAAGGCAGTAACGTCAAGCCGGTTGCCGCGATGAGTGACATGATCGCTAACGCCCGCCGTTTCGAAATGCAAATGAAGATTATCAGTAGCGTGGATGATAACGCGGGCCGCGCCAACCAACTGCTGTCGATGAGTTAATACAGGACATTTTATGATCAATTCATTATGGATCGCCAAAACCGGCCTGGATGCGCAGCAAACCAACATGGATGTGATTGCCAACAACCTGGCAAACGTCAGCACCAACGGATTTAAGCGCCAACGTGCGGTATTTGAAGATCTGTTGTATCAGACGATTCGCCAGCCTGGCGCGCAGTCTTCTGAACAAACCACGCTGCCGTCTGGTTTGCAGATTGGTACCGGTGTGCGTCCGGTTGCTACCGAACGTTTACACAGTCAGGGTAACCTGTCGCAGACCAACAACAGTAAAGATGTGGCGATTAAAGGCCAGGGCTTTTTCCAGGTCATGCTGCCAGATGGCACGTCAGCCTATACCCGTGACGGTTCTTTCCAGGTGGATCAAAACGGTCAACTGGTGACCGCGGGTGGTTTTCAGGTGCAACCGGCCATCACCATTCCGGCTAACTCGCTCAGTATCACTATTGGACGCGACGGGATTGTCAGCGTGACCCAGCAGGGGCAGGCTGCACCGGTTCAGGTAGGGCAGCTTAACCTGACTACTTTTATGAACGATACCGGCCTGGAAAGCATTGGTGAGAATCTGTACACCGAAACGCAGTCATCCGGTGCGCCGAACGAGAGCACGCCGGGGCTGAACGGCGCGGGTCTGCTGTATCAGGGATATGTTGAAACCTCTAACGTCAACGTGGCGGAAGAGTTGGTAAACATGATCCAGGTTCAGCGCGCTTATGAAATCAACAGTAAAGCGGTATCGACCACCGATCAGATGCTGCAAAAACTGACGCAACTCTAAAGTGTGGTCCGGTGAGGTGCAAACCTCACCGGCACACTGATTTTGAAGATGACGGCAATGCGAAAATACGCGCTTCACCCATACCCAATTTTAGCCCTGTTGGTGGTTTCACTGACAGGATGCGCCTGGATCCCGGCCACGCCCCTCGTGCAAGGCGCGACGACCGCCCAGCCCGTTCCTGGTCCAACGCCGGTGGCAAATGGCTCAATCTTCCAGTCGGCGCAGCCGATTAACTACGGCTATCAGCCGCTATTCGAAGACCGCCGCCCGCGCAATATTGGCGATACGTTAACCATCGTATTGCAGGAAAACGTCAGCGCGAGCAAAAGCTCTTCGGCTAACGCCAGCCGTGACGGCAAAACCAACTTTGGTTTTGATACTGTCCCGCGCTATTTGCAAGGATTGTTCGGTAACGAACGTGCCGACGTAGAAGCGTCAGGCGGTAACTCCTTTAACGGTAAAGGCGGCGCGAACGCCAGAAATACCTTCAGCGGTACGCTGACCGTAACGGTCGATCAGGTACTGGTGAATGGCAACTTACATGTCGTGGGTGAAAAACAGATCGCCATTAATCAGGGCACTGAATTCATTCGCTTCTCCGGGGTGGTTAACCCTCGCACTATCAGTGGCAGTAACTCCGTACCGTCAACTCAGGTTGCGGATGCGCGGATTGAGTACGTCGGCAACGGCTACATAAATGAAGCGCAAAATATGGGCTGGTTGCAGCGTTTCTTCCTTAACTTGTCGCCGATGTAAGCGAGGTACCCTGTGTTTAAATCTTTTGTTGGAATGGTACTGGTGCTGGTAACCGCCTTCGCGTATGCCGACCGTATTCGTGACCTGACCAGCGTGCAGGGCGTGCGGGAAAACTCGCTGATTGGTTATGGGCTGGTGGTCGGACTGGATGGCACAGGTGACCAGACTACACAGACGCCATTTACGACACAAACGCTCAACAACATGCTGTCGCAGTTGGGGATCACCGTGCCCACTGGCACCAATATGCAACTGAAAAACGTGGCAGCGGTCATGGTCACTGCGCAGTTCCCGGCCTTTGGTCGTCAAGGGCAAACTATTGACGTGGTCGTCTCTTCCATGGGGAACGCTAAAAGCCTGCGCGGCGGAACGCTGCTGATGACTCCGCTGAAAGGGGTCGATAGCCAGGTCTATGCGTTGGCGCAGGGGAATATTCTGGTTGGCGGTGCAGGCGCGGCTGCGGGTGGCAGTAGCGTGCAGGTAAACCAGCTCAATGGTGGACGTATTACCAACGGCGCGACCATCGAACGTGAATTACCCAGCCAGTTCGGCGGCGGTAACACCATTAATTTGCAGCTGAATAATGAAGATTTCACGATGGCACAGCAAATTACCGACACTATTAATCGCTCGCGCGGTTTTGGCAGCGCAACGGCGCTGGATGCCCGGACAATCCAGGTGCGGGTGCCAAGCGGCAACAGTTCGCAGGTGCGCTTCCTCGCCGACATTCAGAATATGGAGGTGAACGTCACGCCGCAGGACGCGAAAGTGATTATTAACTCGCGTACGGGATCGGTGGTCATGAACCGCGAAGTGACGCTGGACAGTTGTGCTGTGGCGCAAGGTAACCTGTCGATCACAGTTAACCGCCAGGCGAATGTTAGCCAGCCGGATACGCCGTTTGGCGGTGGACAAACTGTAGTGACGCCGCAAACGCAGATCGATCTGCGTCAGAGCGGTGGTTCGTTGCAGAGCGTGCGCTCCAGCGCCAACCTGAACAATGTCGTACGTGCATTGAATGCGCTGGGGGCAACACCGATGGATCTGATGTCTATCCTGCAATCCATGCAAAGTGCGGGTTGTCTGCGCGCCAAACTGGAAATCATCTGATGATTGGTGATACCAAATTGCTGACCAGCGCCGCCTGGGATGCGCAATCACTGAACGAACTGAAAGCGAAAGCGGGTCAGGACCCGGCGGCGAATATCCGCCCGGTTGCCCGCCAGGTTGAAGGGATGTTCGTGCAAATGATGCTGAAAAGCATGCGTGAAGCGTTGACAAAAGATGGCGTGTTTAGCAGCGACTCGACGCGTTTGTATACCAGCATGTATGACCAGCAAATTGCGCAGCAGATGACCGCAGGTAAAGGTCTGGGGCTGGCTGAGATGATGGTTAAGCAGATGACCGAAGGGCAGGCGCAACCTGCGGATGACGCGCCGCAGGTGCCAATGAAGTTCTCACTGGAAACGGTGACCAGCTATCAAAATCAGGCGCTGACGCAACTGGTCCGCAAAGCGATTCCCCGGGCGACAGACAGCAATGAAGAACCGTTATCAGGTGACAGTAAAGATTTCCTTGCCCAGCTCTCGCTACCGGCAAAACTGGCCAGCCAGCAAAGCGGTGTTCCGCACCATCTGATTCTGGCGCAGGCGGCGCTGGAATCCGGTTGGGGCCAGCGACAGATTCGCCGTGAAAACGGCGAACCGAGCTTTAACATTTTTGGCGTGAAGGCTTCGGGAAGCTGGAAAGGTCCAACCACCGAAATCACCACTACCGAATATGAAAACGGTGAGGCGAAAAAGGTGAAAGCCCGCTTCCGCGTCTACAGCTCTTATCTTGAGGCGCTGTCGGATTACGTCGGTCTGATATCCCGTAATCCGCGCTACGCGGCGGTAACCGCCGCCGCGACCGCCGAACAGGGCGCGCAGGCGCTGCAGAATGCCGGTTACGCGACCGACCCTAACTACGCACGCAAATTAACCAGCATGATCCAGCAGTTGAAATCGATGAGCGAAAAAGTGAGCAAAACCTACAGTACGAATATCGATAATCTCTTTTAAATAGCTCAAGTCTACCAACCTGCTGCCGATAATAACGAGTATTGAAGGATTACAAGGAACCTCCATGTCCAGCTTGATTAATAACGCGATGAGTGGACTCAGCGCAGCGCAGGCCGCGTTGAGTACCGCCAGTAATAATATCTCCAGCTATAACGTTGCCGGCTACACCCGCCAAACGACAATTATGGCACAGGCGAACAGCACGCTGGGTGCGGGGGGCTGGGTTGGCAATGGCGTCTATGTTTCTGGCGTGCAGCGCGAGTATGACTCCTTTATCACTAATCAGTTGCGAGCAGCGCAGAATCAGAGCAGCGGTCTGACGACGCGCTATGAGCAAATGTCAAAAATTGACAATCTGCTCTCCAGCAAAACCAGTTCCATTTCGACCTCAATGCAGGACTTTTTTACCGGTTTGCAAACGCTGGTCAGTAATGCCGAAGATCCGGCGGCGCGTCAGGCGTTGATCGGCAAAGCGAATGGTTTAGTGAATCAGTTTAAAACAACTGACCAGTATCTGCGCGATCAGGATAAGCAGGTCAATACTGCAATAAAAGCAAGTGTTGATCAGATCAACAACTACTCGAAACAGATTGCCAGTCTTAACGACCAGATTTCCCGTCTGACGGGCGTCGGCGCGGGTGCATCGCCTAACGATTTGCTTGACCAGCGCGACCAACTGGTCAGTGAACTTAACCAGATTGTCGGCGTGGAAGTCAGCGTGCAGGACGGCGGGACTTACAATGTTACCATGGCGAACGGCTATTCACTGGTGCAGGGCAGCAATGCGCGTCAACTGGCGGCAGTCCCTTCCAGCGACGATCCTAATCGCACTACTGTGGCCTACGTTGATGGGGTTGCCGGTAATGTCGAGATCCCCGAGAAACTGTTGAATACCGGTTCATTGGGCGGATTACTGACTTTCCGTTCGCAGGAGCTGGATCAGACGCGCAACACTCTTGGCCAACTGGCGCTGGCGTTTGCCGATGCGTTTAACACCCAGCATAAAGAAGGTTTTGATGCTAACGGCGATCAGGGTAAGGATTTCTTTGCTATTGGCAGCCCGGCTGTGTTCAATAACACAAAAAATTCGGGGACAGGATCGCTAGGCGCGAAGATCACCGACAGTTCTGCTGTACAGGCGACAGATTATAAAATCGTTTTTGATGGGACGGACTGGCAGGTTACACGTCTGGCTGACAACACCAGCTTCAAAGCTACCGTGGCTGGCGGAAAAATGTCCTTCGATGGGATGGTGATTACAGTTAACGCGGGGGCGACAGCTAATGACAGCTTTATAGTGAAGCCGGTGAGTAACGCTGTTGTTGATATGAAAGTCATGGTGACCGATGAGTCGAAAATTGCGATGGCTCAAGTGTCTAAAAATGATCCCGATCCGGATATTGATAAGGGTAAAAGCGATAACCGCAACGGCCAAAAACTGCTGGATCTGCAAACCAAGGCCACTGTCGGTGATAAAACCTTTAATGACGCCTACGCCACGCTGGTGAGCGATGTTGGTAACAAAACCGCGACGCTGAAAACCAGCGCCATCACCCAGAATAACGTGGTAACGCAACTTTATAAGCAGCAGCAGTCTATTTCCGGGGTTAACCTCGACGAAGAGTACGGTAATTTGCAGCGTTATCAACAATATTACCTGGCTAACGCGCAAGTACTGCAAACTGCGAATGCGCTGTTCGATGCACTGATTAATATCCGCTAAGGGAGAGGGAGACTATGCGTATTAGCACCCAGATGATGTACCAGCAGAATATGCGCGGCATCACTAACTCTCAGGCGGAATGGATGAAGTTCGGCGAGCAGATGTCGACGGGCAAACGCGTGCTGAACCCATCTGACGATCCGATTGCCGCCTCGCAAGCTGTAGTACTTTCGCAGGCTCAGGCGCAGAACAGCCAATACACGTTGGCGCGCACATTCGCGACGCAAAAAGTGTCGCTGGAAGAGAACGTGCTGAATCAGGTGACGACGGCGATCCAGACTGCGCAGGAAAAAATCGTTAGTGCGGGAAACGGTACGTTAAGTGATGATGACCGTGCATCGTTGGCCACCGACCTGCAGGGGATCCGCGATCAGCTGATGAACCTGGCGAACAGCACCGACGGTAATGGGCGCTACATTTTTGGCGGATATAAAACAGAATCTGCACCGTTTGCCCAGGCTGATGGCGCTTACAGCGGCGGTACGACAAACGTCACCCAGCAGGTTGATGCCTCCCGGACCATGGTGATTGGTCATACTGGCGATAAAGTCTTCGCCAGCCTGACCAGCAACGCCGTGCCTGAACCTGCGGGCGGTACTCAGGAAAAGAACCTGTTCAAAATGCTGGATAGCGCGATTGATGCGCTTAACACACCGGTTGAGGGCAATGATGCGGCAAAAGCTACTGCCACTGCAGCCATCGATAAAACCAGCCGAGGTCTTAAAAACTCGCTGAATAACGTGCTGTCTGTACGTGCAGAATTAGGCACGCAGCTAAGCGAATTGAGCTCGCTGGATTCACTGGGTGCCGATCGTGCATTGGGGCAAACCCAACAGATGAGTAATCTGGTGGATGTCGACTGGAACGCCGCGATTTCGTCTTACGTGATGCAACAAGCCGCACTGCAGGCATCGTATAAAACGTTTACTGATATGCAGGGCATGTCGCTGTTCCAGCTTAACCGGTAACGACCCATTTTGAACATATCATGAAACTGGATATGTTTATCTGCCCGCTCCCTTAACACCCGGAGCGGGCATTTTTTTAGGCGTCAGTCGTTTTGTAAAGTGACAGATTGCTTGTGAGTCTGATTACCAGTGCGATCGCACCGCTACATGTTGCCAGTGCAACCACACCTTCCCAGTTTGCCAGCGCGTAAACCTGGCTGCCGAGAACTGAACCCAGCGCCATACCGATAAATACCATGGTAAACAACAGTGCGTTCAGACGCCCTCTGGCCTGAGGCTCCAGGCTATAGACCAGGTTCTGGTGGGCAACCAGGCTGGATTGTAATCCGAGATCAAAACCTACCGCTGAAAGGGCAATAAGCAACCATTGTCCCTGAACTGGTAGAGCGGGTAACAAGAACATCAGTGCGAAGGATACCGTGACCAGTAAAGCACTTAACTGCGTCACTTTCGCAGCACCTACTTTATCAGCAAGGTGACCTGCCAGCGGCGCGGCAAGCGCTCCGGCCGCACCCGCGATACCAAACGCGCCTGCCATCGCGCTACCCATTTGGTAATGTTCAGATAACATCACAGCCAGCGTAGACCAGAAGGCGCTAAAGGCAATGGACAGAAAACCTTGCGCCAGTGCCGCGCGCCGTAAGGCGGGATACCTTTGCCACAGTTGCGCCATCGAGAGCATTAATGACGGGTAGCTCAACGTGGAATGGACGGCAAAACGAGGCAGTGCTTTCCACATAATCACGGTAAAAACAGCAATACTGACGGCGGCGAGCTGATACATTTCGCGCCAGCCAAAGGCTTCACCTATCAGTCCACTGATGGTACGCGAGAGTAAAATCCCCAGCAGTAGGCCAGTCATTACGGTGCCCACCGTTTTTCCCTGCCTGCCTTCAGGCGCCAGAATGGCCGCTGCGGGGACAATGTCCTGCGCCATAGTTGCCGCCATTCCCATCAGCAGGCTGACCAGCAATAGTGAATACAACTGTCCGGTAAAGCTGCAGGCCAGAAGAAGGAAGGCAAGCGTGAAGCTTTTAAACAGAATTAGCGTCCGGCGATCATAACGGTCTCCCAGGGGCAGTAAAAACAAAATCCCCAGCGCGTATCCCGCCTGGGTGAGCGTCGGAACCAGCCCCATGCCGGTGATGCTTAAGTCCAGATCCTGACCCATTAAAGGCAGAAGAGGCTGGGCATAGTAGATAGCGGCCACGCTGAAACCAGCGCCCAATGCCAGAACAAAAATGACCCAACGGGAAAGTGCGATATGCGTGTTCACAAATGATTCCTCAATCACAGGATGTGCGGCTATTTTTATCCTTCAGCGGATGGTGCGGTAGCGAGCGCAGTGGTAAAACTGTTATACGTATAGCGTATGAAGAAATTACGAATGATAAAAAATGAACGTATAGATAGGGTGGAGCTGATGCGGACTTTCGTGCGCATCGTCGAGGCTGGATCGCTTTCGGCTGCGGCAAAACAGATGGGCACAACGCAGGCGACTGTCAGCCGCCGGTTACAATCCCTGGAGGCACTGCTTGGTGTGAAACTGATAATGCGCACCACGCATGCGATGAAATTAACCGACGACGGTGAGCGCGGCTACCAGCATGCCAAGAAAATTATTGATGCGTGGCTGGCACTGGAAGATGGGCTCAATGTCACGGAGGAGGAACCGGTGGGCACGCTGCGGGTACGTGCACCGCATGCCTTCGGGCAGCAACAACTTCTTGAGCCGTTGCTGCACTTTCTTTCTCGTTATCCGCAGTTGTCGGTAGAGTGGATGCTCAATGATAAAACCGTTGATTTCCTCAGCGATAATATTGATTGCGCGATCAGGGTGGGGGCAGAGGTTGATCCGGACACTGTCTCGGTATTACTGGCCGAAGTTCCCCGGAGTATGGTGGTGAGTCCCGCATTGCTGGCGCAGTATGGCGAGCTTTCGCATCCGGAGCAATTATCCGCGCTGCCGTGGATTGCCGTGAACACGTTTTACCAACATAGCGTTTCGTTACTGCATCAATCGCGTAATGAACCGGTTACGCTGAATATTACACCCAGATTAAGCACCGACAGTATTTATGTTGCCAGAAATGCTGCCCTGGCAGGGTTAGGCGTGACGATTGTGTCGAGCTGGATGGTCGAGGAAGATATTGCCAGCGGACGCCTGGTTACGTTGCTACCCGAGTGGCATGCGGCATCGTTGCCTGTGCATTTGGTCTATCCCTGGGCGCGTTACTATCCGACCCGATTACGCAAATTTTTAGCTTTAATGAAAGATGTCATGCCGCAGCTAACGGGGATGAAACGTGTAAAACCCACGTAGAACCGATATAAAAAAGCCGACCCGAAGGTCGGCTTTGATAGTGATTATTACTTACTCAACAGGTTGCGGGCGTGTTGCTGGCGCGGTCGCCTGGTGCGTGGCGCTGTGTCCGCCTGCAGCACCTTTACCTTCAAAGGCGAATGCCGGACGTTGCCACTCGCTATGACGCGGCGCTTCAGGCACATATTCCGGTGCCGGGGCGCGGGTCATCGGTGCGGTCGCATGGCTGTGAAGATGTTCTGCGTCAGCGCTGGTTACGACAACGTCAGACTTAACGACTTCGGTTTCGACGACAGGTGCTGCAACAACTTGTTGCGGCGCTGCAACTTCTTCAACAACAGGCGCTGTTTCCACAACCTCGACAATCTCTTCAACCGATTCAGGCTGGGAGACAACGACGTCTGCAGGTTCTTCGACAACAGGCGCAGCTACAACTTCAGTTACAGGTTCGGCTTTCGCAGCGATCTCCTCAGCAACAGGTGCGTCGGATTCAGCGATAATTTGCGACTGCTGCTCGGCCGGAGCTGCAATAACTTCCGGATGTGTGGTTTCAACCTGTGTGGTTTCAACAACGGCGGCCTGAGTTTCAGCTACGACAACCTCTGGCTGTACGGTTTCAACCGGTGCAGGAGTGTCCACAATGTGTTCTGCAGCTGCTGCAGCAACCTGAGGCTCTACGGCTACTGGTGCTGTTTGCGGCTGGACCATTTCCTGCTCGCGTTGCTCTTCACTCTGCTGATCCTGAGGACGAGCGACAGGATAGCGGATCCATACTTTACCGGACGCTAATTCCGGAGAGGCGCAGGCGACGGTTAACGGCATCGGCGACTGAACCGGGTAACGCTCGTCACGGTAACGGCGACGACGCTGTCCACTTACGCGCAGATGGCGAGGAGAGCGACGGGAACGACGCGGCATGCCATTGGAGTCACGCGCTTCGCTGTTGTCTTCCTGCTCAGTTGCGACGACAGCTGGCAGATCAACTTTCGCCAGTTCGGTACGCTGTACCGGTGCAGACTGTTCAGTAGGCTGAGTGACAACTGTTTCAGCGACCACGGCGGCGGTAGCCACTTCGGTTTCGACTGCCGGACTGTCTGTGAAACGAACTTTCTGACTCAACTGACGCTGTTTACGGCGAGTTTGAGGCTGACGTACGCGCTCTTCCTGCTCGGTATCCTGCACTGGTTGTTCAGCCTGGTTCAGCTCTTTAACTTCCTGCTGTGCCTGACGTTTATCATCGTTACGACGACGGTTGCGTTCGCGACGCGGAGCCTGCTGCTCATCGCCTGACTTCGTTTTGTCTGCAATGTCAGTGGATTGCTGGCGGTTATCACGTGCTTCCGCATTTTGCTGCTGTGATTGACGACGATTACGGCGGTTTTCTTCGCGATTTTCGCCGCTTTCTGAACGCTCGTTACGGTTGTCACGGTCACCACGGTTGTCGCGATTATCACGACGATCGTTACGGTCGCGACGATTGTTCTGACGCGGTTTACGACGATCCTGTTGGCGTTCCGTTTTCTCTTCAGCTTTCGGCGCAGGTTGTTCAACCGGTTTTACTTCTTCGCTACCGCTGAAGATGGACTTCAGAGCGCCAAAGAAACGACTAATCAAACCCGGCTGTGCGGCGACAGCTGTGGTCGCAACAGCAGCTTTAGGCGCAACGGCTTTCGTAGCTGGCTCCTGCAGTGCAGGGGCTGGCGGCACGTCTGGCATCGCAAAGGTGGCCAGCGCCGGTTGTTCTGGCTGTTTACGCTCGACGTATTCTTCTTCCGTCGGCAATGCCATCGCTTCTTCATGCAGTTTCGGCAGCAGGTAGCTCAGGGTAGGCGTTTCTTCCCCTTTGCGTACACGCAGCACGGAGTAGTGCGGGGTTTCCATCTGATCGTTTGGCACGATCACACAGCGCACCCCGTTCTGACGCGTCTCGATGGCATTTACCGCGGTACGTTTTTCGTTAAGCAGATAGGATGCGATCGGCACAGGAACAATAGCGTGAACTTCCTGCGTATTTTCTTTCAACGCTTCTTCTTCGATCAGACGCAGAATAGACAGCGACAGTGATTCGTTATCACGTACGGTACCGGTGCCGGAGCAGCGCGGGCACACGTGATGGCTGGATTCACCCAGCGACGGGCTCAGACGCTGACGAGACATCTCCAGCAGACCGAAACGAGAAATATGGCTGATCTGAATACGTGCTCTGTCCTGACGCACAGCTTCACGCAGACGGTTTTCAACCGCACGCTGGTGGCGAACCGGGGTCATATCGATAAAGTCGATAACAATCAGGCCGCCGAGGTCGCGCAGGCGCAACTGACGAGCAATTTCATCGGCTGCTTCAAGGTTTGTGTTGAACGCTGTTTCTTCGATGTCGCCGCCGCGGGTTGCGCGTGCGGAGTTGATATCGATAGCGGTCAGCGCTTCAGTGCTGTCGATTACGATTGAGCCGCCGGACGGCAGACGTACTTCTCGCTGGAACGCAGACTCAATTTGAGACTCGATTTGATAGTGGCTGAACAACGGGATTTCACCGGTGTACAGTTTGATTTTACTGCTGAAATCCGGACGCCCCAATGCAGCGATGTGCTGACGCGCCATCTCCATGACTTTTGGGTTGTCGATGAGGATTTCGCCGATGTCCTGACGTAAGTAGTCACGGAATGCGCGAACGATAACGTTGCTTTCCTGGTGGATCAGGAACGGAGCAGGGCGGCTGTCAGCGGCTTTTTGAATCGCTTCCCAGTGTTTCAGGCGGAAGCTCAGGTCCCACTGCAGTGCTTCGGCGGATTTGCCGACACCTGCGGTACGCACGATAAGCCCCATGCCATCAGGCAGTTCCAGACTTGCCAGTGCTTCTTTCAGTTCGGTACGGTCGTCGCCTTCAATGCGACGGGAGATGCCGCCCGCGCGCGGGTTGTTCGGCATCAGAACCAGATAGCTCCCCGCCAGGCTGAT
This sequence comes from Citrobacter sp. Cu231, assembly GCF_030332265.1. Lineage (NCBI taxonomy): Bacteria > Pseudomonadati > Pseudomonadota > Gammaproteobacteria > Enterobacterales > Enterobacteriaceae > Citrobacter > Citrobacter sp. Cu231. The sequence continues at coordinate 283,257 of NZ_JAOWIE010000041.1, read as the reverse complement.
AAAGGTGGTCAGCGCAGCGCCTTTATTGCCGCGTTCTTCTTTATCGATCTGAACAATGACTTCCTGACCTTCGCGCAACACGTCTTTTATGTTGGGACGACCATGGGAGTTGTAGTTAGCGGGGAAGTATTCGCGGGCAATTTCTTTTAACGGGAGGAAACCGTGACGTTCAGCGCCGTAATCAACGAAAGCAGCTTCCAGACTCGGTTCAATACGGGTAATTTTGCCTTTATAGATATTGGCTTTTTTCTGTTCGTGTCCAGGACTTTCAATATCCAGATCGTACAGACGCTGCCCATCTACAAGGGCGACACGCAACTCTTCCTGCTGAGTCGCGTTAATTAACATTCTTTTCATCGTAACTTACTCATTATTCTTACATTGACGACTAAGCTGCGGGCAGAGTAATGCCTTTCCGGGTGTGAACCGATGGCCTCGTGTCTATTCGCGTCGCCAACCTCACGGTTATCGTCAGCTCAAAGAGGCGCAGAGTGTCGGTTGCCTGTATTTCATACGGAAACACAGCGCAATTATCAGGGGAACAGTCTGGGTGTTACTCTCCAGAGAAGCTTCCTTATTACCGGTAAGGACTGCAACCCGCAGCCCGCTAACTGCCTGAAAGATCAATACGTCTTACGCCATTGCTGCGTTGATGATCGGTCGGGCAAAATTGGGTCATTCCGGAAAAGTTCTTGTTTTAACAAGATTCAACACGGAAACAACCTCATTATTCCACTGCTAACCTTGTTATAGCAAGATGACTTTTGCCATTTATCACCCGGTTACTCACAGTTTTTTCACTTCCGCGTAGTGATTGCTTTAATAACCACCAAATCGGCGATGTCAAACTTAAGTAATAAGGTATAGCAGTTAATATAAGCATAGAAAAATGTGTGGCGCGAATCTTGATGGCTATTTAAAATCGGCCCCCATGAAAACAGAGACTCCAGCCGTAAAAACAGTTGCCATTACTGCCGACGAAGCAGGGCAACGCATCGACAACTTTTTGCGCACCCAGCTTAAGGGCGTGCCGAAAAGTATGATTTATCGCATTTTGCGTAAAGGCGAAGTGCGGGTGAACAAAAAACGCATTAAACCCGAGTACAAACTCGAAGACGGGGACATTGTGCGTATTCCACCTGTGCGTGTCGCTGAACGTGAAGAAGAGGCCATTTCACCAAATCTGCAGAAGGTCGCGGCGCTGACCGATGTCATTTTATATGAAGATGACCACATTCTGGTGCTTAACAAACCTTCGGGCACGGCCGTGCACGGCGGCAGCGGACTTAGCTTTGGCGTCATTGAAGGCTTACGCGCGCTGCGTCCGGAAGCGCGTTTCCTTGAGCTGGTGCATCGCCTCGATCGGGATACATCCGGTGTGCTGTTGGTAGCCAAAAAACGCTCAGCCTTACGTTCGTTGCATGAACAACTGCGTGAAAAAGGCATGCAGAAAGACTACCTCGCGCTGGTCCGAGGCCAGTGGCAGTCGCATGTTAAATCCGTGCAGGCGCCGCTGTTAAAGAACATTCTGCAAAGCGGCGAGCGTATCGTGCGGGTGAATCAGGAAGGCAAACCATCGGAAACACGCTTTAAAGTGGAAGAGCGCTACGCGTTTGCTACGCTTGTGCGCTGCAGTCCGGTGACCGGACGCACGCACCAGATTCGTGTGCATACGCAATATGCCGGACATCCGATTGCCTTTGACGATCGCTACGGCGACCGCGAGTTCGATAAGCAACTGGCGGATACCGGGTTGAGCAGGCTGTTTTTGCACGCCGCAGCATTGAAGTTTACTCATCCGGGGACGGGGGAAGTGATGCGTATTGAAGCGCCGATGGATAAGCAGTTGAAGCGCTGTCTCGAAGTATTACGCAGCAAAGGCTGATGCGCGTTGCGATTTTATCGCGCTAAATTTGTAGGCCTGATAGCGACGTAAACGTCTTATCAGGCCTACGTGATTACGCCTGTCAGCAGTTCTTTAATCATGCGTTCAGCGGGTTCATCTCTTCCCGCCGCAGCATTTGACATAATGCAATCAGTGGTAAACCGATCAAGGTATTTGGATCGCGACCTTCCAGGCGCTCAAAGAGTGCTATACCCAATCCTTCGCTTTTAAAACTACCGGCACAATGCAGCGGACGCTCTTTGCGCACGTAATCTTCAATTTCAGTTTCGCTTAAATGACGAAAATGAACGTCAAACGGCTCAACTTCAGTTTGTAAATGTCCGGTTGCAGAATTATACAGCGCAAGACCGGTATAAAACGTCACAATATTGCCACGGGCTTTGAGTAATTGCTGGCGCGCATTTTCTTCTGTTAATGGTTTACCGGTTATTTCACCATCAAGAACACAAATTTGATCGGATCCGATAATCAGATGCGAGGGATAACGGTGGGCGAGTGATTGCGCTTTTTGCTGCGCCAGTCGCAACACCAGGTGACGCGGTGCTTCGCCCGGTAACGGCGTTTCATCAACTTCAGGTGCTGCGCATTCGAACGGAATAGCCAGTTTTTCCAGTAAAGCGCGACGCCAGGGAGAGGTGGAAGCAAGAATAAGTTGAGGCATATTTTTTCCCTCGCATATAGCGTATTGATGAGAGCCATTTTAAACTATGGACTTCGTCCTGCAAGCTGGCTGTATTGGCTTGTGTTGAGCGATTTTAAGTCGATGACCCGCAATGTGTGCGAATTATTGGCAAAAGGCAACCACAGGCTGCCTTTTTCTTTGACTATATGACGTTACAAAGTTAATATGCGCGCCCTATGCAAAAGGTAAAATTACCCCTGACTCTTGATCCGGTTCGTACGGCTCAAAAACGCCTGGATTATGAAGGTATCTATACTTCTGATCTGGTTGAGCGTGTCGCCGATTCTGTAGTCAGTGTGGACAGTGATGTGGAATGCTCCATGTCGTTCGCTATCGATAACCAGCGTCTTGCCGTTATAACCGGTGATGCGAAGGTTTCGGTTACGCTCGAATGTCAGCGTTGCGGGAAACCGTTCCCACTTCATGTACACACAACATATTGTTTTAGTCCTGTCCGTTCTGACGAACAGGCTGAAGCACTCCCGGAAGCGTATGAGCCGATTGAGGTTAACGAATTCGGTGAAATCGATCTGCTTGCAATGGTTGAAGATGAGATTATCCTCTCCTTGCCGGTAGTTCCGGTGCATGATTCTGAACACTGTGAAGTGTCCGAGGCGGACATGGTCTTTGGCGAATTGCCTGATGAAGCGCAAAAACCAAACCCATTTGCCGTATTAGCCAGCTTAAAGCGTAAGTAATTGAGGAGTAAGGTCCATGGCCGTACAACAGAATAAACCAACCCGTTCCAAACGTGGCATGCGTCGTTCTCATGACGCTCTGACCGCAGTCACCAGCCTGTCTGTAGACAAAACTTCTGGTGAACAACACCTGCGTCACCACATCACTGCCGACGGTTTCTACCGCGGCCGTAAGGTAATCGCTAAGTAATCACGCATGACTCAATGACTTTCCCACTACGGTGAGAAAGACATAGAGTACACGCGTGATGAAGCTTAGTGAGGCTTTCCCCGGGTAACTGGGGAAACACCTAACCGGGCAGCGACGATACCTTGACACGTCTAACCCTGGCGTTAGATGTCATGGGGGGAGATTTTGGCCCTACCGTGACAGTGCCTGCAGCATTGCAGGCACTGAATTCTAACTCGCAACTCACACTTCTTTTAGTCGGGGATCCCGATACAATCACGCCATTACTTGCCAAAGCTGACTTCGAACAACGTTCACGTCTGCAGATTATTCCTGCTCAGTCAGTTATTGCCAGTGATGCCCGGCCCTCGCAAGCTATTCGCGCCAGTCGTGGAAGCTCAATGCGTGTTGCCCTGGAGCTCGTGAAAGAAGGTCGAGCGCAAGCTTGTGTGAGCGCCGGTAACACAGGCGCGCTAATGGGACTTGCGAAATTATTGCTCAAACCCCTTGAGGGGATTGAACGTCCCGCATTGGTGACGGTTTTACCGCATCAGCAAAAGGGTAAAACGGTGGTGCTGGATTTAGGCGCCAACGTGGATTGTGATAGCACGATGTTGGTGCAATTTGCCGTCATGGGTTCCGTGCTGGTAGAAGAGGTGGTTGGCATTGCCAGGCCTCGTGTTGCGTTGCTCAATATCGGTGAAGAAGAAACTAAGGGTCTCGACAGTATTCGGGATGCTTCTGCAGTGCTAAAAACAATCCCTTCCATCAATTATATCGGCTATCTTGAAGCCAATGAGTTGCTGACCGGCAAAACGGATGTGTTGGTCTGTGATGGCTTTACGGGTAATGTCACATTAAAGACGATGGAAGGTGTTGTCAGAATGTTCCTTTCATTGCTGAAATCTCAGGGTGAGGGTAAAAAACGGTCGTGGTGGCTGCTGTTATTAAAACGTTGGTTACAAAAAAGCCTGACAAGGCGATTTAGTCACCTCAACCCCGACCAGTATAATGGCGCCTGTCTGTTAGGATTGCGCGGCACGGTGATTAAGAGTCATGGTGCGGCCAATCAGCGAGCATTTGAAGTCGCGATTGAACAGGCAGTGCAGGCGGTGCAGCGACAACTTCCTCAACGAATTGCCGCTCGCCTGGAATCTGTATACCCAGCTGGATTCGAACTGCTGGACGGTGGCGAAAGCGCAAACTCGCGAGCACACAGATAACGGTGCGTTTGTGAATGCTGCCAGCGTACCGGCGATTTGCTCGTAGCGGTATATAACCAAAAAGTGACTGAGCGTACATGTATACGAAGATTATTGGTACTGGCAGCTATCTGCCTGAACAAGTGCGTACTAACGCCGATTTGGAAAAAATGGTCGAGACATCTGATGAGTGGATCGTCACTCGTACAGGTATCCGTGAACGCCATATTGCAGCGCCAAACGAAACAGTTGCGACGATGGGCTTTGCCGCCGCAAACCATGCAATTGAAATGGCGGGCATCGACAAAGAACAAATTGGTCTGATTGTGGTTGCCACCACATCATCCACTCACGCATTTCCAAGCGCGGCATGCCAGATCCAAAGTATGCTGGGGATCAAAGGCTGCCCGGCGTTTGACGTTGCGGCCGCTTGTGCCGGTTTCACCTATGCCCTGAGCGTTGCCGACCAGTACGTTAAGTCTGGCGCAGTGAAGCATGCTTTGGTGGTGGGCTCTGATGTTCTGGCGCGTACCTGTGATCCAACCGATCGCGGCACGATCATTATTTTCGGTGATGGCGCGGGTGCGGTTGTACTGAGCGCATCAGAAGAACCAGGTATTCTCTCCACCCATCTACATGCTGATGGCCGCTATGGTGAGCTGTTGACGTTGCCTAATGCCGATCGCGTGAATCCGGAGAACCCGATTCACCTGACGATGGCAGGTAATGAAGTCTTTAAAGTCGCGGTGACTGAGCTTGCACACATCGTTGATGAAACGCTGGAAGCAAATAACCTCGATCGTTCTGCGCTGGACTGGCTGGTACCGCATCAGGCAAACCTCCGAATTATCAGCGCAACAGCGAAAAAGCTGGGTATGTCGATGGATAATGTTGTCGTGACGCTCGACAGACATGGTAATACCTCTGCTGCCTCCGTACCGTGCGCGCTGGACGAAGCCGTCCGCGACGGGCGTATAAAAGCTGGGCAGTTGATATTGCTTGAAGCCTTCGGGGGTGGATTCACCTGGGGCTCCGCGCTGGTTCGTTTCTAGTATAAGGATTTAAACATGACGCAATTTGCATTTGTGTTTCCGGGGCAGGGTTCCCAGACCGTTGGGATGTTGTCTGAAATGGCAGCAAGCTACCCAATTGTTGAAGAAACTTTTGCTGAAGCATCGGCTGCGCTGGGCTATGATCTGTGGGCGCTGACTCAGCAGGGTCCGGCCGAAGAACTGAATAAAACCTGGCAGACGCAGCCAGCACTGTTGACCGCATCTGTCGCGCTTTATCGCGTATGGCAGCAGCAGGGTGGTAAAACACCTGCGCTGATGGCAGGTCACAGCTTGGGCGAATACTCTGCGCTAGTCTGTGCGGGTGTTATCGGTTTTGCCGATGCCGTACGTCTGGTTGAACTGCGCGGCAAATTCATGCAGGAAGCCGTACCGGAAGGCACTGGCGGCATGTCTGCGATTATCGGTCTGGACGACGCTGCTATCGCTAAAGCATGTGAAGAGTCTGCTGAAGGCCAGGTGGTTTCACCGGTAAACTTTAACTCACCGGGTCAAGTGGTTATTGCCGGACACAAAGAAGCCGTAGAACGTGCTGGCGCAGCATGTAAAGCTGCGGGGGCGAAACGCGCTCTGCCGCTGCCGGTCAGCGTTCCTTCTCACTGCGCGCTGATGAAGCCAGCTGCTGAGAAACTGGCCGTTGAGCTGCAAAAAATCACCTTTAACGCACCGACCGTTCCGGTTGTGAACAACGTCGACGTGAAGTGCGAAACCACCGCAGACGCTATTCGCGATGCGCTGGTTCGCCAGCTATACAGCCCGGTTCAGTGGACTAAAACCGTTGAATTTATGGCATCCCAGGGCGTTGAGCACTTGTATGAAGTTGGTCCGGGCAAAGTTCTGACCGGTTTGACGAAACGTATTGTTGACACCCTGACTGCTTCGGCACTGAATGAGCCGGCGGCACTGTCTGCGGCGCTAGAGCAATAAAAGAGGAAGACCATGAGTTTTGAAGGAAAAATCGCGCTGGTTACTGGTGCAAGCCGTGGCATTGGCCGCGCAATTGCTGAGACACTCGTTGCCCGTGGCGCGAAAGTTATCGGTACTGCAACCAGCGAAAGCGGCGCGCAGGCTATTAGTGATTACTTAGGTGCAAATGGTAAAGGTCTGATGTTGAATGTGACCGATCCGGCATCTATCGAATCGGTTCTGGAAAATATTCGCGCAGAATTTGGTGAAGTCGATATCCTGGTCAATAATGCTGGGATTACTCGTGATAACCTGTTAATGCGCATGAAAGATGACGAGTGGAACGATATCATCGAAACCAACCTGTCATCTGTTTTCCGTCTGTCAAAAGCGGTAATGCGCGCTATGATGAAAAAGCGTCATGGGCGTATTATCACTATCGGTTCTGTGGTTGGTACCATGGGAAATGCGGGTCAGGCTAACTACGCTGCGGCGAAAGCAGGTCTGATCGGCTTCAGTAAATCACTGGCGCGCGAAGTTGCGTCTCGTGGCATTACTGTAAACGTTGTTGCTCCGGGCTTTATTGAAACGGACATGACGCGTGCGCTGTCTGATGATCAGCGTGCGGGTATTCTGGCGCAGGTTCCTGCGGGTCGCCTTGGCGGCGCTCAGGAAATCGCCAGTGCGGTTGCATTTTTAGCTTCTGACGAAGCAAGTTACATCACAGGTGAGACTTTGCACGTCAACGGCGGGATGTACATGGTTTAACCACGATGAAAAATATTTGCGTTATTGTAGGTCTTGGCCTCAAAATAACGTAAAATCGTGGTAAGACCTGCCGGGATTTAGTTGCAAATTTTTCAACATTTTATACACTACGAAAACCATCGCGAAAGCGAGTTTTGATAGGAAATTTAAGAGTATGAGCACTATCGAAGAACGCGTTAAGAAAATTATCGGCGAACAGCTGGGCGTTAAGCAGGAAGAAGTAACCAACAATGCTTCCTTCGTTGAAGACCTGGGCGCGGATTCTCTTGACACCGTTGAGCTGGTAATGGCTCTGGAAGAAGAGTTTGATACTGAGATTCCGGACGAAGAAGCTGAGAAAATCACTACCGTTCAGGCTGCCATTGATTACATCAACGGCCACCAGGCGTAAGTGAACATCTCCAGGCGGTCATTCGACCGCCTGAGTTTTATCTTTTTATCCCACTTGAATTATTTTCCCTCCCTGGAGGACAACCGTGTCTAAGCGTCGTGTAGTTGTGACCGGACTGGGCATGTTGTCTCCTGTCGGCAATACCGTAGAGTCTACCTGGAAAGCTCTCCTTGCCGGTCAGAGTGGCATCAGCCTGATCGACCATTTCGATACTAGCGCCTATGCAACGAAATTTGCTGGCTTAGTAAAGGATTTTAACTGTGAAGACATTATCTCGCGCAAAGAACAGCGCAAGATGGATGCTTTCATTCAATATGGAATTGTCGCTGGCGTTCAGGCCATGCAGGATTCTGGCCTCGAAATAACGGAAGCGAACGCCCACCGTATTGGCGCCGCCATCGGCTCTGGTATTGGCGGTCTCGGTCTTATCGAAGAAAACCATACCTCTCTGGTAAATGGTGGACCGCGTAAGATCAGCCCGTTCTTCGTTCCGTCGACGATTGTTAATATGGTGGCAGGTCACCTGACCATCATGTACGGCCTGCAAGGGCCAAGCATCTCCATCGCGACCGCCTGTACTTCAGGCGTGCATAACATCGGTCATGCTGCACGTATCATTGCATACGGCGATGCGGACGCGATGGTTGCGGGTGGTGCAGAAAAAGCCAGTACGCCGCTGGGCGTGGGTGGTTTTGGCGCGGCACGAGCGCTGTCTACACGTAATGATAACCCGCAAGCGGCAAGCCGTCCGTGGGACAAAGAACGTGATGGCTTTGTGCTGGGCGACGGCGCAGGCATGGTTGTACTGGAAGAGTACGAACATGCGAAAGCGCGCGGTGCAAAAATTTATGCTGAAGTCGTTGGCTTTGGTATGAGCAGCGATGCTTACCACATGACGTCGCCACCAGAAAACGGTGCAGGCGCAGCACTGGCCATGGTCAACGCATTGCGTGATGCGGCTATTGAAGCGGGTCAAATCGGTTATGTCAACGCACATGGTACATCCACTCCGGCAGGCGATAAAGCGGAAACCCAGGCAGTGAAATCTGTCTTTGGCGATGCGGCAAGCCGTGTGATGGTCAGCTCCACTAAATCCATGACAGGACACCTGTTGGGTGCGGCGGGCGCGGTAGAGTCCATTTTCTCTATCCTGGCGCTGCGTGATCAGGCTATTCCGCCAACCATCAACCTGGATAACCCGGATGAAGGTTGTGACCTGGACTTCGTTCCGCACGAAGCGCGTCAGGTTAGTGGTCTGGAGTACACGCTGTGTAACTCCTTCGGCTTTGGCGGCACCAACGGCTCTTTAATCTTTAAAAAGATTTAACTCCGTCAGGTGATGCGCCAGCATCGGTAGTAAACTAAAAAAGGTCCGCTTGTCGGGCCTTTTTTTATTCAGTTTTCTGCCCTTGTCCTGTGTTACTCATCCTGCCAAACTAGCGGACCAGAAATAAGGAGCCACCATGTTCTTAATTAATGGCTGCGAGCAGAATATGCTGTCCGCAAGCGATCGAGCAACCCAGTTTGGGGATGGCTGTTTTACCACTGCGCGTATTATCGACGGCGAAATTTGCCTCTTTTCAGCGCATCTCGCACGTTTACAGGATGCCTGCCAAAAATTGCTGATCTCTTTCGAAGATTGGTCAGCACTGCAAAGTGAAATGAAAATGCTGGCGCATGGGCACGCGCGCGGCGTGTTGAAAGTCATTATCAGCCGAGGCAGTGGCGGGCGGGGCTATAGTGGTACAAGTTGTCACAGTGCCACACGTATACTCTCTGTTTCTGCCTGGCCCGATCATTACGATCGTTGGCGGCAAGAAGGAATAACCCTGGCGTTAAGCCCTGTGCGTCTGGGACGTAATCCGCTGCTTGCTGGACTTAAGCATCTGAATCGACTCGAGCAGGTGTTGATTCGCTCTCATCTTGAGCAGACGGACGCAGATGAAGCACTGGTTCTTGACAGTGAGGGATGGGTTACGGAATGCTGTGCGGCTAATTTGTTCTGGCGTAAGGGTGATGTGGTTTACACTCCCCGGCTGGAACAGGCTGGCGTGAATGGCATTATGCGACAATTCTGTATCCGGATGCTGGCACAATCGTCGTTCAGTATTGTCGAAAAGTATGCCGGGTTGGAAGAGGTTATGCAGGCCGATGAAATCGTCGTCTGTAATGCCTTAATGCCTGTTATTCCCGTGCGTGCCTGTGGCGACACACTGCTGTCTTCACGTTTGTTATTCGATTTTTTAGCCCCACTTTGTGAGCACCCGAATTAGTCATGAAAAAACTGTTACTCGTTGTCCTGTTATTGCTGGTTGTGCTGGGCATTGCCGCAGGAGTGGGAATGTGGAAAGTTCGCCATCTGGCGGACAGTAAGTTATTGATTAAAGAAGAGACGATTTTTACGCTGAAAGCGGGTACGGGCCGTCTGGCTCTTGGCGAACAGCTGTATGCGGACAAAGTTATCAATCGCCCGCGCGTGTTCCAGTGGCTGCTGCGTGTTGAACCCGACCTGTCACATTTTAAAGCAGGAACCTACCGTTTTACGCCTGACATGACGGTGCGGGATATGCTGCAACTGCTGGAAAGTGGCAAAGAGGCGCAGTTCCCGTTACGTCTGGTTGAAGGGATGCGTCTGAGTGATTACCTCAAACAACTGCGCGATGCGCCGTATATCAAACATACGCTAAGTGATGATAGTTACGAGACCGTTGCCCAGGCGCTGAAGCTGGAAAACCCGCAATGGGTGGAAGGCTGGTTCTGGCCAGATACCTGGATGTATACCGCGAATACCACCGACGTGGCGCTGCTAAAACGCGCGCATCAGAAAATGGTTAAAGCGGTGGATGCCGTCTGGGAAGGACGCGCAGACGGCCTGCCTTATCAGGATAAAAACCAGTTGGTCACCATGGCCTCTATTATTGAAAAAGAAACCGCGGTTGCCAGCGAGCGCGACCAGGTGGCTTCAGTGTTTATTAACCGCTTACGTATTGGCATGCGTTTGCAGACCGATCCGACGGTGATTTACGGAATGGGGGCACGGTATAATGGCAAATTATCGCGTGTGGATTTAGATACCCCAACCGCCTATAACACCTATACCATTACGGGGCTGCCGCCTGGCCCGATTGCCATGCCGGGCGAGGCTTCGTTACAGGCCGCAGCACATCCAGCCAAAACGCCGTATCTCTATTTCGTGGCTGACGGTAAAGGCGGCCACACGTTTAACACCAATCTTGCCAGCCATAATCGGTCCGTGCAGGATTACCTGAAAGTGCTTAAGGAAAAAAATGGGCAGTAACTATATCGTCATCGAGGGCCTGGAAGGCGCCGGAAAAACCACTGCGCGTAACGTGGTGGTTGAGACACTTGAGCAACTCGGTATTCGTGACATGGTGTTTACCCGCGAGCCTGGTGGAACGCAGCTTGCAGAGAAACTAAGAAGTCTGGTGCTGGACATTAAGTCGGTTGGTGACGAAATTATTACCGACAAAGCCGAAGTTCTGATGTTCTACGCCGCGCGCGTGCAACTGGTTGAAACCGTTATTAAACCTGCGCTGGCAAAAGGTAAATGGGTTATTGGCGATCGTCACGATCTGTCGACTCAAGCGTATCAGGGCGGCGGACGCGGCATCGATCAACACATGCTGGCAACCCTGCGCGATGCGGTGCTCGGCGATTTTCGCCCGGACCTGACGCTCTATCTGGATGTAACTCCAGAAGTCGGCTTAAAACGTGCCCGTGCTCGTGGCGAGCTGGATCGTATCGAGCAGGAATCTTTTGATTTCTTTAATCGCACCCGCGCACGCTATCTTGAACTCGCCGCTAAAGACGCCAGCATTCGTACTATTGATGCTACGCAGCCGCTGGAGGCTGTAATGGCTGATATCCGTAATACCATCACCCAGTGGGTGAAGGAGCAGGGCGCATGAAATGGTACCCATGGTTACGACCGGATTTTGAAAAACTGGTAGCCAGCTACCAGGTGGGTCGTGGTCACCATGCGTTACTGATTCAGGCATTACCCGGCATGGGCGACGACGCACTGATTTACGCGCTCAGCCGCTATTTAATGTGTCAGCAACCGGAAGGGCATAAAAGCTGTGGTCAGTGCCGGGGCTGTCAACTGATGCAGGCGGGGACGCATCCTGACTACTATTCGCTGTTGCCGGAAAAAGGCAAAAGCGCACTGGGGGTTGATGCGGTACGCGAAGTCAGTGAAAAGCTCTACGAACATTCGCGCCTTGGCGGTGCTAAAGTGGTGTGGATCCCTGATGCTGCTCAGCTAACCGATGCTGCCGCTAATGCGTTGCTGAAAACGCTGGAAGAACCGCCCGCGCAAACCTGGTTTTTCCTTGCCAGCACAGAGCCAGCTCGCTTGCTGGCGACATTACGCAGCCGCTGCCGGTTACAACATCTTGCGCCGCCGCCTGAGTCATATGCAACTTCCTGGCTTGCCCGTGAAGTAACAGCGTCGTCAGAAGCGCTGTTGAGCGCGTTACGCCTTAGCGCAGGTTCGCCTGGTGCGGCCCTGACGCTGTTACAGGCCGAAAGCTGGTCGCACCGCACCGATTTTTGTGCGGCACTGACGAACACATTAAACACAGGTGACTGGTATATACTGCTCGCGGCGTTAAATCACGATCAGGCTCCCACCCGTTTACACTGGCTGGCAACATTGTTGACGGATGCGTTGAAACGCCCATACGGAGTTTCCCATTTAACGAATCCAGATGCTCTGGACCTGATATCTTCTATCGCTGAGCGGTTATCCGTTGCCCAAATACAGGCGATACTCGGTGACGTTTGTCATTGCCGTCAGCAGTTGCTGAACGTGACGGGTTTAAACCGCGAACTGGTGTTAACCGATCTTATCCTGCGTATTGAACATTACCTGCAACCAGGCGCCGTATTGCCTGTTCCCCATCTTTGAGAGAGACATTATGTTTTTAGTCGACTCGCACTGCCATCTTGATGGCCTGGATTATCAATCTCTGCATAAGGACGTGGATGACGTGCTGGCGAAAGCTGCCGCACGCGATGTGAAATTCTGTCTTGCCGTCGCGACCACTCTGCCAGGATACCGCAGTATGCGCGAACTGGTCGGCGAACGTGACAATGTGGTTTTTTCCTGCGGCGTGCATCCGTTAAATCAGGACGAAACCTATGATGTTGAAGACCTGCGCCGTTTTGCCGCCGAAGAGGGCGTTGTCGCTATGGGGGAGACCGGGCTGGACTATTTCTATACGCCAGAAACCAAGGTGCGCCAGCAGGAATCTTTTATCCACCATATTCAAATTGGCCGTGAGTTACAGAAGCCGGTTATCGTGCATACCCGTGATGCGCGAACCGATACGCTGTCTATTCTGCGTGAAGAAAAAGTGACGGATTGTGGCGGCGTACTACACTGTTTTACAGAGGACAGAGAAACGGCAGGCAAATTGCTGGATCTCGGATTTTATATCTCGTTTTCCGGTATTGTCACGTTCCGTAACGCTGATCAGCTTCGTGATGCCGCGCGTTATGTTCCTCTGGATCGGCTGTTGGTTGAGACGGATTCTCCCTACCTTGCGCCTGTTCCGCATCGTGGAAAAGAGAACCAACCCGCCATGACTCGTGACGTTGCAGAGTACATGGCCGTAGTGAAAGGTGTTGCCGTTGAAGAACTGGCGCAGGCAACCACTGATAACTTTGCCCGCCTGTTTCATATCAACGTTTCTCGCCTGCAATCAGTTCGTTAACTGACTTTTTTTAAAGCTCGTAATTAATAACTAAAGCGAGTAAAGTTCACCGCCTTAAAATGGGCGGTGGACAACTGGTTTGACACATTCAGAAACGCATTTTATCGGAATGTGCGGATTTTGCGGCCATCTACGACCGAATTGTGATAGCCGTCAAACAAAAATAAACTGAATTATTTTACTCTGTGTAATAAATAAAGGGTACTTAGATGCCCTGTACACGGCGAGGTTCTCCCCCCTCGCTAATGCGTGAGAACGTAGAAAAGCACAAATACTCAGGAGCACTCCTAATTATGTTTAAGAATGCATTTGCTAACCTGCAAAAGGTCGGTAAATCGCTGATGCTGCCGGTATCCGTACTCCCGATTGCAGGTATCCTGCTGGGTGTCGGTTCCGCTAACTTCAGCTGGCTGCCAGCCGTTGTATCGCACGTAATGGCAGAAGCAGGCGGATCTGTTTTTGCAAACATGCCGCTGATTTTTGCCATCGGTGTTGCGTTAGGCTTTACCAACAACGACGGCGTATCTGCACTGGCATCCGTTGTTGCTTATGGCATCATGGTTAAAACCATGGCTGTTGTTGCGCCGCTGGTTCTGCATTTACCTGCTGAAGAGATCGCTGCTAAACACCTTGCGGATACGGGTGTTCTCGGGGGGATTATCTCCGGTGCGATTGCAGCGTATATGTTCAACCGCTTCTACCGTATCAAATTGCCTGAGTATCTTGGCTTCTTTGCGGGTAAGCGCTTCGTTCCAATCATTTCTGGTCTGGCTGCCATCTTCACGGGTGTGGTTCTGTCCTTCATTTGGCCGCCGATCGGCACGGCTATTCAGACGTTCTCTCAGTGGGCTGCATACCAGAACCCGGTCGTGGCGTTCGGTATCTATGGCTTTATTGAACGCTGCCTGGTACCGTTTGGTCTGCACCATATCTGGAACGTTCCATTCCAGATGCAGATCGGTGAATACACCAACGCTGCGGGCCAGGTTTTCCACGGCGATATCCCTCGCTATATGGCGGGTGACCCGACAGCGGGCAAACTGTCCGGTGGCTTCCTGTTCAAAATGTACGGTCTGCCGGCTGCCGCTATCGCTATCTGGCACTCTGCTAAACCAGAGAACCGCGCGAAAGTGGGCGGTATCATGATCTCCGCAGCGCTGACCTCGTTCCTGACCGGTATTACCGAGCCGATCGAGTTCTCCTTCATGTTCGTGGCGCCGATCCTGTACGTCATCCACGCCATTCTGGCTGGTCTGGCATTCCCGATTTGCATCCTGTTGGGCATGCGTGACGGTACGTCGTTCTCTCACGGTCTGATCGACTTTATCGTTCTGTCCGGTAACAGCAGCAAACTGTGGCTGTTCCCGATTGTCGGTATCGGTTATGCGATCGTTTACTACACCATCTTCCGTGTGCTGATTAAAGCACTGGACCTGAAAACTCCGGGTCGTGAAGATGCTACCGAAGACAGCAAAGCGGGGGCATCCGGTGAAATGGCTCCGGCTCTGGTTGCAGCATTCGGCGGTAAAGAAAACATCACTAACCTCGATGCGTGTATCACCCGTCTGCGTGTCAGCGTGGCTGATGTTGCCAAAGTTGATCAGGCTGGCCTGAAGAAACTGGGTGCAGCGGGCGTGGTGGTAGCAGGTTCCGGTGTTCAGGCTATATTCGGTACCAAGTCCGATAACCTGAAAACTGAAATGGATGAGTACATCCGTAACAGCTAAGCTGTAAGATGTTGGGGAGAACTAAGGCAGCCTGCGGGCTGCCTTTTTTATTGCCTTAATTTACCTGAACGCGGATTGGCGCGGTGGCGGCGAATAGCCACGGACGAGCCTCTGCATTTACGCGTGCAGATAACGTCTCTCTGACCTGCTGGTGGTAATCATCAATCCACTGTTTCTCTGCATCGCTGAGCAGATGCAGTTCAACCAGATTCAAATCAATCGGCACCAGCGTCAGCGTTGAGAAACGACAGAAGCCAGGGCGACTGTTGATAATCTCAACCTGATTCTCAATACGGATCCCATATTGTCCGGCCAGATAATAACCCGGCTCGATGGTAATGATATTGCCCGCAACCAGGGGCCAGGGGTTAACTTTTTTGGCAATACGATGGGGTTGCTCATGGATAAGTAGCTGATGACCCACACCGTGTCCGGTACCGTGATCAAAATCCAGACCTAAATCCCACAGCGCCCGACGACTAAAGGCATCCAGTTGATGTCCCTGGATACCGGTAGGAAATTGAAGCGAGATAAGCGACAAAAAGCCTTTCAACACGGCGGTATAATGCAGGCGACGCTGCGGATCCTGTGGACCAAATGCGAGGGTACGCGTCGTATCTGTTGTACCATTTTGGTACTGACCGCCGGAATCATTCAGATACATGGCCTTAGTGGTAACTGGCGTATTGGTTTTTTCGCTGGAATGGTAATGGCACATCGCCGCATTGCTGGCAGAGGCCGAAATCGTGCTGAAACTTTGCTCGATAAATCCCGGCTGTTGCTGGCGAAATTCCAGTTGTTTTGCCTGTGCTTCCAGTTCGGTGACCGGATTGCCTGCAGCTTCGCGCACGGGGACTTCATGCGCCAGCCAGGCGAGGAAGTTAACCCAGGCCGCGCCATCCTGTTCATGACATTCCCGATAGCCCGCCAGTTCAACATCGTTCTTATGCGCTTTCATTAAGGTAATGGGGTCGGGGGACCATAAGACATCGCCGCCATGTTCTTCAATGGCAAAGCGCAACGCGACCGGGGCGTAGTCTTTATCAACCAGGAAGCGTTTACCCTTGGCTAACGCCTGGCAGCGCGCAAGGAAATTCTCTTGCGGGAGCAGCGTCAGCGTATTCAGTAGCGATGCGGGGAGCTGCTGCGTTTTGTTGCTATCCACAAACCATTCCAGCTCGCCGCTGCGATGAAGCAGGGCAAACGAAAATGGCACAGGCACCATGGCCAGATCCGAACCGCGCACATTCAGCAGCCAGGCAATGTTATCCGGCAGCGTGATCGCCAGAACATCAGCGTGGTGTTGGGCGAGCAACTCTACGACGCGGGCACGTTTTTGCGTGCTACTTTCTCCGCTGATTTCAATGGGCATTTCGCGAATGATGCCGCAGGGTGCTGCCGGACGGTCAAGCCATACCTGGTCGAAAGGATCTTGTTCAAGAGGCACCAGTTCGCAATGAGTTGCCGAAAGCGCTTCAAACTGACTGTTGACCATTAGTAGCGGTTCAAAAGCGATACGTGCACCCGCTGCAACGTGAGACTGTAAGTAGTCGGCCAGCGGCTCATCGTGTAAATGGTGAATTTCAAAATCATCCAGCGAGACTTCATTGCGTACCTGGACCTGATAACGTCCATCGACAAACATCAATGCGCGGTCGCGCAGGACCAACGCGAGTCCCGCAGAGCCGCTAAAACCGGTCAGCCAGGCCAGCTTATTGTCATGCGGCGTACAATCTTCGCTTTGGTGAGCGTCGGCGCGCGGAACAATCATGCCATCCAGCCCCTGCGCTATCAGCAGGTTGCGCAGGGCGGAAAGAGGAGTTGAGTTATGCATAGTTACCTTCAGGCCTTAACGGAACGGCGGTTCGTTGAACGTACGTAATTTACGGGAGTGCAGTCGGTCGCCTTCAGCACGTAGACGATCGATAGCCCGGATACCTATTTGCAGATGCTCAGAGATGGCACCTTCATAAAAACGGTTGGCCTGGCCAGGTAGTTTGATCTCACCATGGAGCGGTTTATCGGAAACACACAGCAGCGTGCCGTAAGGGACGCGGAAGCGGTAGCCCTGAGCGGCGATGGTGGCGCTTTCCATATCGATAGCTACCGCGCGGCTGAGGTTAAAACGCAGCGCAGAAGCGGAATAGCGTAGCTCCCAGTTACGATCGTCGGTGGTGACGACAGTACCGGTACGCAAGCGCTGTTTAACCTCTTCACCGGGCATACCGCTGACTTCTTTGGTGGCGTCATACAGTGCGCGTTGCACTTCCGCGATGCTCGGAATTGGAATGTCCGGCGGTAGTACGGCATCCAGCACGTGGTCGTCACGCAGATAAGCATGGGCCAGAACATAGTCGCCAATTGCCTGGCTTTCACGCAGGCCGCCGCAGTGACCAATCATCAGCCAGACGTCAGGACGCAGTACGGCCAGATGATCGCAAATGGTTTTGGCGTTAGACGGGCCAACGCCGATATTGACCAGCGTGATCCCCTGACCGTCAGCGGTGATTAAATGCCAGGCAGGCATCTGATGTTTCTTCCAGGCGAGATCGGAGATGGCTTCTTCTGGCGCTTCAGTTTCCGCGGTGATCCAGATCCCGCCCGCGCACGACAGTGCAATATAGGGGCTGTCCGGATCGAGGATCTGGCTGCAACCCCAGCGCACGAACTCATCGACGTAGCGGGTGTAGTTAGTGAACAGCACAAACGGCTGGAAGTGTTCAACCGGCGTTCCCGTGTAGTGACGCAGTCGTGCCAGCGAAAAATCTACCCGTCGGGCGTCAAAGTGAGACAACGGAGAGAACTCTGCCGGATGATAGGTACCGTCTGCTGTTTCATCGCCAATCTGTGATAGCTCTGTGGTCGGGAAATGGCGTGTCAATCCGGCGCTCATCGAGCGGTCGAGCGTCAGTTCAGAGCCGTCAATGACATAGGGATAAGGGATTTCATGCTGCGACGGCTCCACGGAGATATGCGCATCATAATCCTGATACAGTAGCGTGAGTTGCTCTTCAAGATAGGGGCGAAAAAGTGACGGACGGGTAATCGTTGTGGTATAGCATCCCGCATGGGTAAAACGGCCATAGGCGCGGGTTTTGGGGGGATTGGTGGCGCTGCCATCCCAGGTTACACAAAGCGATGGGTAAACAAAAAGACCATTATTGCGGGCGATTACGTCAGGGAGCGTCCCTGTTTCAATATACTTACCAATGGCGCTACGCAGTGCTTTAACCGACTGCTCGTACAGCGCGTCCAGTTTATCCAGTGCCTGAATTGGGGTCAGGCTGGAGCCCTTATTGTTCATGTCTGTCTCCTTGTTCCACAGATGTACTGCTCTCCCGATAGTATGTCACAGGAATGTGAAACAAAAGTCAGACGTTGAGGAAGATAGTGCGAAGACCGAAGGGTCTTCGCATCCGGGCTTAACCGTGCTGTTTATCCCGCATCAGCAACGCGGTGGCAGCGGAAATAAGACAACCGGCCATCAGATAAATGGCCACGCTGTGCCAGTTTCCGCCCGAGAATGTGACCAGTGCTGCAGCAATAAAGGGGGTAAAACCGCCGCCAACTACGCTTGCCACCTGATAACCCACGCCCGCGCCACTGTAGCGATAGCTTGCGCCAAACAAACCGGTAAACATAGGCTGCTGCACACAGACCACCATATCGTGTGCAATGTTGGCCAGCATAATCGCGAAGAACACGATCCAAAAAATAGACTGTGCTTCAAGCGCCATAAAGAATGGGAAGGCGCTCAGCGTACCGACCAGCGCGCCGGTAATGTAGACGCGTCGTCGACCAAACCGGTCGGCAAGCCAGGCAAAGCAGGGGATGGTCAGGCAGCTCAGTCCACCGACTAACAACCCGATATTCAGAAAAAGCTCGCGGGGAAGTCCCAGGTTCTGCGTGGAGTAATTGAGGGCAAACGCAGTGACGATATACATCGTCAGCAGTTCGCACAGGCGCAGGGCGATAATTTTTAAAAATGCACCGGGATGCCGGATTAACGCCTCAACTACCGGCAGCCGTTTTTTCTCAGGTTGATGTGTCTGCTGCTGCTGTTCGAATTCGGCAGATTCATCCATTCTGTTACGCATCCACAATGCGCCCAAAACCAGCACAATGCTGAACAGGAACGGAATACGCCAGCCCCAACTCAGGAACTGCTCATCGGTGGTTTGCGAGCTTATCAGCGAGACCAGACCGGTAGAAAGCAGTAGCCCGACACCGTAACCAACCTGAACGCCACTGCTGTAGAAGGCTTTTTTATTTTTCGGCGCGCTTTCGACCGAGAGCAACGCCGCGCCGCCCCATTCACCGCCCACGGCGAATCCCTGAACGGCGCGCAGCGTCACCAGCAGCACAGGAGCCCACCAGCCAATGGCGTCAAAGGAAGGAATAATCCCGATCAACGCAGTGGCAATCCCCATCATCCAGACGGTGAGCATCAGCATGCGTTTACGACCCAGGCGATCGCCGAAGTGGCCGAAGATCACCCCGCCTAACGGACGGAACAAAAAACCGACACCGAAGGTGGCGAATGCGGCAAGCGTTCCCATCGCCGGACTGACCTGCGGGAAGAATTCGCGATTAAATACCAGCGCGGCGGTGATGCCATAAAGCAGAAAATCATACCAGTCGACCACGGCGCCAGCGAAGCTACCAAGCGCAGCACGACGGGCACGAACAAGCGAAGAGGTGTCCTGTTGAGGACCCGTGGAGGTGAGGGTGGAATCCATAGTTATCCTGTCTGTACTGTCTTTTAGTTATTAGTATTCGAATTGGGTTACACACATTGCAGTCGATATATTAACGACCGTTATGAGATTACCGCGACAGACGGGAAGAGAAAACGATTATCTCCCTCACCAGAGGGTTACATGAAAAATAAGACGAATGAAAAACAGAAAAGCAAAAAGCCCGCTATAAAGCGGGCTTTTCTAAATTTGGCTCCTCTGACTGGACTCGAACCAGTGACATACGGATTAACAGTCCGCCGTTCTACCGACTGAACTACAGAGGAATCGTTTGAACGAGGCGCATATTAGCGAGGGCGAGGATGCTTGTCAAAGGGGTAAATTCATTTGCGCGATCGTTTGCTGACAAAATCAGCAAAGCGGCGATCTTTACATCTTTTTATACGTTTGCCCCATTGTGGTGCGCGTCTACCTCTTCTTGGGCAACCAGAATGAGAGATACCGATGAGCAAACTGCTCATCCTGCACCTTTACTCCTGACATTACGCAGTTTTAACCATAAAACATGACTTGTGATGAAACTGGCAAGCATCTTGCAATCCTGAATTCAATGACTGCCAGCACGGGTTCTGGTATTCCGACAGGAGGCAAAATGAACTTCAGACGACTGAAATATTTCGTAAAAATCGTCGATATTGGTAGCCTGACGCAGGCCGCGGAAGTATTGCACATCGCGCAACCCGCGCTGAGCCAGCAGGTTGCTACGCTTGAAGGCGAACTGGATCAGCAGTTGTTGATTCGCACCAAACGCGGCGTCACGCCGACGGAAGCTGGGAAAGTGTTGTATACCCATGCCCGGACGATTTTACGTCAGTGCGAGCAGGCGCAACTTGCGGTCAATAACGTGGGGCAGACCTTGGGGGGCCAGGTTTCTATTGGTCTCGCACCGGGGACGGCCGCGTCATCTATTACGATGCCATTATTACAGACTGTACGTGCCGAGCTGCCCGATGTGTTGGTCTATTTGCATGAAAACAGTGGGACGGTGCTGAATGATAAGCTGCTCAGTGGGCAATTAGACATGGCGGTACTCTACGAGCGATCGCCTGTGGCGGGTATATGCAGCCAACCGCTGCTTAAAGAGGATCTTTACCTGGTCGGGACGCGTGAGTGCCCGGGGCAAAGCGTTGATTTAGCCGCGGTGGCGCAGATGAATCTGTATTTGCCACGGGATTACAGTGCAGTTCGCCTGCGCGTGGATGAAGCATTTTCGCTTCGTCGCTTAACGACCAAAGTTATTGGCGAAATTGATTCTATTGCCACCTTAACCGCTGCCATTGCCAGCGGTATGGGCGTGACTGTATTGCCTGAGTCGGCGGCTCGTTCATTATGCAATGCTGCAAATGGCTGGATGGCGCGAATAACAACCCCATCGATGAATCTGCCATTATCATTGAATGTCTCAGCCAGAGGGAGCTTATCGCCGCAGGCACAGGCGGTGAAAGAGATTCTGCTGTCGTTGGTCAGCCGTCCAACGCTCGAAAACCGCGAGCTGCAGCTGGTTAGTTAAAGCTTATTCCCGCGAGGAATAAGATTCAGGTTTTTATTATTTGTTATGCCGGGCATCAGACTTTAACAATAGCGTAATGTCTGATGTGTCCGGAGCAAAAAGTGAATTTCCAGCAACTTAAAATAATCCGCGAGGCGGCCCGTCAGGATTACAACCTGACAGAAGTCGCGAATATACTGTACACCTCGCAGTCGGGTGTCAGCCGACATATTCGTGAGCTAGAAGATGAACTTGGCATTGAGATTTTTATCCGTCGCGGTAAACGTCTGCTGGGCATGACTGAACCGGGCAAAGCCTTGCTGGTTATTGCCGAGCGTATTCTCAATGAAGCCAGCAACGTTCGTAGACTGGCGGATCTGTTTACTAATGACACCTCCGGTATCCTGACGATCGCCACCACGCATACACAGGCGCGCTATAGCCTGCCCGCGGTGATTAAAGCTTTTCGTGAGCTCTTTCCTGAGGTGCGACTGGAACTTATCCAGGGTACACCGCAGGAGATTGACGTACTGCTGCAAAATGGCGGGGCAGACATCGGGATTGCCAGTGAGCGACTTAGTAGCGACCCATTGCTAGTGGCATTTCCCTGGTTTCGTTGGCACCACAGCCTGCTTGTTCCCCACAACCATCCCTTAGTGAAAACGTCTCCTCTCACGCTGGAGTCCATCGCCCACTGGCCGCTGATTACGTATCGGCAGGGGATTACGGGGCGTTCCCGTATCGATGAGGCGTTTGCTCGCAAAGGGCTGGTTCCGGATATTATCCTCAGCGCCCAGGACTCTGATGTGATTAAAACTTACGTGTCGTTGGGTCTGGGTATTGGGCTAGTGGCGGAGCAATCCAGCGTAGAGCAGGAAGAGGGGGGCTTGACCCGACTGGATACCAGGCACTTATTTGATGCGAATACCGTCTGGCTGGGGCTGAAACGCGGGCAATTGCAGCGCAACTACGTCTGGCGATTCATCGAGCTATGCAACGCAGGGCTATCCGTCGATGAAATCAAACGCCAGGCGATGGAACCGGATGAAACAGTGATTGATTATCAAATATAATGCAAAAAGCCTGCTTAGTTTCCTGAGCAGGCTTCTTAAATTTGGCTCCTCTGACTGGACTCGAACCAGTGACATACGGATTAACAGTCCGCCGTTCTACCGACTGAACTACAGAGGAATCGTGTGAACGAGGCGCATATTACTGACCTCATCATGAGGTGTCAACAGTAAAATTAGTACGTCATTTCAATTGGTTAATTAATCTTCAAATTCAGTGTTAATGCACATTTGGTGAGCGATAATCGTCGTCTTCTCGGGTATCGCGTAACCGCTCCATAGGGTTCTGGCGATAAAATTGGTTGAAACGTTGCCATAAGGCAGGAAAACGCGGAGCAAATAATTCAGGCGCGCTGAAAAAATACTCGGATAACACGGCAAAGCATTCGGCCGGGTCCGTTGCTGCGTAGGCATCTATGCTACATGCGGTTTCCCCAACCAGATCGATTTCATCCTGAATGTTGTTCATTGCGGCATGCAGATCGTGTTCCCAACCGGCAATATCGCGCAGGGGGATCGCCGGAACACCGCTGGCGCGATCGCCGTTACGCATATCAAGCTTATGCGCCACTTCATGGATGATCAGATTAAAGCCGGAGGCATCAAAGGAATCCTGAATATCAAGCCAATTGAGGATTATCGGGCCTTGCTGCCAGCTCTGTCCGGATTGTACAACGCGTTGATTATGCACCAACCCAATATCGTCTTCCCACTCATCGTCCACGACGAAGGGGGCTGGGTAGATGAGCACTTCGTGAAACCCGTCGAGCCACTCGATCCCTAATTCCAGAACAGGTAAACAGAAAAGCAGAGCGATACGAGCACTTTTCAGCGGGTCCAGCTCAAACCCCTGCAGTGCGACCAGTCTTTTTTGTTGCAAAAAGCGCTCGCCAAGGGCGATAAGTCTGGCTTGTTCTTGCTCGGTGAGATTTACAAGAAGGGGAATGGCCAGGGCGTCATCCCACGGCCAGTCATCACTCCGGGTTGTTTCTTGTTCTTTCCAGGGCCACTTAATCATCGTTTTGCTCGCAAACTCGTCACTTGAACGAAATTGACGGAACTGGGTCTGTTAAAATGCCAAATTACCTGGCATCATGGCAACCGCTAAAACGGAGAGATGCCAGAGCGGCTGAATGGACCGGTCTCGAAAACCGGAGTAGGGGTAACTCTACCGGGGGTTCAAATCCCCCTCTCTCCGCCACTACTTACCAGTAACTGGCTGTTTTTAATGGTTTCTATCTAAAATTTTCTTCCTCAGTCTTTCACTCGATATACCCTTCCGAATAACTATCTGCCATATCTTGTTGGTATATTTTGAACAAACTGACCGTCGAATACGTTATCACTTACCCAGCGTTCCCGGTAGGAAATTACCACTATGTCCTTCATTTTGTGAGCTAAGTCGTATGACATTGAAGTACGTCGGCTCGACTTATTAGTACCAGCCCTGGGGATGACTGGGTCGATACTTTCTCATGGAGTTACATGATTATTTCTTTTCTGCCAGCCAAACGTTCAGTTTTCCTTCGAATGTATCGCTAACCGGCCAAACGTGACCATCAGGGTGCTGTAGTACAGTGAAACCGTTGTCACTCAGAAGATGGAGATATTCTTCATCATGCCAGGCTGGGCTTGCCATGCCCTGACGTTTCACTTCATCAAAGGTATGTACTTCAACCAGCAGTTTACCGCCAGGCATTAGCCAGCGACGAGTTTTATGCGATCTGTGGAGGAGATAATCGTACTGATATTCATAAAATCCTTCTCACTATGTATTAAATCATTTTTCGTGGAAATGCTTGGGAACAATCGGTATTTGTTCGCCCAGGAAATGTCCAGTTTGCCTTAGTCGGGTGAGGCAACAGATACGAATGTATCCTCGGAACTCAATAATCCTCTGGAATGAAATTTGTGATCTGAATTGAAAATTCTCTCCAGTATACATGCCAAATGAAAACAATGGTTCATTTAATGCTTTCTTGATTAGGTGGTTAGGGATATCCTAATTACTATATTGGCGCACTAGCGTGATGTTACATTGATGTGAATGCAATGCTGTTGAGTAATGGATATATCGCACATGTCTAATTTATCGTGATTTTAATCACAATAACTTTAACTGCTAATAGACAAAAAATCGCCATGCTATAATGATGTTGTCATGTTTAATAAGAGTTGATATCTAATGATTAGCTTATTTAATACATATCTGACTTCTAAGTGGTTCAACATCGACACGATGATTGTCAATCATCGCCCTTAAGTTTTACTCCTTCCTATTCATACAATGTGAACAGAAACTTTTTTCTGTTTTTTGTATGCCTTGAATAATTCATAATTTATTTGCTGCATAATCTTGTTATACCTGGTTTACGTGTGGGTTTAGGCGTAGATAACGGGTGTAGAGATGTGTGGATAAAATTTATATGGGTTGTTCATCAATATTTAAAATGCTTCAGTAATTCAGGCCTATGAGTTACTGCAGGCGTGGTATGTGTATATCTAATACAGGAAATATTCCATGAATAACTTTAAACATTTACCAGAACCATTCCGTATTCGTGTTATTGAACCCGTAAAACGTACAACGCGGGAGCACCGTGAAAATGCGATTATTAATTCCGGAATGAACCCATTCCTGCTTGATAGTGAGGATGTTTTTATTGATTTATTGACAGATAGCGGTACTGGCGCTGTTACCCAAAATATGCAAGCAGCAATGCTAAGGGGAGATGAAGCATACAGCGGAAGCCGCAGTTATTATGCGCTTGCAGATGCGGTTAAGAATATTTTTGGATATCAATATACTATTCCGACTCACCAGGGCCGTGGTGCTGAGCAGATTTATATCCCTGTATTAATCCGTAAGCGTGAGCAAGAAAAGGGATTGGACAGAAGTAAAATGGTTGTGTTCTCAAACTACTTCTTCGATACAACTCAGGGACACAGTCAAATTAATGGCTGTACTGTCCGAAATGTTTATATCAAAGAAGCATTTGATACTGCAGTCCGTTGTGATTTCAAAGGGGATTTCGACCTGGATAAACTGGAAGAAGGTATCCAGGAGGTAGGCCCAAATAATGTTCCTTATATTGTGGCTACGATAACGTGTAACTCTGCCGGTGGTCAGCCGGTTTCACTGGCAAACCTGAAAGCAACATATCAGCTGGCGAAAAAATACGATATTCCAGTGGTGATGGATTCCGCTCGATTTGCAGAGAACGCATATTTCATTCAGCAAAGGGAAACAGCTTATAAGGACTGGAGCATCGAGGAGATTACACGCGAAACCTATAAATATGCGGATATGCTGGCTATGTCAGCGAAGAAAGATGCGATGGTGCCAATGGGGGGGCTGCTCTGTATTAAAGATGACAGCTATTTTGATGTCTATACCGAATGCCGGACGCTTTGTGTGGTGCAGGAGGGATTCCCTACCTATGGTGGTTTGGAAGGCGGAGCAATGGAACGTCTGGCCGTCGGTCTAACTGATGGCATGAACCAGGATTGGCTGGCCTATCGTATTGCACAGATTCAGTATCTGGTTGATGGTCTTGAAGCTATTGGTGTGACCTGTCAGCAAGCTGGTGGACATGCGGCATTCGTGGATGCTGGAAAATTATTACCGCATATTCCTGCTGAACAATTCCCGGCACAGGCGCTGGCATGCGAACTTTATAAAGTCGCTGGCATTCGCGCTGTAGAGATTGGTTCATTTTTACTCGGCAGGGATCCTAAAACGGGAGTTCAGTTACCGTGTCCGGCTGAGTTGTTACGTTTAACCATTCCGCGTGCGACATATACGCAATCGCATATGGATTTCATTATTGAAGCCTTTAGTCATGTGAAAGAAAATGCCAAAAATATTAAAGGATTAACTTTTACATATGAACCTAAAGTTCTACGTCACTTTACTGCTCGATTGAAAGAAATCTGATAGTCAATAATTGACCATGAATGGCTATATCTCATAGCTATTCATGGTTCACATTTTTATAAAATTAATATGATAGTGAATAAATACAACTGATGAAAAGAGGCTCGTATGGAAGAAAATTCCAATTCAAAGCATTCATCCTTTTGGGGGATTATGGTGATTGCTGGCACCGTAATAGGTGGAGGGATGTTTGCATTACCCGTTGATCTCGCCGGCGCTTGGTTTTTCTGGGGGGCATTTATATTAATTATATCCTGGTTTTCAATGTTGCACTCAGGATTGCTACTTCTGGAAGCCAATTTAAATTATCCTGTCGGTTCCAGTTTTAACACAATTACAAAAGATTTAATTGGTAATAAATGGAATGTGATTAGCGGTGCGACAGTTGCCTTTGTTTTATATATATTGACTTATGCATATATTTCAGCAAATGGAGCTATTATTAGTGAAACGATATCTATGCATTCTGATGGTCATGTTAACCCACGAATCATTGGTGTTTGTACCGCGCTGTTTGTAGCAACTGTATTATGGTTTAGCTCATTGGCTGCAAGTCGGATTACATCATTATTTCTTGGGATTAAAATTCTTGCTTTCGTGATTGTTTTTGGTTCGCTTTTCTTTCAGGTCGATTACTCAATTTTAAGTGGGGTAAGTGGAGTAAACGAAGAAAGTCGCTCGTTTTTTCCTTATATATTTATGGCCATTCCGGTATGCCTGGCATCCTTCGGTTTTCATGGTAATATCCCCAGCCTAATCATCTGCTACGGAAAGAAAAAAGATAAATTGATAAAAAGTGTTGTGCTGGGATCTTTTCTGGCATTGGTTGTTTATTTGTTTTGGCTATATTGTACGATGGGTAACATCCCTCGTGAGAGTTTTAAAGGTATAATTGCTTCTGGCGGTAATGTCGATGCTTTGGTGGGGTCCTTTTTGGGAACTAATCAGAGTGGCGTGATTGAGTTCTGTTTACTCGTTTTCTCTAATTTGGCCGTGGCCAGTTCTTTCTTCGGCGTTACATTAGGACTATTTGACTTTCTTGCCGATCTGTTCAAATTCGACAATTCCCATTCTGGACGATTTAAAACAGTAATGCTGACGTTTTTGCCGCCAACGGTGCTTTACCTGTTATTCCCTAACGGATTTATCTATGGGATCGGTGGGGCAGGATTATGTGCAACGATCTGGGCTGTTATTATTCCGGCCGTGCTGGCCTTGAAATCAAGGCAAAAGTTTCCGAATCAGATGTTTACTGTATGGGGAGGGCGGATTATCCCCGCCGTAGTTATTATTTTTGGTATCATCGTGATCTTCTGTTGGTTTGGTAATGTACTGAATATTTTACCAAAACTGGTGTGAGTGATAACGGACAAGAATCTTAATTTTTAGTGAAACTGCTCAGTTTTGCCCTCGGGCATCAATATTGATCCGTATTTCCTTCAGGTAAACAGTATCAATGGATAGCAAAATGATAAAGAGGATGAAAAGGATTTTGCCAGGCGTAGCTTTTCTGCTTGCAGCGCCTTCGGTGGTAGCCTCCGAGGGAAACGGACCGGGTATTTATCCCGATGGTCTGGAAAACTATATGTCAGGGTTTCTTCCTGCCGAAGGAATACATACCCTGTTGTACGGAGGCAGCGCACGGTATGACCACGTGCGTGACAGCAGAGGTCATGATATTTCAGGGCCGGGCTTCAGTATGAACGTCAATATCCTAGCGCCGCGTATTATTTGGGTTACGGAACAGCGCCTTCTGGGGGGACAGTTGGCGTTTCATTCCATCCTGCCATTGCTCGATATCACGGCTAAATCATATGGGCGGAAATATACCCGCCAGGGTTTGGGAGACATCACACTGGGGCCAGCATTAGGTTTTCATCCCTTGCGTGACCTTCATTATGTGCTGGGCGTTGATGTATTTGCACCAACAGGTAATTACAGCCAGTCTGATCCCGCCAGCCTGGGGCGAAACTACTGGGCTGTGCAACCTGTATGGGCAATTAGCTATATTCCGCAACAAGGTGTTAATGCGGATATCAAAATGATGTATGACGTTAATCGACGTAATCAGGAGAGTCATACGAAGTCAGGCCAGGCTTTTCATGCCGATTATGCATTAGGATGGGCAGTGGGAAATGGTTGGGTGTTTGGCATTGGTGGGTACACATTTATACAGACCACCAATGACAACGGATTGAATTCAGCGCCGGCTAAAGCGCGGGCCTTTTCTCTTGGTCCTTCTATTCGTTATGCCAATGACAAGGGCTGGCTGATGACGTTGAAATGGCAGAAAGAAATGGATGTGCGTAACCGACCTGAAGGCTCCCAGCTTTATCTTAAGGCTTCTGTCCCACTCTAAAAATGTAGAAAGCCCGCTTCAGAAGAAACGGGCTTGTTTGTTTGTGCAGCAATTAGAACTGGTAGACTAAACCAACGGCAACGATGTCGTCAGTCGCGATACCATTGCTTTCATAGAAGCTGTCGTCTTCGTCCAGCAGGTTGATTTTGTAATCAACGTAGGTGGACATGTTTTTGTTGAAGTAGTAAGTCATACCCACATCAACATATTTGACCAGGTCTTTATCGGTGTAGCGTGGGGTGCCATTGCTATGGTGATCCCAGCCACCTAAGTCGACACCTTTAGATTGCAGGAATGCAACGGATGGACGCAGACCAAAGTCAAACTGGTATTGTGCAACAACTTCGAAGTTCTGCGTTTTGTTGGCGATACCGCCTTTGTCATCACCATAAGCGGTCATATTGCGGGTTTCGGCATACATTGCAGCCAGGTATACGTTGTTAGCGTCATATTTCGCGCCAACAGTCCAGGCATCCGCTGTATCTCCGCCTGCGTATTTATTGGCATAGCTACGATCGCCACGGCCAGCAGAAACTTGCTCGTTAGTACGATCAGAACTCGAGTACGCTGCGCCGAGGCTTAAACCGAAGTCAAAGTCATAGGAGGTAGACATACCGAAACCGTCGCCGTTTTCTTTCGCCAGTTTGCGGTTTTCGCTATTGCCAGAACCTTCCTGACCTACGCTGCTACCTTCATTATTACCCTGATACTGCAAAGCAAAGTTCAGGCCATCAACCTGACCAAAGAAACCTTTGTTACGATAGGTAGCCACGCCGTTGGTACGACCCAGCATATACACGTCGGTCTGAGTGTAAGTATCACCGCCGAATTCTGGCAGCATATCGGTCCAGGCTTCAACGTCGTAAACGACGCCATAGTTACGACCGTAATCGAAGGTGCCGTTTTCAGCAAAGCCTAAGCCTGCGAAAGCCAGACGAGTCCAGGAGTCGCCTTTGTCGCCTTCGGTGCCGTTAGCCTGAATGTTATATTCCCACTGACCGTAGCCAGTCAGCATATCGTTGATCTGTGTTTCGCCCTTAAAACCCACACGCGCATAGGTCATGTCACCGTCGCTGCCTGCATCGTCAGAGAAATAACGCAGACCATCGACTTTTCCGTACAGATCCAGTTTATTGCCGTTTTTATTATAGATTTCAGCCGCATTTGCTGCGCCTGCAGCTAATAAAGCAGGGAGAAGCAGTGCCAGTACTTTTCTTTTCATTATGTATTCCCTTTATTTAATAATTAAAATGAATATGTAGTGATGTCCTGAAAACTACATTTCGATACTATCCATGAAGTTCATTTAATTTAAAATATAACATGTAACAATTATATTTTAAATATTTCAGAATGTTTCAATTTGGGTGTTTTAAATCATTTCTATATATACTTATCGTTTTCATTCAACGTATAAATGTATATTTATCAACTGGTTTATGCTTTTTGGTTTTAGTATTTGCTATGTGTATTGTATGTGTTTTTATTATTGCTGCTCGTGGATTCTTGATGATTTATTATCAATGCTACATGCAGAAGTTATAAATTGATATTCGTTATAAATATTATTTAATAATTGAATTTTGCTATAAAAGAGGGCGGACAGTGGTTCGGAGTAAAAATTGTTGCTAAGGTGGTTTTCTTTATGTAAAGGGAGAGAGCATGGAACTCCACGACTGGCAGTCGCGATTTGAAACCTGGCTACGTGAAAACCATTCAGAGCACGACGCTGCCCACGACATCTTTCACTTTCGCCGCGTGTGGACGACGGCACAAAAGCTGAACACAGATACGGCCGTTGACTGGCTGGTGGTGCTGACGGCGTGCTACTTCCATGATCTCATCAGTTTGCCGAAGAACCATCCCGATCGTCATCGTTCGTCGGTACTGGCAGCTCAGGAAACGCGTGGGGTTTTGATGAGCGATTTCCCTGATTTTCCACAACAACGGCTATTTGCCGTGTGTCATGCTATTGAGGCACACAGTTTCAGCGCCAAAATCGTACCAGAAACCCCTGAAGCCAAAATTGTGCAGGATGCAGACCGGCTGGAGGCGCTGGGTGCGATTGGTTTAGCGCGGGTATTTGCCGTGTCCGGCGCATTAGGCGTGGCGTTATTTGATGCGGAAGATCCACTGGCCCGGAAACGTGGCCTCGATGATAAACAGTACGCGCTCGATCACTTCCAGACCAAATTATTAACGTTGCCGCTGACGATGCAAACCGAAAAGGGGCGGCGTTTGGCGCAGCATAATGCTGACTTCTTGCTGACATACATGGCGAAGCTGAGTGCGGAGTTAAAAGGAGAATATGAAAAGCTGGATCTTGAAGCGATTCAACCCTTTATCGCGCGTTAGTCGTCAGTACAGCCGCCACGTCAACCGCGCTATTTTATGTTAATCTGTCAGTTATCTATTTCGGTCGGTTAAATGTATGCAGGATAATTTTTCAGTAGCAGGCTCCATGAACCCAATGACAGATGATAACGAGGCCGCCGCACAGGTGATTTTGGCGAAGTTGCTTGAAATATATGACGTGAAAACGCTGGTTGCTCATCTGAATGGTGTTGGTGAGAATCGCTGGAGTCCGGCCATCTTTAAGCGCGTTGTTGCCAATGAAACGTGGCATCGGTTGAGCGACGCTGAGCTGGCTCATCTGAACGCTATGTTGCCGACACCGCCCGCGCATCATCCCCATTATGCTTTTCGCTTTATCGATCTTTTTGCTGGTATTGGCGGAATTCGTCGCGGTTTTGAAGCGATTGGCGGGCAGTGCGTCTTTACCAGCGAGTGGAACAAGCATGCGGTGCGCACCTATAAAGCGAATCACTACTGTGATCCTCAACAGCACCACTTTAATGAAGATATTCGTGATATTACGCTCAGCCATCATGATGGGGTTAGCGACCAACAGGCGGCGGAGCATATTCGTCAGCATGTTCCGCAGCATGACGTGTTGCTGGCGGGTTTCCCTTGTCAGCCATTCTCTCTCGCTGGTGTATCCAAGAAAAACGCGTTAGGACGAGCTCATGGCTTCGCCTGCGATACGCAAGGTACACTATTTTTTGATGTGGTACGTATCATTGATGCGCGTCGACCAGCGATATTTGTGCTCGAAAACGTCAAAAACCTGAAGAGTCACGACCAGGGAAAAACGTTTCGTATCATTATGCAAACCCTGGATGAACTGGGTTATGACGTGGCGGATGCGCACGATAACGGTCCGGATGATCCGAAGATTATCGATGGGCAACATTTTTTGCCACAGCACCGTGAACGGATTGTGCTCGTCGGTTTTCGCCGCGAACTGAATTTGAAATCAGACTTCACGCTGCGCGATATTGTCTCCCGTTATCCACAGCGGCGTACTACGCTGGCGGAGCTGCTTGAGCCAACCGTCGAGGCGAAATATGTGCTGACGCCGGTGCTGTGGAAATATCTCTATCGCTATGCGAAAAAGCATCAGGCGCGGGGGAATGGATTCGGCTATGGTATGGTGTATCCTGGCAATCCCCATAGTGTAACGCGCACATTATCGGCGCGTTATTATAAGGATGGCGCCGAGATCCTTATTGACCGCGGTTGGGACATGGCGCTGGGGGAAAAGGATTTTGATGACCCGCAGAATCAGCAACACCGCCCGCGCAGGCTCACGCCCAGAGAGTGCGCGCGCCTGATGGGATTTGAATCCCCCCAGGGCTATCAGTTCAGGATCCCTGTGTCGGATACCCAGGCTTATCGCCAGTTTGGTAATTCGGTGGTCGTCCCGGCATTTGCGGCAGTTGCCAGGCTGCTGGAGCCAAAAATCAAACAAGCGGTTACCCTTCGCGAGAAAGAGAACCTGCATGGCAGACGTTCACGATAAGGCAACACGCAGTAAAAATATGCGGGCGATTGCCACCCGTGATACCGCAATTGAAAAACGCCTTGCCAGTGTGCTGACAGAGCAGGGGGTAACGTTTCGCGTGCAAGATGCGACGTTACCCGGTCGCCCTGATTTCGTGGTGGATGAGTATCGTTGTGTTCTCTTTACCCACGGCTGTTTCTGGCATCATCACCATTGCTATTTATTCAAAGTCCCCGCTACACGAACGACGTTCTGGCTGGAAAAAATAGGCAAAAATGTCCAGCGTGACGCGCGGGATTGCGAAAAGCTGCAGGCTCTGGGCTGGCGAGTACTGATTGTCTGGGAGTGCGCCCTGCGCGGGCGCGAAAAGCTGGGGGATGAAGCATTGTCCGAACGTGTCGTCGAGTGGATCTGCGGCGGTGGCGCCAGCGCGCAGATCGACACGCTTGGTATTCATTTACTGTAACGTCTTCTCCGATGGAGTCACAATGGCGTCCGCTTTAGCAGGGAACAGGTATTTACCGAGTGTGACCAGTACCACCGCAAACACGATCACCCCAAGCGCCAGCCATTCGATGAGCGCCAGACTTTCTCCTCCCAGACCGGTACCCAACAGTACGGCGACCACCGGATTCACGTAGGCATAGCTGGTGGCGAGTGCCGGACTGACGTTGCGGATCAGGTACATATAGGCATTAATGGCAATAATAGAGCCAAACAGGGCCAGATAGGCTACCGCCATAAAGCCTGAAAACGTCGGCATAGTGGTCAATTTTTCCCCGGAAAGTAGTGAGGCGCACATCAACACGAGACCGGCGGCGAGCATTTCTATGGATCCTGCCATCATGCCAACGGGCAGGGTTATGCGTGAGCCGTACACTGAACCAAACGCCCAACTCATTGAGCCAATCAGGATTAAAACAGCGCCCCATGGATTACCGCTCAAATTGCCGCCGCTGTTCAGCATGATGATCCCGGCGAGACCAATAGCTATCCCTATCCATTCCAGTTTGCGTGTTTTGATGCCAAAAAAGTGACTAAAGCACAGCGTAAACAGCGGGACGGTGGCGACCACTACGGCGGCAATACCGGAAGGAACATTTTGATGTTCTGCAACGGTAACCAGCCCATTACCCACGGCCAACAGCAGGATACCAATTAACGCGGCGTTCAGGAGCTGGCGCAGAGGCGGTAGCTTGTGTCCGCGAAGAAGTAAAAAAAGTGTTAATAACACTCCGGCAGAGAGAAAACGCACGCCGGCCATCATCAACGGCGGCCAGCTTTCAACGCCAATACGAATAACGAAGTACGTGGAACCCCAAATGATGTACAGCGCGAATAGCGCACTGAAAAGCGGTAACAATTGCCTGAAACGCATAATCCCTCACGGTGGAAATAAAAAGGTGCAACATAGTAAACGTCAAAACTATCGTGCTGGCGAGATTTATAATTACGTACTGATGTTAAAAAAATGTTGACCAGAAAGGTCAGTTTCAGCATTGCGTGTTTTACTTCATACTTATGGCTGCAAAAAAATAATATTGAGGATTAAAACTTTGGCAGGAAGTAGCTTACTGACCTTACTCGATGATATCGCCACGCTGCTGGATGATATTTCAGTCATGGGAAAACTGGCCGCGAAAAAAACGGCGGGTGTATTGGGGGATGACCTGTCGCTTAACGCGCAGCAGGTCTCAGGCGTGCGGGCGAACCGTGAACTCCCGGTAGTCTGGAGCGTGGCAAAAGGATCATTTATTAACAAAGTTATCCTTGTGCCATTGGCGCTATTGATAAGCGCCTTCATTCCGTGGGCGATCACCCCTTTATTAATGGTTGGCGGGGCGTTTCTCTGTTTTGAAGGGGCAGAAAAAATTCTCCATACCTTGCAAGCGCGTAAGCACAAAGAGACTCCAGAGGAGCGCCAGCAGCGTCTGACAACGTTGGCGGCGCAGGATCCTCTCACCTTTGAAAAAGATAAAATCAAAGGGGCGATACGTACCGATTTTATCTTATCTGCCGAGATTGTCGCGATTACGCTGGGTATCGTCGCGGATGCGCCACTGCTGAATCAGGTGTTGGTGTTATCAGGCATCGCGTTAGTCGTAACCGTGGGGGTATACGGCCTGGTTGGGATTATCGTTAAGCTCGATGATATTGGCTACTGGCTGGCAGAAAAACGTAGCGCGCTTGCCCAGTCGCTGGGGAAAGGATTGCTGGTGGTCGCTCCCTGGCTGATGAAAACCCTCTCTGTGGTGGGTACGCTGGCGATGTTTTTGGTCGGTGGTGGAATCGTGGTACACGGGATATCACCGTTGCATCATGCGATTGAACATTTTTCCCAACAGCAAAGTGCATTGATTGCGCTAATGCTTCCGACCCTGCTGAATCTGGTGCTCGGTTTTATCATTGGCGGGGTCGTGGTGCTGCTGGTGAAAGCCGTCGCCAGACTACGCGGAGTTTCGCACTAATTGTCGCAGAGATGATTACGCAAAACGCCTCTTTGTCGTCTAAGGTGTAAAGGTTTCTCTTGATACAGGAGGCAGGTATGGTCTTTTCTGTCAGTGAGGAAGTCACCTCCAAAGAGGGGGGCCCACGCATGATCGTTACCGGGTATGCCAGCGGAATGGTGGAATGTCGCTGGTACGACGGCTTTGGCGTCAAACGGGAAGCATTCCGTGAAGATGAACTGGTGTCGGGTGAGCGAAGATCGCTCTGCCAGGATGCCTGAACACCTGGCTTGAAGATAACCTGGTGAACTCTCAACCATTAGTTATATTTATCATTTTGGTGAGAATTATTTACTTGTCAGGCAAAAAAATTGCAGATAAGGTTTGTTTCACATCAGATTTCCTGGTGTAACGAATTTTCAAGTGCTTCTTGCATAAGCAAGCTTGATCCCGACCCGATAAGGGCCGGGATTTTTTTCGCCCTCAGTCAGCGATTGATCTCCGACACGCTAAAATCATGGATATCAAGCTCGACCGCGTCGGCAAGTTCATGCCATGTATGGTAATCACGCCCATCGACGCTGACGCGTTCCGGGTCATCCTGACTACGATGAATCTCACTCTCGCAGATTTCGTTGATTGCCTTCAGCAGCGCGTCCACATCGACGCTGACTTCACGTTTGGCCGTATCGCTGTACTCTTTCGCGGTTTTCATCCTCATACCTCTCAACCGTTAAGGATACCGGGGGAGCGTATCCCAACATCAGATACGCACAACTTAAGTATAGACCGTCGATAAAACCCGCAATCGCACGAGCCGGGCGCTGCCAGAAAAAGGAAATTGTTCTACACTGGCACAAAGCCACAGGAGGAAAACGATGAAGGTGAATGATCGGGTTACAGTCAAAACGGACGGCGGTCCTCGTCGACCGGGCGTGGTACTGGCTATTGAAGAATTTAGTGAAGGCACCATGTACCTCGTTTCGCTGGAAGACTACCCGCTCGGTATCTGGTTCTTTAATGAGTCAGGTCATCAGGATGGTATCTTTGTGGAAAAAGTGGAGTGAGGTGAGTTCAGCTTTTTGATTCTGACTGGTGGAGTCGCCACCAGTCAGAACGTCTTAGCGCATATTCACAAAGATACCATTGGTAACGTTATCTGTGAGTCTCACAACGTGATAGATCACTTGCTTATTATGCGTCTTTATCTTTCGTTTTATATTCCCCTTATGGGATGACACGGTTTTGGCTTTGATATTCATTTGATCTGATATCTGTATTGTTCCCTGGCCCTCCATCCACATGCGTAGCATACTGGATTCGGTGCGGCTTAATGACAAGGTCGGCAGATTTACATCAATGACAATATCCACTTCCTTTTTCAGAATATCGCCAAGGAGTTCATCCAGTGAATCTGGTTTAATCGACTTAGAACTGATCAATAAGTTTTTTCTTACTAATAAATATTCATCAAAATGCACATTGGCAATTGCCATAAACACAATAAATAATGTGCCGGGATGCTGATTAATGATTTGCTTTATTTGCTGGCTGTTAGCAGGATCGTGGATAAAGCAGTCCTCATTAATAAACACCACAGCGGGTTGCTGAGAGACACAGGCGAGACTGAGCTCATCAACGCTGGAAATGTTGTTGATTTCCCTTTTTTTCACCCCCCGACTCACCAGATATCCGGTCAACCCTAGCCGGGTGTAACTGCATAAATCCATAATAATCGTTGACATGGCATACCCTCACTCAATGCGTAACGATAATTCCCCTTACCTGATTATTTCATCACAACTAAACGGAATAATAACGACCTAAGATGACGCTTTCGCTGTTTTTCAGGCGAAATTACTATCCCGTAAAGTTGCGTATAATTTGCCAGGAAACATCTTAAAGTAAAGTAAATGTTGCTTTATGTGAGTGAGACAAAAACAAATAAGCCGCGACAGGTATATCCTGGTGGATGTTGTTGCTTTTTAAATTTAGGATAATCCTTAGTAAAGCAGGATAAAAATTAAGGGTTATTATTTCCCGGGCATTTCGCTGACAATATCAGCCAACAAATTAAAAATCTCGCTGAATAATCGCTCGCAGAACGGCGCAATTAATGGCATCAGGGCCGCCATTAATGAAATACCCACGGCAAGGGTGAGTGGAAAACCGATGACGAAAATCGACAGCTGCGGTGCCATGCGATTCAACAAGCCGAGTGCAAGGTTGAGTGTGAGTAGCAGCGTCATTATCGGCAGTGCCAACATGAGTCCGTTGAGGAAAATCAGGCTACCCGCACGCGCCAACGCGAGAAAGGCATTACTGTTCACCGGATTACCGCCGATGGGCAACGTATGAAAGGTATCGACCAACAGCGAAATCAGCCACAAATGGCCGTTAAAGGTCAGGAACAACAGCATCGCGAGCATGTCGATCAGTCGCGCCAGGACAGGCATATTCAGACGGCTACCAGGGTCGAAGAATGTTGCAAATGAGAGGCCCATTTGCAGACCAATTAATTCCCCGGCGGTGCGCACTGCAGCAAACGCAAACTGCATGGTAAAGCCTAAGGCGATGCCGATGAGGATCTGTTGCATTGCTTGCCATAACGCTTCAACAGAAAAGATAGGGACATCTACCGGGGGAATCGACGGGGCGATAACGACGGTTATCATCAATCCCAGCCCCAGTTTTACCCGTTTGGGGATGGCGCGCTCGCTGAGAATAGGAGCCGTCGAGATGAGTGCCAGGATGCGCAGCAAAGGCCAGAAGTAAAGATTCAGCCAGTGGAGCCACTCAACGCTGGTCACCTGCAACATAATGTCATCTACCCGATGATATAAGGGATATTGCTGAACAGCGTACGCACGTAGTCGAGCAGCAGGTTAAGCATCCACGGACCGGCAACGATGATGGCAATAAAAACCGCGACAATTTTGGGAATGAAGGACAGCGTCATTTCGTTAATCTGGGTCGCCGCCTGCAGAATACTAATGATTAGACCCGTGACGAGGGCGACCAACAGTAAAGGTGCGGCAAGGGCCAGGGCGACTTTCATCGCCTCTGTGCCCATCATCATGACCGATTCAGGAGTCATTTCGCGCCTCTAACTGTAAAAGCTTTGTGCCAGCGAGCCGACAAGCAGCTGCCAGCCGTCCACCAGTACAAACAACATCAGCTTGAACGGCAGCGCGATCGTGGCGGGTGGAACCATCATCATCCCGAGCGCCATCAGCACGCTGGCGATAACCAGGTCGATAATCAGAAACGGAATAAAAATGGTAAAGCCTATCTGGAATGCCGTTTTCAGCTCGCTGGTGACATAGGCCGGAAGCAAAATCCGCATCGGTACGGCTTCTGGTCCCTGTAGTGGACCGCTGTTTGCCAGACGGGCGAACAGCGCCAGGTCTGCTTCACGGGTTTGGCGCAGCATAAACTCACGCAGCGGTTGCGCGCCTTTCTCCATGGCTTCCTGCATGGAGATCTTCTCTTCGCTGAAGGGCTGATATGCATCGACGTAGATTTTGTCGATTACCGGCGACATGATGAAAAAGGTCAAAAATAGCGCCAGCCCGAGTAGCACCTGGTTTGGCGGCGCAGAGGGTGTTCCGAGCGCATTTCGTAGCAGGCCGAAAACAATGATGATGCGAGTGAAGCTGGTCATCATCAGCAAAATGGCGGGCAAGAATGTCAGCGAGGTGATAAACACCAGCGTTTGCACTGGCAAAGACCAGCTTTGTCCGCCGCCTGGCAGCGGCTGGCTAACCAGGCCTGGGAGCTCGGCGAGGGCAACGGGGCTGAAAAGCCATAAGCCTGCCAGCGTGAGGAGTAACAAACGGCGCATCAGGGTCTCCCGGGACGCTTGAGCAAACTTTTCATCATGGCCTGGAAATCCGCGGGGGAGGCCGTTTTTTCTTCTGCATCGGCAGGGACCGGGGGCAGGGTGTGCAGGACGTTAATTTGCGAGGCGGTAACGCCCAGCACCAGCCGTGCATCTTCAACCTCAACAATCACCACGCGCTCACGCGGGCCCAGTGAGGTACTCGCCGCAACTTTCAGTCCGCGCGTACCGGCGCTTTTGGGAGCAAATCCCAGACGTTTAATGGCCCAGGCCGCAGCCAGGATCAATACGATAATCCCGAGCAGCGCACCGCTGACCTGCACCAGCGGTGAGCCGGGGACGGCGGCCGGCTGAGAAACTGTCGCCTGGGTATTCATGATTAACGGCTCAGACGGCGCATACGTTCAGAGGGGGTAATAATGTCGGTGATACGTACGCCGTATTTATCCGCGACGACTACCACTTCACCCTGAGCAATCAGATAGCCGTTGATCAGAATATCCAATAGTTCGCCAGCCAGACCATCCAATGC
Source organism: Citrobacter sp. Cu231 (assembly GCF_030332265.1). Classification (NCBI taxonomy): domain Bacteria; kingdom Pseudomonadati; phylum Pseudomonadota; class Gammaproteobacteria; order Enterobacterales; family Enterobacteriaceae; genus Citrobacter; species Citrobacter sp. Cu231. Next base: position 243,724 of record NZ_JAOWIE010000041.1, on the reverse strand, counting down.
GACGACCGAACCCTGCGTCAGGCGCAGCAGCTCTTTGATGGTCATACGGGTACGGCCTAATTCGACGGTTAGTTTGACCGGAATGTCCATGATCAGGTCGATGTCCTGCAAGGCACCGCTGACGTCGCCGCCACCTAACTGCTGGAATACCGCATCAGCCGCACTTTTGGTAGGCGTGGTTTTTTGCTCGTTTAACGCGTCAGCCCACAGATCGTCCAATGCGCCAGTGTTCTCATCGGACGGATTATTCATATCACTCATTTGGGCTGTTCCTCATTCAGCGAATTCAAAATCGGGTTTATCAGATGTTCTACGCGTAACGCATACTGACCGTTCACAGTGCCATACTGGCTGGTCAGTACAGGCACGCCGTCCACATGAGCAATAATGCGGTCGGGTTTTTCAATCGGCAGTACATCGCCGGGTTTTAGTTTTAAAATCTGGGATAGCCGCAGCGGAATGTCGGCAAAGTTTGCCACCAGCTCCAGCTCAGAATGCTGAACCTGACGCACCAGATTATTGCGCCAGTTCTGATCTTCATTACGCGAGTTTTCCAGCGGTGGATTCACCAGCAGCTCGCGCAACGGTTCAATCATGCTGAATGGCAGACAGATGTTAAATTCACCGGTCAGGTTACCAATCTCAACGTGGAATGGCGTATTCACCACAATGTCATTTGGTGAAGTGGTGATATTGGTAAATTTCACCTGCATCTCCGAACGAACGTATTCCACTTCCAGCGGATTGATGGCCTTCCAGGCATCGCTGTAGCCTTCCAACGCCAGCTTCAACATGCGGTTGATGACGCGCTGTTCGGTATGGGTAAATTCACGACCTTCCACTTTGGTCGGGAAGCGGCCATCGCCGCCAAACAGGTTGTCTACAGCGATAAATACCAGACTCGGAGAGAACACCACCAGACCCGTACCGCGCAGTGGCTTCAGGTGGATTAAGTTCAGGTTGGTCGGAACGGGTAAATTACGCGCAAATTCGTGGTAGGGCTGGATACGGATCGCACCCACGGTAATATCCGGGCTACGGCGTAACAGGTTAAATAATCCCATACGGAACTGGCGCGCGAAGCGTTCGTTAATGATCTCCAGCGCCTGTAAACGCTCACGTACCACGCGGCGCTGGGTGTTGGGATCATAAGGACGAATATCGCTTTCTTTTGCGATACCGGAAATGGGTTCGTCTTTAGTCTCGCTATCGCCATTAAGCAATGCGTCGATTTCAGCCTGAGAAAGAATACTGTCGCCCATGTCTTTACCGCAGAATAAAAGCTGTATAAAGAACGTCGGTGACAACCTGTTTGGGTTGTCCAACAACGAGCGGAGTCGCGAGCGTCTCTTTGATGGCGGCAATCAACTGTTGCTTACCTTCTTCAGTGGCAAGCGTGGCTGCGTTCTGACGAGAGAACAGCAGCAGCAAGCGGCTGCGTACTTCTGGCAGATATTCGTTCAGACGTGAACGCGTTGCTTCGTCTTTCATGCGCAACGTGATACCGATATACAGCACTCGGTCCGCATCACCCAAATTGACGGTAAAAGTGTCCAGCGCGAAGAACACCGGGGCAGGCGGTGGAGCCGGTTCCGCTTTGACGCTGGCGGACGGCTGCTGCTGCATGCGCCAGTAGCTATACCCCGCAGTTGCGCAGGCGGCGAGGGTAATTAATACCAGCAGAGGGATCCAAATAGCGCGTTTACTTTTTTTGTTAATCGCGGAGTCAGTCATCAGATACGGGCTTCCTGTTTCGGTACAGCTTATGGGCTGATTATCCCGTGTCCTGTCCACGACAAAGCGTGGAAAAGACGCGGATAATCATGCTACCTCTGGCGTTAGGCGAAGATGTCTACAGCTCCATCACCACGTGCTGCGGCTTGCAGTGAGGCAGGCGTTGCCAGTACGGCGTCATCTTCAGCGGCAAAAATATCTTGTCCCTGGGCGCGACCCGCCTGCTGTTGCTGCCCGGAAGATTGCTGATTGCCAGCAAAACTTTCGCTGCTGATATTGCTTTGTCCAAGCTGGATCCCGCTTTCAGCCAGTTGAGTTCGCAGCATTGGTAACGCAGCTTCCAGCGCTGCGCGCACGTGACTGTGCGGCGAAACCATTTGCAGCTGAGCGAGGTTATCATCCAGTTTGAGGGAAATATGCACCTGGCCCAGGTCCTGCGGATGCAAGCGCAGTTCTGCGCTTTGCTGACCCTGGCGCGTGAACAGCGTAACGTGCTGACTTAGTGCTTGCTGCCATTCGTGGCTTCCCAATGGCGCGCTAAGCACCGGTGCGGCTGTCGGTAACGGTTGTGCATGGGGCTGCGGGCCGCTTAACGGCGCCGCCGTCACGCCAATGCTGGTCGGTGAAGGGGAGCTTTCAATTTCTGCTCGGGTCGCCGCCGCTGCCGTCAGCGGGGTTAGCGTCGGAGTGTTGGTCTGATCTACGCTACCACCAGGTGCCGCATTATTCGCTTTGCCTTTTTTGGCATCACCGGGCAGCAAATCGCCCGCGTTATCAGCGATAGCGCCATGTGCCGTGCCGCGTGTTAACGTTGAAAGCGTCGCATCAACAGGTACAGGCGTGCTGTCAACGGCTGGTGTGGTCAGCGGTTGGCCTGGCAGCATAGCGAACAGCGCGCTCAGGTTGGCGAGATCGTCATCGCTCAGCGAGGTGTTTTTTTCATCCTGCTGATTCACTTTACCTAATGTTGTCATAGCATTCGCTTTCAGCGATGGCGTGAGGGCTGACAACAGTTGCTGGGCGTCAGTCATGTCGGCAAGGGAGGCATCGCTATGTATCTCTTTTTGCGCCAGCAGTTCACTTAACTTGAGCGACGGTGTTGGGTCACCATTTTTTTGCAACAACCCTTTTTGCAGTTTGCTGCCTGCCGCCTGTAAATCGGCCAGCGACAGCGGGGCGGCTTTACCTTGTGCGTCGCCCACACCTAATGCGCCAGCCAGTATCGCTAAAAAATCCTCGGGTGAATCTACCGCTTTGCCTGACTGAAGACCTGCGGCTACATCGGTGTCGGTAGTAATCAGTTGGGGTAAAGTAATCATTCGGGTTTCCTCATAGCTGCGCGCTGAGCAAATTCATCCATCTTTTTCTGATCCAGGCGGTTTTCGGCCAGTAATGCCGCCGAAGTTTGTCTGTCCTGCAGTGTCTGCCACGCCTGTAAACGTTGTTTTTTGTCGCGCCAACTGTTCAATGCCTGGTCTACTTTCTGCGTCCATTGATTGAGCTGTTGGCGATGTTGCTCAATCGCTTTTTCCAGCGTCTGAATAAATTGTTGGTAATTGATCCAGCGATTGCTGGTAATACCCTGGCCCATGTCGCTGTTCAGATTGTTTCGATACTCATGCTGATAATCGATCAGCATTTTCAACTGCTCTTCCGCCTGCTGACAGCCACGACGCATCTCTCCCAATAAGACAGCGGCGTCATCTACCTCTTTTTCAGCCAGGTCTTTCAATGTTGCTAATGCACCATGTTGTGCCATGACCTATGCTCTCCTGCTTAATCACACACCAGGGAAAATCAGTTCTAAAGCCTGCAGAGAATCTTCCCAGTCAGCTCTTTCAAAAATACCTTGCTGTAAGAATGCTTCCAGTTGTGGCCATAAGGCGATGGCTTTATCCAGCATCGGATCGCTGCCTTTGGCATACGCGCCCACGCTGACCAGATCGCGGTTGCGTTGGAAGCTGGATAACAGCTGTTTAAAGTTACGCACCCGCGCATAGTGTTGTTCACTAATGAGCGCGGTCATGGCGCGACTAATAGAAGCCTCAATATCAATAGCCGGATAGTGGCCCGCCTCAGCCAGATGACGGGACAAGACGATGTGGCCGTCCAGAATCGCGCGCGCGGAATCGGCAATCGGATCCTGCTGGTCGTCGCCTTCAGTCAGTACCGTATAAAATGCGGTGACTGAACCGCCGCCGTGAATGCCGTTCCCGGCACGTTCGACCAGCGCCGGTAATTTAGCGAATACCGAGGGTGGATAACCTTTCGTTGCCGGTGGTTCGCCGATCGCCAACGCGATCTCACGTTGCGCCATCGCATAACGGGTGAGGGAATCCATAATCAGCAATACGTGCTGTCCGCGATCGCGAAAATCTTCGGCGATACGCGTGGCATAAGCCGCGCCTTGCATACGTAACAGCGGCGAAACGTCTGCCGGAGCGGCAATCACCACCGAGCGTGCGCGACCGTCAGCGCCGAGAATATTTTCAATAAAATCTTTAACTTCGCGACCGCGCTCGCCAATCAGACCGACGACGATAACATCGGCCTGGGTATAGCGCGCCATCATGCCGAGCAGGACGCTTTTACCGACGCCGGAACCTGCGAAAAGACCCATACGCTGACCGCGTCCGACGGTTAACAATGCGTTGATAGGGCGTACGCCAGTATCCAGAACGTGTTCAATCGCGGTGCGTTGCAGGGGGTTAAACGGCGGTGTAATCAATGCCCCCGTTTCGGTGGTGTCCGGGGCGGGCAGGCCGTCGAGCGGTTTTCCGCTGCCGTCAAGCACACGCCCGAGCAGAGCAGGGCCAAGCGGTAATTGCTTCCCGCTTTGCAGACCTTCTCCGGCAATGTTCTTTGCATACACGCGTGCGCCGGGCAGAACGCCTTCGACCTCTTCGAGCGGCATCAGAAACAGACGTTGGCCGTTAAAGCCCACGACTTCACTTTCGACTTCCTGTGTTTCATTGCCGTCCTGACGTTCAATGACGCAGGTGGCGCCCAGCGGCAACTGTAGACCTGTGGCTTCCAGTACCAGCCCGGTGGCACGAGTCAGGCGACCATAACGGCGTACCGCAGGCAGCAGCGACATTTTCTCTTCGAAGTTGTCCAGCGTATTGAGCCAGCGAGTCAGGCGTGTGGTCATTACACGACTCCTGGCGCTGCCAGACGGCAGAGTTCTTGCCAGCGCGTGGCGACGCTGGCATCCAGGTCGCCCTCGTCGGCGGAGACTTTACAGCCGCCGTGATGCAGCGTCGGGTCGCCGCGAAGTCGCCAGCCGTGCAGACTGAGTGTGGCACCGAGCATTTCTTCCACACGCTGGAGATCGTCGGGATGTACGCGTAGCTGCGGCTTACCGCTAAACAGCGGTTCCTGTTGCAACAGCTGTTGGATTTGCTTAATCAGCGCAGCGTTGTCCACGATTGGCGTCTGACCAATAACCTGACGCGCCGCTTCCAGCGCCATTTGCATCAGGCGTGAGGCAATTACGCTGTCCAGCGCATCCAGGGTATTCTGAAACTCGCTCACCAACTGCTGCATGCGGGCATGGATGGGGGCATGCTGCGCGCGTGCCTGGGTCTGGCCTTGTTCCAGCCCCTGACTCAGACCCTCCTGATAACCTTGTTCGTGACCCTTTTGGCGACCTTCTGCCAGACCCGCGTTATAACCTTGCTCATGGGCTTGCATTTGCAACTGTGCGAGCTGTTGTTCAAGCTGTTGTTCAGGGGAAAGCTCTGGCTCTTCTGTCTCTTCTGACAGCGGCGTTTCGCTGTGGTCGGCCAGTACGAACTCCGCCATCGGTGGGGCGAGGTCGTCCGGGGTCCAGACTTTCCACGGTAATTCGTTAGACATAGGTATCCTCGCCGCTGCCTATCACCATCTCGCCGGTTTCTGCCAGACGACGCACAATAAGCAGGATTGCTTTCTGTTCGTTTTCCACCTGCGACAAACGCACCGGACCGCGGTTGGCGAGATCGTCGCGCAGAATATCGGCAGCACGTTGCGACATGTTGCGCAGGAACTTCTCGCGTAGCGGCTGTTCGGCACCTTTCAGAGCAATCAGCAGTGATTCGGAATCCACTTCCTGCAGCAGGCGCTGAATACTGCGATCGTCGACGTCCACCAGGTTCTCGAACAGGAACATCTCGTCGATAATTTTCTGCGCCAGTTCGCCGTCGAATTCGCGTACGGCGGTAATAACCGCTTCTTCTTGCTGAGTTTTCATCAGGTTGATAATTTCTGCCGCCGTTCTCACGCCGCCCATTTTGCTGCGTTTGAGATTCTGGCCATCGAGCAGGCCGTTTAGTACCTCGGTCAGTTCTGCCAGCGCGGCAGGCTGGACGCCGCCGAAAGTAGCGATACGCAGCATCACGTCGTGACGTAAACGTTCGTCGAACAGCGCCAGAATATCAGCCGCCTGGCCCCGCTTGAGGTGTACCAGAATGGTGGCGATAATCTGCGGATGCTCGTCGCGGATAAGGTCGGCGGCGCTTTGCGGCTCCATAAAGTTGAGCGTTTCAATACCGCTGGTGGTATCGCGGGTTTCCAGAATGTCTTCCAGCAGGCTGGAGGCGCGTTCTTCGCCCAACGCTTTCACCAGTACGGAGCGCAGATATTCGTTAGCGTTGATATTGAGCGCGGCAAACTGCTCGGCTTCTTGTTCAAACTCGGCCAGTACTTCCGTCAACTGCTTGTTGGAGATCTGGCGTACGTTCGCCATCGCTGTACTGAGCGCCTGAACTTCGCGCGTGGAGAGGTGCTTAAACACTTCCGCCGCGCGATCTTCGCCAATGGTCATCAACAGAATGACGCTTTTGTCGGTACCGGTAAGGGCATTACTCATGATCGTTACTCATCCACTGGCGAATGACCAGCGCCACGACGCGCGGATCGTTATCTGACATTTCACGAATACGTTGGCTCATGACTTCTGCGCCCAGACGCTGGTTCGTACGACGTTGCTGGGTCTGCTCGTCTTTGCTGAGGCGAACTTCTACCGCTTCTTCGGTTTCCTGACGGATACGTGTTTGTTCTTGTATCGCTTTCGCTTCTTCGTTACGACGGACCAACTGTGGGCGAACAGCCTTACGCCACAGGATCCAGGCCACCAACAGAACCAGCAACCAACGGCCAGCGGACATTAACTGATCGATAAAGGACTGCTGTTTCCAGAACGGAAGTTCGCCAGCTGAGTCATCAGTCGCCGTGAAGGGAGAGTTAACCACGTTCAGGGTGTCACCACGCTTATCGGAGAAACCCATCGCCTCGCGGGTCAGATCCTCAATCTGCTTCATCTGCTCGGCGGTCAACGGCAGCGGTTTGCCGTCTGGCAAGGTTTTATAGTTGACGACTACTGCCACCGAGAGACGCTGCACATCGCCAACGTTCATTTTGGTGTGGCGAATAGTACGGTCGACTTCATAGTTGCTGGTTTCATTGCGCTGAGTACTGCGCGGGCCCGCATTATTACTGTTATTCGTCGCTTGCGCGTTTTGCGTATTTTGCGCGTTTTGCTGATTCGCCGGTGGGTTGGCGATTGGCGCAGTATTGGCGGGTGCTGGCTGATTAGACAATGCGCCCGGCACGCCGCCTGGTGCTCCACTACCGATCTGCTCACTGACGTTCAACTGACGAGAACGCAGCACGGCCTGAGACTCATCACCGTTTGGACGGTACTGTTCTTCGGTTTGCTCTTTATTGGCAAAATCAAGCTGCGCGGTGACTTGCGCATGAACATTACCGTTGCCGACAATTGGCGACAGAATCGATTCGATACGACGCTGAACGCGGCCCTCGACGTCGCTGGCGTATTTCAGCTGCGCATCGTTAAGGTCGCGGCTGCTGGTGTTCGACTGGGTTAATAAATGCCCCGCCTGGTCGACCAGCGTAACGTTGCCTGGCGGTAACCCTGCAACAGCGCTGGATACCAGATGCGTGACCGCACTGATCTGACCTTCATCCAGTGCACGACCCGGCTCGAGATTGACGGTGACGGAGGCAGAAGGCGCTTTTTGCTCACGTACAAACAGCGACGGTTTTGGCATTGCCAGATGCACGCGGGCGCGTTTTACCGGTCCCAGTGTTTCGATGGTACGGGCTAATTCACCTTCCAGTGCGCGCTGGTAGTTGACCTGCTCGCTAAACTGGCTGATACCAAACTTTTCCTGATCCAGCAGCTCAAAACCCACCGCGCCGCCTTTGGGCAGGCCTTGCTGCGCCAGACGTAAACGCAGTTCATGGACTTTGTCGGCAGGAACTTCAATCGCGCCGCTTCCCTCAGTGAAACGATAGGGAACGTTCATCTGCGTCAGTTGGGTAACAATTGCGCCACCGTCCTGATCGGAAAGATTGCTGAACAGCGTACGGTAGTCAGGCGCTTTGGCCCACAGAACCATCGCCACGATGATAGCGACGGCAGCGGCTCCCGCCACAATCAGAGGAATTCTGGGATTCGCACGCAGGCGATTTAACCACTCGAGAGGTTTAAGCTGGGTTGCAGTCGATGCTGTCGCACTCATCTCGCACCTCGTGGCTTATCGTGGACGGCGTTTTTTGCAAAGTGGAACAAGACTCACTCCCGGGTCAGCAAACTCGAAAAATTGACGGTCTCATTATTTGCGGTTTCGAATTTTTCTATGCGTTAAAAACCGTGGTTTTTTATCGTTATTTAACGCCTTTATCTTATTGACTAACTGGTAATCTCAACTACGTAAAAAATCATCCAGGGGATCAGAATGTCGGCAATACAGGGGATTGAAGGGGTTATCAGCCAGCTACAGGCTACGGCGATGTCAGCAAAAATGCAGGATATGCAGCCACAACCGACCGTCAGCTTTGCCGGTCAACTGCATGCGGCGTTAGACAGGATCAGCGATGTGCAAACCGCGTCCCGTGTGCAGGCTGAGAAATTTACCCTCGGTGAACCGGGTATTGCGCTGAATGATGTGATGACCGATATGCAAAAAGCGTCAGTTTCAATGCAAATGGGGATTCAGGTGCGTAACAAACTGGTGTCGGCGTATCAGGAAGTGATGTCGATGCAGGTGTAGGTTCACTAACCTAATGATATTTATTAAACCACATACTTTTTGCGTCACTATCTGCGGTTTAATATAAAAGTGCATGGATGCACATCACATCGGTCAAACTCCCGGCATTTTATCTCAGTGAAATTTCCTGTTTGTACCGTAAGGCATGCCTGATGCTGAGCCGTCGTCATGAGTCTCATCTTATCGAAGAAAAAGCCCTCAAATTTCAGTATGAGGGCTCGTAATAGCTAATTATTGTATTTTCCCAAAAAGACTATAGCGGTGTTATCTGAAATAAATAATGAGTAATACTGGTTAGAGGATACAGGTTTGATTCCTTTGTTTATCATATTAGCCAGTTTAATTTTATTCTCTTGCACATCACTATAACCATGCTGTGTTTGTAATAATCCTTTGTTAATTAATTGGAAGGATGCTAAAAACTCAGTGGCTGGAAAAACGAAATGACCTATAAGCGGTTTGTTTTCTATTATCAGTTTTGCTCTTTCATTTGCATTTAACTGGCCTACAGTTCCAATCGAAACGATGCTCTTATGATTTGCAATATCCTGCGCAATCATGTTGAAAACAAAATCTTCATATTCTTGTTGAGCTTTCATTGTGTTGCCCAACTGAGCGCTAAAGGCAAATGAAGCAATGACAGGCATCAGTGCCATATATTTTAGGCGAGGAGAGAAATGCATGATTGGTATAGCAATTATAACCATTATAACTGAAAAGGAGACTAAAGTACGTGGGAGTACGGGGGCATCCTGAAGCAATATGGTTGGCCCCATAAGAGAAACAATGAATATTAAAAAAGAAATGGCCCCATATAGAATAAAAGACACGATATTTCCGATGTGTGCACGATAAGTAATGAGCATAAACACGCAGATTATTAATATCGGGATTGCGAAATAGATGTAAACCGGATGATAAAGATAAGCAAGGACTAACGCTTTTAATGATGCTAACGTCCCAATAAGGTAATCCAGTCCTCCTTTATCCAAAGGTATTAGCTCTGCGCGAGAGTTGTTTTTTGGAGAAAAGAAAAACATATAGATAATGTAAAACGATAAAAATAGAGCTGTTTTCTTAAATAAAAAGATTACGAATTCTTTGACTTTTACGTGTTGTTTTATCGCTATAATCATTACGTCAATAGCAAGTAAACCAATAAAAATGTTTGCACATGGCTGATACAATGTTAAGGCTAATACTCCTGATATTAGTTTTGTTGCAACCTCTAGTGTCAGGTTTTTATTTGAATACGTATACGCAATTACTGCAAGGAAAAAAGCGATAGACATTCCCAGACTATCGTATCGATAAGCGATATTTTGCAGAATGAATGGATTGAATATTAAAAGTGCGGCAACCATTTTAGCATTTGCAACATCTGATCTGATCAAATGTTTGCTGAGCGCAAGTGAAGAGGCACCTAAAAAGACACAGGACGCGAGCATCGTGTACGGAAATAAGTCAAGATTGTAATGACCACTTGCAGAAAAAAATCTTGCTAAAATATCTGCAAAAGGACGGCCTAAGCCACGCCAACCATAATACCCACTTATGGATCTATCTAAGTCGTCCCTATAGTATATTCCAGCTTGTATTAAAGGATAGATGAATAATAGAGCCAGTCCTGAGTAAATTAAGAGTAATTTCTTGTCGAGTTTAGAAAACATTTTTATTTCCATCTTGTTTTTTAACTATATAGCGTGGGCGCTGCTTGCTTTCGATATATATTCTTCCGATGTACTCGCCTAATACACCTATTCCAATTAGCTGAACACCACCAAGGAATAGAATAGAAACAATAATAGACGGATATCCTGCTACCGGGTTTCCCCAAAATATTTTATCGGCAATCATCCAGGCTCCGTACAAGAAGGATAAAGCAGCGACAAAAAAACCGATGTAAGTCCAAATCCGAAGTGGAAACGTCGAAAAACTGGTAATGCCCTCTAACGCAAGATTCCATAATTTCCAGCCGTTAAATTTTGAGTTACCCGCAATACGCCCGGCTCGAGTGTATTCGACGACATCAGTGCGGCCACCAACCCAGCTTAGGATGCCTTTCATGAATAGGTTACGTTCTGGCATGAGTTTTATGTTCTCTACTACATGGCGGGACATGAGTCTAAAGTCGCCAACGTTCTCTTCTATTTTTGGATTACTGATTTTATTGTGTAATTTATAAAACCATTCAGCGGTTTTACGCTTTAGTTTCCCATCGGTAGAACGGTCAGAACGCTTTGCAAGTACAATATCTGCACCTGACTGCCATTTCTCTATCATGGCCGGAATAACTTCAATGGGATCTTGTAGGTCAACATCGATCGGAATGACGGCTTCACCAGTGGAATAGTCAAGTCCTGCACATATAGCCGGTTCTTTTCCAAAATTACGGGTAAAAGAAACAGGAACCACGAGCCTATCAGATATCGCAAGCGCGTTGATCATTGATTCTGTTGCGTCTTTACTTCCATCATTGATGAATACGATTTCTACTTCATGCTTTTTGAGTTCTTCAAATTCGCGAACATTTTTATAGAAAATTGGTATCGCGTCCTCTTCGTTAAAGACAGGAACAACCAAAGATATTTTCATTTCGCATCCCTAAAGACAATGAACTTAGAATAAATGAAACCGCATACCAAACTGATGGCTGAGAATAAAATTAAAGTGATGATAGGCGCCATACCTGACTTATCAGCACATAATCCTACAGCAGCGCTTAGCGTTCCCATGAAGCCAACATAGAGCATGTAGCGCATGGTTGTCGTCGTTGACTTAAAAGTGAATCTTGCGTTAGCAAAGAAGCTGAATGATACCGCCACGAGGAAACCAGAAAAATTACCGAGAGCTTGTCCGGTGTGCAGGCCGTATATGCATATAGCAAAGACAATCCAGTGAATGATCGTATTGATGACCCCTATTGATGTGTACTTTGCGAATAGTTTAAACATTATAAAAATCAGCGAATTCTTAGGGTTTGACAGTTTACCATCTGATCATGGAACGATCGACCTATGATGTTAAGTAGATGAAACAAAGGCGGGAACATAAAGTCTTGCATCTGATGTTGAGGCATGTTTAATCACTGAACATTCTCCCGCTGCGTCAGACAACGGGAGAATTGCATTACTTCTGAATCAAATAGCGAATCGTTGGGCCATCCTGCTGAATATCCAGCACCGTATAGCCGTGATTGCGCGCATCCAGTGGAATATTGTTGATTGACTGCGGGCAATCGCTTACCACTTCCAGAATTTCACCTTTCTTCAATTGCGGCATCGCTTCCAGCGTAGCAACAGCCGGGTACGGACACGGCTCGCCGACCATATCGAGGCGATAATCAGGCACGATGTTTTTCATACAGACTCCTTGGCAGGCGTCAGCCCTGCGCGACGGAAGAAGCGTTTTTCCCAGCCGATAATCAGCATCAGCGCGGCAAACAATAGCAGATAGGTTACCAGCAGACCGCCGAGCGGACCGAAGGTGTTGAGCAGATTCACTTTGTCCCAGTTGGTGGCAAGCGCGGGAGCAAAATCATCCCAGTAGTAAGCCAGAATGGTCGAGCCAATAACGTTGCCCAGACCAACCCACCAGTAATGTACCTGACCTTCAACGGCGCGGTACATCCAGCCGGTTTCACATCCGCCTGCTAAAACGATGCCAAAGCCGAACAGCAAGCCGCCGATCACTGCATTTGGACCCGCCCACATGATTTTAGGCTCGACGCCCAGTTGCACGTAGCTAAAGATACCGATGGCGCTGACCGCCATCCCGAAGATGATCGCTTTTGCCATATGAGTGCGACCGGAAATCCACAGGTCGCGGAAGGCGGAGGTGAAGCAGATTTGCGCCCGTTCAATCAGCAGACCGAACCCAACGCCAAATAGCATCGCCAGACCGAGCTTGGGTTTATCCATCGCAGTCAGTAATGCCCAGCCGATCATGCCGATAAACACCAGCATGCCGAGGCGGAAACGGCGACGGGCCTGCTCCGGTTTTTGGGTTAGCGGAGAAGCGGCGGAAACTTTCTGCATTTTGACCGGAATACGAAACATCGGCAGCAGGGTAAAGCGTGCGCCAAACCAAGAGCCAATTGCCGTTGCCAGCGCGAAAAACCAGGCGTGTAGCGAGAACTGCGGAATGCCGGTGAAGAATGCGGCCAGGTTGCAGCCCATCGCCAGCCGGGCGCCGAATCCGGCGATCATCCCGCCGACAACGGCCTGCATAATGCGCACCCGGCTGCGTGGCATGCGCAATTTGACGTTGTTGGCCCACAGCGCGGCGGCAAAACAGCCCCCGAACATACCGAGGATCATCATGCCGTCAATGCGGGTCAGGGGAGAACCTTCGAGATGAATCAGCTTGTAATATCCCCACTCTTCGGCGTGAACGCCAAACAACTGCAGGATTTGACCACCCCAGCGAGTGAATTCACCGGTAACGGCCCAGAAGGTTCCCGTAATGCCGAAATAATAAGTGGAGAGAATACCCGCTGCGATGACCGCAGGGGCGGGGGCCCAAAATTTAATTAACCAGGCCTGTTTGAAGTGTTGCCATGACATGCGTTTTGCCTCTGAACTCAGAAGGTATGTAACAAGAAGTGTGGATACTACACCGATCAGAATTTTTGACTATGAGTAATAAGAGTTAACACTGCCTGGATCAATCTTTATCAACACCGCTGAAAGGCTGGCGACATCAGGCCTTTAATGCCACAATCCCATTTTCTTCGCATGCAGGATGAATGATGAAAAAATTAGCAATCGTTGGTGTATTTCTGGCGCTAACCGGATGCGCCGAAGTAGAAAATTATAACGACGTGGTGAAGACGCCAGCGCCAGCAGGTCTGGAAGGGTACTGGCAGTCAAAAGGTCCGCAACGCAGCCTGGTGAGTCCGGAAGCGATCGCCAGTCTGGTGGTAACAAAAGAGGGCGATACGCTGGACTGTCGCCAGTGGCAGCGAGTGATCGCGCTGCCGGGCAAGCTAACGATGCTCTCTGGCGATCTCACCAACGTGACGGTGAAACGCGAGCTGTATGAGATTGAGCGTGAAGGCAATACGCTGGAATATGACGGTATGACGCTGCAACGGGTCGATCGCCCAACGCAGGAGTGCGCTGACGCGTTAAAGAAAACGCCGCTGGCTACGCCACTGCCATAAGCCGTACGCCCCGGTAGCCTATGGCCACCGGGGTTGAGTTTTAAATCACTTCTTCAATGACCCACACGCTGACGCTCCCGCCGTTACAATAAAATGTTGCTTCGCCGTTATCATCGGTAACCACGCTTTCCTCGCGATTACCCAGATAATCACGCCAGGTTTTATTGCCGTAATTCGCGCCGAGATTGATGGTCTTTTCTCCGTCATCGCCGTTAGACATAACAACCACACAGCCTGGATCGTCGTCCGTTCCGCTGCGACTAAAGGCGATACAGTTAGGATGATCGAAAAAGAGCGTCTGTACCCCATGCGCGAAGCGCTGGCGCGCGAGGATCAGTTCATCAAGCTGTTCAATGATCGGCATATCGATAGGATAGGTTTCGCCATCGCCGCCGGTGTCTTCGTAATGTGCGCCGTAGAGGTCAGGATAGAAGACTGACGGCACGCCGTTTTCGCGCAACAGGATCAGCGCATAAGCCAGTGGCTTAAACCACGGCTCGACGGGGGCTTCCAGCGCCTGCAAGGGTTGGGTGTCGTGATTGGCAACCAGCGTGACGGCATGAAACGGATCGGCTTCCACCAGGGTGTCGGTGAAAATCTGACTCATGTCGTAATCGCGACCCTGACGGGAGGCTTCGTGGAATTTCATCTGCAAAGGGGCGTCGAACAGCATGGTTTTTCCCTCCACCTGATTGATGTAGGTTTGTAGCTTATCGACTTCGTGGGACCAGTATTCGGCGACGATAAACAGCGGCTTGGGTGCCACCTCCTGCACGTGCTCAATCCACTCTTTATAAAACCATGCCGGGATATGTTTCACGGCATCTAAGCGAAAGCCGTCGCACTGGGTTTGTTCCATTACCCAGCGTGCCCAATATTTGATCTCCTCGGTCACGGCGTGATTACGGAAATCGATGTTTTCGCCCATCAGGTAATCAAAGTTACCCAATTCATCATCAACCTGATCGTTCCAGCCTTCGCCGGTGTAATCGTTAACGATTTTAAAAATACCGTCTTCGGTTGGGTTCTCGATATGGTCAATGCCGCTGAAGCATTTAAAGTCCCAAATGAATTGCGAGTACTGGCCTGCGCGGGCAGGGAAGGTGTAGCGCGTCCAGCCTTCGCATTCAACGATCTCATCGTCTATTTGTGTGCGATCGTCGGCGTTAACCCGTTGGACGCGGATATTCTCTTTCTCATCCGCGCCCATTTTGTGGTTAACCACTACGTCCAGCAGGACGGCAATATCATTGTGTTTCAGCGCGTCTATCGCTGCCAGCAGTTGATTCTTATCGCCGTATTTGGTGGCGACGGTTCCCTTTTGGTCAAACTCACCCAGATCAAACAGATCATAAGAGTCGTAACCCACCGAATAACCGCCAGAAGCGCCTTTATAAGCGGGGGGCAACCATACCATGTTGATGCCGATGTCATTGAGCCCGCCTGCGCGTTCGGCAAGCTCGGGCCACAGTTGACCGCCATCGGGGTAATACCAGTGAAAAAACTGCAATAACGTGGGATTTTTCATCTTCCGTGCTCCAGAAGTCGTTTGGCCGACCTCTGGAGTATGGAAGATTATTCAGACGAGACGGGAAATTATTGTGGGGTAGTGGGGGCGTCGGGGACTAACAGCATGCCGGAAAGACGACCATAGGCGTTATTTAGCGTCTTCTGGCGGGTCGATTGACCGATGAGATTGCTGAGCTCATCCAGGCGCTGCTGCAACAATGTTTTGAGTAACTGTTCGTTATCCAGCGTCTGTTTAATGTACCCGGCGGCTAAATCCTGAATACTTCGCGTAATGCCTGGTGGAGTTTGCTCTTCCATGACCACTTCAATACTTTGCAGATAGGTAACTTCCTGTTCCAGTAACAGGTCCCATTCACCGCGCTGCGCCAGTTCCAGCAGTGAGTGACTGAGCAGCGCGATGCGCTGCCAACGGTTGATAAACTCCACGGCTGAGGTCATTAACGAGACTCCTGGGACGTCGTTTTCGGTGAGATCTGTTTCCAGGCTTCCGCAATGTTGCCGAGCAACCCTTCGACTTCTTCAATAGCCTGACAATCATTACGCAAGTTAGCTTGCAGTAAACGGCGGATCATATAGTCGTACAGTGAGGACAGGTTGGTGGCGATTTCGCCGCCATTCTCTTGATCCAGCCCCGCTTTCAGACCATTGTCGATAATGTTAATGGCTTTACTTAGAGCCTCGCCTTTAGCGACGATATCGCCCTGTTGCATAAACAGGCGAGCGCGCACCAGAGCACTGTTCGCGCCATCAAACAACATTTCAATCAGCTGATGTGGGCTGGCGCTCATCACGGCGCTTTCCACGCTGACCTGTGCATAGGCTTTGGTACCGCTCGCGGTGTACATGCTTACCTCGTGTTATCAGGAATTACTCATCGCAGCAAATTGTTGACCCAAATACGTACTGGTGCTGTTCAGCTTACTCATCATGGAATCCAGTTGGGTAAACTGGGCTTTATAACGTGCCACGACTTCATCAATACTGTTGCTTACGGTCAGATACTGCTTAGTCAGCAGTTTCAGGTTGGCGTTAATATTGTCTTGCGCATTATCGATAATGCCGTCATCGGCCAGATAGCTTTTTACTTCGGTGGCAATCTTAGTGGTAATACCGGTCTCTTTGCCGTCGCCAACCAACAGTTCGCGAGTGGCAGCGGTATTATCTTTCAGAGCTTTAGCCAGCTTTTCTTCATCGATTTTTAGCTTGCCGGTACCACCGTCCTGCGTAATGCCGATCTCAGACATGGTTTTAAACGGGGATTCGCTGCCGCTGTTAGCAAATGGCGCGCGAATGCCGTTTTGAATGGTACGGAGAACGCTATCACCCAGTAACGCGCCGTTGTCTGCGCTGGCCGCTTCACCCGGTTCTACTTCTTTATATTTAGTCAGCGTGCCAAAGGTATCCACCAGCGAGTTATAGGCTTCTACCCAGGCCTTAATTGCCGTTGTGGCCTTTTCATCACTTTTTGTTACAGTGATCGACGCATCTTTTACTTCTTTGGTTAGTTGGAGCGTGATGCCCTGCGGTGCGTCAGTTACGGTATTGCTTTGACGTTCAATATCAATGCCGTTGACGGTCAATTGCGCATTTTGCGCCCCGACCAGTTGCTTCATTTTCCCACTGCCCGCTTTGCTGTCATAGGACAGTAAATCGCTCAGTTTCGAATCATTTGATACTGAGATGGTCATTTCGCTTTCAGTGCCGCTTTCTGCGGTTAACACCAATTGGTAGTCGCCTTCTTTAACCTTCACCAGGCTGGCGGAAATACCGCTGTCCGCGTCGTTAATGGCATCACGAATATCCTCCAGAGAGGTTTCACCTTTGCCTAATTTGATTTCCAGTGGTTCTTTACGGCCTGGCTGCGAAATCGTAATCGTACGTTCATCGACGCTGGTATCGCCTAACTGTTCTTTAGTCGAGGTAATTTTTGCCGTAGTCGATAATGACTGTGCTTGCGCCAGTTGAGTGACGCTGACGGTGTATTTCCCTGGAGCAGCGCCTGCGGTGGTACTGACTTTTAAATCTTCTGTGCTGCTGGTGGCTGTGGTGCTTTTAAACAGATCGGCACTGTTTAGTGCGGTGTTCGCCGTCTGAAATTTTTCTAATGCACTTTTCAGCGTGCCATACGCGGTCAGACGCGAGGTGTTAGCGCTCTGCTGCTGGGTAATCGGCGTTAAACGCTTTTTCTCAGCAGTGGTTAAGTTTGTCAGCAATGTATCCAGCGGTAAGTTCGAACCAACGCCCAGTGATGTAAATGAAGGCATGCCTAATTCCTTGTGATTGCAAACAGTAGTTAACCGCTTTATCGGCAATCTGCGCGCAAAGTTTAATAATAGTTTTGCAAAAATAATGCGCGGAATAGTGGTGCATATAGAGGGTATTTCAGCGGCTAAGAAAAAAAACGACGGAAAGTAAAAATTTTCTAAAGTTCGAAATTAAGGTGCCGATACAAGGGTTACGGTGAGAAACCGTGGGCAACAGCCCAATAACATCAAGTTGTAATTGATAAGGAAAAGATCATGGCACAAGTCATCAATACAAACAGCCTGTCGCTGTTGACCCAGAATAACCTGAACAAATCTCAGTCTTCTCTGAGCTCCGCTATCGAGCGTCTGTCCTCTGGTCTGCGTATCAACAGCGCGAAAGATGATGCTGCTGGTCAGGCGATTGCTAACCGCTTCACCTCTAACATCAAAGGTCTGACTCAGGCGTCCCGTAACGCCAACGATGGTATCTCCATCGCGCAGACCACTGAAGGTTCTCTGTCTGAAATCAACAACAACCTGCAGCGTGTTCGTGAGCTGGCGGTTCAGTCTTCTACTGGTACTAACTCCCAGTCTGACCTCGACTCTATCCAGGCTGAAATCACTCAGCGTCTGAACGAAATCGACCGCGTATCCGGTCAGACCCAGTTCAACGGCGTGAAAGTGCTGGCGAAAGACAACACCCTGACCATCCAGGTCGGTGCCAACGATGGCGAAACCATCGATATCAACCTGAAAGAAATCAACTCCAAAACGCTGGGTCTGGATAGCCTGAGCGTGCAGGATGCTTACACCACTAAAGCAACTGCTGTTGGTACTGCTGCAACCTATAAAGATGGTACAGATACCTTTGCTGCGATTACTGGTGCCGATATTGACACGGCTACTGGTGGTACCGGTGCAACGGGTACAGCAACTGTCCAGTTTAATGAAAAAGATGGCAGTTATTACGTTAACGTAACCGGTTCATCTGCTGGTAACGGGATGTATAAAGCTACTGTTGCTGGTACTGCCGTTACTATTGGCGCTAAAGAAAATACAGTAACCCTGGCTGATACTAAAACAGTGACTAAGAACCAGGTTGTGGACGTCGCTGCCACTAAACCAGACACTACTGCAGCAGCAACAGCTTTAGTTGGTGCTGGCGTTGCAGGTGCTACCGCGGGTAACACCACGCTGGTTAAAATGTCTTTTGAAGACAAAAACGGCAAAGCAATTGATGGCGGTTATGCACTGGAAAACAACGGCAAATACTACGCTGCTGATTACGATGCTAAAACCGGTACTATCACCGCTAAAACAGTTGATTATACGGATGCTGCTGGTGTTTCTCAGAAGGCAGCGGTGCAGTTTGGTGGTGTGAACGGCAAAACTGAAGTGGCAACTGTTGCTGGTAAACAGTACCTGGCCTCCAGCGTTAAAGGTCACGACTTCAAATCAGGTGCAGCTCTGAACGAAGTGGCTACCACCAAAACCGATAGCCCGCTGGCTAAAATCGACGCGGCACTGGCGAAAGTTGCTGACCTGCGTTCCGACCTGGGTGCGGTACAGAACCGTTTCAACTCTACCATTACCAACCTGGGTAACACCGTAAACAACCTGTCTGAAGCCCGTAGCCGTATCGAAGATGCTGACTACGCGACCGAAGTGTCCAACATGTCTCGTGCAAACATTCTGCAACAGGCAGGTACTTCTGTACTGGCACAGGCTAACCAGACCACGCAGAACGTTCTGTCTCTGCTGCGTTAATTTACGCTTATCGCGCAAACCCCGCTCCGGCGGGGTTTTTTACATTCGGCTTTACCCATAACCCCTAAATAACCCCCCATTTCACCCACTATTCACCCGATTAAAACCCCTGCAGAAACGGATAATCATGCCGATAACTCATTTAACGCAGGGCTGTTTATCGTGAATTCACTGTATACCGCTGAAGGTGTAATGGATAAACACTCGCTGTGGCAGCGTTATGTACCGTTGGTGCGTCACGAAGCATTGCGCCTTCAGGTGCGTTTGCCGGCGAGCGTAGAACTGGATGACCTGCTACAAGCGGGCGGCATCGGGTTATTGAATGCCGTTGACCGATATGACGCTTTGCAAGGAACGGCATTTACCACTTACGCAGTGCAGCGTATTCGTGGAGCAATGCTGGACGAACTACGTAGCCGGGATTGGGTGCCGCGTAGCGTTCGGCGCAATGCTCGCGAAGTGGCACAGGCGATGGGGCAACTGGAGCAGGAATTAGGACGCAACGCGACGGAAACCGAGGTGGCGGCGCGTCTGGCTATTCCTGTGCAAGAGTATCGTCAGATGTTGCTCGATACCAATAACAGCCAACTCTTCTCCTACGACGAGTGGCGGGAAGAGCATGGCGATAGTATTGAGCTGGTGACGGAAGAACATCAGCAGGAAAACCCGTTACAACAGCTTCTTGAGGGTAACCTCCGCCAGCGCGTGATGGACGCGATCGAGGCGTTGCCGGAGCGCGAAAAGCTGGTGTTAACGCTGTACTACCAGGAAGAGCTGAATCTGAAAGAGATTGGCGCGGTACTGGAAGTCGGGGAGTCACGGGTTAGCCAGTTGCACAGTCAGGCCATCAAACGTCTACGCACCAAGCTGGGTAAGCTATAGGGGTACATCATTACCCTTGAACAATGCCGCATTACGAATTGACTACCAGGAGTTCTCATGACGGTGCAGCAATCAAAAAGACGGCCTCTAAGCCGCTACCTCAAAGATTTCAAACACAGCCAGACGCATTGCGCCCATTGCTTTAAGTTGCTCGACAGGATCACGCTGGTTCGTCGCGGGCAAATTGTGAATAAAATCGCCATCGCCCGCCTGGACACTTTGTTGGATGAAGCCGAGTGGGAGCAGGAGAAAAAAGAGTGGGTGGCACTGTGTCGTTTTTGCGGTGATTTGCATTGCAAAGAGCAGAGCGACTTTTTTGACATTATCGGTTTCAAACAGTTTTTATTTGAGCAGACTGAAATGAGCCACGGTACAGTCCGCGAATACGTTGTCCGCCTGCGCCGCCTCGGGAATCACCTGACCGAACAAAATATCTCTCACGATCTGCTGCAGGAAGGGTTCCTCGACGAAAACCTTGCCCCGTGGCTGCCGGAAACCAGCACCAACAATTACCGTATCGCCTTACGTAAGTATGAGCAGTTTAAAGCCCATACGCATATAGGGCATATGCAGAAATCCTCCTGGACAGCCAGTTCTGATATATATTAAAAACGAATAAGGTGTAACAGAGTCGTGTTTGTGGATCACCGCAAACGCTTTACACTCTAGTCATAAATGATAGTCACTAATGACAATATTCGGGGTAACTATGAAATTAGCACTTCTGGGACGTCAGGCTCTGATGGGTGTAATGGCTGTTGCACTTGTCGCCGGAATGAGCGTGAAGACTTATGCAGATGAAGGTCTGTTAAATAAAGTTAAAGAGCGCGGCACGCTGCTGGTGGGCCTGGAAGGGACCTATCCCCCGTTTAGTTTTCAGGGCGATGACGGCAAACTGACCGGTTTCGAAGTGGAGTTCGCCGAGGAACTGGCAAAGCACCTTGGCGTGAAAGCCACGCTGAAACCGACCAAATGGGACGGTATGCTGGCTTCTCTTGATTCCAAACGTATTGACGTGGTGATCAACCAGGTGACTATCTCTGACGAACGTAAGAAAAAATACGATTTCTCTACCCCGTATACGGTCTCCGGCATTCAGGCACTGGTGAAGAAAGGCAATGAAGGCGTTATTAAGACCGCCGCCGATCTGAAAGGTAAAAAAGTCGGCGTTGGTCTGGGCACCAACTATGAAGAGTGGCTGCGCCAGAACGTACAGGGCGTGGATATTCGTACCTATGACGATGACCCGACCAAATATCAGGATCTGCGCGTAGGCCGTATTGACGCCATTCTGGTTGATCGTCTGGCCGCGCTTGATCTGGTCAAGAAAACCAAAGATACGCTGGCCGTCACTGGCGAAGCGTTCTCCCGCCAGGAATCCGGTGTGGCGCTGCGTAAAGGCAATGAAGATCTGCTGAAAGCGGTTGATGCAGCCATTGCTGAAATGCAAAAAGACGGTACGCTGAAGGCTCTGTCTGAAAAATGGTTTGGAGCGGATGTGACGAAATAATCGTCACCCGATGAAAAAAGGCGCCTTTAACAGCGCCTTTTTTTATTTCATTGCGCCTGAACGTGCATAATAAAAAGAACATCACAACAACGAATACCGGAGGCTATATGCCACTGCATAACTTAACGCGCTTTCCACGTCTGGAATTTATTGGCGCGCCAACGCCGCTCGAATATCTTCCGCGCTTCTCAGACTCTCTCGGGCGCGATATTTTCATCAAACGCGATGACGTCACGCCGATGGCCATGGGCGGAAATAAGCTGCGTAAGCTGGAGTTTCTGGCCGCAGACGCGCTGCGTGAAGGCGCGGATACGCTGATAACCGCAGGTGCGATTCAGTCTAACCACGTTCGCCAGACAGCGGCGGTTGCGGCTAAACTTGGTCTGCACTGCGTGGCGCTGCTGGAAAATCCGATTGGCACCACGGCTGAAAACTATCTTAGCAATGGCAACCGTCTGCTGCTGGACCTGTTTAATACGCAGATCGAAATGTGCGATGCGCTAACCGATCCGAATGCGCAGTTGCAGGAGCTCGCGACGCGGATTGAAGCGCAAGGGTTTCGGCCTTATGTGATCCCGGTTGGGGGGTCTAATGCTTTGGGCGCGCTGGGCTACGTGGAAAGCGCGCTGGAAATTGCCCAGCAGTGTGAAGGGGCCGTTTCGCTCTCTTCCGTGGTGGTCGCGTCGGGTAGCGCTGGAACGCATGCCGGACTGGCGGTGGGGCTGGAGCAACTGATGCCAGACGTTGAACTTATCGGTGTGACCGTCTCGCGCAGCGTGGCGGATCAAAAACCCAAAGTTGTTACGCTGCAGCAGGATATTGCCCGTGAACTGGAGCTGACGGCCACTGCGGATATCCTGTTATGGGATGATTATTTTGCGCCGGGCTACGGTACGCCAAACGAAGAGGGCATGGAGGCAGTAAAACTGCTGGCGCGCCTCGAAGGCATCTTGTTGGATCCGGTGTATACCGGCAAGGCAATGGCGGGTCTTATTGACGGCATCAGCCAGAAACGCTTCAAAGATGAAGGGCCAATTCTCTTTATCCATACTGGTGGGGCGCCTGCGCTGTTTGCCTACCATCCTCACGTGTAACGACCAGGTAGAAAAACGCTAATGCAAGAAAGTATCCAACTGGTGATTGATTCTCTGCCGTATCTGCTCAAAGGCGCGGTTTTTACGCTGCAACTGAGTATCGGCGGGATGTTCTTTGGCCTTGTGCTGGGGTTTATTCTGGCACTGATGCGTCTGTCGCCACTGCTGCCTGTGCGCTGGCTGGCGCGCTTTTATATCTCTGTCTTTCGCGGAACACCGTTGATTGCCCAGCTGTTTATGATTTATTACGGTCTGCCGCAGTTTGGTATTGAGCTGGACCCCATCCCGGCAGCAATGATTGGCTTGTCGCTTAATACAGCCGCTTACGCTGCGGAAACGCTGCGTGCGGCAATCTCTTCCATCGATAAGGGGCAGTGGGAGGCGGGGGCCAGTATTGGTATGACGCGCTGGCAAACCATGCGTCGGGCGATCCTGCCGCAGGCTGCGCGGGTTGCACTTCCACCGCTGAGCAACAGCTTTATCAGCCTGGTGAAAGACACCTCTCTGGCCGCGACTATTCAGGTACCGGAACTGTTCCGTCAGGCGCAATTGATTACCTCGCGTACGCTGGAAGTGTTCACGATGTATCTGGCGGCCTCGTTGATTTATTGGGTGATGGCAACGGTGCTTTCTGCACTGCAAAACTATTTTGAAGAGCAACTGAACCGCCAGGAGAGAGAGCCGAAATGAGTGCTATCGAAGTCAGAAACCTGGTCAAAAAATTTCATGGACAAACGGTGCTTCATGGGATCGATCTTGACGTCAAACCCGGTGAAGTGGTGGCAATTATCGGGCCGAGCGGTTCGGGCAAAACCACGCTGCTGAGAAGCATTAATTTGCTGGAGCAACCGGAGGCGGGCACCATTAAAGTCGGTGAGATTACGATCGATACCGCGCGTTCGTTAACTCAGCAAAAAGGCCTGATTCGTCAGTTGCGCCAGCATGTGGGTTTTGTGTTCCAGAACTTTAATTTGTTCCCGCATCGTACGGTACTGGAAAACATTATTGAAGGTCCGGTGATTGTTAAAGGCGAGCCGAAAGCCGAAGCCATAGCGCGTGCGCGCGAACTGCTGGCAAAAGTCGGGCTGGCAGGTAAAGAAACCAGCTATCCACGTCGCTTGTCCGGTGGACAACAGCAGCGTGTGGCTATTGCCCGAGCGCTGGCGATGCGCCCTGAGGTGATTCTTTTTGATGAGCCGACCTCTGCGCTCGACCCTGAACTGGTTGGCGAGGTACTTAATACCATCCGTCAACTGGCTCAGGAAAAGCGTACGATGGTGATTGTGACGCACGAAATGAGCTTTGCGCGTGACGTGGCCGATCGGGCGATATTTATGGATCAAGGACGGATAGTAGAACAAGGGCCAGCGAAATCCTTATTCACGCATCCGCAGCAGCCACGAACCCGTCAGTTTCTTGAAAAGTTTCTGATGCAATAAATAGTGCATGCAGCACTCGTCTAAATTGTTTTTAGCGAGTGCTGTTCGCATAACTATTTATAATTATTGCTTTATTATTAACGTTTAATGCTGTTACTTTCTTCCGCCGTTGAGTAATGCTCAAGTAATTGCTCAGTTGTCCGATAATTTACATATATAAAATACATTTATGTGTTAGCTTGTTTCATATGTTTGGATGATTATCAATCTCAGGGGTATTACCACTTAGTATGCAGGGTCATGATTTCTTCACCTGGCGACGGAGCATGCTGTTACGCTTTCAGGAAATGGCGACAGCAGAGGATGTCTATAACGAATTACAACAACAGACGCAGCATTTAGAGTTCGACTTTTACGCGCTCTGTGTTCGTCATCCCGTACCTTTTACCCGGCCTAAAACGTCGCTTCACACGACGTATCCCAAAGCCTGGGTGGCGCATTATCAGTCCGAGAATTATTTTGCGATTGACCCGGTGCTGAAACCTGAAAACTTCAGTCAGGGGCATTTACCCTGGAACGATTCCTTATTTCGCGATGCACAGCCCCTGTGGGATGCTGCGCGCAATCACGGTTTACGGAAAGGAATGACGCAATGCTTAATGTTGCCTAATCGGGCGTTGGGTTTTTTATCGGTATCGCGTGCGAGTGTCCGTAATAGTTGTTTTGCCAGCGATGAGGTAGAGCTCAGGATGCAACTACTGGTGCGGGAAAGTTTGTCGGTACTGACGCGGCTGGAAGATGACATGGTCATGGCGCCAGAGATGCGCTTTAGTAAGCGGGAAAAAGAAATATTGAAATGGACGGCGGAGGGGAAAACCTCTTCAGAGATAGCGATAATTCTGTCGATTTCTGAAAATACCGTTAACTTTCACCAGAAAAATATGCAAAAGAAATTTAATGCACCAAACAAAACGCAGATCGCCTGTTATGCCGCTGCAACCGGGCTTATCTGAGTAAATTATCGTTCTGAGTTTCAGACGCAAAACCGGCTGATAGCGATGCTCTCAGCCGGTTTCTTATTACTGGCGGTAAGCCTGTTTAATTTGCTTAACAGTGCTGGAAAATACCGCAGCCTGTGATTGATCTTCAATCAGTGCGATCTGTTTTTCCATTTTAAGAATCACGCGTCCTGCATCGGCTTGACCCATTGCCTGCAGCATCAGCGTTAACATGGCTTTCAGGCAGGTGACTTCATTGGCCAGTTCCTGGTTATTCTCAGCAGTGGAAAAGTCAGGCGTACTCATTTATTTTCCTCGTTATGTTTCAATGAAAAAGTGCGATGTCAAATCTTAAGGCGGCGGAGTATACCATAAGCGAGGCTAAAAATATCAGTGGTTGTTTTTTGTGCAATTGAGAGGTGCGGACATTAAAATAAACAACTTGTTGCAGCGCATATATTTTCTCCAGTTGTTGTTTATTTCGAGTATTTTACTCGTTAATTATTGTTACAACTTTGACTGCTTGGTTTGCATTCAGCGAAGGAATATGATCTTTTTGTCACCATTATGAAACAGCTACACAGATATAACCGTGGCAAAAGGTTATCAGTACTGAATGTTTCCACTCTTCGTACAATCTAATTTCCAAAAACGAGAGCAAAATCGAAAGACAGGTGTTTTTTACATTTCAAAGTTGAGATAAAACCCGTTAACATAGGACCGATTAACTATCGGTAGCGTTATCCCTATTCTGGAGATATTCCTTTGATCAACGTTTTTCTTGTTGATGACCACGAACTGGTGCGCGCAGGGATACGACGCATTCTTGAAGATATAAAAGGCATTAAAGTTGTCGGCGAGGCGTGCTGCGGCGAGGATGCGGTAAAATGGTGCCGCTCAAACGCCGTTGACGTTGTGCTGATGGACATGAATATGCCCGGTATTGGTGGCCTTGAGGCAACGCGTAAAATTGCGCGTTCAACGGCTGACATTAAAGTGATCATGCTGACTGTCCATACCGAAAATCCGTTGCCTGCAAAAGTCATGCAGGCAGGAGCCGCGGGCTATCTCAGCAAAGGGGCTGCGCCCCAGGAGGTCGTAAGTGCGATTCGTTCGGTTTTTTCCGGCCAACGTTATATAGCCTCCGACATCGCTCAGCAGATGGCGCTCAGCCAGATTGAGCCTGAGAAAACGGAAACCCCGTTTGCCAGTTTGTCTGAACGTGAGTTGCAGATTATGCTGATGATCACCAAAGGTCAGAAGGTCAATGAGATCTCAGAACAGCTGAATCTTAGTCCTAAAACGGTGAACAGTTATCGTTATCGAATGTTCAGTAAATTAAACATTCACGGCGATGTTGAACTGACTCACCTGGCAATTCGCCATGGCCTGTGTAATGCGGAGACATTAACAAGCCAGTGACCGATCAGTTTGATGCTAAAGCTTTCCTGAAAACCGTGACCAGTCAGCCCGGCGTTTATCGCATGTATGATGCCGCCGGGACGGTCATCTATGTCGGGAAAGCGAAAGACCTGAAAAAAAGGCTTTCCAGCTACTTTCGTAGCAACCTCGCGTCGCGTAAAACCGAAGCGCTGGTCGCGCAAATACAGCAGATTGATGTCACGGTAACGCACACCGAAACCGAAGCGTTACTGCTTGAGCACAACTACATTAAGCTGTATCAGCCGCGCTATAACGTTTTGCTGCGTGACGATAAATCCTATCCTTTTATTTTCCTCAGCGGCGATACCCATCCTCGCCTCGCAATGCATCGTGGCGCAAAGCACGCCAAAGGCGAGTACTTTGGCCCGTTCCCTAACGGCTATGCGGTACGTGAAACGCTGGCGCTGTTGCAGAAAATATTCCCTATTCGTCAGTGCGAAAATAGTGTTTATCGCAACCGCTCGCGTCCATGTCTGCAATATCAGATTGGCCGCTGCCTCGGTCCGTGTGTGGCGGGCCTGGTGAGTGAGGAAGAGTATGCGCAGCAGGTTGATTACGTTCGTCTGTTCCTGTCCGGGAAAGACGATCAGGTATTGACCCAACTGATCGCCCGGATGGAAAAGGCCAGCCAGAGTCTCGAATTTGAAGAGGCTGCGCGCATTCGTGACCAAATTCAGGCCGTACGCCGCGTGACCGAAAAACAGTTTGTTTCTAATACTGGAGACGATCTGGACGTCATCGGCGTGGCGTTTGATGCAGGCATGGCCTGTGTGCACGTTCTGTTTATTCGCCAGGGTAAAGTGTTAGGCAGTCGCAGCTATTTCCCGAAAGTGCCTGGTGGAACAGAGCTCGGCGAGGTCGTAGAAACCTTCGTCGGACAGTTTTATCTGCAGGGGAGTCAGATGCGCACCTTACCCGGTGAGATCCTGCTCGATTTTAAGCTTAGCGATAAAACCTTGTTGGCGGATTCTTTGTCTGAGTTGGCTGGGCGGAAGATTAATGTTCAGACGAAACCACGAGGCGATCGCGCCCGTTATTTGAAGCTGGCGCGAACTAATGCGGCAGTGGCGTTAACCACGAAGCTTTCCCAGCAGTCGACGATTACACAACGTCTGACGGCGCTGGCATCGGTACTGAAGCTTCCGGAAGTAAAACGCATGGAGTGCTTTGATATCAGTCATACGATGGGCGAGCAGACGGTTGCCTCCTGCGTGGTATTTGATGCCAATGGACCGCTGCGTGCGGAGTATCGTCGCTATAACATCACTGGCATTACGCCGGGTGATGATTATGCGGCCATGAATCAGGTTCTGCGTCGGCGTTACGGTAAGGCGATTGAAGAAAGTAAGATTCCGGACGTTATCTTGATCGACGGCGGTAAAGGTCAACTGGGGCAGGCGAAAGCCGTTTTTGCTGAGCTGGACGTTCCCTGGGACAAACAACATCCGCTATTGCTGGGGGTGGCAAAAGGGGCCGATCGTAAAGCCGGCCTGGAAACGCTGTTCTTTGAGCCGGAAGGAGAGGGCTTTAGCCTGCCACCGGATTCGCCTGCGTTGCACGTTATCCAGCATATCCGCGATGAATCTCACGATCATGCGATTAGCGGACACCGTAAAAAACGGGCGAAGGTGAAAAGTACCAGCACGCTGGAAACCATTGAGGGCGTTGGACCAAAACGTCGGCAGATGTTGTTGAAATATATGGGCGGTTTGCAAGGTCTTCGTAACGCGAGCATTGAAGAAATTGCAAAAGTGCCGGGTATTTCGCAAGCTCTGGCAGAAAAGATCTTCTACTCGTTGAAACATTAAGCCCTCTGTAGCAACATAGGGGTAATTTCACTGACAACAGATAGTTATCCGTCATATGCAATTTAATATCCCTACGTTGCTCACGCTGTTTCGCGTCATCCTGATCCCATTCTTTGTATTGGCGTTTTATCTGCCATTCACCTGGGCTCCCTTCGTTTGCGCGCTGATCTTCTGTATCGCGGCGGTCACCGACTGGTTTGACGGTTTTCTGGCGCGTCGCTGGAACCAAAGCACGCGTTTTGGCGCCTTCCTCGATCCGGTCGCTGATAAAGTGCTGGTGGCTATCGCGATGGTGCTGGTGACCGAACACTATCACAGCTGGTGGGTGACGCTGCCTGCCGCCACGATGATCGCGCGTGAAATAATTATCTCTGCGCTGCGTGAATGGATGGCTGAACTGGGTAAACGCAGCAGTGTGGCAGTGTCCTGGATCGGAAAAGTGAAAACTACTTCCCAAATGGCCGCGTTGGCATGGCTGCTTTGGCGTCCAAATATCTGGGTTGAGTACGCAGGGATCGCACTTTTCTTCGTTGCCGCGATACTGACTTTGTGGTCAATGTTCCAGTATTTGAGCGCTGCATGGGGAGATTTGCTTGAACAGTGATCGTTTCGACGCAAATTTCAGCAAACGATCGTCAGTGGTGAAAAATATCGTTGACTCATTGCGTCAGGTAAGTAGAATGCAACGCATCGAACGGCAGCACTGATTGCCAGACGATAACAAAATCAAGTGATTAACAAAGTTACTTGGTGATGCGGGAATAGCTCAGTTGGTAGAGCACGACCTTGCCAAGGTCGGGGTCGCGAGTTCGAGTCTCGTTTCCCGCTCCAGATTAAAGACATCGGCAATTGCGGATGTCGGCTGAAAAGCCAGAAGATTTCGGCGCGTTAGCAAAGCGGTTATGTAGCGGATTGCAAATCCGTCTAGTCCGGTTCGACTCCGGAACGCGCCTCCAATTTCTTCCCGAGCCCGGATGGTGGAATCGGTAGACACAAGGGATTTAAAATCCCTCGGCGTTCGCGCTGTGTGGGTTCAAGTCCCACTCCGGGTACCATGGGAAAGAACAGAATAATCAAAGCAATAAGCAGTGTCGTGAAACCACCTACGGGTGGTTTTTTTGTGCCTGTTATTCTGGATAACTTGCGGCAGGTAAATCTGCTTGATGCGTTAACCGACCTCAAAACCCCCATTGTTGCCAATCTTTCTATTTGCGAATCGGCGCGAGTGGGGAATGGCTCGCAATTTAAGACCTATAATAAAAGTATCGACAGGTGATGACGCCTGTTGGCAGAGAGTGCTGATACAGGGGCGGTCATGAGCGTCTCATTTTCTCCGCTAGTCGTGTTTGCGGCATTACTTGTCTTGAGTTGCGCAGCATTTTCGCAGACTGGCAGGATCATCGAT
This sequence comes from Citrobacter sp. Cu231, assembly GCF_030332265.1. Lineage (NCBI taxonomy): Bacteria > Pseudomonadati > Pseudomonadota > Gammaproteobacteria > Enterobacterales > Enterobacteriaceae > Citrobacter > Citrobacter sp. Cu231. The sequence goes on along the minus strand of NZ_JAOWIE010000041.1, from coordinate 213,709 downwards.
CCGATTGCGGTTTCACAACGCTCATTCACTAACATGACTTCTTATCAGGTTATGCTGCGCTCCTCGTCGCCGTTGGGTGAAAGCAAAATCATTCGCTACAGCTATCAAAAACCCGGCTACGTGCGAATGGATTTTACCCAGCCGCATTCAGGTGCAGTGGTTATCTTTAATCCTGTCAGCGGTAAAGTGACATTATGGCCATTCGGTGTGGGTACATTGCCCATTTTCCACCTATCGCCCACCAATTCATTGATCCAGGATGAGCGCGGTCATCGGGTGGATCGCTCTGATATTGGCGTGTTGCTGGGTAATATTCGCCATTTGCAGCGCTCGGGTACAACGACCATCGTTGGTCAGGAGAGCATTGCAGGACGGGCGACAACCCGCGTGTCCGTGGTTGGGCCGGGAACCATGGTTGTTGATGGTGTTCACCGCTACGACATCTGGCTGGATAATTATCACGGACTCCCTGCCAAAGTGATCAGCTATGCGCCTGATGGTCAGCGATCAGAAACCGTTCTGCTGGATGCTATGATTATCAACATCCGTTTCCCCGCCAATTTCTTCACGCCTTGAGGGAATCTTGACTATGGCTGACTATCAGTTTTCCACGCTCTGGCGGGTTGAGGCTTCAATTCAGGATGTATGGGATGTTTTTTCTCATCCGGACCAGTGGCCGGAATGGTGGGGAAGTCTGGAACGTATCGTTGAGATAAAGAAAGGGGACATGCAGGGTATTGGGGCGCTGCACCGTTATACCTGGAAAGGCGTGCTCCCTTATCGCTTAACCTTTGATATCAACGTCTTGAATATTCAGCCCTGCACTCTGCTTGAAGGACAAGCCAGCGGCGCGGTGGAAGGGCGAGGCGTATGGTCTTTTTCCGCCAATGGCGCAGAGACTTTCGTCAGATATGACTGGAACGTCCGCACCACGATCCGCTGGATGAATTATCTTGCACTGCTGGCAGCCCCCGCTTTTCGGTGGAATCACGATACGGTCATGCGCGAGGGAGCAAGAGGGTTAGCCCGCAAACTGGCAACGAATGTGTATGTATACTGAACTCGTCCTCGTTACTGTACTTTTTTGCCTGTAAATGGCTTAATAGCGGCCACGTAGTTTTTCATTTCATTCACAGTTAACAGGTCTGTTATTGATGAATAGCCTCCATCGACTCACCTTTATTATCAGCGTCTGTCTGCTGTGATGATCGTATACGGTTTCCGTAGCACAACTCTTACAACATGGACAGACACTAATGCAACGTCGACAATTTCTCAAAAATAGCGTTCTCCTTTCCGCCGCCGGTTTAGTCGGCCCAGCGGTTTTAAGCCAGACGGTAAGCGCCGCAGAGCCTTCAGGCGCGCCAGTGACGCGTCGACGCTTTGTCTTATCACAAACGTATAAACTCAACCCTCCAAAGGGATCGAGCGGCGTGGTGAAACTGTGGATCCCGCTACCGGTGGATACCGCGTTTCAACAAATGACAGCGCTTGCCTTTAGTGGGAACTATAAGCAGGCGTACGTCACCACCAATAATACCTATGGTGCGAAAACGCTGTTTGCCACCTGGCCTGATTCGCAGGGCGAATTGTTGATTGACGTTAATATTGATATTGAAACCGCCGACTGGGAACCGCTGAAGCACAACGCGCTGAAAACCTGGCAAGCGCCCGAGCAGATTATTTATCCGCTGGATGTAAAACCGTACCTGTTGCCAACGGCACACACCCCTGTTGATGGGCTGGTTCTGGAAACCGCGCGTAAAATCACCGGTAATGAGACGGACCCGCTGAAAAAAGCACGTCTGATTTACGAATGGGTCAGCAGTCATATGGAACGCGATAACGACGTTATTGGCTGTGGCACGGGTGATGTGGCCGAGATCTTGAAAAGCGGTATGCTCAAAGGCAAATGTACCGACATGAGCTCCGTTTTTGTGGCTCTCGCGCGCGCCAGCGGCATTCCGGCGCGTGAACTGTTTGGCATCCGTCTGGGCAAAGCCAATAAGCTTGAACGTTATTCGAAAAGCGCTTTTGGCAAAGCCGACAGCGCGGGAGTCGCCGACGTGAGCGGCGGACAACACTGCCGCGCCGAATTCTATCTGGCAGGTTACGGCTGGTTACCTTGCGATCCCGCTGACGTGACCAAAATGCGTCTGGCAGAGAAAAAATCGCATCAGGACGCCGATGTCCAGGCCGTGAATACCTACCTGTTTGGCAACTGGGAAATGAACTGGGTTGGATTCAACTACGGGCGTGATTTTGAGCTGTATCCGGCAACGGAGCAGGGCGCGATGAACAACTTTGGTTATCCTTATGCTGAAGTCGATGGCGACCCGATTAATTTCTATGATCCTAAAGCGTTCTCCTACAGCTATGTCGCTACAGAACAACGCTAAAGGGGCGGGTCTCACTATATTGACAGCCGCTGCGGCGGCAGTCACCGCGGGTTTATGCTGCGTTGGGCCGCTGTTATACCTGCTGTTTGGTATTTCGGCGGCGAGCTTTGCCATCTTTACCCGGTTTGAGTTTTTGCGTACGCCTCTGGTGCTGCTATCCCTGGGATTATTATTGCATGTCTTCTGGCGGCTCTATTTTTCCAAACGGCTGTGGTGCTCCGGGTGGTTAACGCTGAAGCAAGCGCGCATTTTTTACTGGTGCGCGCTGGCGTTGATTTTACCTGTCCTATTTTACCCAACGCTTGTAGCCTGGTTTTATGAGGTAGTTGAATGAAGATCTTCACGTTAGTTGCATGCTTGCTGTTACCGCTGTGGGCTCAGGCGGCCAACCAAAAAGTGGTGCTGGATATACAAAACATGACCTGCTCGTTGTGCGTTATTTCGGTCAATCAGGCGCTACGTGACACTGACGGCGTGATTAAAGCAAAATCCTCCCTCAAGACCCGGCAGGCAGAAGCGATCGTGCCTGAAGGTTTTTCAACCGATATTCTACTTAACGCAGTAGCGAAAACGGGTTATACCGCAACGCTCAACCGTATTGAGCAACAGTAAACCACCTGCGGGTGGTTTTATTGTGTTTTCCCGGTATGATGCCCGGCGGCTTCGTGTTCTCTTTTGTGCGTTAACTTCCGGAATTCTCCACTTTTCCTGTTAACCTGAACAAGCGGCAGCTGTAAGCCGCATATGCCCATTTGTATCTGTTATCCCTCCAGCCATGTAGGATGATCACAGGCAAGATTTTTTGACTAAGGAAAAGCGTTATGAAAACGGGACCATTAAACGAAAGCGAACTGGAATGGCTGGATGATGTACTGACAAAGTACAACACAGACAAGGCTATTCTGGATGTATCAGAACTGGATGGTTTACTGACGGCGGTGCTGAGTTCACCGTATGAAATTGAACCGGAGCAGTGGCTGGTCGCTATTTGGGGCGGCGCGCAGTATGTTCCTCGCTGGTCCTCCGAAAAAGAAATGACGCGTTTCATGAACCTGGCGTTTCAACATATGGCGGATACGGCCGATCGTCTGGATGAATATCCTGATCAGTTTGAGCCGCTGTTTGGTTTGCGTGAAATTGACGAGCATGAACTGACCATCGTTGAAGAATGGTGCTTCGGTTATATGCGCGGCGTTGCGTTGTCGGACTGGTCTACGTTACCAGACACGTTAAAACCAGCGCTCGAGGCTATCGCGTTGCATGGCACGGAAGAGAACTTTGCGGTGGTTGAGAAACTGACACCAGAAGCGTTTGAAGAGAGCGTGGATGCCATTCGACTGGCAGCGCTGGATCTGCATGCCTGGTGGATGGCGCATCCCCAGGAAACGCCGGTCAAGGTACCGGTAAAAGTGGATGCCAAAGTAGGGCGTAATGACCCATGCCCGTGCGGCAGCGGCAAGAAATATAAGCAGTGCTGTTTGCATTAATAAAAGGGGCGAAAGCCCCTTTTGTTTTAACCCACTTCTGGTAGTAATCCTGCTGCAATAGAGAACTGTACTGCGATCACCACAATGCCGCACAAGAATACCAGCGCCAGCGCCGGAGCACCGCCCGCCACGCGGTAGGTAGCCTTCGGATTCTGTTTTCTGCTCTGCCATGCCAGCATCGAGGGGATCAGCAGCGCCAGCACTGCCAGGGCAACGCCCGCATAACCTAGCGCCATAACGAAGCCACGTGGATAGAATAGCGCGAATGCCAGCGGCGGCACGAAGGTCACCACGCCAGTTTGCATTCTTCCCGCTACGGTATTACGGCGCTGGAACAGGTCGGCCAGGTAGTCAAATAATCCCAGCGCGACGCCGAGGAAAGAGGTCGCCAGCGCAAGATCGGCAAACAGATGCACCGCCAGTTCGACGTGTGGCGACGCTACGACTTCACGCAATGCCTGCAATAAACCGTTTAAGCCAGCGTGGTTGGCTAACAGCCCCATGAACGTGGACGAGTTAATACTGCCGAGCGTAGCCAGTTGCCAGAAAATATAGGCGATCAGCGGAATGGCGCTACCGGTGATAAACACCCAACGCAGTTTACGGATGTTACCGTTCATATAGCTGACGATACTGGGGACGCTGCCGTGAAAACCGAACGAAGTAAAGATAACCGGAATGGCGGACAGCGCCAGCCCCTGCTGTAGCGGCAGCGTAAGCAGGTTTACTTTATGGATATCCGGCATTAACAGGGCCAGCATCGCCACCAGGAAGATTATCTTGGCGCTGAACAACAAACGGTTGAACAGATCGACCAGCGAAGTCCCCACGCAAACGACACCACCGGCAACAAAGGTGAACAGCAGCACGCCTGTGGTCGGAGAAAGAGTGGTTCCGGTCCAGTCGCTGATACTGGAAGCCAGCAGTTCACCCGCGCCACTGATATACGCTGCCGTCAGGGCGTACATTAAGAACATCATGCTAAAGCCCGTTACCCATTGTCCGTAACGACCAAGATAACGTTTTGCCAGCGTACCCAGCCCGGTGTCGGCCGGTACATGTTGATACACTTCAAGCAGCAACAGCGCGGTGTAGCACATTAACGCCCAAAGACTCACTAACAATACCAGCGTGACGCTAAATCCCACGCCTGCTGCAGCCAACGGCATTGCCAACATACCGGCGCCAATCGTGGTTCCCGCCACGATAAAAATACTACCCAGGGTTCTGTTTTTCACGCTTTCCTCTGTCCCAGAGATAATCAATGGTTATATCTGCGGCGCAGGTTAAGGCAAAACGCTATTTTCGTCAAATCACCGTTACAATGATTGTAAACTTATGTTTACGATATTTTATGCTTTAAGATGTATACCAAATGACACTTATCTGCGAATAAACCTGCGTTAGCGCAATGCAACGCCATGCAGTTCACATTAGGCTACGGCTTTTATTGAGGAGGTAGTATGGAATCTATTCACGGTCACGAAGTGCTCAACATGATGATTGAATCTGGCGAGCAGTATTCAAATGCCAGCCTTGAAGCGGCGATCACGGCACGGTTTGGCGATCAGGCGCGTTTTCACACTTGCTCTGCGACGGATATGACGGCAGCTGAACTGGTGGCTTTTTTAGCAGCGAAGGGAAAATTTATTGCAAAAGAAGACGGCTTCTCTACGCACGAAAGCAAGATCTGCCGCCACTGATATTAATAGGTAATGATGGCGGGTTGCCCTCATTACCTCACAACATTAATTCTGTGTATCAAGCGTAGCCAGTTCTTTATCGATGAAATAAAGACCTTCACCACTTTTCCCTGCCAGCGATAACTTATCGATGACAGATTTAAATAATTTCTCTTCCTCATGCTGCTCGGCAACATACCATTGCAGGAAATTAAATGTTGGATAATCCTGGTGAGTCATTGCCGCGTGTGCCAGCTCATTAATTTTCTGAGTGATTAACTGCTCGTGTTCGTAAGTCGCACGGAACAGTTCGTCTAAAGACGCATATTCAGCAAAAGGGGAAGAGACCGTGTTAATACGCGGCAAACTGCCGGTGTCGGTGAGGTAATCAAACAGACGCTGCATATGCGTCATCTCTTCCTGGGCGTGACGGCGCAAAAACGCGGCGGCACCTTCAAAGCTGTGATAGCTGCACCACGCGCTCATCTGTTGGTAGAGCAGCGATGAATACAATTCAAGGTTCATCTGCTCATTCAGTTGGTCGATCATTTCTGTTTTTAGCATGGTTCTGCTCCACAAACGTTAATATATTGACGTGGCGTCACTATAATTTGTTATTTAATTATTTGCAAAAGGTAAAATAATATAATTATTTATCAAAAATACGAATGGGAATAAAACGCATTAACGCTATTAAACTCAGGATACAAATAATGAAAAGGCAGAAGACCAGCAATAATATGCTGGTCGGAAATATTAATAATTGAAGGAAGGTGATTGGCGGATTGCGACACCGTGACACTGCCAGGCGAGCGTAATTTTGGTATTTAAGCACAGAGAACCGGCATATACGCTACAGGTTGAAACCGGTTGACCAAACGCCATTGCGTTGGCATAACCCAGGCGCTGACACTCTTTGGTCGCGGTTCCTTGGGTAACGTAGTCATCAGTACGGGCCGTTTGCAGTATGGCCTGGTTGTAGGTCAGGCGAACCACGCCGGTGATGGCGCTGGCTTCACTGACCTGCGCCTGTTTAGTAATAGTGCATCCTGTCAGCACGAGCGGCAAAAGGGCAAGGATAAAGGTCTTCATGTGATCGCTCTGAAAATACGGAGATACGACATCATGGCATACGTGCTGCCTCAGCAATGGCTTGAATAGCCTGAAGATCACCTGCGATTAATCGCAACGACGTCATTTTATTGAGGCCATTCTGATCTGCCGAGGGAAAAATGTGAGCACTTCATTATTTTATAAAACCAAATTTCATTAAATTTGAAAGTGAGTTTGCAAAATAGTAATGTGGCCTGAATGTTATGACTTTCAGCGGATCACCGCAGCGCATTCAGGAGATTAAAGAATGAAAATTGCATTGATGATGGAAAACAGCCAGGCAAGCAAAAATGCCATCATTCATAACGAGCTTAAGGCCGTCGCGGATGAGAAAGGTTTTCCCGTGTATAACGTCGGGATGAACGACGAAAATGACCATCATCTGACCTACATCCATTTAGGTATCATGGCCAGCATCCTGCTTAATTCTAAAGCGGTGGATTTTGTCGTCACGGGGTGCGGTACGGGCCAGGGGGCAATGATGTCTTTGAATATACATCCGGGCGTGGTGTGTGGTTACTGCCTCGATCCGGCAGACGCATTCTTGTTCTCTCAGATCAACAACGGCAATGCGCTATCTCTGGCATTTGCCAAGGGTTTTGGCTGGGGTGCTGAGTTGAATGTGCGCTATATGTTTGAGAAAGCGTTCACTGGTCGTAACGGCGAAGGTTACCCACCTGAGCGTAAAGAGCCCCAGGTGCGTAACGCTGGTATACTGAATCAAGTGAAAGCGGCGGTGGTAAAAGAAAACTATTTGGACACGTTGCGCGCTATCGATCCTGAGCTGGTGAAAACCGCCGTGTCTGGCCCGCGCTTCCAGCAGTGCTTCTTTGAGAACTGCCAGGACAAAGCGATTGAATCATTTGTCCGTGAGATAATTGGCTAAATTCTGTTGGCCCGGGGGGGACACCTGCCGGGCTATCTGTTCTTGTTTGATACTGCGCTTCCAGCATCCGGGGCGAGTCGCAGCGTATCCACCATACCGACAAGACAAATAATGGCAATCATGACAAAGGCCAACCGGAAACTGCTCCCTGGAATATTGCCTAATGCCAGCCATTCACTGATATCATCGCCGATGCGGATCCCAATAGCGGCTAATGAAATACCTAAACCTACCGCTAATTGTGTTGCCGTACTGAACAGCGTATTGGCGTAGCTCATTTGTGAAGCGGGGACGTCCGCAAAAGTGAGCGTGCTGACGCCGGTAAACTGAACAGAGCGGAACACGCCGCCCAGATACAACACCAGTAATATAACCCAGGTGGGGGTCTGTGGCGTGATCAATGCGCAGGCCAGCAACGCCAGGACGTTCAGTGCGCCGTTGATCAGCAATAGTTTCTTAAAGCCCAGCCGGCGTATCAACGGCGTAGTAGCAGGTTTAATCGTCAGATTGCCCACAAATACCGCCAGTACCAGCGAACCCGCGTGAAAAGCGTTCATGCCGAAACCGACCTGGAACATTAACGGCAGCAAAAATGGTACTGCGCTGATTGAAGCACGAAACAGCGACCCACCGTACATGGTGACGCGAAAAGTAGGAACGCTCATGGCATCCAGACGATTCATCGGCCAGGCGGTGCGACGAAAATGATGCAGAGCAAACAGGAAGGTCATTACCCCTAGCGCCAGAAGCCCTGCGGTCAGCCAGCCCTGCGGCTGCTGAGCTCCCAATAACTCTATGGCATACACCAGGCTAACCATCGCAACAGAGGTCGCGATAAACCCCGCGATATCGAACGGGCGGCGCTCGTCGTCATGAATATCCGGGATAAAACGTAGCGCCAGCACAATCGCCAGTATTCCCAGCGGAACATTAATAAAGAAAATCCAGCGCCAGTTGGCGTAGCTGGTGATGAATCCTCCCAAAGGAGGACCAATAATAGGCGCGACTAATGCGGGCCACGTCAGGGTCGCAATAGCAGTGATCAATTGATGTTTAGGTGTGGTACGCAGTACCGCGAGAGTGATCAGGTAGGTGCTAATGCCAATGTTCAGATCTACCGCCTGCACGCCAAAACTAATGGCCATGTCAGGCAGGGCGGTGGCAATTACCGTACCGTCGATAAACTCCATAAAGAAAGCTCCGGCAACAAGTAATGCTGCCGGGGAAAGACCGCGTTTGTTCTCAACCGCTAACTTTTCACTCATGCTGTGCTTGCCATCTCAAAAGAAACTGACTGGAACTATTTTTAGTTTCAGCGTATTCGTAATGCGTGTGCGGCTATCGTTTCGAGCGCTGAATGGGTACTATGACGACCTTTCTATAAGGAGCTCACTATGTCCCAAACACTGAATGCCGATCAGGAACTGCTCTCGGACGTTGTTGCCTGTCAGCTGGTTATCAAGCAAATTCTGGATGTTCTTGATGTTATTGCCCCGGTAGAAGTTCGGGAGAAAATGTCCAGCCAGCTGAAAAGCATCGATTTTTCCAGCCATCCTGCAGGTGCCGATCCGGTCACAATGCGTGCAATACAAAAAGCGGTTGCCTTGATCGAGTTGAAATTCACGCCGCAGAATGAATCTCACTAAAATAAACCGTTGTTTCAGGTTTTAGAAAGGTTTTTTTGCGCCTCGCAGAATGGGAGGCGCAGATGTTGGGGCGTCAGATATCAGTGCTGTTGATAGTTAACAACGTTAAGCAGGTGCTTATCGGTTTGCGCCATGCACAGCCCTGCACGTTTGGCGCTGCGGACTTCATCAAGAATCGTCTGCAACAGCACACCATCCTGCTGCTGTTCTTTCTCCAGGTCGTGAAGAAAATCGATCGTTGGTGCATCGTTTAACGCTTCAGCTTCATTGGTTAAGCGCGAGAGCTTACTCGCGCGCTGTTGATATTCGTCCAACGTTTTCTGAAACAATTCTTCAAGGGAAGTCAGCTCATCACCCGGAACATCAATGGCCTTGACGATGGGGTTAGCCCCGGCACTTTTCATGTAATTGAACATACGCATCATTTGAGTCACATTACCTTGCGCCTGAGTGCGCAGAAACGTTGCGGTACCTGTCAGGCTATGTTCGTAGCACCACTCACTAAGATGCAGGTAAAGATTCGATGCGTAGAACTCGAGGTTCATTTGGGTGTTGAGTTTATGAACAATTCCAACTGCAGCCATATCAATATCCTTATTTACAGAAAGGGGGATGTACGTTACTAACGCCAGTACAACGGGCTGCCGCTGCACTACATCTCTACGTACAATTATAACTGTTAGCAGAATAAATCCGTTCCGCCGGTCCTTTAGCGATCGCGAATTATATTCGCTCCCGATCGTGAATCAGCATAACGCTTGCTTCGACATAAGAAAATCCTTAAATCTGTGTATTTATGTTTTTTTACATATTGTCATCACCCCATCTGTGCTTCTGCTCTCTTTGCATATAGATGACATGAATGCAACGAGTTGATATTTATGTTATTAAATCCAAATTTCAATAATGAAATGGTGTTTTAAATCACAAAAATATTTTCCACAATAAGATATTGTCTGGCTCCTGATGATTATCTGTTCATGCTGCGAAGCAATTTCACGATCGGATTAATGATCTGATAGCTAATTTTTTGTGCCAGATCAGTTTTAATCAAATTGAGAAATTTAACGGCCAGAACTATTCGTCATTAATTGTTTCGTTTATGTGGATAAAGCGAGGAGTTACATATGAAGAAAGTCGCGGTGCTGCTGGCACCCGGTTTTGAAGAGGCGGAGGCGATAGTTACCATTGATATTCTGCGTCGACTGAATATCGAGGTTGAAACGCTGGCCTGCGCGGAGTCACGCGCGGTGGTGAGTTACCATGACGTACCGATGGTAACGGACAGCACGCTGGCCGCGCGTCAGTCGTATCTCTACGATGCCATCGTGTTGCCTGGCGGGCCGCAGGGTAGCGTTAACCTTGCCGCCAGTGAGGCGGTTATCCGGTTTGTGGCTCGTCATGATGATGAGGGGAAACTCATCTGCCCGGTGTGTTCTGCGGCTGCACGGGTGTTGGGCGGCAACGGTCTGCTGAAGGGGCGTCGCTACGTGTGCTCTGGAGAGCTGTGGCAAAACGTCACCGATGGGGAATATATCGATGCGCCGGTGGTTGAAGATGGCAATCTGATTAGCGGCAAAGGATTAGGGCATATTTTCGATTTCGCGCTGACGCTTTCGGCGCGTCTGCTGGGCGACGACACTCCGGTTCGCGATCACGCTGACCACATTTATTACCAATGGTAATCATTTTCCCGAATGCTTCGGTATTCGGGAACAAGGATTCGTTGGCTGATGTTATGGACTAATCTGCTATTCCTCTTTTTTCCCGTCGACAAAACCGCGTTTTTTTATGTCATTTCCCGCTGAATTTATGTACGCAATTACTGTAATTCTGTGGTGTGATGCCGCTCTCTTATGGAGAATCAATTTCCCGCTAAAAATACTCTCAGCACTGGCATTGATCTTATCAATAAAAGGTAATGCCTTGTTTTACGTCCGAATTACAAAAAATCGTCTGATTTTACCCTACATAAAAGAACGTTAAAGCTGGAGTTAACCATGCACAAATTCACTAAAGCGCTGGCTGCCATCGGTCTGGCTGCCATTATGTCACAATCCGCTATCGCTGAATCCATGAAGCTCGGTTTCCTGGTTAAACAGCCGGAAGAACCGTGGTTCCAGACAGAATGGAAATTTGCCGATAAAGCCGGTAAAGACCTTGGCTTTGAGGTGATCAAAATTGCCGTTCCGGATGGTGAGAAAACCCTTAACGCCATCGACAGCCTCGCTGCCAGTGGCGCAAAAGGGTTTGTCATTTGTACCCCGGATCCTAAACTCGGGCCTGCCATTATGGCGAAGGCACGTGGCTACGATATGAAAGTCATTGCCGTTGATGACCAGTTTGCCAACGCCAAAGGCAAGCCGATGGAGACCGTGCCGTTAGTGATGATGGCGGCAACCAAAATTGGTGAGCGCCAGGGTCAGGAACTGTACAAGGAGATGCAAAAACGCGGCTGGGATGTGAAATCCACCGCCGTGATGGCTATAACTGCGAACGAACTCGACACCGCACGTCGTCGTACTTCTGGTTCAATGGAAGCGCTTAAAGCCGCTGGCTTCCCGGAAAAACAGATCTACCAGGTCCCAACTAAATCAAATGATATCCCCGGCGCATTCGATGCCGCTAACTCTATGCTGGTTCAGCATCCTGAAGTCAAACACTGGCTGATTGTCGGCATGAACGACAACACCGTGCTGGGCGGCGTACGTGCGACCGAAGGGCAGGGCTTCAAAGCACCAAACGTAATTGGTATTGGTATCAACGGCGTTGATGCAGTAAGCGAACTGTCCAAAGGCGAAGCGACTGGGTTCTACGGCTCATTGCTGCCAAGCCCGGACGTTCACGGCTATAAATCAAGCGAAATGCTCTACAACTGGGTGACAAAAGGTGCAGAGCCTCCGGCGTTTACCGAAGTGACGGATGTAGTGCTGATTACCCGCGATAACTTCAAAGAAGAGCTCGCGAAGAAAGGCTTAGGCGGTAAGTAACATAAACGCCGGATGCGACGTCAATGCGTCTTGTCCGGCGTACGAATTGCGTACTCAGTAGGCCGGATGAGGCAACGCCGCTATCCGGCATAAAGATCTGATTCACGGAGACGTTATGCAACAGTCTACCCCGTATCTCTCATTTCGCGGCATTGGCAAAACGTTCCCCGGCGTTAAAGCGCTTACGGATATCAGTTTCGACTGCTATGCCGGTCAGGTGCATGCGCTGATGGGCGAAAATGGCGCCGGGAAGTCAACACTCTTAAAGATTCTCAGCGGTAACTATGCGCCAACAACGGGATCTTTGACGATCCGCGGACAAGAGGTTTCGTTTGCGGACACCACTGCTGCGCTTAATGCCGGTGTCGCCATTATTTATCAGGAGCTGCATCTCGTCCCGGAAATGACCGTTGCCGAGAATATTTATCTAGGCCAGTTGCCGCATAAAGGCGGAATTGTGAACCGCTCGCTGCTGAACTATGAAGCGGGGATCCAGCTTAAGCATCTGGGCATGGATATCGATCCCGACACACCATTGAAATACCTCTCCATCGGTCAATGGCAGATGGTGGAGATTGCGAAAGCGCTGGCGCGAAACGCCAAAATTATTGCGTTTGATGAACCGACCAGCTCCCTGTCAGCACGTGAGATTGAGAATCTGTTTCGCGTTATCCGCGAGTTGCGCAATGAAGGACGCATCATCTTGTACGTTTCGCACCGTATGGAGGAGATTTTTGCCCTCAGCGATGCCATTACCGTGTTTAAAGATGGTCATTACGTCAAAACGTTTACGGACATGCAGCAGGTCGATCACGATGCGCTGGTACAGGCGATGGTTGGGCGCGACCTTGGCGATATTTATGGCTGGAAATCCAGACCGTATGGTGCAGAGCGCCTGCGTTTGCATGAGGTAAAAGCCCCTGGCGTGCGTACGCCGATCAGTTTATCGGTGCGAAGCGGTGAAATTGTCGGATTGTTTGGTCTGGTGGGGGCTGGACGTAGTGAATTGATGAAAGGGCTGTTTGGCGGTACACGAATTACGGCAGGTCAGGTGTTTATTGATCAACAACCGATTGATATCCGTAAACCGAGCCATGCCATTGAAGCGGGGATGATGCTGTGCCCGGAGGATCGTAAAGCAGAAGGGATTATTCCGGTCCATTCGGTGCGTAACAACATCAACATTAGCGCGCGTCGTAAACATGTTCTGGGAGGATGCGTGATTAACAACGGCTGGGAAGAGACCAATGCCGATCACCATATTCGTTCACTCAATATTAAAACGCCGGGCGCGGAGCAACTGATTATGAACCTCTCTGGCGGTAATCAGCAGAAGGCTATTCTTGGTCGTTGGTTATCGGAAGAGATGAAGGTGATCTTGCTGGACGAACCTACACGCGGCATTGATGTGGGCGCTAAGCATGAAATTTATAACGTGATTTATGCCCTTGCGGCGCGCGGCGTGGCCGTGCTGTTTGCTTCCAGTGACCTGCCAGAGGTGCTCGGTGTCGCCGACCGTATTGTGGTGATGAGAGAAGGCGAAATCGCTGGAGAATTACTTCATGAACAGGCGGATGAGCGCCAGGCGTTAAGCCTTGCTATGCCTAAAGTCAGCCAGGCTGTAGCCTGAATAAGGAGAGAATGATGTCTTCCGTTTCTACGTCGGGTTCAGGTGCTGCGAAGTCGGCGCTAAATCTTGGCCGCATTTGGGATCAGTACGGGATGCTGGTGGTGTTTGCCGTGCTGTTCCTCGTTTGTTCCCTGTTTGTGCCAAACTTTGCAACTTTCATCAACATGAAGGGGCTGGGGCTGGCGGTATCGATGTCGGGTATGGTTGCGTGCGGAATGCTATTTTGCCTGGCATCCGGTGACTTTGACCTGTCCGTTGCGTCCGTGATTGCCTGCGCTGGGGTCACCACTGCCGTGGTCATTAACATGACCGAAAGCCTGTGGATTGGCGTGGCTGCCGGGCTGCTGCTCGGTATTCTATGCGGTCTGGTTAATGGGTTCGTGATTGCGCGTTTAAAAATTAATGCCCTGATCACCACCCTTGCGACCATGCAGATTGTACGCGGTCTGGCCTATATTATTTCCGACGGTAAGGCCGTGGGGATTGAAGACGAGCGCTTCTTCACGCTCGGTTACGCTAACTGGTTTGGTCTGCCGGCGCCAATCTGGATCACGGTCGTTTGTTTCATCGCCTTTGGCTTACTACTGAATAAAACCACATTTGGTCGTAATACGCTGGCCATCGGGGGCAATGAAGAGGCGGCACGCCTGGCTGGGGTTCCGGTTGTTCGTACCAAGATTATTATCTTTATTCTTTCCGGGCTGGTCTCCGCCATTGCCGGAATTATCCTTGCATCACGTATGACCAGTGGTCAGCCAATGACCTCAATAGGCTATGAGCTGATCGTGATTTCTGCGTGCGTGTTAGGGGGCGTTTCGCTCAAAGGCGGCATCGGAAAAATCTCATATGTGGTGGCTGGAGTGTTGATCCTGGGTACGGTTGAGAATGCGATGAACCTGCTGAATATCTCTCCGTTCGCGCAGTATGTCGTTCGTGGTCTTATCCTGCTGGCGGCGGTGATCTTCGACCGTTACAAGCAAAAAGCGAAGCGTACCGTTTGATTATTTTATCCCCAACTTTTTAGTCTAGCTTCAGCTCATCGCCAGCCGCTACCCGGCTGGCGATTGTTTTTCCAAATGGCGAGCATGGTCACACTGTCTATACTTATATCCGTCATACATCATATATACGGCGCGATCCGCGCGGCGTACAAACCATGATGAGGAGGATAACCGGGTGACAGCATCACTGATCTTACCCCCTGAACAATCTGCAAACTGTGCTTACTTTTTTGATCTTGATGGAACATTGGCTGAGATCAAACCCTATCCAGACCAGGTCGTTGTCCCTGAGACAATCCTGCAATTATTACATCAGCTGGCGACGCATAATGCGGGGGCGCTGGCATTGATTTCAGGGCGCTCGATGGCTGAGCTAGACGTGCTGACCGACCCCTTTCGGTTTCCGCTTGCCGGAGTACATGGGGCTGAACGCCGTGACATCAATGGTCAAACCCATGTCGTGCGCCTGGCTGAGGATACTGAGCGTGAAGCAGCGGAGCTATTACACACCGCATTGGCGGCGATGCCGGGCACAACCCTTGAAGCAAAAGGTATGGCTTTCGCGCTGCACTATCGTCAGTCGCCTGAGCATGAAGCGACGCTAATTCACCTGGCTGAACAGATTGTGCGCAGATGGCCGCAACTGGCTGTGCAGCACGGGAAATGCGTCGTGGAGATAAAACCGAAGGGCATCAATAAAGGCGATGCGATCGCCGCATTTATGCAGGAAGCGCCTTTTGCCGGACGGATCCCCGTTTTTTTCGGTGACGATCTGACGGATGAGACAGGGTTTGGCGTAATTAATCGCGCTGGGGGTATTTCTGTAAAAGTAGGGAGCGGAGCGACGCAGGCCGCGTGGCGACTGGATAGCGTTAAGGATGTCTGGCACTGGCTGGAGCAAATTAACTCTTCGCAGCAAGAATCGAAAGTAACGAAAAACAGAAGAGGTGGCTATGAGTCGTTTAGTCGTAGTATCTAATCGTATCGCCTCACCCGATGATAAAGGGAGCGCAGGCGGACTTGCCGTTGGTGTGCTGGGCGCGCTGAAAGCTGCTGGTGGCCTGTGGTTTGGCTGGAGTGGTGACACAGGTAATGAAGACAAACCATTAAAAAAAGTCACACGTGGCAATATTACCTGGGCTTCGTTTAATTTGAGCGAACAGGATTACGAAGAATATTACTGTCAGTTTTCGAATGCTGTTTTATGGCCCGCATTTCACTATCGCCTGGACCTGGTTCAGTTTCAGCGTCCTGCATGGGAAGGTTACCAGCGGGTGAATGCCTTGCTGGTCGATAAACTGCTGCCGCTGCTGAGCGAAGACGACATCATCTGGGTTCATGATTACCATCTGTTGCCGTTTGCCAGCGAACTGCGTAAACGCGGTGTGAATAACCGCATCGGTTTTTTCCTGCATATTCCTTTCCCAACGCCTGAAATTTTTAATGCGCTACCCCCACATCAGGCGCTGCTGGAACAAATGTGTGATTTTGATTTACTCGGTTTCCAGACCGAAAACGATCGCCAGGCTTTTCTGGATTGTCTGGCCGCTCAGACTCAGGTGTCCACACACGGCGAAAAACACCACCGGGCATGGGGAAAAGCGTTTTGCACGCAGGTTTATCCCATCGGTATCGAGCCGGATGAGATTGCCCGACAGGCTTCCGGGCCTCTGCCGCCGAAGCTCGCGCAGTTAAAAGCAGAACTTAAAAACGTGCAGAATATTTTTTCGGTTGAGCGTCTGGATTACTCCAAAGGTTTGCCGGAGCGCTTTCAGGCCTATGAAGCTCTGCTGGAACATTATCCGCAGCATCACGGCAAAATTCGCTATACGCAGATCGCGCCAACGTCGCGTGAAGAGGTGCAGGCCTACCAGGATATTCGCCATCAGCTGGAGACCGAAGCGGGGCGGATTAACGGCAGATATGGGCAGTTGGGCTGGACGCCGCTCTATTATCTGAACCAGTACTTTGATCGTAAATTGCTGATGAAGATCTTCCGTTATTCCGATGTCGGATTGGTGACACCGCTGCGCGATGGTATGAACCTGGTGGCGAAAGAGTTCGTGGCTGCACAGGATCCAGCCAACCCCGGTGTTCTGGTGTTATCACAATTTGCCGGCGCCGCGAATGAGCTAACTTCCGCGCTTATCGTTAACCCGTATGACCGGGATGAAGTGGCTGGCGCATTAAACCAGGCGCTGACAATGCCGCTCGGTGAGCGTATTACCCGCCACGCTGAGATGCTTGAGACTATCATTAAAAATGATATCGACAACTGGCAGGCGAGGTTCATTTGCGATTTGGAAAAAGTCTCCCCACGCCAGAGTAAACAGTCATTGTCTGATCAAGTTTCTTCCTGCTCAAAACTGGCGTGACGCGCCAAAAACGAAATTCAATCTCCAGCCAGTGGAACCAGTAGAACATCCACCTGGCTGGCACTAACTACGTTTTTCGCTGAGCAGGACGCGCGCGAAAAGAAGCTGTGGTTATGGTTGCCATAAATGACCAGATCGACCGCGTGTTTCCGGCATACGTCCAGAATATGGTCATTCAGTGCCCCATAGGTGATAAAGGTATGTTCAATGGGGTACTGCGCTTCTTTGCCGAGCTTGTTGATAAAATCCTGAGTCTCCTCTTGCATCACTTCGCGCAGGTCTTCCAGCATGGGGGCTGCAAACTGATTATAAAGTTCAGGGTCTGAGACCAGAGTTATCAGGCTAATACGGGCATTGACAGGACGGGCGATTGAAACTGCCTTGGCTAACAACTGTTGGCTTTCAGGTGTGGCGGCAACCGCAACAAGAATGTGTGTGTAGCTCATAACTCACTCCTTTTTTAAGAATTATGAGAGGATTTTTTAGCATTACTCAGCTTACTCCATACTGCAACCATTCCTTCCTGGATAGTGTGAATACCGTCATGATTATTCATTAATTATTCTTATAAATAGAATAATTGGGCCATATAACTTGTAAATACACTGAGGGTACTTAAGTAAAACTCACTGCTAATGAAAACAATGTGTTAATAAAAAATAAACATATTTTAACATTCTACTGGTTATCACAAGCCGGTATTAATTAATCACTCTTAATATTTAAGTTATTGTTTATAAAGCGTTTAATTGAAACGGTGTTTTGCATAAATAATGTGATCAAGCTCGCTATTTTACAATGTGATATTAACGTTTGTGAACAAAATACTATTCGCTTTTATTGCAAGAATATTCGTCCCAAAGGAATTGAAATGGAGATTGTTGGATTAAAAAATAAGCAAAGTAAAAGCTGTGCTGATGGATTTATGTTAAGTGTTTGGCTGGTTTATGTGATCTGCGTCACATATTCTTCAAATTCGCGGCATGGCTCCGTTGTATGTGTAACGGGTGGCGGGTAGAGTTGCGTCGAATTAGGAAAAATCTTAGACATTTGTAAGAATTGATGTGAGCTTGTAAGGAATACGGCCTTCTGAAAAAGGACTGTTTAGACAACGCGTAAGTGCCGTCACGCTGCTATGTATTTGACCTTTTGCTTTTTTTTTACCGGGCCTTCCCGGCGACATCACGGGGTGCGGTTTTACCGCATAAAAATAATGTTGGTTATTATGGATGCAAATAATGCATACATCCGAGTTGCTGAAACACATTTATGACATCAATTTGTCATATTTATTGCTTGCACAACGTTTGATCGTTCAGGACAAAGCATCTGCGATGTTTCGCCTTGGTATCAGCGAAGAGATGGCGGATACGTTGGCAACATTAACACTTCCTCAAATGGTCAAACTGGCTGAAACCAACCAACTGGTATGCCATTTCCGTTTCGACGATCACCAGACTGTTACTCGCCTGACGCAAGACTCTCGCGTTGATGATCTCCAGCAAATACATACCGGTATCATGCTTTCAACACGCCTGTTAAGCGACATCGATGATGCAGCGCGTAAGAAAAGGGCTTGATGATGAGCGAAAAAAGCATTGTTCAGGAAGCGCGTGATATTCAGCTGGCAATGGAATTAATCACATTGGGCGCTCGTTTGCAAATGCTGGAGAGCGAAACGCAATTAAGCCGCGGTCGACTTATCAAGCTGTACAAAGAATTACGCGGCAGTCCTCCGCCAAAAGGGATGTTACCTTTTTCCACCGACTGGTTTATGACGTGGGAACAAAATATTCATGCTTCGATGTTTTGTAACGCATGGCAATTCCTGCTCAAAACCGGTTTGTGCAGCGGTGTTGATGCCGTAATCAAGGCGTATCGTTTGTATCTTGAGCAATGTCCACAACCGGAAGAAGGCCCGTTGCTGGCGTTAACTCGCGCCTGGACGCTGGTGCGTTTTGTCGACAGTGGGTTGCTAGAATTGTCCAGATGCAATTGTTGCGGCGGGAATTTTATCACCCACGCACACCAACCCGCGGGCAGCTTCGCCTGCAGTTTATGCCAACCGCCGTCACGGGCCGTAAAAAGACGTAAACTTTCCCAGAATGCTGCCGATATTATTCCACAACTGCTGGATGAACAGATCGAACAAGCTGTTTAACTGATACGGTGTGGACAAACACTCCAGCAGCGGTAAGCGATTACCGCTGCTTTTTTTTGCCCTGACCTCAAGTTAACTGCCCGACTGCGCATCCTGTCATAGTCAATTGCGAAAGGATGATGTCGTGCTTATCTTATTAGGTTACCTGGTTGTTATTGGTACAGTTTTCGGCGGTTACATGATGACCGGCGGACACCTTGGGGCACTCTATCAACCGGCTGAGCTGGTGATTATCGGTGGCGCGGGTATTGGGGCATTCATCGTCGGCAATAACGGGAAAGCCATCAAGGGGACGATGAAAGCGATCCCGATGCTTTTCCGTCGTTCAAAATACACCAAAGCGATGTATATGGATCTGCTGGCGCTGCTGTACCGCCTGATGGCCAAGTCACGTCAGCAGGGCATGTTCTCACTTGAGCGCGATATCGAAAACCCCAAAGAAAGTGAAATCTTCGCCAGCTATCCACGTATTCTCGCAGATGCCGTGATGCTTGATTTTATTGTCGATTATCTGCGTCTGATCATCAGCGGCAACATGAACACGTTTGAAATTGAAGCGTTGATGGACGAAGAAATTGAGACTCACGAAAGTGAAGCCGAAGTCCCTGCCAATAGCCTGGCGATGGTGGGGGATTCATTACCGGCGTTCGGGATCGTGGCAGCTGTTATGGGGGTTGTTCACGCTCTGGCTTCCGCTGACCGTCCGGCGGCGGAACTGGGTTCGCTGATTGCGCATGCGATGGTAGGGACATTCCTCGGTATTTTACTGGCCTATGGATTTATTTCTCCACTCGCCAGCGTTTTACGCCAGAAAAGTGCTGAAACAACCAAAATGATGCAGTGTGTGAAGATAACTCTGCTCTCTAACCTGAATGGTTACGCGCCGCCAATTGCCGTTGAATTTGGTCGTAAGACTCTGTATTCCAGCGAACGTCCTTCGTTTATCGAACTGGAAGAGCATGTTCGTGCGGTGAGAAATCCAACTGCGCAGCAGACGACCGAGGACGCATGAAAAATCAGGCTCATCCCATTATCGTTGTAAAGCGACGCAAGCATAAAGGTCACGGTGGTGGGGCGCATGGTTCGTGGAAAATCGCCTACGCCGATTTTATGACCGCGATGATGGCCTTCTTTCTGGTGATGTGGCTCATTTCCATCTCCAGCCCTAAAGAATTGATCCAGATTGCCGAATATTTCCGTACGCCGCTGGCCACCGCGGTAACCGGGGGAAATCGCATTTCGAATAGCCAAAGCCCAATTCCAGGCGGCGGGGATGATTACACCCAGCAGCAGGGAGAGGTGAATAAGCAGCCGAATATTGATGATTTAAGAAAACGCATGGAACAAAGTCGGTTGAGCAAACTTCGCGGCGATCTTGATCAACTGATTGAATCGGACCCCAAACTGCGCGCGCTACGCCCGCATTTGAAAATTGATTTAGTTCAGGAAGGGTTGCGAATACAGATTATCGACAGCCAGAACCGCCCGATGTTTAAGACCGGTAGCGCGGAGGTCGAACCGTATATGCGCGACATCCTGCGGTCCATCGCACCAGTGCTCAACGGGATCCCAAACAGAATCAGCCTTTCCGGTCATACGGATGATTACCCTTACGCCAATGGTGAGAAAGGGTATAGCAACTGGGAGCTGTCTGCTGATCGTGCTAACGCATCGCGACGCGAGCTGGTTAGCGGCGGTCTGGATGATGGAAAAGTATTACGTGTGGTAGGTATGGCCGCCACGATGCGTCTGAGCGATCGCGGTCCCGATGACGCTATCAACCGCCGTATAAGCCTGCTGGTTCTCAATAAGCAGGCGGAAGAGGCCATTTTGCATGAAAACGCTGAAAGCCAGAATGAGCCGGTAAGTGTCTTACAACAGCCTGCGGAACTCCCGCCGGCAAGCGTTCCCACATCGCCACCAGCCAATCCGAGGTGATAGCGTGAGCATGGATATAAGCGATTTTTATCAAACATTTTTTGATGAAGCTGACGAACTGTTGGCTGACATGGAGCAACACCTGCTTGATTTGGTTCCTGAAGCCCCGGATTCCGAACAGCTGAATGCGATTTTTCGTGCTGCGCACTCGATAAAAGGCGGGGCGGGCACCTTCGGCTTTACCATTTTGCAGGAAACGACCCATCTGATGGAAAACCTGCTGGATGAAGCGCGGCGTGGCGAGATGCAGCTCAATGCCGACATTATCAACCTGTTTTTGGAAACGAAAGATATTATGCAGGAACAGCTCGACGCCTATAAAAGCTCAGAGGAGCCTGATGCCGCCAGCTTTGAGTACATTTGCAATGCGTTACGCCAGCTAGCGCTCGAAGCGAAAGGTGAAACCGCACCGTTGGTGGTCAATACCGCTAAACTGAGCGTTGCTGAAAGTACAGCAATGCAGGAAGAGGCAGGTGCAAAGTCTGAACCCGTCTGTGAAGAGAGTAAGAAACGCATTATTCTCTCGCGATTGAAAGCCAGTGAAGTGGATTTACTGGAAGAAGAGCTAGGGAATCTGGCAACCTTAACCGACGTGGTGAAAGGAAGCGACACGCTGTCAGCTACGCTTGATGGCAACCTCGCGGAAGATGACATCATCGCGGTACTCTGCTTTGTGATTGAGGCTGATCAGATTGAATTTGAAACCGTCAGCGCTGCGCCTGCAGCCGTTGAAACTGAAGCAGAAGCAGAAGTAGAAGCGCTAGCCGTTGCCGCGAAGCCACAGCCGGTTGCCGTTGTGCCAGCGGTAAAAGCCGCCGCCAGTGACGCGCCACATGGCCGCGCGGAGCGTGACAAACCAGCCCGCGCCAGCGAGTCGACCAGCATCCGCGTAGCAGTCGAGAAGGTCGATCAGCTCATTAACCTGGTCGGCGAGTTGGTCATCACCCAGTCAATGCTGGCTCAGCGCTCTAATGAACTGGATCCCGTTAATCATGGCGATCTCATCACCAGTATGGGGCAGTTACAACGTAACGCCCGCGACTTGCAAGAGTCGGTGATGTCGATTCGAATGATGCCGATGGAATATGTGTTCAGCCGTTTCCCTCGTCTGGTGCGCGATCTGGCCGGTAAGCTGGGTAAACAGGTCGAACTGACGCAGGTGGGTAGCTCAACCGAACTCGACAAGAGCCTGATTGAACGCATTATCGATCCGTTGACGCACCTGGTACGTAACAGCCTCGATCACGGTATCGAACTGCCGGAAAAACGTCTTGAAGCCGGAAAAAGCCCAATTGGTAATCTGACGCTTTCCGCAGAGCATCAGGGCGGAAATATCTGTATTGAAGTCACTGATGATGGTGCTGGTCTGAATCGCGAGCGTATCCTCGCCAAAGCTGTCTCTCAGGGCATGCCGATCCACGAAAATATGAGTGATGATGAAGTCGGCATGCTGATCTTCGCCCCTGGCTTCTCAACCGCTGAACAGGTGACGGATGTCTCGGGTCGCGGCGTGGGTATGGATGTGGTGAAGCGCAATATCCAGGAGATGGGGGGCCATGTTGAAATCCAGTCCAAACAGGGACAGGGAACAACCATTCGAATTTTGCTGCCGCTGACGCTGGCGATCCTCGACGGGATGTCCGTACGCGTGGCGGATGAAGTCTTTATCCTGCCGCTGAATGCCGTGATGGAGTCACTGCAACCGCGCGAAGAAGATCTTCATCCGCTTGCCGGGGGAGAGCGCGTTCTGGAAGTGCGCGGCGAGTATTTACCGCTGGTTGAGTTGTGGAAAGTCTTCGAGGTTGAAGGCGCAAAAACCGAAGCAACACAAGGAATTGTGGTGATTTTACAAAGTGCGGGTCGTCGCTATGCACTGCTGGTCGATCAGTTAATTGGCCAACACCAGGTGGTCGTCAAAAACCTGGAAAGCAACTACCGGAAGGTGCCTGGTATTTCTGCAGCGACGATCCTCGGCGACGGCAGCGTTGCGCTGATTGTCGATGTCTCTGCATTGCAGGGGTTAAACCGCGAACAACGTGTGGCGATCACAGCCGCCTGATTGAGTGAGAAGGGAATAATATGACCGGTATGAGTAATGTAACTAAACTGGCCGGCGAACCGTCAGGTCAGGAATTCCTCGTGTTTACGCTGGGGGATGAAGAGTACGGTATCGATATCCTGAAAGTGCAGGAAATCCGTGGCTATGATCAGGTGACGCGTATTGCTAACACACCTGCGTTTATCAAAGGCGTCACCAATCTGCGCGGTGTGATTGTGCCGATTGTTGACCTGCGTGTGAAGTTTAGCCAGAGCGATGTCGATTACAACGAAAACACCGTAGTGATTGTGCTTAACCTGGGTCAGCGGGTGGTCGGAATTGTGGTGGATGGCGTCTCGGATGTACTGTCGCTGACGACGGAGCAAATTCGTCCGGCACCGGAATTCGCGGTTACGTTGTCGACGGAATACCTGACGGGGCTGGGGGCGTTGGGTGACCGGATGCTGATTCTGGTCAATATTGAGAAATTGCTAAACAGCGAAGAAATGGCGCTGCTGGATATTGCCGCGAGTCACGTAGCGTAACCGCTTCCGGCCTACAACGACGAACTTTGTAGGCCGGATAAGCATCGCGCCATCCGGCATTATTATCTTTTACGCTTCCCGCTCGACCAGTTCTGGTTCTTCTTCCAGTAAACCCTCATTCTGTGCCAGCATTGCCGTTGCAATCCCGTTACCTAATACGTTGATTGCTGAACGTCCCATATCCAGGAAGTGGTCAATCCCCATCAGTAGCAGAATTCCGGCAACCGGAATATTGAAGCTCGGGATGGTCGCCGCCAGTACCACCAGCGCTGAACGCGGCACACCTGCAATTCCTTTAGACGCCAGCATCAGCGTTAGCATCAGGACGGTAATTTCGGCAAAGGAGAGGTGAATATTATAGGCCTGCGCGATAAACATAGAGGCGAAGGAACAGTAGACCATCGAGCCGACCAGGTTAAACGAATAACCTATAGGTAATACGAATGACACGATGTTGGGCGAACAGCCAAATTTGGTTAATTGCTCCAGCGTTTTCGGATAAGCGGCTTCAGAGCTGCTGGTCGTGAATGCCACCAGAACAGGATCCTTCAGCATGCTCATGAGGCGAAAAACCTCTTTTTTCAGCATGATATAACCCACTGCCAGTAGAACCAGGCAGGTCAGCAAAATAGCCACATAGTAGCCGCCGATGAACGACGCATAATTGAGCAGGATCCCCAGACCCTGGGTGGAGATAACTGAGGAAATGGCGGCAAAAATGGCCAGTGGCGCAACGTACATCACGTAACCCGTCACCTTCAGCATTATGTGGGAGACCACATCCAGCGCGGCAACCAGTGGCGCGTTGAATTTTTCACCAAGCGATGCTCCTCCAATACCGAAGAACATTGAGAACACCACAATTTGCAGGATCTCATTGTTGGCCATCGCCTCAGCTATGCTGGTTGGGATGGTGTGAGTCAGAAAACCTTTCAGGCTCATGCCGCCTACGGCCAGGCCGGTATCAGTGGCTTCCTGCGGGATCGCCAGATTCAGTCCGCTGCCGGGTTGCTCAAGAGAAACCACAAACAGACCGACCAGAATAGACAGTATGGAAGAGCTGATAAACCAGATCATCGCTTTCCCACCTACGCGCCCGATGGTGGATGTTTCTCCCAAGCGCATAATGCCGACGGTCAGGGTGCTGAATACTAAAGGTGCGATCACCATTTTTATCAGGCGCAAAAAGATGTCGGTGAGAAGCGTAATATTATCGGCCCAGGCGGTCACAACGCCGGGAGAGGCATAAGAGTGGATCACCGCACCTGACAGGATCCCTGCCAGCATGAAGATCACGATAAACAACGTGAGTTTGTTTGCATTTGCCACTAAAAAGCCCTCAGTAAGGATTTAACATTTATTGATCGGTTACTCATTTTTTATACTTATTAAGTGGTAACGAAATATTCATCATATAAATTGAATTAAAGCGCCACCTGATACAACTTTTTTTAATTTTTTATTCATTTTGTTGTGGTATTTACAATGTGTATGTGTGATCTCAATCACACAAGGGTGGCTATTTCATCCAATCTGGGCATGTTCACAAAGGAATGAGCATGTTATATACATGATAATCATGATGTTTTTATGTGAATAATTTGTGGTTACCAAACCCTGTCTTACCGTCCTTCCGCCAGGCTTCCCGTCTCTCAGGATTTCCTTTTCGCAAACGTAAAGTTATCTCAGCCACTGCCGATAACGTTGATAACTCGTTTTCAGGAAGGTGCCTTATGTTTAACCGTATCCGCGTTGTCACAATGCTGATGATGGTGCTGGGGGTTTTCGCACTGCTACAGCTTGTTTCCGGTGGTCTGTTGTTTTCTTCATTGCAGCAGAATCAACAAAGTTTTGTTATCTCTAACGATTTACGACAGCAGCAAAGTGAACTCACCTCAACATGGGATCTGATGCTGCAAACACGAATCAATTTAAGCCGTTCTTCTGCACGCATGATGATGGATGCGTCTAACCAGCAGAGCAGCGCGAAAAACGATCTGCTGAAGAATGCGAAAGCCTCTCTGGCGCAGGCGGATACGCATTACGCAAATTTTAAAAACATCACCCCGTTACCGGAGATGGCTGAAGCCAGCGGCAATGTTGAGGAGAAATATCAGCAATACCATGCGGCTTTGACAGAACTGATTCAGTTTCTGGAGAACGGCAATATGGATGCCTATTTCGCGCAACCAACTCAGGGAATGCAAAATGCGCTCGGCGAGGCGCTGGGCAAGTACGCCAGCGTGAGCGAGAAGCTTTATGCTCAGGCATTTGATCAAAGCGCACGGGATTACCACTTCGCCCAATGGCAGCTTGGCGTGCTGGCCGTCGTGTTGGTACTGATTCTGGTGGTGGTGTGGTATGGCATTCGTCATACCTTGCTTAATCCTCTGGCTCGCGTCATTGCCCATATTCGGGAAATCGCCAGCGGTAACCTGACCGCGACTCTGGCCGTCAGCGGTCGTAACGAAATCGGCGAGCTGGCCAGTACGGTTGATCATATGCAGCGTTCGCTGACGGAAACCGTCACCCTGGTGCGTGAAGGCTCTGATGCGATTTATTCCGGGACCAGCGAAATTGCCAGCGGCAACACCGATCTTTCATCTCGTACTGAGCAGCAGGCATCTGCGCTGGAAGAAACCGCCGCCAGCATGGAACAACTGACCGCAACCGTGAAGCAAAATGCGGACAACGCGCGTCAGGCTTCGCAACTGGCGAAAAGTGCCTCCGATACTGCGCAGCATGGCGGCAAAGTGGTTGATAGCGTGGTGAACACCATGCATGAAATCGCTGATAGCTCGAAGAAAATTGCCGACATCATCAGCGTCATTGATGGGATTGCCTTTCAGACCAACATTCTCGCACTGAACGCGGCGGTTGAAGCGGCACGTGCCGGTGAGCAAGGTCGTGGTTTTGCCGTAGTTGCGGGCGAAGTGCGTAATCTGGCAAGCCGCAGTGCGCAGGCGGCGAAAGAGATCAAAGCGTTGATTGAAGATTCTGTTTCCCGCGTGGATACCGGTTCCGTACTGGTAGAAAGCGCAGGAGAAACGATGAACGACATCGTGAATGCCGTGACGCGGGTGACTGACATTATGGGCGAGATTGCCTCGGCCTCCGACGAGCAAAGCCGGGGGATTGATCAGGTTGCGCTCGCAGTCTCTGAGATGGATCGCGTTACGCAGCAGAATGCTTCTTTAGTACAGGAATCGGCCGCTGCGGCCGCTGCTCTTGAAGAACAGGCCAGCCGTCTGACGCAGTCGGTGTCGACTTTCCGTCTTGCGTCACGCCCTGCGCCGTCTAAGCCGCGTGATGCTCGATTACCTGCGGCGGTGAGCGCTTCTAACCCACGCCAGAACATTGAACAAGATACGAATTGGGAAACATTTTGACTGATAGTTAAACCGCGGCCAGTGCCGCCCGATGGGAGCGTTGATGTTTAATCGTATTCGAATTTCGACCACGCTGTTTTTGATTTTAATCCTCTGCGGTGTTTTGCAGATTGGCAGTAATGGCTTGTCCTTCTGGGCATTTCGGGACGGTTTTCAGAATCTGAATCAGGTCGAACGGAGTAATCAGCAACGCGCTGCGCTGGCCCAAACCCGCGCTGTGTTATTACAGGCCAGTACGGCCCTTAATAAGGCAGGGACGCTGACCGCCCTGAGCTATCCGCCAGAGGACATCAAAACCCTGATGACCCTCGCGCGCGATAGCCTTGCGCAGTCTGAATTGATGTTTAAACGCTTTATGGCGACGTCGGATACGACGGAACAAGGCAAGGCGCTGTTTAGCGCGACGGAGAAAAGTTTCAATCAGTGGCACAGCGATCTCGCGCATCAGGCCACCTGGCTTGAAAACAATCAGTTGTCAGATTTTCTGACCGCACCGGTGCAGGCGGCTCAAGATGCTTTTGATGCGAATGTGAATGCATGGCAGAGCAACATCGACCGCGTGTTGCAAACGGCAGGAGAGCAGAGCCAGAGAAATTACCATATGTCGGGGGTGATTTTCGCTACGATGGTGATACTGGCGGCGCTGTTAACCAGTGCGGCGTTGTACTGGTCGCGCAAGATGATTGTCCAGCCGCTGGCGATTATTGGCAGTCATTTTGACAGCATTGCCGCGGGTAATCTGGCCCGCCCGGTAGCGGTTTATGGGCGCAATGAGATCTCGGCCATTTTTGCCAGCCTGAAGAAGATGCAGCAGGCACTGCGTGAAACGGTAAGCGAAGTTCGCCAGGGCAGCTCAGCCATGCATCGCGGCATTTCAGAGATCGCGATGGGCAACAACGATTTGTCCTCCCGGACTGAACAGCAGGCGGCGGCTCTGGCGCAAACGGCGGCTAGCATGGAACAACTGACCGCAACCGTCGGGCAGAATGCTGATAACGCGCGCCAGGCGTCAGGAATTGCCAAAAGTGCAGCCGATACCGCGCATAAAGGCGGCGAACAGACGTCCCGGGTCGCCAGCACCATGCATGAGATTTCCGCCAGCTCGCAGAAAATTGGCGACATTATCGGCGTGATTGACAGCATTGCCTTTCAGACCAATATCCTCGCGCTGAATGCGGCGGTCGAGGCCGCTCGCGCGGGTGAGCAGGGGCGCGGTTTTGCCGTCGTCGCCGGAGAGGTACGCAATCTGGCAAGTCGTAGCGCGCAGGCGGCGAAAGAAATAAAAGGGCTCATTGAGGAGTCTGTCACCCGAGTGCATCAGGGATCGCGGTTGGTTGATATGGCAGCGCGGACCATGACTGAAATCGTCAGCTCGATTACCCGGGTTAACGACATTATGGGCGAGATTGCCTCAGCTTCTGATGAACAGCGTAAAGGCATTGAGCAGGTGGCGCAGGCTGTCAGCCAGATGGACTCAGTGACGCAGCAAAACGCCGGGCTGGTGGAAGAAGCCGCGTCCGCCACCGGACAACTCGCCACCCAGGCCGATAATCTTTCAGCCTGTGTCGCATTTTTTAAGCTTGAAGAGCAAACCGTAGCAAAACAAGAATTGGCGCAGCCGCAGGTTGTGCCCGTTGTATCCTGAATGTGATTGAGAAGGCGCTATGACATCATCTCTGCCCTCCGGGCAAACGTCATTATTGTTACAGATGACCCAGCGCCTCGCGCTGTCTGACGCGCATTTTCGTCGGATATGTCAATTAATCTACCAGCGTGCGGGGATCGTACTGGCCGACCATAAGCGGGACATGGTTTATAACCGTCTTGTTCGTCGTCTGCGTACCCTGGGGCTGGATGACTTTGGTCGCTATCTCAGCATGCTGGAAGCTAACCAGAACAGTGCTGAGTGGCAGGCCTTTATTAACTCCCTGACTACCAACCTGACCGCGTTTTTTCGTGAAGGGCACCATTTTCCGGTGCTGTCAGATCATGCGCGTCGGCGTAGCGGTGAATACCGCGTCTGGAGCGCTGCGGCGTCAACCGGAGAAGAGCCGTACAGCATTGCGATTACGCTCGCCGATACCTTAGGTATGGCCCCGGGTCGCTGGCGTGTTTTTGCCAGCGACATTGATACCGAAGTGCTGGAAAAAGCCAGAGCCGGTATTTACCGCCTCGATGAGCTAAAAACGCTGTCACCCCAGCAGTTGCAGCGCTATTTCATGCGTGGCACCGGCCCGCATGAGGGACTGGTACGCGTTCGGCAGGAACTGGCGGGACATGTTGAATTTTCCAGCGTGAATTTACTGGATAAACAGTACAACGTGCCAGGGCCATTCGATGCCATATTCTGCCGCAACGTAATGATCTATTTCGATAAAACGACGCAGCAGGACATTTTGCACCGTTTTGTTCCACTTCTTAAACCCGATGGGCTGCTGTTTGCAGGTCATTCAGAAAACTTTAGCAACCTCGTGCGCGAGTTTAGCCTGCGTGGACAGACCGTGTATGCGCATGCGCCAGGTAAGGATAAAGCATGAGTAAAATCAGGGTGTTGTCGGTCGATGATTCCGCGCTGATGCGTCAGATCATGACCGAAATAATTAACAGCCACAGTGATATGGAAATGGTGGCAACGGCGCCAGATCCGTTAGTCGCCCGGGATTTAATCAAAAAATACAATCCCGACGTCCTGACGCTGGATGTGGAAATGCCGCGCATGGATGGCCTCGACTTTCTAGAGAAACTGATGCGCCTGCGTCCAATGCCGGTGGTTATGGTCTCTTCCCTGACCGGTAAAGGTTCCGAGGTCACGTTGCGGGCGCTGGAACTGGGTGCGATCGATTTTGTCACCAAACCACAACTGGGGATCCGTGAAGGGATGTTGGCCTACAGCGAGATGATCGCTGAGAAGATCCGCACCGCGTCACGGGCAAAACTGGCGGCCCATAAACCCATGGCGGCTCCGACGACCTTGAAAGCGGGGCCGTTACTCAGTTCGGAAAAACTGCTGGTGATTGGTGCCTCAACCGGAGGAACAGAGGCAATTCGGCATGTACTCCAGCCATTGCCGCTTTCAAGTCCCGGTATTCTTATTACCCAGCATATGCCGCCAGGATTTACCCGTTCATTCGCCGAACGTCTGAACAAACTGTGTCAGATAACCGTGAAAGAGGCTGAGGACGGGGAGCGTGTGCTGCCAGGGCATGCGTATATCGCGCCTGGCGATAAGCATATGGAACTGGCGCGCAGCGGGGCGAACTACCAGATCAAAATTCATGATGGTCCGCCGGTTAACCGGCATCGACCTTCAGTGGATGTGCTGTTCCATTCGGTGGCAAAACATGCGGGGCGTAATGCCGTGGGTGTGATCCTGACGGGTATGGGCAACGATGGTGCCGCCGGAATGTTAGCGATGAATCAGGCGGGTGCCTGGACCATTGCGCAAAACGAAGCTAGTTGTGTGGTGTTCGGCATGCCGCGCGAGGCCATCAATATGGGTGGCGTAAGCGAAGTGGTCGATCTTAGCCAGGTAAGCCAGCAAATGCTGGCGAAAATCAGTGCCGGACAGGCAATACGTATTTGAATCAGGAGTTTATTTTTTTATGGCGGACAAAGAGCTTAAGTTTTTAGTTGTGGATGACTTTTCCACCATGCGTCGCATCGTGCGTAACCTGCTCAAAGAGCTGGGATTCAACAATGTTGAAGAGGCTGAAGATGGCGTGGACGCGCTGAATAAGCTGCAGGCAGGTGGATTTGGTTTTGTCATTTCCGACTGGAACATGCCGAACATGGATGGTCTGGAACTACTGAAAACCATTCGTGCCGATGGCGAAATGTCATCCCTGCCGGTGCTGATGGTTACGGCGGAAGCGAAAAAAGAGAACATCATTGCGGCAGCACAGGCAGGTGCCAGTGGGTATGTCGTGAAACCGTTCACGGCAGCGACGCTGGAAGAGAAACTCAATAAAATCTTTGAGAAACTGGGCATGTGAGGGTGTGATAATGATGATGCAACCACAAATTAAACCTGCTGACGAACACTCAGCAGGGGACATCATCGCGCGCATCGGCAGTTTGACCCGAATGCTGCGCGACAGCCTGCGTGAACTGGGGCTGGATCAGGCTATTGCCGAAGCGGCAGAAGCGATTCCCGATGCCCGCGATCGTCTCGATTACGTTGTGCAGATGACCGCACAGGCGGCAGAGCGGGCGCTGAACAGCGTGGAAGCTTCGCAGCCGCACCAGGATGCGATGGAAAAAGGGGCCAAAGACCTGACCAAACGCTGGGATGAGTGGTTCGAAAATCCGATCGAGCTGTCTGACGCCCGTGAACTGGTCACTGATACCCGCCAGTTTCTTGGCGATGTCCCCGGTCATACCAGCTTTACCAACGCCCAACTGCTGGACATCATGATGGCGCAGGATTTCCAGGACCTCACCGGTCAGGTCATCAAGCGTATGATGGATGTTATTCAGGAGATTGAACGTCAGCTGCTGATGGTTCTGCTGGAAAATATTCCGGAGCAGGGCGCTCGTCCAAAACGTGAAAACGAAAGCTTGCTGAACGGCCCGCAGGTTGACACCTCAAAAGCCGGCGTGGTGGCAAGCCAGGATCAGGTTGATGACCTGCTGGATAGCCTCGGATTCTGATGGCTATTTGCCGGATGTGGGGCGCTGGCCTCTCATCCGGTTCTTACGCAATTCTGCTTAAAGCTATAAATCCCGTCTTTTTTACCGCTTACTCTTCCCATTGCTGGATGGCTGTTCTGGCATCATTCTCGCCTATATCTCTATCCAGGGTCTGATGCGTGGCAGAAGAAAGCGACGACGACAAAACAGAAGCCCCCACACCCCACCGACTTGAAAAAGCACGGGAAGAAGGGCAGATCCCCCGATCCAAAGAGCTGACCTCACTGCTTATTTTGCTGGTGGGCGTGTGCATTATCTGGATTGGTGGGGAGTCGCTTGCCCGCAGACTGGCCGGCATGCTGTCGGCCGGATTACGTTTTGACCACAGTATGGTCAACGACCCAAATCTGATCCTCAGCCAAATCATCCTGCTGATCAAAGACGCGATGATTGCGCTGTTACCTTTGATTACCGGCGTTGTTCTGGTGGCATTAATCTCCCCGGTGATGCTTGGCGGCTTAATTTTCAGCGGTAAATCTCTGCAGCCTAAGTTCTCAAAGCTGAATCCGTTGCCGGGCATAAAACGCATGTTTTCAGCGCAAACCGGGGCGGAACTGCTCAAAGCGATACTGAAGTCTACGCTGGTAGGCAGCGTGGCTGGATTTTACCTCTGGCACAAGTGGCCGGAGATGATGCGGTTAATGGCAGAATCACCAATTACGGCGATGGGCAATGCCCTCGATTTAGTCGGCATGTGCGCGCTGTTAGTGGTGCTTGGCGTCATTCCGATGGTGGGATTTGACGTTTTTTTTCAGATTTACAGCCACCTGAAAAAGCTGCGCATGTCGCGCCAGGATATCCGGGACGAATTTAAGCAAAGCGAAGGTGACCCGCACGTTAAAGGCAAAATACGCCAAATGCAGCGTGCGGCGGCACAACGTCGCATGATGGCGGATGTGCCGAAAGCGGACGTTATTGTTACCAACCCTACGCACTATTCGGTGGCCTTGAAGTATGACGAGAACAAAATGAGCGCACCAAAAGTTGTTGCCAAAGGCGCGGGTCTGGTGGCGCTGCGCATTCGTGAGATTGGCGCCGAGCATCGGGTCCCTACGTTAGAAGCGCCGCCACTGGCGCGTGCGCTGTATCGTCATGCTGAGATTGGTCAGCAAATACCGGGGCAATTATATGCCGCCGTTGCCGAAGTTCTGGCATGGGTATGGCAGCTCAAACGTTGGCGTCTCGCCGGCGGCAAGCGTCCACCACAACCTGAAAACCTTCCGGTGCCTGAAGCACTGGATTTTATGAACGAGAAGACTACTGATGGCTAATCTGGTCGCGATGCTGCGTC
Source organism: Citrobacter sp. Cu231 (assembly GCF_030332265.1). Classification (NCBI taxonomy): domain Bacteria; kingdom Pseudomonadati; phylum Pseudomonadota; class Gammaproteobacteria; order Enterobacterales; family Enterobacteriaceae; genus Citrobacter; species Citrobacter sp. Cu231. The sequence continues at coordinate 180,449 of NZ_JAOWIE010000041.1, read as the reverse complement.
TGCCCAGCAACCTGAAATCCACGCAATGGCAAATCCTTGCCGGACCGATCCTCATCCTGCTGATCCTGTCGATGATGGTGCTGCCGCTGCCGGCTTTCGTCCTCGATTTGCTGTTCACGTTTAACATCGCGCTGTCGATTATGGTGCTGCTGGTGGCCATGTTCACCCAGCGTACGCTGGAGTTTGCCGCATTCCCGACGATTTTGCTGTTTACCACCTTATTACGCCTCGCGCTGAACGTCGCGTCTACGCGTATCATTTTGATGGAAGGACACACCGGTGCGGCGGCGGCGGGGAAGGTGGTTGAAGCTTTTGGTCACTTCCTGGTGGGCGGTAACTTTGCGATCGGTATCGTGGTCTTCGTCATTCTCGTCATCATTAACTTTATGGTAATCACCAAAGGTGCCGGGCGTATCGCCGAGGTTGGCGCACGCTTCGTGCTGGATGGTATGCCCGGCAAGCAGATGGCGATTGATGCGGATTTGAATGCCGGTCTGATTGGCGAAGATGAAGCCAAAAAGCGACGCGCAGAAGTGACCCAGGAAGCGGATTTCTACGGCTCTATGGACGGTGCGAGTAAATTCGTACGTGGTGATGCCATCGCCGGTATTTTGATCATGGTGATCAACGTGGTCGGCGGACTGTTGGTCGGGGTATTGCAGCATGGCATGAGCATGGGTAGCGCAGCGGAAAGTTATACCCTGCTGACTATCGGTGACGGGCTGGTGGCTCAAATTCCTGCACTGGTTATCTCCACTGCGGCGGGGGTTATCGTGACCCGCGTGAGTACCGACCAGGACGTCGGCGAACAGATGGTGACCCAGTTGTTCAGTAATCCCAGCGTCATGCTGCTCAGCGCGGCGGTGCTTGGACTTTTGGGTCTGGTTCCGGGCATGCCGAACCTGGTGTTTCTGATGTTTACCGCCGCGTTACTGGCTCTGGCCTGGTGGATGCGAGGTCGTGAACAAAAGGCCCCGGATGAACCGCAGCCGGTGAAAATGCCGGAAAATAACTCCGTGGTTGAAGCCACATGGAACGACGTACAGCTGGAGGATTCCCTGGGTATGGAGGTGGGTTATCGCCTGATCCCGATGGTGGACTTTCAGCAGGATGGCGAATTGCTGGGGCGAATTCGCAGTATTCGTAAGAAATTTGCTCAGGATATGGGCTTCCTGCCGCCGGTGGTACACATCCGTGACAATATGGATCTGCAGCCGGCCCGCTATCGTATTTTGATGAAAGGGGTGGAAATTGGCAGCGGTGACGCCTATCCGGGGCGTTGGCTGGCCATTAACCCGGGTACCGCCGCCGGGTCGCTGCCGGGGGAGAAAACGGTTGATCCGGCTTTCGGTCTGGACGCTATCTGGATTGAAAGCGCATTGAAGGAACAGGCGCAAATTCAGGGCTTTACGGTAGTTGAAGCCAGTACCGTTGTCGCCACGCATTTGAATCACCTGATTGGACAGTTCGCCGCTGAGCTATTTGGCCGTCAGGAGGCGCAACAGCTTCTCGATCGCGTCTCGCAGGAAATGCCAAAACTGACGGAAGATTTGGTCCCTGGTGTCGTGACGCTCACTACGCTGCATAAAGTGCTGCAGAACTTACTGGACGAGAAAGTCCCGATTCGCGACATGCGTACCATTCTCGAAACGCTGGCTGAACATGCGCCGCTGCAAAACGATCCGCATGAGCTTACTGCGGTGGTGCGTGTGGCGTTAGGACGCGCTATCACTCAGCAGTGGTTCCCGGGTAATGAAGAAGTTCAGGTTATCGGTCTTGATACCCCGCTCGAACGTTTGTTACTACAGGCGCTGCAGGGCGGTGGTGGGCTGGAGCCAGGACTGGCAGACCGACTACTGGCCCAGACTCAGGAAGCGCTTGCCCGTCAGGAAATGTTGGGTGCGCCGCCGGTCTTGTTGGTTAATCATGCCTTGCGTCCATTACTGGCACGCTTTTTACGCCGCAGCATACCGCAACTGGTGGTGTTATCTAACATGGAGCTTTCCGACAACCGCCATATCCGCATGACGGCGACAATTGGAGGCAAATAATGCGTAATTTACTGTGGTTGTTGTTTTTTCCTCTGTTGGTGCAGGCTGCCGGAGAAGGGGCCTGGCAGGCCAGCGGAATGGGAATTACGTTAAACTACCGTGGTCAGTCAGCCTCGTCTGCGCCACTGGTTCCCAGTCAGCCAGTCTCGGGGTTGATGACGCTGGTGGCCTGGCGTTATGAGCTTAATGGTCCAACGCCCGCGGGTTTACGGGTGCGTTTATGTTCTCAATCCCGCTGTGTTGAGCTGGACGGGCAAAGCGGGACCACGAACGGATTCAATAATGTTCCCGCCATTGAACCGATGCACTTTGTCTGGGAAGTGCCAGGAGGTGGTCGCCTGATCCCTGCCTTGCAAGTTCAGCGCAATCAGGTAATTGTGAACTATCGTTAACGCTTTCCTTTATTCATGCCAGCAGCAGAAACTGCTGGCTGCTTCGCAATTTTAGCCCGCCTCTTTGATTAAATAGAAACACTGTTTTATAAAATAGGTGACATACGTTGCCGGACTCTTTGTGCTGTTGCCATTTTGCGAATCCCCCTGGCAGAAATAGAAAGGTTTCACTTGCTGTTAGCTTTTACTGTGGCCCTGTAAGGATGCCCTATGTCAAAGCGAGGATTGTGGGGCCTCCCAATAATGTGCAGGGGTAACGGCAATGAAGACACGAAAAATTGGCCTGGTTAACTATTTTGCCTACGGTTCTGGCGATTTTTTAGGCGCAGGCACCACGGCATTAACCGCGGCCTGGCTGCTCTATTTCTACACCACGTTCTGTGGTCTGACGCCTATCGAAGCGACCTTTATTTTTGCTACCGCCAGGGTGCTGGATGCCATCGTGAGTCCGTTAATGGGTTTTTTAACCGATAACTTTGGCTCAACCTGGCTCGGTAAACGCTTTGGGCGTCGTAAGTTTTTTATTCTGTTGGGGATCCCTTGTGTCTTTAGTTACTCGCTAATGTGGGTGGGGGATATGGGATTCTGGTACTACCTACTCACCTATCTGATTTTTGACGTGGTCTACACCATGATTCTGGTGCCATACGAAACTCTGGTGCCTGAAATGACCGATGACTTTAAACAGAAAACCAAATTCTCCGGCGCGCGTATTTCGATGGCGCAAATGTCAGCCATTCTGGCCTCATTCTTACCCGGTGTTCTGCTGACGCTGTTTGGCAAAGACAATCCGGTGTCTTTTTTCTACGCCAGTCTGGTGTTCTCAGTGCTGTGCGCACTGATGCTGACTTTCGTCTGGTTCTTTACCTGGGAACGCCCGCGGGAAGAGTGGACCCAGGCGGCCCTGCAAGCTGAAGAAGAGAAGAAAAGCCTGACCTTTAGCCAGAGTATGAACCGCTTGCTTGTTGAACTGAGTTCAACGCTACGTATCCGTATCTTTCGCCAACATTTAGGTATGTATCTTGGCGGCTATATTGCGCAGGACGTTTTCAACGCCGTCTTTACTTATTATGTGGTGTTTGTGCTGATGCAGGAAGCATCGATGGCGTCAAATCTGCTGGGTACGATGGCTATCTTCCAGTTTATTGCCGTTATCGCCATGATCCCATTGTGCATCCGTTTCGGACCCGCGCCGTCTTATCGCATGGTGGTGGTCCTGTTTGGCCTCAGTTCACTCTCCTACGCGGGGCTGTATTACGCCGGGCTCAGCGATGTTTATTCTCTGTTGCTGCTGGTATCCGCCGTGGCGGGTCTGGGACGTGGCGGCATCAATTACGTTCCCTGGAATATCTACACCTATATCGCCGACGTTGACGAAGTGATTACCGGCCAGCGTCGCGAAGGGATCTTCGCCGGCATTATGACGTTAACACGTAAAGCGTCGCAGGCGGGGGCTGTGATGCTGGTGGGGATTATTATGCAGTTGTCCGGTTTTGTCTCCGGTCAGGGCATGCAGCCTGCGGCAGTCAGCCATACCATCCTGTTAATTCTGAGCTGCGGCACGCTGATTGTTCTGGCACTGGGCTTCCTGGTTTCCCTGTGCTTTAAACTGAACCTGCAAACACACAGTACCCTGCGTGAAGAGACGGCAAAAATGCGTGAGTCTGGGCGACCTGTGCTGGAAGGACTTTCCACGAAAGGACGCGCCACCGTAGAGATGCTGTCGGGCATGCCATATGAATCACTTTGGGGTAACAACAATATTGGTTACCTGAATCGTAATAAACCCGCGGCTCCGAAGCTGGAAAAGGGTGCCGCATTGAATTCGACATTGACAGAGGTTAAGTAAATGATTGTTTACCCGGTTAAACACAGCCCATTGTTGCGTCAGCCAGAACATTTTATTGCCAGGGATGAATTAAAAGCGTTGATCAAAAAGGTGACGCATAACCTGGTCAATATTCATGATGAGACCGGCGAGTTCTTGTTACGCCTGGATGACGGGCGTGTTATCGATACCAAGGGCTGGGCGGGATGGGAGTGGACGCACGGCGTCGGCTTGTACGGAATGTATCAGTATTATCAACAAACCGGCGATGCAACGATGCGCGATATCATCAACAGCTGGTTTGCCGATCGCTTTGCTGAAGGCGCAACAACCAAAAACGTTAACACCATGGCGCCGTTTTTAACGCTGGCGTATCGCTATGAAGAGACGCGTAATCCCGTGTATCTGCCGTGGCTCGACAGTTGGGCTGAGTGGGCAATGCATGATATGCCGCGCACTGATTTCGGCGGTATGCAACACATTACGCTGGCGGAAGAAAATCATCAGCAGATGTGGGATGACACGTTGATGATGACGGTTTTACCGCTGGCGAAGATTGGCAAGTTGCTTAACCGTCCCGAGTATATTGAAGAGGCAACCTATCAGTTCCTGCTGCACGTACAAAACCTGATGGATAAAGAAACGGGGTTGTGGTTCCACGGCTGGAACTATGAAGGGCAGCATAACTTCGCCAACGCGCGTTGGGCGCGTGGCAACAGCTGGTTAACTATAGTTATTCCGGACTTCCTTGAGTTACTTGATTTGCCGGAAAACAATGCCGTGCATCGCTATCTGGTGCAGGTTCTGAATGCGCAAATCGCGGCGCTGGCGAAGTGCCAGGATGAAAGCGGACTGTGGCACACCTTGCTGGACGACCCGCAGTCGTATCTGGAAGCATCGGCTACCGCCGGATTTGCTTATGGGATCCTCAAGGCGGTACGTAAACGCTATGTCGGACAAGACTATGCAGCAGTAGCCGAAAAAGCCATCAGAGGCATTGTGCAACATATTTCACCGGAAGGTGAATTGCTGCATACCTCGTTTGGGACCGGAATGGGTCACAATCTCGATTTCTACCGCAACATCCCGCGGACCTCCATGCCTTACGGACAGGCGATGGCGATGCTGTGCCTTACCGAATACTTGCGTAAGTATTTTTGATATCGGCGTCCGATAGTGCCGCTGCTATCGGACCTGCTTGTTCAGTTGTCTCTGTTGGTGCAATGTTGTCCTGCTGATCAAACAGATGATCCATTATTTGACGCATGACCGGCGCGGCGGTGACGCCATCGCTGCCGCCGTTTTCGAGAATTAACGCCACAGCGACTTTCGGGTTCTTATACGGCGCAAACGCGGTATAGAACACGTGGTCGCGCAGGCGTATCGGGATCATTTTCGCATTGTAGGTCTGATTTTCTTTCAGGCTAAAGACCTGTGATGTGCCGCTTTTTGCGGCAATGCCATAAGGCGCGGTGTGAAAGAACTTATACCCCGTGCCGTTTGGTTCATTCGCCATGCCGAACATCGCCTGACGCACCAATCCCCAATAGGGTGATGAAGCAGAAGCAATTTGTGTGGGTGCTTCGGGAGCCTGATACGGCGTGATGGCTTTTCCACTTTCTTCATCAAGGAGCAGGTGAGGGGCGATAACCTTGCCGTTGTTAATCAGTGCGACCATGGCTTTTACCATCTGGATAGGCGTGGCAATCCAGTAGCCCTGACCGATACCAACCGAAATGGTATCTCCCTGATACCAGGCTTTTTTATGCACTTTCTGTTTCCATTCGCGACTCGGGAGCAGGCCGTTATACTCCTCATCAAGATCGATGCCGGTCGGTTTGCCATAGCCAAACTGGCTGAGCATGCTGTTAATCCGGTCAATTCCCATCATATACGCCACCTGGTAAAAGAACGTGTCGGCAGACTCTTCAATCGCTTTGGTGACATCCAACATACCGTGGCCGGTTTTTTTCCAGTCCCGGTAATGTCGATCGGTGCCAGGGAGGGTCCAGGTGGGCGCACCGAAGAAGCTGGTCTGCGGCGTAATCACGCCGTCCAGTAACGCTGACATCGCCATATACGGTTTAACCGTAGAGGCGGGAGGATACAATCCCTGGGTGACGCGGTTGATCAATGGCAGGTCTTTATCCTGAAGCAGCTTGTTGTAGTCCTGATAACTGATGCCTTTGACAAACGGGTTGGGGTCATAGCTGGGATTTGAGACCATTGCCAGCACGGAGCCGTCGTGCGGATCTTCAACCAAAACCGCGGCCCGCTGGCCCGCTAACAGGCTCTCAATGTATTGCTGCAAGTGCAGGTCCAGCGTCAGATGGATATCTTTTCCGGCAACGGGTGGCACATCTTTGATCTGACGCACGATGCGTCCGTGGTTATCAACTTCCACCTCCTGATAACCGGTTTTCCCATGCAGTTCATTTTCGTAATAATGCTCGATACCCTGTTTCCCGATGTTGTGATCGGCGGCGTAATTCTCTGCCAGACCTTTTTTATCCAGCGTTTTCAGATCGCTATCATTGATTTTTGAAACATAGCCAAGGACATGTGCCAGCGCCGCGCCATAAGGGTACTGGCGGTCTTCATAGCTGTTGATATTGACGCCGCTGAAACGAAACTGGTTAACCGAAAAACGGGCGATTTCCACATCGGTCAGCGCATTTTTTAGCACGACCGGGCGATAGCGGCTGCTGGTTTTCAATTCATGGCGAAACTGGTCAATATCGTCAGGGGTGAGATCAACGATGGGCGTGAGTTGCTCAATCAAGGCATTCATATCGCTGATTTTGTAAGGTGTAACGGAAATGTCATACCAGGTGACGTTACGCACCAGCGGGATGCCGTTGCGATCGTAAATCATGCCACGCGTTGGGGCCACGGGGAGCATTTTGATGTCGTTTGCGTTCGACCGGGTGGTGTAATACTGATGCTGACAGATTTGTAAGTTGTAGAGATTGTAAATCAGGATGCCAAAGCAGATGACCACCAGGCCAAAGGCTACCAATACACGCCGCTGGAAGAGTTTTTCTTCCGCCTCAAAATCTCTGAATGTCATTGAACCGTACCCGATTAATTCGCCGCCTAATAATACGGAGGCATAACCGGGATGACAGGCAAAAAATGTTCCATCTCTCTACGGAAATGTGTCATTCCTTGTGAGTTGTTACAGATAGCCCTTTACGGAAATAAAAAAGGCCTGAGTCCGACATCCGAACTCAGGCCTGATTTTTTTAGCACACTTACATACGTTCTACGGTTTCGATACCCAGTGTATCCAGACCCAGCTTCAGCGTTTTCGCCGTCAGCTGTGCCAGTTTCAGGCGGCTGTTACGAATTTCTTCGTTTTCAGCGCTAAGGATAGGGCAGTGCTCATAGAAACCGGAGAACAGACCGGCAACGTCGTACAGGTAAGCACACATCACGTGCGGTGTACCTTCACGTGCAACAACGGTCAGCGTTTCTTCAAACTGCAGCAGACGCGCAGCCAACTGAGCCTCGCGATCTTCGTTGATAATCACCTGCGCATTTGCCAGCGCGCTTTCGTCGATATCCGCTTTACGGAATACGGACAGTACGCGGGTGTAAGCATACTGCATGTACGGTGCGGTATTGCCTTCGAATGCCAGCATGTTGTCCCAGTCGAAGATGTAGTCGGTGGTACGGTTTTTCGACAGATCCGCATATTTCACCGCGCCGATACCGACCGCATTCGCCAGTTTTTCCAGCTCGTCGGCAGGCATGTCCGGGTTCTTCTCTGCCACCAGACGACGTGCGCGCTCCAGCGCTTCATCCAGCAGATCGGCCAGTTTTACCGTGCCGCCCGCACGTGTTTTGAACGGTTTACCATCTTTACCCAGCATCATACCGAACATGTGGTGTTCCAGCGGTACGGAGTCCGGCACATAACCTGCTTTACGCACGATGGTCCAGGCCTGCATTAAGTGTTGATGCTGACGGGAGTCGATGTAATACAGTACGCGATCGGCATGCAGCGTTTCATAACGATACTTGGCGCAGGCGATGTCGGTCGTGGTGTAGAGATAGCCGCCATCTTTCTTTTGAATGATAACGCCCATCGGTTCGCCTTCCTTGTTCTTATACTCATCAAGGAATACGACGGTAGCGCCTTCGCTTTCAACAGCCAGACCTTTCGCTTTGAGATCGGCCACAATGCCAGGCAACATCGGGTTGTACAGACTTTCACCCATGACGTCGTCACGGGTCAGGGTAACGTTAAGGCGATCGTAGGTTAACTGGTTTTGTGACATGGTAATGTCGACCAGTTTGCGCCACATTTCACGGAAGTACTCGTCGCCGCCTTGCAGCTTCACAACATAGCTACGGGCGCGTTCTGCGAAGGCTTCATCTTCGTCGTAATGTTTTTTCGCATCACGGTAGAAACCTTCCAGATCAGCCAGCGCCATCTCTCCGGCATTTTCCTGCTGCTGTTTTTCCAGCCACGCGATGAGCATACCGAATTGAGTGCCCCAGTCGCCGACGTGGTTAGCGCGGATAACATTGTGACCAAGGAACTCTAGCGTACGCACGGCAGCGTCACCGATGATGGTGGAACGCAGGTGACCAACGTGCATTTCTTTCGCGACGTTAGGTGCGGAGTAGTCAACCACAACGGTTTGTTTAGCCGGTTGGGTGACGCCCAAACGATCGGAGGTCAGCGCCTGCTGAACGTGCTGCGCCAGAAATGCCGGATCGAGAAAAATGTTAATAAAGCCCGGGCCCGCAATTTCTACTTTGCTGGCGATCCCGTTGAGATCCAGATGAGTCAGCACCTGCTCAGCCAGTTGTCGCGGCGCCATACCCAGTTTTTTCGCGACAGCCATCATGCCGTTAGCCTGATAGTCGCCGAACTGTACTTTTGCTGACTGACGAACCTGTGGTTCGCAATCTGCAGGCGCGCCTGCAGCAATCATGGCCTGACTGACTTTTTCTGAGAGAAGAGCCTGAATATTCACCGGAATACCTTACATTTATGAAGCGGCTTAAAATTGACCGCACCAGTTTAAGAATTAAGGGCGGGAGTATACTGCAAATGCCCGTTGCCGTCAGCATTGCGAGCACCGCCAGCAGCCTGAAATATAAACATTGAAACTACGTATAATTATTCATATCGCGCTTAAGAAAATCAGCAGTTGGTTGGGGCTGCGCAACAGGGTAAATTAGCCGCTTTGAACATGGATATGAGCTTTAATTATGGCGAACTGGCAAACAGTTGCAGAACTGCATGATATTTCCGCAGATTTACCGCATTTCATTCAGGCGTTAACGGATCTTTCCACTCGCCTTGGGCTGGATGTCTCATCGTTTGAAGCCGATCACATTTCTCTGCGCTGTCATCAAAATACCACCGCAGAGCGCTGGCGTCGTGGTTTTGAGCAGTGCGGCGAACTATTGTCAGAAAATATCATTAATGGCCGACCGATTTGTTTGTTCAAACTCAATGAGCCCGTCTGTGTGCAACACTGGCAATTTAGCATCGTAGAACTGCCATGGCCGGGCGAAAAACGCTATCAGCATGAAGGCTGGGAGCATGTTGAAATAGTTCTGCCGGGCGACGTGGAGACGTTGAATGCGCGAGCGCTGGCGCTGCTTTCAGATTCTGGACTAAGCCAGCCGGGCATATTTGTAAAAACAAGTTCACCAAAAGGCGAGCGCGAGCGTTTACCAAACCCTACGCTGGCGGTTAGCGACGGCAGCGTGACGATAAAATTTCATCCGTGGTCGATTGAAGCGATTGTGGCCAGCGAACGTCAGGAGTGAGTATGGCTTTACTGGAAATCTGCTGTTACAGCATGGAGTGCGCGCGTACGGCGCAACAATATGGCGCGGATCGTATTGAGCTTTGTTCAGCGCCGAAAGAGGGGGGCTTAACGCCGTCGCTGGGCGTCTTGCGTTCTGTTCGCCAGCATATTTCGATTCCCGTCAATCCCATTATTCGCCCGCGTGGAGGCGACTTTTGTTACACCAACGGTGAATTTGCTGCAATGCTGGATGATATTGCGATGGTGAGGGAACTCGGGTTCTCAGGGGTGGTAACTGGCATTTTAGATGCGGATGGCGATGTTGATATGCCGCGCATGGAGAAAATAATGATCGCTGCCGGTCCGTTGCACGTCACTTTTCATCGGGCCTTTGATATGTGTGCTAACCCACTCAATGCGCTAAAAAAATTAGCTGATTTGGGCGTCGCCAGAGTGCTGACTTCTGGGCAAAAATCAGATGCGGCGCAAGGTTTAACAAAAATAATGGAACTTATTGCGCAGGCAGGTGCTCCAATCATTATGGCCGGAGCGGGGGTTCGCGCCTCGAATTTGTCCCTGTTCCTTAATGCCGGAGTGCAGGAAGTCCACAGTTCTGCCGGAGTATGGCAGGCTTCACCCATGCGTTATCGCAATACGGGGTTGTCGATGTCTTCGGATTCGCAGGCGGATGAGTATTCTCGCTATGCGGTAGACGGGGTGGCGGTTGCGGAAATGAAAGCGATCATTGCACACCATCAGGCCAGCTGATTTTTACCGTTGCATCATGTCGCCCAATATGATGCTTGCTCGTACCAGGCCCCTGCAATTTCAACAGGGGCCTTTTTTTCTCCTTCATATTTCAAGCCGCAGCGGCGTTGGCCGCCTTGCTGCAACTTGAACTATTTTGGATAAATGGTGCTATACGTAACGGTCATCTGGCAAAAAGTGACTACGGCTTACGTGCAATCAATACCGCACGTAGTGGAGCAGGGTAGCCTTCCACCGTTTTGCTGTGGTCGTTCGGGTCGAGGAAATCGGCCAGCGATTCGGTTATCATCCATTCGGTGCGGCGCTGTTCTTCGGTAGTGGTCACACATACGTCGGCAATACGCACATCAACAAACCCGCATTTCTCCAGCCAGTTTTTTAGCGCCAGCGCAGACGGAATAAAGTAAACGTTACGCATCTGGGCGTAGCGATCGCCTGGCACCAGTACGGTATTTTCGTCGCCTTCAACCACCAGCGTTTCCAGTACCAGTTCGCCATCTTTAACCAATTGATCCTTCAACTGCCAGAGATGTTCCAACGGTGAGCGGCGGTGGTAAAGCACTCCCATGGAGAATACGGTATCAAAGGCGTTGAGTGCCGGAAGCTGTTCAATACCCAGCGGCAGCAGATGCGCGCGCTGATCATTGCCCAGCAGTTTACGCACTGCCTCAAACTGGCACAGGAACAGCTGGGTCGGATCGATACCGACCGCCAGATGTGCGCCCGCGCCAATCATGCGCCACATGTGATAGCCACTGCCGCAACCGACATCAAGAATGGTGCGTCCGGTGAGGTCAGACAAGTGCGGCAGAACGCGATCCCACTTCCAGTCTGAGCGCCACTCGGTATCAATATTGACGCCGTACAATGAGTACGGCCCTTTACGCCATGGCATCAGGTTACGCATCAGGGTGTCGATACGTTTGAGCTGACCGTCGCTGAGCGGCTCTTCGCTTTCTGCGGTGACGCTATGCAGTAAATCCAGACGATACGGCTTCAGTTCGGGCAGAAACTCTACCGCGTTCGACCACTGCTTAAACAAGCCGTGTTGATCACGCTGCCAGGTCGCGATTTGCGCTGGCAGCGTTTCCAGCCAATGAGAAAGATGATTTTTGGCAATCAGCTGATAAAAGTTACCAAAGTCGATCATGCGCTAGCCTCATCTTTCAATGCCACCAGAGAACCAAAGTTAAAGCACTGGAACCACAATTCACTGTGTTCAAAACCAGCCTGATGCAGACGCGCTTTGTGCGTTTCGACAGAGTCGGTCAGCATCACGTTCTCCAGCATACTGCGCTTCTGGCTGATTTCCAGTTCGCTATAGCCATTTGCTCGTTTGAAGTCGTGGTGCATGTTGAACAGCAACTCGCCTACGTTCGCGTCTTCGAAGCTGAATTTTTCAGATAGCACCAGCGCGCCGCCGGGATTCAGCCCCTGATAAATCTTATCCAACAATGCCTGGCGCTCGGGTGGCTCAAGGAATTGCAGGGTAAAATTTAGCACCACCATCGAGGCGTTTTCGATAGTAATGTTGCGAATATCGCCTTCGACAACCTCAACCGGAGTCGGTGCTTTATAAGCATCAATGTGACGACGACAGCGTTCAACCATAGCCGGAGAGTTGTCGACAGCAATAATTTTGCAATTCTCGTGATGAATATTGCGACGCACCGAGAGCGTCGCCGCGCCCAGAGAGCAGCCAAGATCGTAGACCTGCGTGTTGGGTTGTACGAAACGTTCGGCCAGCATGCCAATCATAGAAATGATGTTGGAGTAGCCGGGAACGGAACGCTGGATCATATCCGGGAAGACTTCAGCTACCCGTTCATCAAAGGTCCAGTCACCCAGACTGGCGATAGGCGCAGAAAAAAGCGTGTCGCGGTGAGACATAACGTAAAAATCCGGGAAAAATAAAGTGGCGTATTGTGCGCTAATGCAGGGAGAAAACCAACTCCCAGGGCATATACCAAAGATTCGCCAGCACCATTAGCAACAGCGAACACCAGGTTGCGCTCATGCCTGAACGTCGCCAGCGGAAAAGCCGGTGGTGGAATCCGTAATAATGCATCAGTCGTCCGGCAATCAACATCAGCCCGCAAATATGCACCATCCACGTCTCTGCGCCGTTCATTTCCATAAATAACAGCAGCACCAGTGCAATGGGAATATATTCCACCGCATTACCGTGAATGCGGATAGCGCTTTGTAGTTCGCTAAAACCTCCGTCGCCGTAAGCAACGCGGTATTGCATACGCAGGCGAACGACGTCAAAAGAGAACTTTATTAACAATAACGCACCCAATACGGCATAAAGCGCGCTTACCATACAAACTCCCTTTTAAAATGGCTGATGGCCTTGACTATGATAGGTGGCATTGTCAGAAAAGAGAAGATTGCTGTGGAATAGAAGGTGCTGATCCGATCTCTGGCAGGGCGCTGTGTAAATCTGCCCATAGCGTATCGACAAGCTGCGGGGCCTGCGCGATATCCGGCGTATGTAGAAACAGATACGGCGTTGAGGTTTGCTGCCATAGCGACAGCTTGGTCAGCCAGACGGCGAAAAGTGCGCTGTTTTGTGCCATATCATCGCTGCCGATAAAACGTACCATCGGATGATTTGCCGTCACCACCGCATGCACCGGAACCTTTGGTTTCTTACGCTGAGCGTCACGTATCGCTTCAGTATGCGGGATTGCGGCATGCACCGGACGGCTGTCCAGAATCACCCGGTTTACCCCGCGCTCGTGTAAACCACGATTGAATAGCTGCTCTGCTTCGCCTTTGGCAAAGAATTCAGGATGGCGAACTTCAACACCGTAGGTAAATGATTTAGGGAGCGCATCGAGAAACTGCCATAAGGCAGGCAAGTCGCGCGGGCCAAAAGTCGCGGGTAATTGCAGCCAGTATTGTCCAATGCGTGATTCCAGCGGCGACATGCGCGCGAAAAATTCCTGCACCAGGTCATCGCAATTACGCAGCGCAGCCTGATGCGAAATGGTGGCCGGAAACTTAAAACAAAATCGAAACGCATCGGTGGTCTGTGCATGCCAGCGCGCAACAATCTCGGCTTTTGGCAGTGCGTACAGCGTGGTGTTGCCCTCCACACAGTTTAAATAGCGGGCATATTCTTCCAGACTGGTGATCCCCAAACGCACCCACTTTGGGTGCGACCATTGGGGTAAACCGATATAAATCATAGCGCGTGCAGGATCTCGTCCACGCTGCGTACGCGGGCAATGCGCGGGAATATGTGCGTCATGCTGCCCTGATGTTGCTCAGCGCTGGCGGCGCTACAGGCGTTTTCTGCAACGATCAGATTAAAACCCAGCTCCCATGCATTTCGCGCCGTGGACTCCACGCCAATATTAGTGGATATACCGCACAGGACGATGGTATCGATACCCCGGCGACGCAGTTGTAATTCCAGATCGGTGCCATAGAACGCACCCCACTGGCGTTTGGTTACTTCAAGGTCGCTGGCACATTTCCCCAGAGCAGTCGGGTAATCCCACCAGTTTTCAGGTAATGCTTTGGCCGGAGTCTGAGCATCAACCGGTTGTTTCAGCGCGTCGGCATAATTGTCAGACCAGCCGACGCGCACCATCACAACCGGGGAACCGTGGGCACGGAATTTTTCCGCCAACTGCGCAGCGCGGGCAACCACATCATTTGCCGAGTGTGGGCCGCCAGCGAAAGGTAGGATCCCTTCCTGTAGATCGATAACGACAAGGGCGGTTGTTTTTGCGTTCAGTTCCAGCATGCTTACTCCAGTAAAAAAGAATTCCGTTACACCTTAATCGCGAATCAGTGTGAAAGGGGCGACAATTTTTGTTATTTTTTGTGAGATTACGCAATGCCCGTCCAGGAAACAGGCGTACAGTCAGTACCGGACTTATCGTGCGGCAGAATTTCCAGTATAATAGCCGCCTTTTTTCATTCAGTTGTGACATTCAGCTAAAGCTGCGACTTCGTCATCTGCGAGACAGGTGACAATCTGCCTGCGGCAAAGTTAAGGGATATCTCATGCGTACAGAATATTGCGGACAGCTACGTCTGTCCCACGAGGGGCAGCAGGTGACTCTGTGTGGTTGGGTCAACCGTCGTCGTGATCTTGGTAGCCTGATCTTTATCGATATGCGCGACCGCGAAGGTATCGTGCAGGTATTTTTCGATCCGGACCGTGCGGACGCGTTAAAGCTGGCCTCCGAACTGCGTAATGAGTTCTGCATCCAGGTTACGGGCACCGTGCGTGCGCGTGATGCGAAAAACGTCAACGCTGATATGGCGACGGGCGAAATTGAAGTGCTGGCTTCCGATCTGACCATCATTAACCGTTCAGATTCGCTGCCGCTGGACTCTAACCACGTAAATACCGAAGAAGCGCGACTGAAGTATCGCTACCTGGATCTGCGTCGTCCTGAAATGGCGCAGCGCCTGAAAACGCGCGCCAAAATCACCAGTCTGGTACGTCGTTTTATGGACGACCACGGCTTCCTCGACATCGAAACGCCAATGCTGACCAAAGCGACGCCGGAAGGTGCGCGCGATTACCTGGTTCCTTCTCGCGTACACAAAGGTAAGTTCTACGCGCTGCCGCAGTCTCCTCAACTGTTTAAACAGCTGCTGATGATGTCTGGTTTTGACCGCTATTATCAGATCGTAAAATGCTTCCGTGATGAAGACTTACGTGCTGACCGTCAGCCTGAATTTACCCAGATCGACGTTGAGACGTCCTTCATGACCGCACCGCAGGTGCGTGAAGTGATGGAAGCGCTGGTACGTAATCTGTGGCTGGAAGTGAAAGGTGTGGATCTGGGTGATTTCCCGATCATGACCTTCACCGAAGCTGAGCGTCGTTACGGCTCTGATAAACCAGACTTGCGTAACCCGATGGAGCTGGTTGACGTTGCTGATCTGGTGAAAGGCGTTGAGTTCGCCGTATTCTCTGGTCCGGCGAACGATCCGAAAGGCCGTGTGGCTGCCCTGCGCGTACCGGGCGGCGCGAGCTTAAGCCGTAAGCAGATCGACGATTACGGTAACTTTATTAAGATTTACGGCGCGAAAGGTCTGGCTTACATCAAAGTCACCGAGCGTGCGAAAGGCCTGGAAGGTATCACCAGCCCGGTTGCCAAGTTCCTGAACGCAGAAATCGTGGAAGCGATTCTGGAACGTACCGCTGCGCAAGACGGCGACATGATCTTCTTCGGTGCTGACAACAAGAAAGTGGTTGCCGACGCGATGGGCGCACTTCGTCTGAAACTGGGTAAAGACCTGAACCTGACCGACGAATCCAAATGGGCGCCGCTGTGGGTTATCGACTTCCCAATGTTTGAAGACGATGGTGAAGGTGGTCTGACCGCAATGCACCACCCGTTCACCGCACCAAAAGATATGACTGCCGCCGAGCTGAAAGCTGCGCCGGAAGATGCAGTCGCCAACGCCTATGATATGGTCATCAACGGCTATGAAGTGGGTGGTGGTTCCGTGCGTATCCACAATGGTGATATGCAGCAGACCGTATTCGGTATTCTGGGCATTAACGAGCAAGAGCAGCGCGAGAAGTTCGGCTTCCTGCTGGATGCGCTAAAATACGGTACACCGCCGCATGCAGGCCTGGCGTTTGGTCTGGATCGCCTGACGATGCTGCTGACCGGTACCGACAATATTCGTGATGTTATTGCGTTCCCGAAAACCACGGCTGCAGCGTGTCTGATGACTGAAGCGCCAAGCTTTGCCAACGAAGCTGCACTGGCGGAACTGAGCATTCAGGTTGTTAAGAAGACCGAGAATAACTGATATGACATATAAACAGCCTGTCTCGGTGTTAGTCGTGATTTATGCAAAGGACACCGGGAGAGTGCTGATGTTACAGCGACGCGACGATCCTGATTTCTGGCAGTCGGTCACCGGCAGCCTCGAAGAGGGGGAAACCGCGTCGCAAGCCGCCATGCGCGAAGTAAAGGAAGAGGTCGCCATTGATGTTGCGACTGAGCAACTGACCTTAATTGACTGCCAGCATACGGTGGAGTTTGAGATTTTTAGCCATTTACGTCATCGCTACGCGCCGGGAATTGAGCGTAATACTGAATCCTGGTTTTGCCTGGCACTTCCCTCTGAACGAGAGATCGTGTTCACCGAACATCTGACCTACCGTTGGGTTAATGCGTTCGAAGCCGCGCAGTTAACCAAGTCGTGGAGTAACCGGCAGGCGATTGAAGAGTTTGTAATTAACGTCGCCTGAGAAGGCGCGCTTTTTGGAGAGATTATTTATGGCAGGTCATAGTAAATGGGCCAACACCAGACATCGTAAAGCAGCGCAAGATGCTAAGCGTGGTAAAATTTTCACCAAAATCATTCGTGAGCTGGTGACGGCAGCCAAACTGGGTGGCGGCGATCCGGACGCTAACCCACGTCTGCGCGCCGCGATTGATAAAGCACTGGCTAACAACATGACCCGCGACACCCTGAACCGTGCAATCGCGCGTGGTGTGGGTGGCGACGATGATGCGAACATGGAAACCATCATCTATGAAGGTTACGGTCCTGGCGGCACAGCCGTGATGATCGAATGTCTGTCTGACAACCGTAACCGCACCGTTGCGGAAGTGCGTCACGCATTCACGAAAACGGGCGGCAATCTCGGTACCGACGGTTCCGTATCTTACCTGTTCAGCAAAAAAGGCGTGATCTCTTTTGAACAAGGTGATGAAGACGCCATTATGGAAGCAGCGTTGGAAGCGGGTGCTGAAGACGTTGTGACCTTCGACGACGGCGCGATTGACGTTTATACCGCGTGGGAAGAGATGGGCAAAGTGCGTGATGCGCTGGAAGCGGCTGGTCTGAAAGCGGACGCGGCTGAAGTGTCGATGATCCCCTCCACCAAAGCGGATATGGATGCAGAAACAGCACCGAAGCTGATCCGTCTGATCGATATGCTGGAAGACTGTGACGACGTGCAGGAAGTTTACCACAACGGCGAAATCTCAGATGAGGTTGCTGCAACGCTGGAATGATGTGGTTAAGCCATAAATTAACAGGAGATGCGTGATGTCTATCATTCTCGGCATTGACCCGGGGTCGCGCATCACCGGTTATGGCGTAATCCGTCAGGTCGGTCGACAGTTGACCTATCTGGGAAGTGGATGCATTCGAACGAAAGTGGATGATTTACCATCGCGCCTGAAGCTGATTTATGCGGGCGTATCAGAAATCATCACCCAGTTTCAGCCGGACTACTTTGCCATTGAACAGGTCTTTATGGCGAAAAACGCCGATTCGGCGCTCAAGCTGGGGCAGGCGCGCGGCGTGGCAATCGTTGCTGCCGTTAACCAGGATCTTCCGGTGTTTGAATATGCGGCCCGTCAGGTAAAACAGACAGTGGTGGGGATCGGTAGCGCGGAAAAAAGTCAGGTTCAGCATATGGTACGCACGCTGCTAAAACTCCCGGCGAACCCGCAGGCGGATGCTGCGGATGCGCTGGCGATTGCCATAACCCACTGCCACGTCAGTCAGAACGCCATGCAAATGAGCGAATCGAGGCTGAATCTGGCGCGAGGTCGGTTACGTTAGTGATAAATGAGGCTGGATATCTATCCAGCCTTTTTTTATGATAGCGCATTACCTTTTAGCCCTTAACGCAGGAGCGTCACGTGATAGGCAGACTCAGAGGCATCATTCTTGAAAAACAACCCCCGCTGGTCCTTCTGGAGACAGGTGGGGTAGGCTATGAAGTTCATATGCCGATGACCTGTTTCTACGAGTTGCCGGAAGCCGGGCAAGAGGCCATCATCTTCACCCATTTTGTCGTGCGTGAAGATGCTCAGTTGCTATATGGCTTTAACAACAAGCAGGAGCGCACGCTGTTTAAAGAGTTAATCAAAACTAACGGTGTGGGACCGAAGCTGGCGCTGGCTATCCTCTCCGGTATGTCTGCGCAACAGTTTGTTAATGCCGTTGAACGCGAAGAGCTTGGCGCACTGGTGAAATTACCAGGCATTGGTAAGAAAACCGCAGAGCGTTTGATTGTTGAAATGAAAGACCGCTTTAAAGGTCTGCATGGCGACCTCTTCACCCCGGCGGCGGATTTGGTACTGACCTCGCCGGCAAGTCCGGTAACGGACGACGCCGAGCAGGAAGCGGTTGCTGCGCTGGTGGCGTTGGGCTATAAACCACAGGAAGCCAGCCGAATGGTGAGCAAGATTGCCCGCCCTGATGCCAGCAGTGAAACCCTGATTCGTGAAGCGCTTCGCGCTGCGCTGTGAGGTAGAGGATGATTGAAGCAGACCGTCTGATTTCGGCTGTCAGCACGACCCCAGAAGATCTGGTGGATCGGGCGATCCGCCCTAAATTGCTGGAAGAGTACATTGGTCAGCCGCAGGTGCGTTCGCAAATGGAGATTTTTATCCAGGCGGCGAAGCTGCGCGGTGACGCGCTTGACCATCTGCTGATTTTCGGTCCTCCTGGCCTCGGTAAAACCACGCTTGCCAATATTGTTGCCAATGAAATGGGTGTTAATCTGCGTACCACTTCCGGTCCGGTACTGGAAAAAGCGGGTGACCTGGCGGCAATGCTCACCAACCTTGAACCACACGATGTGTTGTTTATCGATGAAATCCATCGTCTGTCACCGGTGGTGGAAGAGGTATTGTATCCGGCGATGGAAGATTATCAGCTGGATATCATGATTGGTGAAGGGCCGGCTGCACGTTCGATTAAGATTGATCTGCCGCCGTTTACGCTAATCGGGGCGACAACGCGCGCCGGGTCGTTAACGTCACCGTTACGTGACCGCTTTGGTATTGTCCAGCGCCTGGAGTTCTATCAGGTGGCTGACCTGCAGCACATTGTTGGGCGCAGCGCCCGCTTTATGGGGCTGGAAATGAGCGAAGAAGGCGCGCTGGAAGTGGCTCGCCGCGCCCGCGGTACGCCGCGTATCGCCAACCGGTTATTGCGCCGGGTACGCGATTTCGCCGAAGTGAAGCATGACGGCACAATTTCGGCAGATATCGCCGCTCAGGCACTGGATATGCTTAATGTGGATGCGGAAGGATTCGATTATATGGACCGTAAGCTGCTGCTGGCGGTTATCGATAAATTCTTCGGTGGACCGGTAGGACTGGATAACCTGGCGGCGGCGATTGGGGAAGAGCGGGAAACCATTGAGGACGTGCTGGAACCGTATCTGATTCAGCAAGGTTTTCTGCAACGTACGCCGCGTGGACGTATGGCAACTGTGCGTGCCTGGAACCATTTCGGGATCACGCCGCCGGCAATGCCTTAACAATGCAACGCCCGGTAAGCGAAACGCCACCGGGCAGCACACATTCAGCTCGCCTGCTTTTTCATCATGCTGAAAATAAACAGCAGTGCAGCACACAGCACCACAGATGGCCCTGCTGGCGTATCATAGAACGCTGAGAACGTCAGACCGCCTGTAACCGCTATCATTCCAACGCCCACGGCAACGCCGGCCATCTGCTCTGGCGTACGCGCAAAACGGCGTGCGGTGGCCGCAGGGATAATCAGCAATGATGTGATAATCAACGCCCCAACAAATTTCATCGCCACGCCAATCGTTAACGCCGTAACCAGCATCAGCAGTAGCTTTACGCGTTGCAGCTTCACGCCATCGACAAATGCCAGATCCGGGCTGATGGTCATCGACAACAGGTTACGCCACTGCCAGAACAAAATCGCCAGAACGATAACCACGCCAATGGCGATGGAGATGAGATCTTCTGGCGTCACGGCGAGCAAATCACCAAACAGGTAGGCCATCAGATCCACTCGGATGTTGGACATCAGGCTAACGACAACCAGCCCTAATGACAGCGCACTGTGGGCCATAATGCCCAGTAAGGTATCAATCGCGAGGTGAGGGCGTTTCTCCAGCCATACCAGACCGCCAGCCAACAACAAAGTGACGGCGATTACCGCATAGAAAGGGTTTACATCCAAAAGCAGGCCAAAGGCGACCCCCAGCAGCGACGCGTGGGCCAGTGTATCACCGAAATAAGACATTCGACGCCAGACCACAAACGAGCCAAGCGGGCCAGCGGCACAGGCCAGCATGATCCCGGCTAACCAACCGGGTAATAACAATTCAATCATGAGTGACCATTTCCCCGGCGTAAGACAATACGACCCTGTAAATCGTGGCGGTGATTATGATTATGACGGTATATTCCGAGTTGTTCGGCGCCGCGTTGTCCGAACATTGAGATGAATTCCGGATGCATGGAAACCACTTCCGGCGCGCCGGAACAACAAATATGATGGTTCAGGCACAGTACCTCATCGGTTTTTGCCATCACCAAATGCAGATCATGGGAAACCATCAGTACGGCGCAATCCAGTTCACGTCGCAATTGGTCGATAAGATCGTAAAGTGCGACTTGCCCATTGACATCCACACCCTGGGTTGGCTCGTCAAGCACCAATAACTGAGGCTTATTCAATAAAGCACGAGCCAGCAGGACGCGTTGCGTTTCTCCACCAGAGAGTTTTTGCATCGGCGCATTCATCAGATGCCCGGCCTGAACGCGTTTCAGCGCCGGAAGAATATCCTCTTTTTTGGTGCCGGGACGTAAGCGCAAAAAGCGACTTACCGTCAGCGGAAGCGTAGTATCGAGGTACAGTTTTTGCGGCACATAGCCAATCCGCAGTTGTCCATTACGCTTGATAACTCCCTCATCAGCCGCTACCAGCCCTAATACAACGCGCACCAGCGTAGACTTCCCTGCTCCATTAGGGCCGAGAAGCGTCAAAATTTTACCGGGTCGAAGTTCAAGCGAAACGTCAGAAAGGACGCGGCGTTGACCATAAGAGACCGAGACATTTTCCAGTGAAACCAAAGTCGTCATATCAATTTTAGTCTTGCAGAAGTTATAGAATGTTATAATATCACATTTCTTGCATTCATTACGATGATTGGTCGCATTATGTTACATAAAAATACGCTTCTTTTCGCAGCATTATCTGCTGCTCTTTGGGGTAGTGCAACACAGGCAGCAAATGCCACTGTCGTGGCTTCTCTTAAGCCGCTGGGGTTTATCGCTTCAGCCATTGCAGACGGGGTTACTGACACCCAGGTTTTGCTACCTGACGGGGCGTCCGAACACGATTATTCATTGCGTCCTTCAGACGTAAAACGCTTACAGGGCGCGGACTTAGTCGTTTGGATTGGGCCTGAGATGGAAGCGTTTATGGAAAAATCAGTCAAGAATATTCCTAACGCAAAACAGGTAACGATTGCGCAGCTCAATGACGTGAAACCGTTACTCATGAAAGGTGCCGATGACGACGATGACGATCATGGACACAATGATGCTGGCGGCGAAAAAAGTGACGAGCATCACCATCATGGCGATTACAACATGCATCTTTGGCTTTCCCCAGAGATAGCGCGGGCCTCAGCGGTTGCAATCCATGAAAAATTAGTGGAACTTATGCCGCAAAGTCGAGCCAAACTTGACGCCAACCTGAAGGATTTTGAGGCACAATTAGCCGCAACCGATAAGCAGGTAGGTAACGAGCTCGCGCCGCTCAAGGGGAAAGGTTACTTCGTTTTTCATGACGCCTATGGCTATTACGAAAAACACTACGGATTAACACCGCTTGGTCACTTTACCGTGAACCCTGAGATTCAACCAGGTGCGCAGCGTTTACATGAAATAAGAACACAGTTGGTTGAGCAAAAAGCAACCTGCGTTTTTGCTGAGCCACAGTTCAGGCCAGCGGTCGTTGAAGCTGTTGCGAGAGGGACATCCGTTCGAATGGGAACGTTGGATCCGCTCGGAACGAATATCAAACTGGGTAAAACAAGCTATTCAGCGTTTTTGAACCAATTAGCCAACCAGTATGCGAGCTGCCTGAAAGGAGATTAATGAGGAAGTGAATACGTGCAACAGATAGCCCGCTCTGTCGCTCTGGCATTTAATAATCTGCCGCGACCCCATCGCGTTATGCTGGGGTCGCTTACCGTACTGACATTGGCTGTCGCCGTCTGGCGACCCTATGTTTACCATCCCGATTCTGCCCCCATCGTCAAAACAATCGAGCTGGAAAAAAGCGAGATTCGCTCGTTGTTGCCTGAGGCCAGTGAACCTATCGACCAGGCCGCTCAGGAAGACGAAGCAATCCCGCAGGATGAACTGGATGACAAAACGTCTGGTGAAGCTGGCGTGCATGAGTATGTCGTCTCCACGGGTGATACGCTGAGCAGCATTCTGAATCAGTACGGCATCGATATGGGAGACATCAGCCAGCTCGCAGCGTCCGACAAAGAACTGCGAAACCTGAAAATTGGTCAGCAGCTTTCCTGGACGTTAAGCGCAGAAGGTGAGTTGCAGCGTCTGACCTGGGAAGTTTCCCGCCGCGAAACCCGTACTTACGATCGCACCGCGACGGGTTTCAAAATGAGCAGTGAAATGCAGCAGGGCGATTGGGTTAACAGCCGAATCAAAGGCACGGTGGGCGGAAGTTTCGTCGCCAGCGCCAAAGAAGCCGGGCTGACCAGCTCTGAAATCAGCGCAGTCATTAAGGCCATGCAGTGGCAGATGGATTTCCGCAAGCTGAAAAAAGGCGATGAGTTCTCGGTACTGATGTCGCGCGAAATGCTTGACGGTAAACGTGAGCAAAGCCAGCTGCTGGGCGTGCGTTTACGTTCTGAAGGCAAAGATTATTACGCCATCCGTGCGGAAGACGGTAAATTTTATGATCGCAACGGTACCGGTCTGGCGAAAGGTTTCATGCGTTTCCCTACGGCGAAGCAGTTCCGCATCTCCTCAAACTTTAACCCGCGTCGCCTGAACCCGGTGACAGGGCGCGTTGCGCCGCACAAAGGCGTCGACTTTGCGATGCCGCAAGGGACGCCGGTGCTGTCGGTAGGTGATGGCGAAGTGGTGGTGGCCAAACGCAGTGGTGCAGCCGGATATTATGTTGCCGTGCGTCATGGTCGCACCTATACCACGCGCTATATGCACTTACGTAAGCTGTTGGTCAAACCAGGACAAAAAGTGAAACGTGGCGATCGTATCGCACTGTCAGGCAATACGGGGCGTTCAACGGGTCCGCATCTGCACTACGAAGTTTGGGTTAACCAACAGGCTGTTAACCCGCTGACGGCGAAACTGCCGCGTACAGAAGGGCTGACCGGTTCAGATCGTACCGATTACCTGGCTCAGGTGAAAGAGGTTGTGCCTCAGTTGCGTTTCGATTAATTACTACACTGAAAAAGCCGGTACGCATAGCGTGCCGGCTTTTTTATTTTGTACGGCGCACGGTGCGCCGCTACACTATCAGCAGATTTACTTTTCGCGGCACCAGACACTGGAAGAGCATGGAAACGAAAAAAAAGAATATTGAGTATATCCCTGAGTTTCACAAATCATTTCGCCATCCGCGCTACTGGGGCGCCTGGCTGGGTGTGGCGGCGATAGCTGGCATTGCGTTAACGCCAGCATCATTTCGTGATCCTATTCTGGCAAAGCTCGGACGGCTTGCCGGAAGACTGGGAAAAAGCTCGCGTCGCAGAGCATTGATCAATTTATCTCTCTGCTTTCCTGAACGTAGCGAAGCTGAGCGTCAAGCCATTGTTGATGAGATGTATGCAACTGCGCCTCAGGCGATGGTCATGATGGCAGAACTGGCGATACGTGGCCCGGAGAAAATTCAGAATCGGGTTGACTGGCAGGGGCTGGAAATCATTGAAGAGATGCGTCGCAACGATGAAAAGGTGATCTTTCTGGTTCCTCATGGTTGGGGCGTAGATATCCCGGCGATGTTGATGGCGTCCCAGGGTCAGAAAATGGCTGCGATGTTTCACAACCAGGGAAATCCGGTATTCGATTATGTCTGGAACACGGTGCGCCGACGCTTTGGTGGTCGTTTGCATGCGCGAAATGATGGCATCAAACCATTTATCCAGTCCGTGCGTCAGGGATATTGGGGTTACTATCTGCCGGATCAGGATCATGGTCCTGAGCATAGCGAGTTTGTCGATTTTTTTGCTACCTATAAAGCCACGTTGCCGGCGATTGGTCGCCTGATGAAGGTCTGTCACGCCCGCGTCGTGCCACTGTTTCCGGTGTACGATGGTAAAACGCATCGGCTGACGATTCATGTTCGTCCACCGATGGATGACATCCTGACCGCGGATGACCACACCATTGCCAGACGAATGAACGAAGAGGTGGAGATTTTTGTCACGCCACATGTCGAACAATACACCTGGATTTTGAAACTGCTTAAGACACGTAAACCTGGCGAAATTGAGCCCTATAAGCGCAAAGATCTCTATCCGAAGAAATAAAAAAAAAGCCTCTCAAACGAGAGGCTTTTTTATATTTGAGCCACTTATTCTACGGTCAGAATACGTGTGGTATTAGTTGAGCCTATAGTGCTCATCACATCGCCCTGGGTCACGATCACCAGATCACCCGAAACCAGATAGCCTTTATCGCGCAGCAAGTTCACCGCTTCATTAGCAGCAACGACACCGTCTGTTTCGCTGTCGAAGTGAACCGGGGTGACGCCGCGGTACAGGGAGGTCAGATTCAGCGTACGCTCATGACGAGACATCGCGAAAATCGGCAGACCAGAGCTGATACGAGAAGTCATCAGCGCGGTACGACCAGATTCCGTCATCGCGATGATAGCGGTAACCCCTTTAAGGTGGTTAGCGGCGTACATCGCTGACATAGCAATGGCTTCTTCAACGTTATCAAACTGCACGTCAAGGCGGTGTTTAGAGACATTGATGCTTGGGATTTTCTCCGCGCCCAGACAAACGCGGGCCATTGCCGCGACGGTTTCCGCCGGATACTGACCTGCTGCTGTTTCTGCAGAGAGCATAACGGCATCGGTACCATCAAGGACGGCGTTCGCCACGTCCATTACTTCTGCACGGGTCGGCATTGGGTTGGTGATCATCGACTCCATCATCTGGGTAGCGGTGATAACTGCCCGATTCAGCTGACGCGCGCGACGAATTAATGCTTTCTGAATGCCTACCAGCTCAGGATCGCCAATTTCAACGCCCAGGTCGCCACGCGCCACCATTACTACGTCGGAAGCCAGAATGATGTCATCCATCGCATTCTGGTCGCAGACGGCTTCTGCACGTTCTACTTTGGCGACGATTTTCGCATCGCAGCCAGCGTCGCGCGCCAGACGGCGGGCATAGTTCAGATCCTCGCCGCAGCGTGGGAAGGAGACGGCCAGATAGTCAACGCTGATTTGCGCGGCGGTGATAATGTCGGCTTTGTCTTTTTCGGTCAGAGCTTCAGCAGAGAGGCCGCCGCCCAGTTTGTTGATGCCCTTGTTATTAGACAGCGGGCCACCAACGGTCACTTCGGTGAAGACTTTCATGCCCTGAACTTCGAGCACCTTGAGCTGAACGCGACCGTCATCAAGCAGCAGGATATCACCAGGCACGACGTCAGCAGGCAGCCCTTTATAATCAATGCCGACTTTTTCTTTGTCGCCTTCGCCTTTGCCAAGGTTGGCGTCTAACAGAAACTTGTCGCCAACATTAAGGAATACTTTACCTTCTTTAAAGGTAGAAACGCGGATTTTAGGTCCCTGCAGGTCACCCAATATAGCTACATGACGTCCCAGTTTTGCGGCAATTTCACGGACCTTATCCGCCCGCAATTTGTGATCTTCTGGAGAGCCGTGAGAAAAGTTCATACGTACAACGTTCGCACCCGCGGCGATAATCTTTTCAAGGTTGTTATCGCGGTCAGTTGCCGGGCCTAACGTGGTAACGATTTTGGTTCTGCGAAGCCTTCTGGACATGTAATACTCCGTTGACTGAAACAACTTGGTGTTGCGTGAACATTAATCCGGCCGTTCTCAAACATTAACGGTAAAATGAACAACCCGGATGATAAAAGGGTAGAACATTGTTATTGCTTTTAGCGGTCATCACTCTTGATGAGTAATTCTTTATCAAAACGCGATTCCTTGAGCGCTTCCTTGACACGCTTCAAGTTATCTCTAAATTTTGCCCCACGGCGCAAAGTAAATCCTGTAGCCAGCACATCTATCACGGTCAGTTGAGCAAGTCGAGAGACCATGGGCATATAAATGTCAGTATCTTCCGGTACATCGAGGGTAATTGCCAGCGTTGCTTCACGCGCCAGCGGCGTGCCGGGAGATGTGAGGGCGATAACCATCGCGTCGTTTTCCCTGGCCAACTGCGCCAGCTCAACCAGACTTTTGGTTCTTCCGGTGTGAGAAATAAGCACAATGACGTCGTCGTCGCTACAATTCATACAGCTCATGCGTTGCAGAACAATATCGTCGGAATAGATTACCGGTACGTTAAATCGGAAAAATTTATTCATCGCGTCATGCGCGACTGCAGCGGAAGAACCCAGGCCAAAGAAGGCAATTTTTTTCGCCTGGGTTAACAAATCTACCGCCCGGTTTACCGCCGCGTTATCCAGCGACTGGCGGACGTGGTCGAGACTTGCCATCGCTGACTCGAAGATTTTCCCCGTGTAAGATTCTACGCTGTCATCCTCATCCACATTGCGATTAACATAAGGAGTGCCATTGGCCAGACTTTGCGCCAGATGCAGTTTAAAATCAGGGAAGCCGCGTGTGTCCATACTGCGACAGAAACGGTTAACCGTCGGCTCGCTGACATCGGCCTCAGCGGCAAGCGCGGCGATGCTCGAATGGATTGCCCGCTCGGGAAAGGCAATAATGATATCGGCGACTTTACGCTCTGACTTGCTCAAATGTTCCAGTTTTAACTGGATTTTTTCCAGCATATTCATGATGTAGGTAGACTCATGGGTCATGGACAAAACGATTTCAGCAATAAGGGGAAATCGGGGCATAATTCAGTGTATAGATATTACCCCTGCTGATGCGGCAACGGGGCAAAATGGACAGGATAGTTGTTGTTTTTTTTCATTACATGATCGGAGTCTGGTTTTCTTACTTCGTCATGGGTACGAAAAAAGGCGACTTTTTTGTCCATTTTGCTGCGGTAAACGACAATTAAGCGTCTGTTCGCGGTAACAGCACGGCTGGATAAGCGTTTACGGTTTCCGGATTCACGTAAAAGCAGTACAGTGCACTGTAATAAAATTACAACCAGTGTCTGGCAGAAGCACCAGGTACTTAATTGAGGAGAATGACATGGCGGTAACGCAAACAGCCCAGGCATGTGACCTGGTCATTTTCGGCGCGAAGGGCGACCTGGCGCGGCGGAAATTGCTGCCTTCCCTGTATCAACTGGAAAAGGCCGGTCAGATTAACCCGGAAACCCGTATCATCGGGGTAGGGCGTGCCGACTGGGACAAAGCAGCCTATACCAAGGTTGTGCGCGAAGCGCTCGAAACCTTCATGAAAGAAAAGATCGATGAAGGTTTATGGGAAACCCTCAGTGGTCGTCTGGAGTTTTGTAATCTGGACGTCAATGACACTGCCGCGTTCAAACGTCTGGGCAAAATGCTGGATCAAAAATCGCGTACCACCATTAACTATTTTGCGATGCCGCCGAGCACCTTTGGCGCGATCTGCAAAGGCCTGGGTGAAGCAAAGCTGAATGCTAAACCCGCCCGCGTGGTGATGGAAAAACCGCTGGGCACGTCGCTGGCGACATCCAGGGAGATCAACGATCAGGTTGGCGAGTACTTCGAAGAGTGTCAGGTTTATCGTATTGACCACTATCTCGGCAAAGAGACGGTTCTGAACCTGCTGGCACTGCGTTTTGCTAACTCCCTGTTTGTGAACAACTGGGATAACCGCACTATTGATCACGTAGAAATTACCGTGGCTGAAGAAGTCGGTATTGAAGGTCGCTGGGGCTATTTTGACCAGGCAGGTCAAATGCGCGACATGATTCAGAACCACCTGCTACAAATTCTGTGCATGATCGCGATGTCTCCGCCGTCCGATCTGAGCGCCGACAGCATCCGTGACGAAAAAGTGAAGGTGCTGAAATCGCTGCGTCGCATCGATCGTTCGAACGTACGTGAAAAAACGGTTCGCGGTCAGTACACCGCAGGCTTTGCCCAGGGCAAAAAAGTGCCGGGATACCTGGAAGAAGAAGGCGCGAACAAGAGCAGCAATACGGAAACGTTTGTGGCGATCCGTGTGGATATCGATAACTGGCGCTGGGCGGGCGTTCCGTTCTATCTGCGTACCGGTAAACGTTTACCGACGAAGTGCTCAGAAGTCGTGGTTTACTTCAAAACGCCTGGGCTGAATCTGTTCAGAGAGTCCTGGCAGGATCTGCCGCAGAACAAGCTGACCATTCGTTTGCAGCCTGATGAAGGTGTTGATATCCAGGTACTTAACAAAGTGCCTGGTCTGGATCATAAACATAATCTGCAAATTACCAAGCTTGATCTGAGCTATTCCGAAACCTTCAATCAGACGCACCTTGCTGATGCCTATGAGCGCCTGCTGCTCGAGACGATGCGTGGTATCCAGGCGCTGTTTGTGCGTCGTGATGAAGTTGAAGAAGCATGGAAGTGGGTCGACTCGATTACTGAAGCCTGGGCGATGGACAATGACGCGCCGAAGCCGTATCAGGCAGGTACCTGGGGACCGGTTGCTTCTGTGGCCATGATCACCCGTGATGGTCGTTCCTGGAACGAATTCGAGTAAAATGTCATCTAGCCCATTGGTATTATTTTACCGGTAACATGATCTAACACAGATTGTAGAATAATTTTTGCACTTTTAAGCTCCGCGTGGATTCACCCGCGGGGCTTTTTTTATTACACTGCCTGAAACGATTTTGCCCTTGAGCTACGGCTAACAAGCGATTCAGCTGTTTTTAACCCATCTGAATCACATTGTTAATCCAACGCTCTGACAGATAAATTTCAGGAGCCTCTATGAATCCGAATTTGTTACGCGTAACACAACGTATCGTCGAACGTTCTCGTGACACACGTTCCGCCTACCTCGCCCGTATTGAACAAGCGAAATCAACTACCGTTCATCGCTCACAGCTGGCATGCGGTAACCTTGCCCATGGTTTTGCCGCGTGTCAGCCGGACGACAAAGCTTCGCTGAAAAGCATGCTGCGTAACAATATCGCGATTATTACCTCCTATAACGACATGCTTTCCGCGCATCAACCGTATGAACACTATCCGGCCATCATTCGTAAAGCGCTGCATGAAGCCAATGCGGTAGGCCAGGTCGCAGGCGGTGTGCCGGCTATGTGTGATGGTGTGACCCAGGGACAGGATGGGATGGAACTGTCCCTGCTGAGTCGTGAAGTGATTGCGATGTCGGCTGCGGTGGGCCTTTCCCACAATATGTTCGACGGCGCGTTGTTCCTCGGCGTGTGCGACAAAATTGTTCCAGGTCTGGTGATGGCGGCACTGTCATTTGGGCATCTGCCTTCAATATTTATCCCTTCCGGTCCGATGGCTAGCGGTCTGGCGAACAAAGAAAAAGTGCGTATCCGTCAGCTGTATGCTGAAGGTAAAGTCGATCGTATGGCGCTTCTTGAATCCGAGGCGGCGTCTTATCACGCACCGGGAACCTGTACGTTCTACGGCACAGCAAATACCAACCAGATGGTGGTGGAGTTTATGGGGATGCAATTGCCAGGCTCCTCATTTGTGCACCCAGATGCGCCGCTGCGTGAAGCGCTGACCGCAGCAGCAGCCCGTCAGGTGACGCGCCTGACCGGCAACGGCAATGAATGGATGCCGATCGGTAAAATGATCGATGAAAAAGTGGTAGTGAACGGGATTGTCGCGCTGCTGGCGACCGGGGGCTCAACCAACCATACGATGCACCTGGTGGCCATGGCGCGCGCAGCCGGTATTCTCATTAACTGGGACGACTTCTCCGATCTGTCCGATATCGTGCCGCTGATGGCGCGTCTGTACCCGAATGGACCGGCGGACATTAACCACTTCCAGGCGGCGGGTGGGGTACCGGTATTAATGCGTGAGCTGCTTAACGCGGGTCTGCTGCATGAAGATGTGAACACCGTCGCTGGATTCGGTTTATCACGCTACACCATGGAGCCGTGGCTTAACAATGGTGAACTGGACTGGCGTGAAGGGGCGGCGAAGTCGCTGGACAGCAACGTGATTGCCACCTTTGACCAACCTTTCTCTCATCATGGCGGCACCAAAGTGCTGAGCGGAAACCTTGGCCGAGCGGTGATGAAAACATCGGCGGTTCCGGTAGAAAACCAGATCATCGAAGCACCGGCGGTTGTCTTTGAAAGTCAGCACGATGTGTTACCGGCGTTTGATGCGGGTCTGCTTGACCGGGATTGCGTGGTGGTTGTGCGTCATCAGGGACCAAAAGCGAACGGAATGCCAGAATTACATAAACTCATGCCGCCACTTGGTGTATTATTGGACCGTTGTTTCAAAATAGCGTTAGTTACTGATGGACGACTTTCAGGTGCTTCAGGTAAAGTGCCTTCAGCAATCCATGTAACTCCGGAAGCCTATGATGGCGGGCTGCTGGCAAAAGTACGCGATGGCGACATCATTCGTGTGAATGGACAGACAGGTGAATTAACGCTGCTGGTTGATGAAGAGGAACTTGCTTCTCGTCAGCCTCACATTCCTGACCTCAGCGCATCGCGCGTGGGTACTGGCCGTGAAATGTTCAGCGCGTTGCGTGAAAAGCTGTCCGGTGCGGAGCAGGGCGCAACCTGTATCACTTTTTAAGACTTATTTTGTAATCAGGCGAGAGAAAACTCTGATGAAAAACTGGAAGACAAGTGCAGAAGCAATCCTGACCACTGGCCCGGTTGTACCGGTTATCGTGGTTAATAAACTGGAGCACGCGGTGCCAATGGCAAAAGCGCTGGTTGCAGGGGGCGTGCGCGTTCTGGAAGTGACCTTACGTACCGCATGTGCGATGGATGCCATTCGCGCGATCGCCAAAGAAGTTCCGGACGCTATCGTTGGTGCGGGTACCGTACTGAATCCACAACAGCTGGCTGAAGTTACCGAAGCGGGGGCGCAATTTGCTATTAGCCCTGGCCTGACCGAACCGCTGCTGAAAGCCGCAACCGAAGGCACTATTCCGTTAATCCCGGGTATCAGCACCGTTTCTGAACTGATGCTGGGTATGGATTACGGTTTGAAAGAGTTCAAATTCTTCCCGGCGGAAGCGAACGGCGGTACTAAAGCGCTGCAGGCGATTGCGGGTCCGTTCTCACAGGTCCGTTTCTGCCCAACCGGTGGTATCTCTCCGGCGAATTACCGTGATTATCTGGCACTGAAAAGCGTACTGTGCATCGGCGGTTCCTGGCTGGTTCCGGCAGATGCGCTGGAAGCGGGTGATTACGATCGCATAACCAAACTAGCTCGTGAGGCTGTTGAAGGCGCGAAGCAGTAATTGCGCAAAATGCCCGGTAATCATTACCGGGCCTGCGAGTCTGTAACGGGCCATTCGGCCCGTTTTTTTATCCTTTTACCTTCACCTGTGCGGCCGCATTTTTTGCCCGAATCACCGCGTCCTCAATATTCTGCGCGGTAGTCAGCACCACGCCCAGACGACGGCTACCGTCGATTTCCGGTTTGCCGAAGAATCTAACTTGCATACCTGCGCCCACGGCGGCCTGAACGTTATCAAATGTCACATTCTGACTGATAAGCTGCGGCAGAATAACGGCGGAAGCTGAAGGTCCATACTGGCGGATTGCGCCAACGGGCAGACCGAGGAATGCGCGAACGTGCAGGGCAAACTCGGACAGATCCTGCGAAATTAAGGTCACCATACCCGTATCGTGAGGGCGAGGGGAAACTTCGCTGAAAATTACCTCATCACCGCAGACGAACAGTTCGACCCCAAACAGTCCGTAGCCGCCCAGCGCCAGCACCACCTTACGGGCAATCT
Organism: Citrobacter sp. Cu231; assembly: GCF_030332265.1. Lineage (NCBI taxonomy): Bacteria > Pseudomonadati > Pseudomonadota > Gammaproteobacteria > Enterobacterales > Enterobacteriaceae > Citrobacter > Citrobacter sp. Cu231. Next base: position 147,784 of record NZ_JAOWIE010000041.1, on the reverse strand, counting down.
CCTGCGCGCGTGCCAGTGCCAGTTCACTCATTTGCTGTGGCTGCCAGGATTCACGATAATCGCCATCCTCCTGACGATGTCCAACCGGCGCGCAGAAATGCACGCCATCAACGGCACTGACGGTAAGCAGGGTGATTTCAAAATCAAAATTCACTACGCCTTCGACGATAACGCGCCCGGCACCAGCCCGGCCACCCTGTTGAGCATAATCCCAGGCTGTAGTGAGCTGATCGGCTGAACGGATAAAACTCTGTCCTTTACCAGATGAACTCATTACTGGTTTCACGATGCAGGGATAGCCGATTTCAGTGACGGCTTCGCGAAAGCGGGCCTCGCTGTCAGCAAAGCGGTAAGAAGAGGTTGGTAGAGACAATTCTTCGGCGGCGAGTCGACGGATCCCTTCGCGGTTCATGGTCAGTTGCGTAGCCCTGGCGCACGGCACGACACGCTGGCCTTCCTGTTCCAGTTTTACCAGCATATCCGTAGCAATCGCCTCGATTTCCGGCACGATATAATGTGGTTTTTCACGCTCTACGAGTTGGCGTAATGCTTCGCCGTCCAGCATGTTGATTACGTACGAGCGGTGGGCAACGTGCATGGCTGGTGCGTCGGGGTAACGATCCACGGCAATGACTTCCACACCCAGGCGTTGACATTCAATTGCCACCTCTTTACCTAGTTCACCCGAACCTAATAACATCACTCGCGTTGCTGCGGGACGCAGCGCTGTGCCTAATAACGTCATAAATTAATCCCCTGTTTTATCTGGGCGCAGTATAAACGAAAACGTTTGCGTCTGTCTTTATTACCAGGTTGATTTCGAGGCACAAAAAGAATATACTGTACATAAATACAGGTAATTTAAGAGGCTGCAAAAATGGCGGTTGAAGTTAAATACGTAGTCATTCGGGAAGGTGAGGAAAAAATGTCGTTTACCAGCAAAAAGGAAGCCGATGCGTATGACAAAATGCTTGATACAGCGGATTTGCTCGACACATGGCTGGAGCAATCGCCGGTAGCGCTTGAAGACGAGCAGCGCGAAGCGCTTTCCCTGTGGCTGGCTGAGCAAAAAGATGTACTAAGCACCATTCTGAAAAATGGCAAATTGCCATCGCCACAGGCGGTCGAAAACGACGCGCACGGTGAAGATGATACTCAGGCTGCCTGAAACGACTTGCGCTCCTGACGTTTTGTACCATGCTTTTCCCTGAATCATTGTGCAATCCCTGACGTCATTTCTCATTGCTACAAGCAATCTGAAGGACGAAGGGGAGTTTAAGGAGAAAAGAATGTATAAAAAAAGAGCGTTGTTGAGCCTGCTGCTGCTGTCTGCCAGCGCATCTGTATTTGCGGCAAATATGGAAAGTAAAAATGTCCAGTTCCCTAAGTGTGAGGGACTGGACGCTAAGGGTATTGCGGCGAGCGTGAAACGTGATTATCAACAAAATCGCATCGCGCGCTGGGCTGACGATCAAAAACGCGTCGGGCAAGCCGATCCTGTCGCCTGGGTCAACACACCCGATATTACGGGCAAAGACGGTAAATGGTCTGTTCCTCTGACGGTTCGCGGTAAAAGCGCGGATATTCACTATCAGGTAAAAGTCGATTGCAAAGCCGGAACGGCGGAATATCAGCCGCAGTAACGGAGGTATTTGCACATCTTTTGATGACCAGGACACTTCCTGACATCCCCTCGGGTACGCTTTGATGATTATTCGTCTGTACTTGAGGGGCAAAATGGCTAACTGGCTGAATCAACTACAATCTCTTCTTGGGCAAAAAGGATCCTCCGCGTCATCTTCTGGCGAGCAAGGGCTGAGTAAACTTCTGGTTCCGGGCGCGTTAGGCGGTCTGGCTGGATTACTGGTTGCCAACAAATCTTCACGTAAATTACTGAGTAAATACGGCACCAGCGCACTTCTGGTGGGGGGCGGTGCGGTTGCCGGGACTGTGTTATGGAACAAATACAAGGATAAAGTCCGCGCAGCGCATCAGGATGAGCCGCAGTTTGGTGCACAAAGCTCTCCGCTGGATGAGCGAACCGAACGTCTGATTCTGGCGCTGGTTTTTGCGGCAAAAAGCGATGGCCATATTGATGCCAAAGAACGTAGCGCTATTGAGCAGCAGCTCCGTGAAGCGGGCGTGGAAGAGCAGGGCCGCGTTTTGATTGAGCGCGCCATCGAACAACCGTTAGATCCTCAGCGCCTGGCGCAAGGTATCCGCAATGAAGAAGAAGCGCTGGAAATTTACTTCCTGAGCTGTGCGGCGATCGATATCGACCACTTTATGGAGCGTAGTTATCTGAATGCGCTGGGCGATGCGTTGAAGATCCCGCAGGATGTTCGTGAGGGCATTGAACAGGATCTCAAGGAACAAAAACAGGCTTTACCGGGTTAAATACTTACCGCTAAGGTGCATGTTTCGCTTGCATCATTGCTGTCTTTTGCCACCCTTATAGGATGATTAAGCAAAAGAACAATGACATGCTACCAACAGCTTCTCGTATTCCCCACGCCATGACTCAGCATGGCGACACCCGCGTTGATAATTATTACTGGCTGCGAGATGACACCCGCTCGCAGCCAGAAGTGCTGAATTATCTGCAACAAGAAAATGCGTATGGCCGCCAGATTATGGCCTCGCAGCAGGCCTTGCAGGATCGCGTCCTGAAAGAGATTATCGACCGAATCCCGCCTCAGGACGCTTCCGCCCCCTATGTGAAGAATGGTTATCGCTACCGCCATATTTATGAACCGGGGTGCGAATATGCCATTTATCAGCGTCAGTCTGCCTTGAGTGAAGAGTGGGATGAATGGGACACGCTGTTGGATGGTAATCAGCGTGCGGCCCACAGTGAGTTTTATACGCTGGGCGGGCTGGCGATATCTCCGGATAACACCATCATGGCGCTGGCCGAAGATTATCTTTCTCGTCGGCAATATGGTGTGCGGTTTCGCAATCTGCAAAGCGGGAACTGGTATCCGGAAGTTCTGGAAAACGTTGAACCGGACCTGATCTGGGCGAATGACTCGCAGACCTTCTATTATGTGCGCAAACATGCAACCACTCTGCTCCCGTATCAGGTCTGGCGGCATACTGTCGGCTCGCCATCATCCCTGGATGAGCTGGTATATGAAGAGGCTGATGACATGTTTTATGTCAGCCTGCATAAAACCACATCGTTACACTATGTCGTTATTCATGTCGCCAGCGCGACCACAAGTGAGGTTTTGCTGCTTGACGCGGAGCTGGCGGATGCCGAACCGTTGGTATTTTTAGCTCGGCGTAAAGATCACGAGTACAGCCTCGATCACTATCAGCATACGTTTTATTTGCGTTCCAACCGCAAGGGTAAAAATTTCGGCCTGTATCGCACCCGGGTACGTGATGAACAAGCCTGGGAGGCGCTGATCCCGCCGCGCGACAATATTATGCTGGAGGGCTTTACGCTGTTCACAGACTGGTTGGTGGTGGAAGAGCGCCAGCGGGGCTTAACCAGCCTACGCCAGATCAATCGTAAAACGCGTGAAGTGGTCGGTATCGCCTTTGACGATCCGGCTTATGTGACCTGGCTTGCCTATAACCCTGAGCCGGAGACATCGCGCCTGCGTTATGGCTATTCCTCCATGACCACCCCGGACACGCTGTTTGAACTGGATATGGACACCGGGGAACGTCGCGTGCTCAAGCAGACGGAGGTCCCCGGATTTGATGCGGCGAACTATCGCAGCGAACACCTATGGATCACTGTGCGTGATGGTACAGAGGTTCCGGTTTCGCTGGTTTACCATCAAAAGTACTTCCTGAAAGGGAAAAATCCGTTACTGGTTTATGGCTATGGCTCGTATGGCGCCAGCATGGACGCCGATTTCAGCAGCAGTCGCTTGAGCCTACTGGATCGCGGCTTTGTGTATGCCATTGCCCATGTGCGTGGCGGCGGTGAGTTAGGGCAACAATGGTACGAAGACGGTAAGTTTCTGCAGAAGAAGAATACCTTCAATGATTACCTCGACGTCTGCGATGCACTGCTAAAAATGGGCTATGGCGCACCTTCGCTATGTTATGGCATGGGGGGAAGCGCCGGAGGAATGTTAATGGGTGTCGCCATCAATGAGCGCCCCGAACTGTTTCATGGCGTCATTGCACAGGTGCCATTTGTCGATGTGCTCACCACAATGCTGGATGAGTCAATTCCATTGACGACCGGTGAGTTTGAAGAGTGGGGTAATCCGCAGGAGGAAGAGTATTACACCTACATGAAAAGCTACAGTCCGTATGACAATGTTACCGCGCAGGCTTATCCGCATCTGCTGGTAACGACGGGCTTGCACGACTCTCAGGTGCAATACTGGGAACCGGCAAAATGGGTGGCAAAACTGCGTGAGCTGAAAACGGACGACCATCTGCTGTTACTCTGCACAGATATGGATTCCGGGCACGGCGGTAAATCCGGACGTTATAAATCTTACGAAGGCGTGGCCCTGGAATACGCTTTTTTGATTGGGCTGGCGCAGGGAACACTGCCTGGATAAGCCTAAACTCAGGCGTTATCCAGATAGTGTTTCAGCGTTAAGCGCAGCTCCGGGCTCATGCTGTCGAGGTTATTAAATAACCAACGCAGATAGCCTGGATCGCGTTCAGCCACTTCTGACACCGCTTTTCCACGGTACTTACCAAAAGTGAAAGTGGTCAGTAATGCGGGGCGGCCGGTAATATCCACCATCTGTTCTGTTGTCCAGCCTGACGTCTGCATAATGTCGATCAGGAGTGCGGCGGTGATATAACAATCGTACAGGGCGCGGTGATGATGCAGGCCTGCTGGCGTCTGGACGCTCAGCTTGCGCGATTTATACAGCGCCATGTTGCTGTATTTTATCCCTGGCCACAAACGCCGGGAGAGTTTCATGGTGCAAATCCACTCTCCGGGCATGTCGGGTAATACGCGGCGGTCAAAGCTGGCATTGTGCGCCACGTACCACTCGCTGCCGTAATATTGCGGGATGACATCTTCAATCCACGGTTTATCGGCCACCATCGCTTCTGTAATGCGATGGATTGCCATCGCCTGGGGGCTGATTGGGCGGTCAGGACGCACCAGATGGCTCATTGGATTAACTATTTTTCCGTCAACCACGTCGACAGAAGCAATCTCAACAATGCCTCCCTGCAGACCACAGGTTTCTGTATCTATTATGCGCAACATACCATGCTCCTGACCCAAAACGACTAGCGTAATGGAATGATATCACCTTGCCAACCCCGTGGCGTGCGTTGACCGGTTAAGAGCAAAGAACCGCTATCTGCGCGAACAATCAATCGACCGCGCTCATCCCATAACGCGCTGCTGCCACGCGCATTGGCCATTAATACCGCAATGGCAAACTTGTGCGAGAAACTCTGTAGACGAGATGTAGAAGAGAGCAGCTCAGGTTCACTGACGGACTGAGAACTGGTGAACAGTGAGTAAGCAGGGTCGATATCGCTTCCTTCTGGCTGGCTATCCACAACGCTGATGGCATTTTGCTGTCGGGCGATACAGGCTCCGTGACTATGATGAAACATTAAGGGCGAGGTCATCCTGGGAGAGAAAAGCGCGATGCCTTTTACGAACCGGTTGTTATGTTCCACCGGTAGTCCTGCAATGATCGTCATACGATAAGTCACAGCGGCATGGGCGAGAGGTTCTAACAGCGCTTTATCGGGTGGGGCAGGCAGCGCGTCATGTTCATCGACACAACCTAACAAGGAGAGGGAAGGGAATACCAGCAATTCACATTGGCATTGAGCGGCTGCCTGAATGAATTGCAGGTGATGTGCGACATGCTCGGTAACTGAGGTATGAAGAGGTTCGTACTGTGCTGCTGCGATTTTCCAGTGTGACATAATGATTTCCTTTTCATAGTGTCTACAATCATCCTTAAAGTATAGATTAAGAATATACTTATACTGTAGCAGCCATCATGTAAGGAATCGTAACGTAATATAAGTTTTATTTAACTTTAGGCTCGTAAGGTAAACGGGAAAGGGAAACGGATGCCAGTCGGTGCGCGATGAGCCTTTCGCGAAACCAGCCGCGTAAATGTTCGGGCTGTTCACGTTCAACAACTTCAGCAACAACGGGCATGTTGTATCGCTCCTTAAACGCAACACCCGCAGCGGCCAGGTCAACATTGACCTTATCCATCTCCGCCTGCTCAAGTTTGGCCAGATTGATGTTCATGGGCTTCTCCTTTTCTCTGTCTTTCGGCGCGCAAAGTTACTAAGAGTGTGCATTAATGGCAAGACCGAAATGATGATTCTCGACTCGATCATTGTAGAAGGTTATTCTCTATAGATTAGACATAACAAAAAGGAATAGTTGAAATGGCTTCATCTGCATCTCTGCTTCGCAACGCTCTCATCGTACTCGCCAGCGTGCTGGCAACGCCCGCCGCCCTGGCGCATGCTCATCTGACAAAACAAAACCCGGCTGCGAATGCTGAGGTTACGACATCTCCTCAGGCGTTGACGCTGAATTTTTCTGAAGGCGTGGAACCCGGATTTAGCGGAGCAACGCTGACAGGCCCAAATAAAGAACAGATCAAAACGGGCAAGGCGTCTCGCAGTGAACAGGATAAAACGCAATTGATTGTTCCGCTTGCTCAAACGCTTGAGGCCGGGAAATACACGGTCGACTGGCACGTCGTCTCCGTGGATGGTCATAAGACAAAGGGGCAATATACCTTTAGCGTGAAATAACCGATGCTGGCATTTACCTGGGTTGCACTGCGTTTTATCCATTTTACCACGCTGATGCTGGTGTTTGGCTGTGCGCTTTACGGCGCATGGCTGGCTCCCGTTTCGGTTCGTCGTTTAATGATGCGTCGTTTTTTGCGTCTGCAACAGCATGCCGCAGCGTGGAGCTTCATCAGCGCGACGCTGATGCTGGCGATCCAGGGGGGGTTAATGGGCTCAGGCTGGCGGGATGTTGCCTCTACTGACGTTTGGGGTGCCGTGCTGCAAACGCAGTTTGGTGGCGTATGGCTATGGCAAATTATCCTCGCGCTGGTTACGTTGGTGGTGACAATTATGGTCCCGCGCAACATGCCGCGACTGCTGTTAATGTTGACGATTGCGCAGTTTATTTTGCTAGCTGGCGTCGGACATGCGACGCTGCACAGCGGTATCGTTGGGGCATTCCAGCAGGTTAACCACGCCCTGCATCTGGTATGCGCTGCCGCCTGGTTCGGCGGTTTGCTGCCCGTACTTTACTGTATGCGAATGGCGCATAGCCGCTGGCAGGAACAGGCCATCAGTACCATGATGCGCTTTTCCCGCTTTGGGCATCTTTTCGTTATCGGTGTTTTACTTACTGGTATCATGAATGCGCTGTTTATTGTCGGTTTTTCCATTCCCTGGCACATGGCTTACGGGCAACTGCTTTTGCTAAAAGGTGCTCTGGTGATGCTAATGGTGGCGATTGCGCTGGCGAATCGGTATGTTTTGGTACCACGCATGCGGCAGGATAACCGCAGTATGACTCTCTATTTTATTTGGATGACTAAGCTGGAATGGGGAATTGGGGCGGTTGTGCTGGCGATAGTCAGCCTGTTTGCCACTCTCGAACCTTTCTGATTGATGGACTGGCGAAACGCATGAAAAAAATCATTATCTCGTTATTACTACTGGCAAGCTCTGGGGCCGCGCTGGCTGCGCCACAGGTCATTACCGTCAGCCGTTTTGAGGTTGGCAAAGATAAGTGGGCGTTTAATCGGGAAGAGGTGATGCTGACCTGCCGTCCAGGAAACGCACTGTATGTCATCAACCCCAGTACGCTGGTGCAATACCCGTTGAATGATGTCGCCAGACAGCAAGTAGAAAGCGGGAAAACCACGGCGAAGCCGATCGAGATTATCCAGATTGATGACCCGGCGAAACCGGGTGAAAAAATGAGCCTGGCGCCGTTTGTGGAGCGTGCAGAAAAGCTCTGTTAATTGCCAGATGTAGCGCTCTGATTTCCAATAAAAAACCGCAAGGATCTCGCAGGAGAACTTGCGGTTTTAGCGTTTGGATGCGTGACGATCGCCCTTTTTTTCCGGCCACTTTAGTCGCGGACTGGAAAACCTGGCGCTGTCATCTATTCTTAAATAGCAGGGTAACTTAGCCTGCATTAATGCCAACTTTTAGCGCACGGCTCTCTCCCAAGAGCCATTTCCCTGGACCGAATACAGGAATCGTATTCGGTCTCTTTTTATGTGGCGAATGCGTTGCCATCCTGGGCTTAACACTGCGTGTCGCATGTTACATTCTTCGTAAACCATACCATACTCCGGCCCATGATCGTCCAGGCTTTTTTGCCGCCATTGCTAAAATTATAACCAGGTACCATTGAACTCAGGAGGCGGCATGGGACGACCAGATAATATCTATCAACGAATTGAAGGTTCGCACTGGCGTCACGTCTGGGTAGTCGGAGATATCCACGGCTGTTTCTCATTGTTGATGGCACACTTGCACCAGCACCGTTTTGATCCGTGGCAGGATCTGCTGGTTTCGGTGGGGGATGTTATCGACCGTGGGCCTGATAGTTTGCGTTGCCTGAAACTCCTACGTGAGAGCTGGATTGTGGCGGTCAGGGGTAATCATGAACAGATGGCGCTGGACGCGCTGGCGACGGGGGAGCCCTTCCACTGGTTTATGAATGGTGGTTCATGGTTTGCACAGGCGGAGCAGCCAGCGGCGAGATCCTCGCTTGAAGAGTGTCGGGATTTACCCTGGATTCTGGAGCTGCGTTGCCAGAACGGCATACATGTTATTGCCCACGCTGATTACCCTGATGAAGATTATCAGTGGCAAAAAGAGGTCGACTTACGGCGGGTGCTGTGGGATCGCTCAAGGCTGATGAGTAAAGGCAACGGCATTCGCGGGGCGGATCACTTTTGGTTTGGTCATACGCCGCTGCGCCAACGGCTGGATCGCGATAATCTGCACTATATTGATACCGGTGCGGTGTTTGGCGGCGAATTAACGCTGGTGCAACTGCAATAATCAAAAATCGCTGTATTCCTGGGCCGGATGCCAGAAGCTGTCAATATAGTCATCTGCAGGTAAACATCCGCCGTTACGAATACGCTGATCGTCCATCGATATCAGGCACTGCTGCTCAGTTTTGTAGACATCCACCACGATATCTTCACAACCGCCCTCCAGGTAGCACACAAAAAGAACCAGCGTGAACATTCCATCCTCATATGGTAAAGCCATACCTGTAGTGTAGAGGATGTTGATAGATGAGGGAAATTAAGCAAGAAATAACCCGTCTGGCGACGGGTTCTTTTTGAATCAGGCAAGGCGCATGATCCAGGCATCTGACTTACGATCGTAGTGCTCGCGAAATAGTACCGAATGTTCTCCGTTCAGAAGAGCCGGGACGCTGGTGTCGGCATCCCAGGCGTCCAGTTGCATACATAAATCCGGATCAGATTTACACGGAATGGTTAACGTTCGGTCTCCTGGCGACTCGCCATGTAACTCGGCGTCGTCGATTTCAAAAGCGCCAATGCGCACACTGGTTTTCATCATCGTGCTCTCCGTTGATTTGTTGGTTGTGGTACGACCAGTTAAGCCGTCCATTTTTCAGCGTAGTCAACGTTAGCAAAAGCGCCAGTAAAAACGTGCGTTACCTTGTAAAGAGTTTGCCATCCCGGACAAGATCGCGTGGATAGCTATTCTTTAATCGCGAACCAATACGTTTTGCCAGACCGATTGGTTGGTGCTGGAATGTAACCAGTACGTCGTCACTCGTTGGTGCGGTTTGTGGGTAGACATCCCGGCCGCGGTACCACTCTTCAGCTTCGGTAAGGGTCAGTTCAAACGCATGGCTATGATTTGGGTTGGCGAGCGCGATGACGGCTTCATGCTGCCAGCGGTAACCTTTATTGTGTGTTTCAGCCAGTTTGACGCCGAGTCGGGAAAAACGAACTTTGCCGATCAGTGGTTCAATGTCTGTTGGAAACAGCCAAATCTCTTTATCACGCTGCCACAGACGCAAAGTGCCTCCCCACTGCAATCCACAGGCGTTAGCGGCCTGAGTAACAAGCGCGGATTCACGTCCTTTAAGTGGGCTGAAAGGGAAGTTACCCACTTTGTACTTTGGCGTCGGTAATGGAGGGATGGCGGCTGTTTTGCGCAAACGTGCAACGAAGAAACCTTCGCAATCGTAGATTTGCGGGAACACGTGCAGAAAGCCTTCCGGCGTCAGGGCGCGTTCGGCTTCCGGGAATAAATCGCCCAGTGGCAAAAATTCGACTGCATCCGGGTAAGTCTCAATCAACCACTGCATGACGTTTTCATTTTCGTCACGGTTAAGCGTACAGGTGGAATAAACCAGCGTGCCGCCGGGCCGCAGAGCGTGAAAGGCGCTGTCGAGCAGTTCGCGCTGAGTCGCGGCAATTTCCAGATTACTTTCTGGCGACCAGTTTTTCAGCGCATCGGGGTCTTTACGCATCACGCCTTCGCCGGAACATGGGGCGTCCAGCAAAATGGCATCAAAGGATTCAGGCAACGCTGCGCCAAATACGCGGCCGTCAAAATGGGTGAGCGCGACATTGGCTATCCCACAACGGCTGATATTGGCATGCAGGACTTTGACGCGACTGGCGGAAAACTCATTCGCAAGAATCGCGCCCTGATTATTCATTTTTGCGGCAATTTGCGTGGTTTTAGAACCTGGCGCTGCCGCAACATCCATAACTCGTTCCGGGGTGTTGCCTTCGGCAAACAGCGCGGCGACCGGCAGCATTGAGCTGGCTTCCTGAATATAAAACAGACCGCTTAAATGCTCTGCGGTGCTACCGAGCGGCAGTGACTCTTCATCATCGCGTTCAATCCAGAAACCTTCAGCACACCAAGGAACCGGAGTGAGCGACCAGTTGTAAGGCGCGGTCAGCGTGAGGAAATCGGCAACGGAAATTTTCAGCGTGTTGACGCGGATACTACGGCGCAGCGGGCGCTGGCAGGCAGCGAGAAAATCATCGAATGACAGCGTGGAAGGCATTGCTTCACGCATTTGGGTCAGAAAGGCGTCGGGAAAATAAGCCACTTGGTACCACCGGCAAAAAAACAGGTGCGCAGTGTAGCATATACCCTAAATAATTCGAGTTGCAGGAATCTGGTAAGTGACTGGGGTAAACGAGAGTACCTAACGCATATGCAACTTGAAGTATGACGGGTAGGAGTGCTCCGGCGCGAGTATTTACGCCGGAGCAGAGGAGAGATTAACGTGGCAGGGCGGTTCCCCAGTCACGCCACTCTTTCGGTTCGCTTTCGAGCAGCAGGAAGTGTTTACCCGACTGCGCTTTCGGGGCGAGTGGCGTACCCGGTGGCGTGGCGAAGGCGATACCACCGCGAATGAACTGGTTGAACGTACCGGTTTTCACGACGCCGCCGGTCAAACCGAAGTCGAGATTGTATCCGGATGCCAGCCAGAACACGGAATTGTTGCGCACCAGGTGCTGATAGCGCTGGCTAATGCGCATGGCAACCATCACACGGTCAGAAAGAGAACCCAGCGTCAGCCCGGTGACGGTCCCCACTTCAATGCCTCTGAACAGCACTGGCGTACCGATATTCAGCGAACCGGCTTCCGGCGCTTCCACCACAATACTCAGACCATCGAGGTAACGAGAGTCGGTAATCGTGGCTTCCTGTAGCTCAAAATCACGGCGCGGGTTGCCGCGTCCTGGTTCAACGTTGATATACGGCTGCAGGATGGTATCCAGATGCTCCACGCCCGCCGCCGAAATTTGCGGCGTGATCACGGAGAAGCGCGTACCGCTTCGGGCAAAGGTCTGCACATATTCCGGATACAGAACCGCTTTTGCCTGAACTTCGTTACGGGCGGTGATGAGCTCAAGCGTCTGGATCTGACCAATATCGATCCCAAGATAGCGAATCGGCATGCCGGCCGCGAGTTTACCGGCATCGAACGCGTGCAGGGTTATCTGACCGCCCACCGCACGCGCGGCGGTTTCGGAAGCATACAAAATACGCTTGTCGCCTTTGCGTTGACTGGCGCTGGCGCCACTTAAGTTATCAAAGCTGATAGCCCCTTTGAGTGCGCGCGACAGGGGAGATGCTTGTACGGTTAAACCGCTGCCGTTGAGCTGAACCTTTGCACCGCCTTCGGCCCAGAACACGCTGTTGCTGGTCAACAAATTGCGATATTCCGGTTTGATATGCAGATCGATATCAAACGCATCGGCGCGCGGACGAACGCTAATCACTTCACCGACCTCAAATTTGCGGTAGAGCACCACCGAACCGGCCTGCACATCCGGCAGCGTTTCGGCGCTCAGGCTGACCGTGGTGGTTGGCAGATCGCTCAGGCTGTTTTCAATTGCTTTTTCCAGGTTGGCATACAGCGGGTAGCTTTTTTGCATTTCGCCTTTGGTGCCTGGCAAAATGCGAATGCCGCCGCTGAGCCACTCACTGGCGCTGGCACCAAGGAATTCCACACCATCCAGTCCGACTTTGACATCCACCCGGCTGTTGACCACGAATTTACTGTCGCCTTGCACCAGCGAGCGATGCTGCGGTTCGATGGCAACGATAAATGAGACGCCTTTGCTGGAAAGCGTACGCTCAATAACCTGACCGACCTGTACGCCGTGGAGGATCAGCGGCTGGCCGGCTTCAATACCGTAACTCTCCGGTGCGGTCAGCGTAAATGTCATGACGCCTGGATCGTGTAACAACGACTTCTCTGCGGGAATAACAGTAAACTGGCTACGCGGCTCGCCTTCGCCGGGGACCAGTTCAAACGTTTTACCCGTCAGCAGTGAGCTGAGATTGGCATCGTTTAACGATAATTTAGGGCTGTGTAATTCGATCCGCGTGTTGTCGCGCAGCAGCGTTACGACGCTGGGGTCGACCGTCATTTCGCCGGTGACTTTCCCGCCCGGATTTAAATCCAGTTTGGTAAGCTGACCGACCTCTAATCCTTGATACATCAGTGACGTTGAGCCTGCCTTGAGTCCGTCTCCGCTGGGTAAATCAAGTTTGACAATTACCCCGCGCTGGCTGTGCGCGAGATCCTGATATAAACCAAACGTGTCGTCGGCAGCCGCGGGTTTTGAGTCTTCCGGCGAATCAAAAGCAATCGCACCATTGACCAGCGCGGCCAGACTTTCCAGTTTTACCTTTGCGCCACTGAGGCTGACATCCGCATTCACGCCGGATACGTTCCAGAAGCGGCTGCCTTTTTTCACCAGGTTGGTAAAGCGACGTTCAATCAACACGTCGATGGTTACCCCCTGATGATTGGGGTTAATGGCGTAGTCATACACCCGACCGACCGGAATCTTACGGAAATAAACCAGTGAACCGCTATTAAGCGAACCGAGGTCAGGCGCCCGCAGATGCAGCATCAAATCGCCATTATCAAGACGATATTTGGGCTGCGTATCGAGGGCGACGAAATGATCTTCTTCCTCGCCGGTTCCGGGCATCATGCCGATATAGTTACCACCAACCAACGCATCCAGACCCGAAACCCCAGCCAGCGACGCTTTCGGTGTAACAAGCCAGAACTGAGTATCTTTGCGCAGTGCATCTTTCATGCTCGATTTGATGCTGACGCGGACTTCAATTTTACGCAGATCTTTGCTGAGGTTGATATCTTGTACTGTGCCCACTTCAACGCCCTGATAACGAACGGGCGTGCGTCCGGGCACAATGCCGTCCGCAGACATGAAGTCAATGGTCACGGTATTGCCGCGATCTTCATAGCTCCCCCAGATCAGCCAACCTGCAATCATCAATGCGATCAACGGCAGCAGCCAGAACGGAGAGATACGACGTTTTGTTTTAATCTGCGCTTCAGTCTGCGAAGCGGGCGTTTCCTGACTCATGTGCATCCCAAAGTAATCGGCTGTCCAGCCATTCCACAGCAAGAATAGTCAATATTACCGCCGCGCCGAAATAAAACGCAGCCGGTCCCATAGTAAAAGCAAGAATCTGATCGCGATTAATCAGTGACATGGTTAACGCGATAACAAAGAGGTCCAACATCGACCAGCGACCAATCCAGGTCACCATGCGCAGCAGTTTGATGCGGGTACGCAATCCTTGCTCGCAGTTAAAATGAATGCTGATGAGCAACGTAAACATCACAATCACTTTGGTGAATGGCACCAGAATACTGGCGATAAAAACGATCGCCGCCACGCCGACGTTACTGTTTGCCAAAGACATTATGCCTGACAGGATGGTGTCCTCCTGTCGACCACCGTTGACATATATTACCGAGATGGGCAGCAGATTAGCAGGCAAAAGCAGGACAATCGAGGCCAGAAGAGCCGCCCAACACTTTTGAATACTTTGGTTCCTGCGCCAACGCAACGGGATATGGCAACGAGGGCAGCGACCTCGCGCGTCCGGATAACCTGTAAAGTGACAACCGAGGCAGACGCGGAGCTTTTCATCAGGGCGACGGGCCGGTCTTTGCGGATAAAATCGGTCCCAAAGCTGCTCTACGTTGAGGTGCGACAACGTCAAAATACTGAGGATCACCAGCGCGATAAAAGCAAACAGCCCCACACCGGGTTGCAAAAAAGCATAGTCCTGAACTTTGATTGATGCGACGCCAATACCCACAAGATAGATATCGAGCATCACCCACTCTTTAAGCCTTTCCAGCATCAACAGTACCGGGCGCAGGTTCATCCCGAGAATATTGCCAAACCACAGATAAGCAATTGAGGTCACGAGAATTAGCGGCGCACCAGCCACGCAAAATAGCACGAAGGATGCGGTGAGTGGATCGCCCTGACGGGTCATTTGCCAGATGCCCTGCAGCACATTGGCGTCAATGCGTACACCTAACAGATAGATGTGCAGGAGCGGCTCTCCCCAGGCAAAGGGCATCAGCAGCAGCATGGCGAAAGCCATTGCCGCCAGCCGCGTTAGTGACCAGTCGCGTCCGTCACGAATTCTTGCCTGACAGCGTGGGCAAAATGCACTTTGGTGTGAACGCATTTTAGGCAAACTAAAGATCAGGTCACATTCAGGGCAGCGATGGTAATTCGCACGAGGAAGTGCATCACCAATGGACCTGATGGCTATTTTTTTAGTCGGCGTGATGCGTGGTGTCGTTAAGGCCATGTATCGCGAATCAAATTGTTGAAGTAATGTTATCTTAACTCATGACGGGAATGATCTTGAGCATTAACGCATTTAATGTTTATTTTAGTAGGCTGCAGTTTTAGGTAAGACAACTAAGTGATTACATAATGAACAAAATAGAGCTATACACGGATCTGAACCGTGATTTTCAGGCATTAATGGCAGGTGAGACTAGTTTTCTGGCAACGCTGGCAAATACCAGCGCGTTGTTGTTCGAGCGTCTTGCAGAAGTAAATTGGGCCGGTTTTTATCTGCTCGAAAACGATACGCTGGTGCTGGGGCCTTTCCAGGGGAAAATCGCCTGTGTGCGGATTCCGGTGGGGCGCGGAGTATGTGGTACCGCCGTGGCGCAGAACCAGGTTCAGCGTATTGAGGACGTACATGCTTTTGACGGGCACATCGCCTGCGATGCCGCCAGCAACGCTGAAATCGTCCTGCCAATCACCGTCGACAATCAGATCATCGGCGTGCTGGATATTGATAGCACGGCGTTTGGCCGTTTTACTGAGGAAGATGAACGGGGGCTGCGGACGCTGGTGGCACAGCTTGAAACCGTGCTTGCAACGACGGATTACAAAAAATTCTTTGCGCGCGTCGCAGGATAATCAACGGATAACGTAGCAATTACTGATGACGTCATTATAATGTCGCCTGTTCATGCCTGCGCTTGTTGGCTACGTCCGTTGTAATCAGGAAATTTCATGGAAAATCAACCTAAGTTGAATAGCAGTAAAGAAGTCATCGCGTTTCTGGCCGAACGCTTCCCGCAGTGCTTTAGTGCGGAAGGCGAAGCGCGCCCACTGAAAATTGGCATTTTTCAGGATCTGGTAGAGCGTGTTGAGGGCGAAATGAACCTCAGCAAGACACAGCTCCGTTCAGCCTTACGTCTCTATACTTCAAGCTGGCGCTATCTGTATGGCGTTAAATTGGGCGCAACGCGTGTGGATCTCGACGGCAACCCTTGTGGTGAGCTGGATGAACAGCACGTGGAACATGCTCGCAAACAGCTGGAAGAAGCTAAAGCCCGCGTTCAGGCGCAACGCGCTGAACAACAGGCGAAAAAACGCGAAGCGGCCGCTGCTGCCGGGGAAAAAGAAGACGCACCGCGTCGCGAGCGCAAGCCGCGTCCTGCTCCGCGTCGTAAAGAAGGTGCTGAGCGTAAACCTCGCGCTGAAAAACCAGCAGCAAAAGCACCGCGTGCTCCTCGTGAAGAACAGCATACCCCGGTATCTGATATTTCAGTGCTGACGGTAGGGCAGTCTCTGAAGGTGAAAGCAGGAAATAATGCGATGGATGCCACCGTATTAGAAATCACCAAAGATGGCGTCCGTGTACAGCTGAATTCGGGTATGTCTTTGATTGTACGCGCAGAACACCTGGTGTTCTGAAACGGAGGCCAGGCCTGGCATGAACACTTTTTTTAGGCTTACTGCGTTAGCTGGTCTGCTTGCATTAGCAGGCCAGGCACTTGCTGTGGAAGACATCACGCGTGCCGATCAAATCCCCGTCTTAAAGGAAGAAACCCAGCATGCGACGGTAAGTGAGCGTGTTACATCGCGTTTTACGCGTTCACACTATCGTCAGTTCGATCTGGATCAGGCGTTTTCGGCGAAAATTTTTGACCGCTATTTGAATCTGCTCGACTACAGCCACAACGTGCTGTTGGCGAGCGATATCGAACAGTTTGCAAAGAAGAAAACGGTTCTTGGCGATGAATTGCGTAGCGGCAAGCTGGATGTCTTTTACGACCTCTATAATCTGGCGCAAAAACGCCGATTTGAACGTTATCAGTACGCATTAAGCGTGCTGGCACGGCCAATGGATTTTACCGGTACCGACACGTTTAACCTCGACCGGAGCAAAGCTCCGTGGCCAAAGAGCGAAGCAGAGCTTAACGCGCTGTGGGACAGCAAGGTTAAATTTGACGAACTCAGCCTGAAGCTGACCGGTAAAACCGATGCGGAAATTCGTGAAACGCTGACTCGCCGCTACAAGTCTGCGATTCGCCGTCTGGCGCAGACCAATAGCGAAGATGTTTTTTCTCTGGCGATGACGGCTTTTGCCCGTGAAATCGACCCGCATACTAACTATCTCTCTCCACGCAATACTGAACAGTTCAATACTGAAATGAGCCTGTCTCTGGAAGGTATTGGCGCGGTTCTGCAAATGGATGATGACTACACCGTCATCAATTCCATGGTGGCGGGTGGCCCTGCAGCCAAGAGCAAAGCGATAAGCGTTGGTGACCGTATTGTCGGCGTGGGTCAGACCGGTAAAGGCATGGTCGACGTGATTGGCTGGCGTCTGGATGACGTGGTGGCACTGATCAAAGGACCGAAAGGCAGCAAAGTGCGCCTTGAAATCCTGCCTGCTGGTAAGGGTACCAAAACGCGCATCGTAACGTTAACGCGTGAACGTATTCGTCTCGAAGACCGCGCTGTGAAAATGTCCGTGAAAACCGTTGGCAAAGAAAAGGTCGGCGTACTGGATATTCCCGGCTTTTATGTTGGCCTGACGGATGACGTCAAAGTTCAGCTGCAGAAGCTGGAAAAACAGAACGTCAGCAGCGTCATTATCGATCTGCGTACCAATGGTGGCGGCGCGCTGACTGAAGCAGTTTCGCTTTCCGGTCTGTTCATTCCATCCGGTCCGGTTGTTCAGGTTCGTGACAATAACGGTAAAGTGCGTGAGGACAGCGATACCGACGGCGTCGTGTATTACAAAGGCCCGCTGGTGGTGTTAGTCGATCGTTTCAGTGCTTCGGCATCAGAAATTTTTGCTGCGGCAATGCAGGATTATGGTCGTGCGCTCATTGTCGGTGAACCGACCTTCGGGAAAGGTACCGTCCAGCAATATCGCTCCCTGAACCGTATTTACGATCAGATGCTGCGTCCGGAATGGCCGGCGTTGGGCTCTGTTCAGTATACGATCCAGAAATTCTACCGTGTCAACGGTGGCAGTACGCAGCGTAAGGGCGTTACGCCGGATATCATCATGCCGACAGGTAATGAAGAAACAGAAACCGGTGAGAAGTTTGAAGATAACGCGTTGCCGTGGGATAGCATTGATGCTGCGACCTACACCAAATCAGAGAATCTGACGCCGTTTGGACCTGAATTGTTGAAAGAGCACAATGCGCGTATCGCCAACGATCCTGAGTTCCAGTACATCATGAAGGATATTGCGCGTTTCAATGCGATGAAGGATAAGCGCAACATCGCTTCTCTGAATTACGCTCAGCGTGAAAAAGAGAATAACGAAGATGACGCAATGCGTCTGGCGCGTATCAACGATCGGTTTAAGCGTGAAGGCAAACCGCCTTTGAAGAAACTGGACGATCTGCCGAAGGATTACCAGGAGCCGGATCCGTACCTGGATGAAACGGTAAAAATCGCGCTTGATCTGGCGCATCTTGAGAAAGAGAAGCCAGCGGAACAGCCCGCAACCAGTCAATAACCTCAAACAGGCACAAGAAATTGTGCCTGTTTTTTTTAACAAGCGCATGAAGACGTCAGTCTGATACGATAAAATGTAAAGTTGTGTTTTTCTGGTGACTTAGCACCGATGGATGCTTGAAAATAGCCGTAAGACCCATACGATATGGGTAATCGCATAGTGCGTTTTGTTAAATTGAGGTTAAAAGAAAATTATGATGCGAATCGCGCTCTTCCTGCTGACGAACCTGGCTGTGATGGTCGTTTTCGGGCTGGTATTGAGCCTGACAGGGATTCAGTCAAGCAGCGTTCAAGGCTTGTTGATCATGGCACTGCTGTTTGGTTTTGGTGGTTCCTTCATTTCTCTGCTGATGTCCAAATGGATGGCGTTAAAATCCGTCGGTGGGGAAGTGATCGAACAGCCCCGCAATGAAAGAGAACGCTGGTTGATGAATACGGTAGCGAATCAGGCCCGTCAGGCCGGGATCGCAATGCCGCAGGTTGCAATCTACCATGCGCCAGATATTAACGCATTTGCTACCGGTGCGCGCCGGGATGCTTCGCTGGTGGCTGTGAGTACTGGCCTGTTGCAAAACATGAGCCCTGATGAAGCCGAAGCCGTTATCGCGCATGAGATCAGCCACATTGCCAATGGTGATATGGTGACCATGACGCTCATTCAGGGGGTTGTAAACACCTTCGTTATCTTTATCTCACGTATTCTGGCGCAAATTGCCGCTGGCTTTATGGGTGGAAACCGTGATGAGGGTGAGGGTAGCAACGGTAACCCGTTGATCTACTTTGCGGTGGCGACGGTGCTGGAACTGGTGTTTGGTATTCTGGCGAGCATCATTACCATGTGGTTCTCACGTCATCGTGAATTCCATGCGGATGCCGGTTCTGCAAAATTGGTAGGGCGTGAGAAAATGATCGCCGCGCTGCAGCGTCTGAAAACCAGCTATGAGCCGCAGGAAGCGACCAGCATGATGGCGTTTTGCATCAACGGCAAAT
This sequence comes from Citrobacter sp. Cu231, assembly GCF_030332265.1. NCBI lineage: Bacteria > Pseudomonadati > Pseudomonadota > Gammaproteobacteria > Enterobacterales > Enterobacteriaceae > Citrobacter > Citrobacter sp. Cu231. The sequence goes on along the minus strand of NZ_JAOWIE010000041.1, from coordinate 128,177 downwards.
CCAAGTCGTTGAGTGAGCTGTTTATGACTCACCCGCCGTTGGATAAACGTATTGAAGCGCTGCGCAGCGGAGAATATCTGAAATAATCTGCAGCAGACTAACTGAAGAGCGCGTCGACAGACGCGCTTTTTTTATGCCTGAATTCGCGGTTGCGTAATACGCAGGCCGCTCACGATGGCTGCCAGCGAGGCCAGAATGCCAGCTGTTATCAGCGAGACGTGCGTTCCGCTGTCACCGAATTGGTTGAGCATTAGTGCGACCAGCGCGGCCCCTGTACTTTGACCTAGTAAGCGCGCCGTCCCCAGCATACCGCTTGCCCCACCGCTGCGCTCACGCGGCGCGGAGGTGATGATAGTGTGGTTGTTCGGTGACTGAAACAAGCCAAAGCCCGCGCCGCACAAAATCATTGGCCAGATGATATTAAAATCAGAGGGCGAAGTGGGTAGCAGTACCAGCGAAAACAAACCGCTCGCCATCACTGCCATGCCCAGCGCACCCAATAGTCCGGCGTGAACGCGTTCAATCAGATATCCCGCGAGAGGAGCCATCACCATGGTTGCCAGTGGCCATGGCGTCAACAGCAGACCCGTTTCGACTTCGCTGCGCCCGAGTACCGTTTGCATAAAAAAGGGCAAGGAAACTAATGCCAGCATTTGCGCGCTGAAAGAACAGATTGAGGTACAAATCGAGAGTGAAAACAGCGGAATGCGTAGCAGATCAACCGGCAATAAGGGTACTGGCAAGGCGAGCTGACGGCGGATAAAGAAAAAACCTACAACGATCAGTGCCACAATCTCAGCACCAATAAGTTTTAGCGACTGTCCTTGTGCAAAACCGCTGAGGGCGGTGATCAGCAAACCAAACGTTAAGGCATTCATCACTGCACTCGGCAGGTCAAAGCGTGGTTTATTGCTGCGGGACGCATTGGGGGGTAAAAAGCGCATAGCCAGCAGCAGTGCGATTATTCCCAACGGGACGTTAATCAGAAACAGCCATTTCCACGAGGCGATAGAGAGAATTGCCGCGGCAATAGTTGGACCCGCTGCCGAGGAGACCGCAACAATAAAGGAGTTAATACCCATCCCACGCCCAAGCTGATGCTGTGGGTAAATGAGTCGGATCAATGCCGTATTCACGCTCATTAGCGCCGCGCCGCCAAAACCCTGGGCGATGCGCGCCAGCGTCAGCATATGTAACGAATCAGACAAGGCACAGAATAGCGATGCCAGCAAGAACACGACCAGACCACACTTATAAATGCGTCGGTAACCAAACATATCGCCTAAAAAAGAGAGTGACAGAAGCGAAACGACGATAGCAATTTGATAGGCGTTCACGATCCATATTGAGCTTGCTGGTGAGGCCTGAAGATCGGCGGCGATAGTTGGCAGGGCTACGTTTGCTATTGCGCCGTCGAGTACTGCCATAGAAATCCCAATTACAATGGTTAAAATTGCGCCATATCGCTGGGGCAATGGCAGACCATCGGCCTGAATTTTTTCCATAGAAAATCAATATTGTCGGTATTTATGAAGAGGATAATGATTTTAGCATTGATATTCAGGCGTTAGGTCGCAGATTTGTAACTAAGTAAGCAAAGAGCGATTGCGAGTGGGGGGACGTGAAATTATAATAAAAACCGGTTCTGATTTTTATAAAACACTCGCAATGAGGTGGTAAATGGCTATCGCAGATCTGGATAAGCAACCCGATTCTGTATCTTCCGTGCTGAAAGTTTTTGGCATTCTGCAGGCGCTGGGTGAAGAGCGCGAGATTGGTATTACCGAGTTGTCGCAACGCGTCATGATGTCGAAAAGCACCGTTTATCGCTTTTTGCAGACCATGAAAACGCTGGGTTATGTGGCACAAGAAGGAGAGTCTGAGAAATACTCTCTGACCCTGAAATTATTCGAGCTAGGCGCGCGCGCGTTGCAAAACGTTGATCTTATCCGTAGCGCTGACATTCAGATGCGCGAACTTTCACGCCTGACCAAAGAGACAGTTCACCTCGGTGCGCTGGATGAAGACAGCATCGTCTACATTCATAAAATCGATTCCATGTACAATCTGCGCATGTATTCTCGCGTTGGTCGTCGTAATCCGCTATACAGTACAGCTATTGGTAAAGTTCTGCTGGCATGGCGTGACCGCGATGAAGTGAAGCAGATTCTGGATGGTATTGAGTACAAACGCAGCACCGATCGTACCATTACGAATACCGATGAATTACTGGTACTGCTGGATAAAGTACGTGAGCAAGGTTATGGCGAAGATAACGAAGAACAGGAAGAAGGCCTGCGTTGCATCGGCGTACCAGTGTTTGACCGTTTCGGCGTGGTTATTGCGGGCCTGAGTATTTCATTCCCAACGCTGCGTTTCTCTGAAGAACGTTTACACGAGTATGTGGCAATGCTGCATACGGCGGCGCGCAAGATTTCAGAACAAATGGGCTATAACGACTATCCGTTCTGAACTGACGTCATCGCTAATGACAAAACCCCTGGTATTTTGTACCAGGGGTTTTTTATGAAAAATTATAACGTGAGTTGGCAAAAATAACGTTGTGAACGAATTGTTGCTATATTAGCCGTTGTCGATAATAACCGTGCTTTTCCTTAACAGAGGACAATCCGACAGGCCAATGATACCGCTATCAGTGTGGACGTACTGTGCGGTGCTGGTGCCGCGAGCGGTCAGATATTGGCATTGCAGGCCCAGACCCGCAGCATTCTCCTTACTTCCAATCAAGATACCGTAGCCGCTCAGTAATAAACCGATCCAAACCAGAGCTAACAACACAATAGCGCGGATAATCAGACGCATTACAACCTCTTATCTTTTTTCGTTGTTATTAGATTAGCCTGTACACGGTATGAAACAAGTCAATCATTCCTAAAAAGATTGAATGCCGATACAGTTAACGCTGGGTTTAGGTAACGCATGATAATTTATAGACATAAGATGTAGGATTGAAGAGTGGAGCTGGAGTGAAAAAGATTCGCTGGGTAGTGCTGATTGTTGTTGTACTGGTATGCATACTGATGTGGGCGCAGGTGCTCAACATCATGTGCGATCAGGACGTACAATTTTTCAGCGGTATTTGTGCCATTAATAAGTTTATTCCCTGGTAAGCGCATTTTCGCAACAGTTGATTACCTTCTTGTGCGGCAGTGGTAAACTATGCCGTCTACATTGAGGTGGTGAAATGAACGAAGTTTTGAATTCAGGCGCGTTGAGTTTTGCGTCTTTAGCGGTATCAGTGGTGGTTTTGATTGTCGGGCTTGTTCTATGGTTTTTCATCAATCGGGCAAGTTCGCGTACCAACGAGCAGATTGAGCTGCTTGAAGCATTGTTAGATCAGCAAAAAAGACAGAACGCTTTACTCCGTCGACTTTGTGAAGCTAACGAACCCGAGAAAGTAGCAGAGCCTGCTGCACTGACTGCCAGGCAAGAAGACGATGACATCATCCGCCTGGTAGCCGAGCGGTAAATAAGTATGACAGGGTGAGGTACTGCGGATGTTGCTTCCAGTTACTTCATCCTGTCTTAAGCGTGTCAGATTTTTTTCTTCTGTCCCCGACGTGTAATTAGCGGTGGACTGACATGGACTCCCAGTATTTTCAGAGACTCCGCCTAATTAATATCTTATCCCTGGCCTGATCTAAATATAATATCCCATACGTTAAAAATATGATTATGTCATTTTTGTGATAATGATCGTTTTATTAGCAGCGAAACGTTTCTCTTACTTTTTTTGTGCCTTGTCATCATTCTTTCATTATTTTGGTGCAAAACAAGAAGACGGATCCCATTTCTACGCTTGTGATATTTTATGCATTACTAAGCATAAAAAATGATATAGGGCAGAACCCGTTACAGATAACCTGGAACAACCGAAGCTATTGAGCTATGGTAGAAATGTCTCTGCAATGGTGCCAACCATGCGGGGTAAGGGGAGAGGCACGAGAATATATCTCTACTCGGCCTGGCGCATAACTGTGCAGTTGCTGTTTGATGAAAGACAGGATTTGTGCGACCGATCGAGACACGTTTAAAAATGGCTTGCCATTATTAACGTTGTATGTGATAACACGTTTTGGGTTAAACGAGGTACAGTTCTGTTTATGTGTGGCATTTTCAGTAAAGAAGTCCTGAGTAAACACGTTGACGTTGAATACCGCTTCTCTGCCGAACCTTATATTAGTGCCTCAAGCAGTAATGTCTCAGTTTTATCTATGTTACGCCCGCGGGCGAAGAAAATACTCTAAGGAATTTTGCAAATGGCAAAGATTAAAGGTCAAGTTAAGTGGTTCAACGAGTCTAAAGGTTTTGGTTTCATTACTCCGGCTGATGGCAGCAAAGACGTGTTTGTACACTTCTCCGCTATCCAGGGTAACGGCTTCAAAACTCTGGCTGAAGGCCAGAACGTTGAGTTCGAAATTCAGGACGGCCAGAAAGGTCCGGCTGCTGTTAACGTAACAGCTATCTGATCGACACCACTGATTTGAAGCGCTTTTGCGCCTCCATCTCAGATATAAAGCCTCGCTTCTGCGGGGCTTTTTAATTCAGATTACGTCAAAATATTACTGAATGCCCTTCCATTAGCGCTTTGTTGCAAAGGCGTGATGTTCGTAGCATAGTTTTCCCCGCATTCTTACGTCATTTCTCGTTAAATCAGACACCTGAAAAACTATCTTGCTGGAGATTGGGTGAAAAAGAAAAACGACGGCGATGCGCGCAATTTTACTCCCGTACGTTTTGCCCTGCTTTGCGTGGCAATATTATTGAGTCTTGGATTGCTGCTCGGTCGGGTTGCGTGGCTGCAAATAGTCACGCCGACGAATCTGGTAAAACAGGAAGACATGCGTTCGTTACGTGAAGTGTCGATTGCCTCTCCACGCGGAATGATCACCGACAGAGAAGGGCGGCCGCTGGCGGTAAGCGTTCCGGTTAACGCTGTCTGGGCCGATCCGAAGACGATTGTCAGCAAAGGTGGTGTTGGCTATAACGAACGCTGGCAGGCATTAGCTAAGACCCTGCATATTTCGCTCGCCACGCTGGCTGAACGTGTTAACAGCAATCCAACTGGCCGCTTTATCTATCTTGCGCGCCAGATCTCTCCTCAGCAGGCGCAGTGGATCGATGATCTTAATCTCCCGGGTATCAATTTGCGCGAAGAGTCGCGTCGATTCTATCCCGCCGGGCATGTTGCGGCCAATTTGATTGGCTTTACCAATATTGATGGTCAGGGAATTGAAGGCCTGGAGAAAAGCTTTAACAGCCAGTTGATGGGCAAACCTGGCTCCCGCCTGGTACGGAAAGATAAATTTGGCCATGTCATCGAAAATATCACCGAAGTGATGCCGGTGCCGGCGCACGAATTACAGCTCAGTATTGATGAACGTTTGCAGACAGTTACTGAAGATGCGCTGGACAATGCCGTAACATGGAATAAAGCGGAATCTGGAGCTGCGGTGTTGGTCAATATTGCCACCGGCGAAATACTCTCCATGGCAAGCTTTCCCGACTTCAATCCCAATAACCGTGATGGTGCGGTGCTGGATGATTTTCGCAACCGTGCAATTAGCGACACTTTTGAACCCGGTTCAACTGTTAAACCGCTGGTGATCATGACTGCACTGCAGCAAGGGATTGTGCAGCCTGATAGCGTCATTGATACACATCCTTTTAATCTGGATGGACATCGCATCCGCGATGTCGGGTTTTACCCTGAGTTATCGCTGACCGGGATTTTGCAGAAATCGAGCGATACCGGTGTATCACACCTCTCGCTGGCTATGCCGATCCAGAAACTACTGGATACCTATAAACGCTTTGGCTTTGGCGATCCTACCGGACTGGGGTTAACCGGGGAAAGTAGCGGTTTAATGCCGCAACGTCGCTACTGGAGCGATTTGGATCGGGCCACCTTTGCATTTGGCTACGGGCTAATGGTGACGCCGCTCCAGTTGGCGCATGTTTATGCCACCATCGGCAGTTTTGGTATTTACCGCCCCCTTTCTATTACGCGTATCGATCCGCCAGTAATAGGTACGCGGGTGATGCCGGAGGCGTTGGTTCACCAGGTTGAACATATGATGGAGAGCGTCGCGCTACCCGGCGGCGGGGGAACCAAAGCTGCGGTTAGAGATTATCGCGTAGCGGTTAAGACCGGAACGGCAAAGAAAATTGGTGATGACGGTAAATATGTCGACAAATACGTGGCTTATACGGCAGGCGTTGCGCCAGCGAGCGACCCAAAATTTGCGCTGGTAGTGGTGATTAATAACCCGCAAAACGGCGCTTACTACGGGGGAGCCGTTTCCGCGCCAGTGTTCAGTCAGATAATGGGCGATGTCCTGCGTCTGGAAAATGTAAAGCCAGATGGCATGCCGGCCAACTCCGATCATCTGGTGGTGATGCACGCCAGCAACGTAAACTCACCGTCGCTGTAAGTTATTTTCCCTGGGCGCAATTCGCGTTACACTTGCGCCCTTAAGTCACCTGCCGGAGTTGTCATGTCGTTTTCCTGTCCTCTTTGCCACCAGCCTCTTACTCAAGCGAATAACAGTTTTGTCTGTCCCGGGCGGCACCAGTTTGACGTGGCGAAAGAAGGGTATGTTAACTTACTGCCGGTTCAGCATAAGCGGTCGCGGGATCCAGGCGATAGCGCTGAAATGATGCAGGCGCGCCGGGCATTTCTTGATGCTGGCCACTATCAGCCGCTGCGCGATGCGATTGTGAATGTGCTTAAAGAGAAGTCGAATTCCGAAGATGCAGCGATCCTGGATATTGGCTGTGGGGAAGGGTATTACACCCATGCGTTTGCCGATGCGCTGGCGGGCTGTACAACCTTTGGTCTTGATGTCTCCAAAGCAGCAATTAAAGCTGCGGCGCGACGTTATCCTCAGGTGACCTTTTGTGTTGCCTCCAGCCACCGTCTGCCATTTGCCGACGAATCAATGGATGCCATCATCAGGATCTACGCCCCCTGCAAAGCACAGGAGCTGGCTCGCGTGGTTAAACCGGGTGGCTGGGTAATTACCGCCACGCCGGGCCCGCGTCATTTAATGGAGCTGAAAGGACTGATTTATGATGAGGTGCGGCTGCATGCGCCACACACTGAGCAGCTTGATGGTTTTGCCCTGCAACAGAGTATTGCACTGGGATATCAAATGCAGCTCAAAGGCAGTGAGGCTGTGGCATTGCTGCAGATGACGCCGTTCGCCTGGCGGGCAAAGCCGGAGGTGTGGGAAGCCTTAACGGGGAAAACACAGTTTGATTGCCAGACAGACTTTAGTATTCATGTCTGGCAGCGACTGAGTTAACCGTGAAAGTGTGCCCAGAGGATCTGGGCACCGATACCAATCAGTACCACCCCGCCCAAAATTTCAGCTCGTTTGCCCAGCATCGGGCCAATGAAACGACCGATCATCATGCCGAGTGTGGACATAATCAACGTGGCACAGCCGATGGCCAGCGCTGTGGCAATAATGTTGACCTGCAGGAAAGCCAGACCCACCCCGACGGCCATTGCGTCGAGACTGGTGGCGATGGCGGTGGTGACCAGCAGCCAGAAACCGTGACGGCGTTGCGGCTCTTCATCTTCATCACTGTTATCGCGAAAACCTTCGATTATCATTCGCCCACCTAAAAACATCAGCAGAATGAAGGCGATCCAGTGGTTCCACTCCAGCACAAATTTGCTGGCGAGCATCCCCATGCCCCAGCCAATCAATGGCGTGAGCGTTTCAACTGCGCCGAAAATAAGGCCAGTACGCAGTGCTTCAGAAAATTTGGGTTTATGCAGGGAGGCACCTTTGCCAATTGATGCAGCAAAAGCATCCATCGACATGCCGAAAGCGAGAAGAACGGTAGCGGTAAGATTCATAACAGCGTCCTGACCGGGGTATCCATAAAACACATCACTGCCCCCAGTAACCATGCATACAAGCTGGAATCACTGTAAATACAGCGCCATTCAAATATGCATTGCAGTTGATGTGCCTATGGTCTCGCCTGACTGAACCTGTAAGTTCAGTCCGTACGTGCCACGTTTTTCAACGAGTATGTTGACACGTACATTTCCGGAATCTGGAAATCGGCTACTCCCCAACGACGGGCGCAACCTTAACATATTTTTAGAATATAAAACAAGAAATGCAGAAATAATATTTCGACTCTAATTGAAAACGATTTTCATTTAGATTTATTTATAGATAAAACGTTAAAATTAATAACATTACTGATGATGAAATATAGCCTTAGCTATGTTTGTTTTTGCATTGATATATAAAAACATAGTTCAGGCTATATTCATAACTCATTGATTTGAAATTAAAAGTTTATATATGTTTTCGAGATCGTCTATATTTCGTACGCGAATAAGTAATCTTCGATGTTCTAATTGCATCACCAGTACACCGTCTTCAGATAAATTCATTTCTTTAATGCGATTATATTTAATCCAGACATTGGCGAAGAAAAAGCCTTTTTGCTTAAAGATGATTTTTGGCGTACGGATCCAGAACAGATACAACCCCATCAATATCAGTGCGCATAATAACCATGTGGTAAATTGCGCGCCGTGGCTGGTGATGTTGTTATAGATAAGAATAGCTACCAAGCCAAGGAAGATAACGCCGTCGACTCTGCTGCGAGGAAGCAGGACGACAGTAAGCAGAGTGGGGCCATTGCGTCGGGGCATGATGAACTGATCGTAAATGGCATACGCCAGCAGCGACAAGATAAAAAGAACCAGCACCAGGTCCGTGATAGTCATGAATCCTCAACCCTCTAAATAGAAAAACCGGGGGCAAGCCCCCGGTGATGTACAACAGTCTTACAGGCCGAGCAGGCCGACAGCGTAGCCCGCGATACCGATGACGAAGAAGCCAATGATGATCCACAGTGGGTTCACTTTCTTACGCAGCAGCCACATACAGGCGAACGTCAGCAGCAACGGAACCAGGCCCGGCATCAGCTGGTCAAGGATTGTCTGCACGGTGGTGACGCGAGTCTGGCCATCCTGACCGGTGATAGTGGAAACCACCAGCGGGATGTTGACGTGCGTCCATTTGTTAACCAATGCCCCCATGACAAACAGGCCGAGAATTGACGCCCCCTCAGTCAGTTTCTGCAGGAAGCCGCCGCCCATATCTTTAACGATATCGACACCTTTACGGTAGCCGTACGCCACTCCGTAATAAAGGGTCGCGAGACGTACCAGGTTAAACAGAACAAAGAAGAGCAATGGTCCAAGCAGGCTGCCGCTCATCGCGATACCTGCGCCGAGCGCGGCGAAGACCGGACGTACGGTACCCCAGAAGATCGGGTCACCCACGCCTGCCAGCGGCCCCATCAGACCAACTTTGATACCGTTGATAGCACCATCGTCAATCTCTGCACCGTTTGCACGTTGCTCCTCCATCGCCAACGTTACGCCCAGTACCGGGGCCGCTACGTACGGATGGGTGTTAAAGAATTCCAGATGACGCTTAATAGCTTGCTTTCGCGCGTCGTTGTTTTCCGGGTACAAACGGCGGATCGCCGGTATCATGGAGAAACAAAAACCCAGCGCCTGCATACGTTCGAAGTTCCATGAACCCTGAAACAGGTTAGAACGAAGGAACACGCCACGAATATCACTCTGGGTGAGTTTTTTCTCGGTGGTAGTTTTAGTCATATCAACCATTTCGCTCACCTGTTAGTCCAGTTCGTTATCGAGATCGTTATTGCCAGCTGCTTGCGCAGGTGCACCGGCTACGCGGTTATATTTCGGGCTCAACTGAATGTAGAGGATGGCCATTACTGCGCCAATCACACCCAGAGCAACCAGGTTGAAGTTAGTAAATGCCGCGGTGACGAAGCCGAGGTAGAAGAACGGCATCAGGTAGCCTGCGCGCATCATGTTGATGACCATTGCATAACCAACCACTACGATCATACCGCCTGCAATGTTCAGACCACCGGTAACAACTTCCGGAATGGCGTTCAACATGCCCTGAACTTCACTGGTACCGACGGAGATAGCCACGATTACCGCAGGGATTGCAACGCGCATTGCCTGAAGGAACAGGGAGGAGACGTGTATCCAGGATAGCGCCGTCAGGTTGCCGCTTTCGGCCGCCTTATCCGCCGCGTGCTGGAACGCTACGGTGATGGTACGAACGATAATGGTCAGAACCTGGCCTGCTGCTGCCAGAGGAATAGCCAGTGCGATACCCGCACCAATGCTTTGATGACCCGCGATGACCAGAACGGTAGAGATAATTGAGGCCAGTGCGGCATCAGGTGCAACCGCAGCACCGATGTTCATCCAGCCCAGGGCGATCATTTCCAGGGTACCACCGATGATAATACCGGTTTTCATATCCCCGAGAACGGCACCAATCAGCGTACAGGCCACCAACGGACGGTGGAACTGAAATTCATCGAGTACCGACTCCATACCCGCGATACATGCGACGATGAACACCAGCACAATCTGAAGAGTGGTAATCTCCATTGTACTTCTCCTATTGCTTATACAGACTTAAGTGTGAGAGCTAAAGATTCAACCAGAGCGTTTATTTTTCCGCTTTGGCAATCAGATCCATCATTTTCAGTTTCTGATCGGTGGAGACCTTACGGGCTTCCAGCTCAATACCACGCGCGTTTAATTTTTTAAACGCTTCGATATCTTTTTCATCAACAGAAATAGCGTTGTTTACCTGGGTTTTACCCTGATGGAAAGCCATACCACCAATGTTAACGGAGGTAATTTTCACGCCACCTTCAACGATACGTTCTACGTCGGTCGGGTTGGTGAACAACAACATCACACGCTCGCCTGCATATTTGGGGTTGTTGTAGACGCGGATCATTTTTGCGACATCAACCACATGTGCTGTTACACCCGGAGGTGCTACCTGAGTCAGCAGCGTTTTACGCACGGTATCGGCAGCAACTTCATCACTGACGACGATAATGCGTGTAACGTTGGTTTCTTTGGTCCAGCGCGTTGCCACCTGACCATGGATTAAACGGTCATCAATACGCGCCAGGCCGATCTGCATATAATCGTTCGGGCCCATCGGTTTGGCGGGCGCTGCTGCTTTTGGCGCAGCGACCGGAGCAGGAGCGGCTTTTTCCACCGGTTTTGCTTTCAACGCTTTCACGCCTTCGCTACCGGTTTCAACGGCCAGTGCCACTAATTCATCGAAGCTGGGGTTGTCATCACGCGCCATGAAGGTCTCAACCAGCATGGGAATGTTCACACCGGCGATGACTTCGTAATGCTCTTTATCGACGACAATGCGGCTCGCAGCGTTGAACGGGCTGCCTCCCCATGTGTCAACGAGAAACAGCACGCCTTTACTGGTATCGAGTTTTGCCAACTGAGCGTTGTACTTTTCGATCAGCGTTTCAGCATTTTCGCCTGGAACGAAATCGATCCAGCCGACGTTTTCCTGCTCGCCTAACAGCATTTCTGCTGTTTTAAGTAACTGCTCTGCAGCCCAACCATGTGTGCCTATAACAATAGCAATGGTCACTTGCTACCTCCTTTATTATCGTTAACACATCAACGTGAAGATGTATTTGAATCGTCGTCCGCAATCGAATCGATTCAGATAAGGGTTACAAAGAAAAGCTTATGATTTTCGTGAATTATTTTAGATATCGAAAAAAATATCTTATGTGATGAAGATCCGTAATTTAACTTCCGATGAAAAGAAATTTCGAAGGGCAAAATATCTCCGAAACAACTTATTGCAAAGGAAGGTAAATCTTTGCTAAAAACCGATTGTCTCTGTTATGTTTAGCATCTGTTTAATTACTCAGGAGTATAGGGCAGTAGCCCACCATATGGATCGTCACCGACGTCATTTCACCATCAGGCCGCGTTGCGCCTGTCAAATTGGCACTTTTTGCCACAAATTTTCTCTGCATATCGCTTTAACGCCTGAGATTCTCAGCGCGCAGTTTGGTCATTCCTTAAGCAGGAGCTTGTCATGGAATTATTAATGGACCCGCAGATTTGGGTGGGTTTGCTCACGCTTGTCGTTCTCGAAATTGTTCTGGGTATTGATAACCTGGTCTTCATTGCGATCCTGGCTGATAAGCTGCCGCCAAAACAGCGAGATAAAGCGCGATTAATCGGTCTGTCACTGGCGCTGATTATGCGTTTGGGCTTGTTGTCCGTCATTTCGTGGATGGTGACGCTAACTAAGCCGCTGTTCACGGTAATGGACTATGCGTTCTCGGGGCGCGATCTGATTATGCTGCTGGGGGGTATATTCCTCTTGTTCAAGGCTACGACAGAGCTGCATGAGCGGCTGGAAAACCGTGAACATGATACTGGCCAGACAAAAGGATATGCGAGTTTTTGGGTTGTTGTAACGCAGATTGTCATCCTCGATGCGGTGTTCTCGCTGGATGCCGTAATTACGGCGGTCGGTATGGTCAACCATCTGCCAGTGATGATGGCGGCGGTAGTGATTGCTATGGCCGTGATGCTGCTCGCTTCCAAGCCGCTGACACGATTTGTGAACCAACACCCGACGGTGGTGGTGCTGTGTCTGAGCTTCCTGTTAATGATCGGTCTGAGTCTGGTTGCCGAAGGGTTTGGCTTCCATATTCCGAAAGGCTATCTGTATGCGGCGATTGGCTTCTCAATCATCATTGAGCTGTTTAACCAGATTGCCCGTCGTAACTTTATTCGCCACCAGTCGGCGCTGCCGCTGCGCGCGCGCACTGCCGATGCAATCCTGCGTCTGATGGGCGGTAAACGTCAGGCCAGCGCACAGATGGAATCCGACAATCCGATGCCGGTTCCCGTACCGGAAGGCGCATTTGTGGAAGAAGAACGCTATATGATCAACGGCGTCCTTTCTTTGGCGTCGCGTTCATTACGCGGCATTATGACCCCGCGTGGCGAAATTAGCTGGGTTGATGCAGACCTGAGCGTGGCGGAAATTCGCGAGCAGTTGCTCTCTTCACCACACAGTCTGTTCCCGGTATGTCGTGGCGAACTGGATGAAATCATCGGGATCGTGCGTGCTAAAGAGCTGCTGGTGGCGCTGGAAGACGGTGTAGATGTGGCGGCCATTGCCTCTGCATCCCCGGCTATCGTCGTCCCGGAAACGCTGGACCCGATTAATTTGTTAGGCGTTCTGCGTCGCGCCCGCGGTAGTTTCGTCATCGTTACTAACGAGTTTGGCGTCGTGCAGGGTCTGGTGACGCCGCTGGACGTATTAGAAGCAATCGCCGGTGAATTCCCGGATGCCGATGAAACGCCTGAAATTATTGCTGATGCAGGCGGTTGGTTGGTGAAAGGGGGAACCGATCTGCATGCGTTGCAACAGGCGCTGGACGTGGATACGTTAGTGAATGAAGATGAAGACATTGCCACGGTGGCAGGTTTAGTCATTGCGGCTAACGGTCATATTCCACGCGTAGGTGATGTTATCGAGGTTGCACCGTTGAGCATCACGATTGTCGAAGCGAATGACTATCGTGTGGATTTAGTTCGCATTGTTAAAGAACAACCCGTTCACGACGAAGACGAGTAATCGGGTTTAGCGAAACGGCATGACGGGCATACTGTGTCGCCCGTTATGCCGGGTGGGCGGCGGCGTGCTGCCCGCCAGCCATTCAGGAAAATCGCGCAGCGGCATTGGCTTTGCATACAAAAAACCTTGCAATAATTGTACGCCATGTCGGCGTAAATGCTGCGCCTGTGCCTGTGTTTCAACGCCTTCCGCTACCAGTTCGATATTCAGTTTTTTCCCCAACGCGATAATGATGTCTGTGACGGTTGAGTTCACGGCGTCTGTTCCGATTGCCGAAGTAAATGATTTATCAATCTTCAGCACATCCGGCCGAAGTTTTTCCAGCCACGAGAGCGAGCTGTTGCCGGTGCCAAAATCATCAATCGCCAGTTTTACGCCAAGCCGATTTAACTCACGCACGATCCGATAATCCACATCAAGTAACGCATCGCGTTCGGTAAGTTCGATAACTAACTGTTGGATAGGGTGTTGGCTGAACCAATACTGGTTGAGATCTTTTAGCAGCATACCGTGACGAAAATGGCTGGCGGCGACATTAATCCCAACATGAAACTGGCTGCTCATCGGGAAGACGTGCCGCTGCTGAATGGTTTCTGCGATGACATGACGGGTCAATGGCACAATCAGATTGTGCTCTTCAGCGATGGGAATGAATACTTCGGGAGCAATCCAACCCTGGCGCGGGTTATTCCAGCGTAAAAGGATTTCCACTCCCGTACATTGCCGGGTTTGGGCATTAAGTAGTGGTTGGCAAAACAGCTCGAATTCGCGTGCGGCAAGGGCCAGATTTATCTCCCTGGAGAAGCTCATTCTGCTGGCAGTCGCCAGCCATGCCAAGTACCCCACTAATAAACTCAGGATCACCGCCAGCGGCAGTTGTGTTGGCAGATGTTTGATAGCCAGTTCGCTAGCGCCTGGACCGGTGATGCTGATGGTATAGGGGAAATGTTGCGATGAGAGCTGGTAGCGTTTTTCATTATTCAGTTCAGGGAGCGTATCAACAACACCTTGTCCATAGAGCAAATGGCGATTACCGACGGTTAAGCTGGCATTAGTAATGTACGGCGGTTGAGGTTCAAGCAGCATGGACGACAATAAATCAATATTCACGATTTCCAGCACACCATCTTCGCCATCGGCAGATGAGGGATACCACTGCGTCAGAATCGGGCTGCCCTTAATCAACGAATGGTCGGTAGTCAGCAGCAGTTGTGGCTCCCGGCTGGGTAATTCAGGCTCCAGTTGACGAACTGGCACATTGCGATAACCAAAAATGCTGGAGCAATAGAGGATCCCGCGTTGAATCAGATTAATAGAACGCACTGTCTGTAGTCTGGCGGCGTGCTTACTCAGGGGTAAACGCGCTACTGAGCAGGGAAGTCCAATCAACGGCAGCAGCACATCGCGTCCGGCCTGTAAGGGTAAAAGCACGTCATCCAATTCTTCAACGGCGTGGTTGGCAAAGGTAAGGATATTGCGATGATTTAAATTACGCTCCGAAATAAATCGGACAGCTAATGTAAGGATGAGCGTCAGTAGTGCACAAACAGTGCAGACGATTAAGCGATTCCGGCGATAGTTTTTAATGATCCGTTGTGCTGTTTGCATGCGGGCTGCCCGATAAGCCGTTGGTCACAGAAGCCAACAGCAACAGAGCAAGTGTAGTGGGGAAAATTACAGTAGACGAGGGTGAGGGGGTAAATTCGCCCATCCGTCGCAGATGGGCGAAAATTAAGTATTAGTCACATTGGACTTTGATTGCCAGACCACCACGTGATGTTTCGCGGTATTTGGCGTTCATGTCTTTACCTGTTTCGTACATAGTTTCAATGACTTTATCCAGCGAGACACGCGGCGCGCTGGTGCGGCGCATTGCCATACGCGCAGCGTTGATCGCCTTCACGGAAGCAATGGCGTTACGTTCAATGCACGGAACCTGTACCTGACCGGCAACTGGATCACAGGTTAAGCCGAGATTATGCTCCATGCCGATTTCGGCAGCTACACAGACCTGCTCAGGGCTTGCGCCTAACAGTTCAGCCAGACCCGCGGCAGCCATGGAGCAGGCTACGCCAACTTCCCCCTGGCAACCCACTTCAGCACCGGAGATTGACGCATTCATTTTGTACAACGCGCCAATCGCGCCGGCAGCCAGGAAATAACGGGTATAGATATCCGGGCTGACGGACTCGATGAAATGATCGTAATAGGCCAGTACTGCAGGCACGATACCGCAAGCACCGTTGGTTGGTGCAGTTACAACGCGACCACCTGCGGCGTTTTCTTCGTTAACTGCCAACGCGAACATGTTCACCCAGTCGATCACGTTCATCGGATCGTTGGAGAGCTTATCGCTGGAAACCAGCATACGACGCAGGGCGGAAGCACGGCGTGGAACGCGCAGCGGACCCGGCAGCACGCCTTCAGTGTTCATGCCGCGATCAATACAAGCCTGCATGGTCTGCCAGACGTGGCCAAAGTACTCTTCAATCTCTTTTTTACTGTGCAGCGCGAGTTCGTTCTGCATCGCCATGCCAGAGAGAGACAGGCCGGTGCTGTTGCAGTATTCCAGCATTTCAGTAGCGGATTTGAACGGATAAGGCACGCTGACCTCGCCCGCGGCATCCTGACCAAAATGTTCTTCATCAACGATGAATCCACCGCCGATTGAGTAGTAAGTTTTGCTGTAAATGACGGTTTCGCCATTGTAAGCATGGATCTGCATCCCGTTTTCATGCAGCGGCAGGTTGCCGTTGTGAAAACGCATCCCGTCATTCTGCGGGAAATCCACTTCGTGCTGACCCTGCGCAAGCAGCAGACGTCCACGCGTTTCTACGTCGCGGATAAATCCGGGGATGCTGTCAATATCCACGGTAGCAGGCTCATTGCCCGCCAGACCCATAATAATGGCGATATCGGTGTGGTGACCTTTACCCGTGAGCGACAGTGAACCATACACGTCGACGGCGACACGAGTAACGCTGTCCAGTAATCCTTTTTCGACCAGGTCATCGACGAACTGTTTACCCGCCTTCATAGGCCCTACGGTATGGGAAGATGAGGGACCAATCCCCACCTTAAACATGTCGAATAGACTAATCACGATAATACTCCTACAGGGCGACTGGGGTTTCCAGTAACGATGTTATAACTGCGCATAGTGTAAGAGGGAACGCGGCGATCGGCTTAACTATTCACATGAATTAAACTAATAGATAACCGCGGTTTTGCTAATGTTGTGACCTGAATTTCAAGTTGTCTATGGAGTGCGTAAAGATAAGTATAGTCATGGCTTGACGCCAATTTGCAGCGCCAGCTCACGAATTATTCCGGCGGTCATTCCCCAGACAAAATATTGTTCATACCAGGAAAGCCAAACACGATGTGAATCGCCGCGACGGTAGATATCCAACGGGTGATAACGTCCTAAATGCAGGGCCTGCGCCAGCGGCATTTCGAACACCGCAGACACTTCATCCTCACTGGCGCGATACGGTAAATTTGGCGGGATAATACCTACCACTGGCGTGACCTGGAATCCGGTAACGCTGTCGACCGGTGGCAGCACGCCAATCACCTCAACGCAAGAAGGTGGGATCGCCACTTCTTCCTGCGCTTCACGAAGGGCGGCGGCAATCAATGAGGCATCGCTACTATCCACCGCACCGCCGGGAAAGGCGACTTGTCCGGCGTGCTTGCGCAGGTGAACGGATCGCTGGGTTAACAGTAATCCCGGTTGTGCACGACGCACGACAGGGATCAGTACGGCAGCCTGGCGCTGGTTTAACGCGGCATGATTGACCTGCGGGCGCAGGAGTTGGAAGCGCGATAAAAAGTCATCAAGCGTCAGGTTGCTGTATTCCACGTCTCAGTTCTCCAGTTGGTGCAAAATACGATTCACTTTATCAAACGTTTCCTGATACTCCGCGTCTTCCTGACTGTCTGCCACAATACCACCGCCTGCGGAGCAATAAATTTTTCCGTTTGTGGCCGTCAGCGTGCGAATGGTGATACTGGTATCCATATTGCCGCAAAAGCTCAGATAACCAATGCTGCCGCACCAGGCGTTGCGTCTTTGCGGCTCCAGTTCGTCGATAATTTCCATCGCCCTCACTTTCGGCGCGCCGGTGATGGAGCCGCCAGGGAAGGCGGCGCGAAGCAGGTCGGTGGCATGCAATGACTCTGGCAAGCGCGCGGTAATAGTGCTGACCAGATGATGAACGGCAGGGAAAGGTTCGACCACAAACAGCTGCGGAACCTGTACCGAACCCGGTGTGGCAACGCGACCAATATCGTTACGCATCAAATCAACGATCATCAGGTTTTCCGCGCGATCTTTCGGTGAATTTGCCAGTCGCTGGGCCTGCTCACGATCGGCGTTGATATCTTCAAGCCTTGGCAGCGTACCTTTAATCGGACGCGTCTGGATGTGCTGGTTCTCCAGCAGAATAAAACGTTCTGGTGAAAGGCTGAGGATTGCGCCTTCCTCAAGACGAATAAACGCGCTAAACGGGGCGCGGTTGGCGTGATTGAGTTTGACGAATGCCTGCCACTCATCGCCCTGATAATGCGCCTGAAACCGCTGGGCAAGGTTGACTTGATAACAGTCGCCGCTGTGAAGGTATCCCTGCACCTGGCGGAATTTCTCGCCGTACTGAACGCGGCTCATATTGGACTGCCATGCCGAGGTCAATGTAAATGACTCGCTGGTTGGCGGTTGTTGTGCATCGAGCCATTTCAGCCGCGCATCGACATCGGTATGGCTAAGCAGAGACACAGTCTGCAACTGATGATCGACAATCAGTGCCCAGTCGTAAATGCCTATCGCCATATCCGGCAGCGCAATATCGCATTCGGCAATAGAGGGCAGTGATTCAAAGCGTCGGCCAAGATCGTAGCCAAACAGACCTAACGCCCCGCCCTGAAAGGGCAGGTCCGGGTGATAATCTGGATGAATCTTGCGTGCGTTGAGCACGGAGTGTAATACCGTCATCGGATCATCATGCGTGCGCACGAAGGTGCGTCCGTCCTGCACAACGGTCTCCTCAGCCAGCGTAACCAACGTAGCGATGGGATCCGCCACCAGAATATCAAAGCGGTTATGTGGATGGTCGGCATGACCAGAATGCAACAGCATCGCCCAGGGCAGATGGCTTAAGGTCGAAAAATAGCGTTCAGCGGCGTCCTGACGCCAGGGTAATGTGATTATTGCGGGAGATAACGTCTTCATCAGTCCTGACTCGTTGCTACTCTACTGGCTAACTGCCCGGTAGCATGAAATAATAAGCGCAGACAATTTAGCAGGAGTTAACAATGTTTGCAGGTTTACCTTCACTCAGTCATGAGCAGCAGCAAAAAGCAGTAGAGCGCATTCAGGAACTGATGTCGCAAGGGATGAGCAGCGGACAAGCTATTGCTCTGGTCGCTGAAGAGTTACGCGCCAGTCACACCGGCGAACGGATCGTGGCGCGTTTTGAAGATGAAGATGAGTAACGCCGCTTATACCGCAGCGATAATCTTGATCTCAACTTTGTATTTCGGGTTCATTAACCCGGCCTGAACGGTACAACGTACCGGCGCGTGACCCGCAACCACCCACGCGTCCCAGGCTTTGTTCATGGCAGCAAAATCACTTTTGTCTGCCAGGAATAGGGTGGCATCAAGGATACGTGACTTGTCGCTGCCCTGTTTTTCCAGCACCGCATCAATTTGCGTCAGCGTATTTGCCGTTTGCTCAAAAGCGTCTGCATCCAGATTCTCCGGCACGCCAGTGTAATACAGCGTGTTGTTGTGGATAACCACGTCGGACCAACGCGCTTCGGCATCAATGCGCACAATCGTCATAAATCATTCCTCATTTACGTTTTTTCATAATGGCTTTGGGGTGCGCCAAGACTGCCATAATGTTGTGCCCACGTCACCTCTTCAACTGGCGAAAGACCCGCTGGCCTGACATAATCCCTGTTCAAATGAACAGGGGGCAGTGTGACGGACGATTTTGCAGCAGACGGTCAGTTAGCTAAAGCGATACCAGGTTTTAAACCGCGTGAACCACAGCGGCAGATGGCCTTCGCCGTCAGTCATGCTATCGAAAAATCACAGCCGCTGGTTGTTGAAGCCGGAACCGGAACGGGTAAAACCTATGCCTATCTTGCCCCTGCACTACGCGCCGGAAAGAAGGTGATTGTCTCCACAGGCTCGAAAGCGTTGCAGGATCAGCTATACAGCCGCGATTTACCCACCGTGGCAAAAGCCCTGGCGTTCACCGGAAAACTGGCGTTGCTGAAAGGGCGTTCAAACTATCTGTGCCTTGAGCGTCTCGAACAACAGGCGCTGGCAGGCGGTGATCTGCCGGTACAAACCTTAAGTGACGTCATTTTGCTACGCTCGTGGTCAAATCAAACCCTTGATGGCGACATCAGCACCTGCGTCAGCGTGGCGGAAGATTCTCAGGCCTGGCCGCTGGTGACCAGCACAAACGATAATTGTCTTGGTAGCGACTGTCCGCTATATAAAGAGTGCTTTGTCGTTAAAGCGCGCAAGAAGGCGATGGAAGCGGATGTCGTTGTGGTGAACCATCATCTGTTTCTCGCTGATATGGTGGTGAAAGAGAGTGGGTTTGGCGAACTGATCCCGGAAGCAGAGGTGATGATCTTCGATGAAGCGCACCAGTTACCGGATATCGCCAGTCAGTACTTTGGTCAGTCGCTTTCCAGTCGCCAGCTGCTGGATCTGGCGAAAGACATCACCATTGCCTATCGCACCGAGCTGAAAGACACTCAGCAGTTGCAAAAATGCGCCGACCGACTGGCGCAAAGCGCTCAGGACTTCCGCTTGCAGTTGGGCGAACCGGGCTATCGCGGAAACCTGCGGGAACTGCTGGCCGACCAGCGCGTGCAGCGCGCATTTCTGTTGCTCGATGACACGATTGAGCTGTGTTATGACGTGGCGAAACTGTCTCTCGGACGTTCGGCCTTGCTGGATGCCGCGTTTGAACGTGCCACGCTTTACCGTGCTCGGCTGAAGCGTCTGAAAGAGATCAACCTGCCGGGCTTCAGCTACTGGTATGAATGTACCTCCCGTCATTTCACTCTCGCGCTGACGCCGCTCACGGTGGCGGATAAATTCAAAGAAGTGATGGAGCAAAAACCGGGGTGCTGGATTTTTACCTCCGCGACGCTGTCGGTAAACGATGATCTCCATCATTTCACCGCGCGGCTGGGTATTAACGATGCCGAGTCGATGCTGTTGCCGAGTCCTTTTGATTATACCCGCCAGGCGCTGCTGTGCGTGCCGCGTAATCTCCCGCAAACTAACCAGCCGGGGGCTGCGCGGCAGTTGGCGTCCATGCTGCGTCCCATTATCGAGGCGAACAACGGTCGCTGTTTTATGCTGTGTACTTCACACGCGATGATGCGCGATCTGGCGGAACAATTCCGCGCCACCATGACGCTTCCCGTGTTGCTGCAGGGGGAAACCAGTAAAGGGCAACTGTTACAGCAGTTTGTCAGCGCAGGTAATGCGTTACTGGTTGCCACCAGCAGCTTCTGGGAAGGGGTAGACGTGCGTGGCGATACGCTATCGCTGGTGATTATCGATAAACTGCCGTTCACCTCACCGGATGACCCGCTGTTAAAGGCGCGAATGGAAGACTGCCGATTGCGCGGTGGCGATCCGTTTGAAGACGTTCAGTTGCCGGATGCGGTCATCACCCTGAAACAGGGCGTGGGGCGTCTGATTCGTGACGCTGACGATCGTGGTGTACTGGTGATTTGCGACAATCGTCTGGTGATGCGGCCTTACGGTGCCACTTTCCTTGCGAGCCTTCCGCCTGCACCGCGTACACGTGATATTGCTCGCGCTGTTCGCTTTCTTGCCGTACCAACGACTGAGTAATTTGTTACGGAGTGTGGTAAGATGCGCGCCAAATTTATTGATTTGATCACAAACACTCATGCGAATTCTGGCTATCGATACCGCCACAGAGGCGTGCTCTGTTGCCCTGTGGAATGACGGTACTATCAAGGCTCATTTCGAGCTTTGCCCACGAGAACACACCCAACGAATTTTACCGATGGTCGAGGAAATCCTGGCCGCTGGCGATCTCACGTTAACCGACATCGACGCCCTGGCGTTTGGTCGCGGTCCCGGTAGTTTCACCGGCGTCCGTATTGGGATTGGCATTGCTCAGGGGCTGGCGTTAGGCGCGAATTTACCGATGATCGGCGTCTCCACTCTTGCGACAATGGCGCAGGGAGCCTGGCGTAAATCGGGTGCTACCCGCGTACTGGCCGCGATAGACGCGCGAATGGGCGAAGTCTACTGGGCCGAATACCAGCGTGATGAGAACGGTAACTGGCACGGTGAAGAAACCGAAGCGGTGTTAACCCCTGAGCAGGTACATGAGCGTTTATTGCAGTTGTCTGGCGAGTGGGTAACGGTTGGAACGGGCTGGCCTGCCTGGCCTGAACTCGGTAAAGACAGTGGTCTGACACTCAGCGACGGTGACGTATTGCTTCCTGCGGCTGAAGATATGCTGCCTGTCGCCACGCAAATGCTGGCTGCCGGTAAGACCGTGGCGGTTGAACATGCTGAACCGGTTTATTTACGTAACACCGTGGCGTGGAAGAAACTTCCCGGAAAAGAATGAATCTTAGTAGTACATCCCCGGTTAATTTTCATCGACGTCAGTGCACAGCATTGTGAACAGGCCGGGGCAGAAGCTAAGAAAAGGGAGTCGTAATATGGCGGTGCAAAAGCAGTTATTGAAAGGTGTGTTGGCGGGCGCGTTAGCGTTAATGCTAAGCGGCTGCGTCACCATCCCGGACGCGATTAAAGGTTCGAGTCCTACGCCGCAGCAGGATCTGGTGCGGGTGATGAATGCGCCGCAGCTGTATGTCGGACAGGAAGCGCGTTTCGGCGGTAAAGTGGTCAATATTCTGAACCAGCAGGGGAAATCCCGTCTGGAAATTGCCACGGTTCCTCTTGATAGCGGGGCGCGCCCAGTGCTGGGTGAAGCCTCACGCGGGCGGATTTATGCTGATGTAAATGGCTTTCTCGACCCGGTGGATTTCCGCGGGCAACTGGTCACCGTCGTGGGGCCGATTAGCGGCACAGTGGACGGAAAAATCGGCAATACCCCGTATAAATTCATGCTGATGCAGGTAACTGGCTATAAACGCTGGCATATTACTCAGCAAATTGTGATGCCGCCTCAGCCGATCGACCCGTGGTTCTACGGTGCGCGTGGCTGGCCTTACGGTGGCTATGGCGGATGGGGATGGTACAATCCCGGTCCGGCACAGGTTCAGACCATAGTAACTGAGTAACTCTTTGTTTTATTAGTAAAAGAAACAGCGGCTCGTCCGCTGTTTCTGCATTAACGTGGATATAAGAAAAATAAATAGTGACGTGCTTCGCAACCTTGTCGTTGTGTAATAAACAAACTGGTACGCTGAGTTAATATTATGTTAACAGTTTGTTTATTGCCTGGGGTTGTGATGACGACGAATACGCATTTTAGAGGTGATGTATTGAAAAAGGTTTGGCTTAACCGTTATCCCGCTGGTGTTCCTGCGGAGATCAATCCTGACCGTTATCAATCCCTGGTGGAACTCTTTGAACACTCAGTAAGACGGTATGCCGATCAGCCCGCGTTTGTAAACATGGGGGAGGTGATGACCTTCCGCAAGCTTGAAGAGCGTAGCCGGGCGTTCGCAGCCTATTTGCAACAAGGCCTCGGGCTGAAAAAGGGCGATCGCGTCGCGCTGATGATGCCGAATCTGCTGCAATATCCGGTCGCACTGTTTGGGATTTTACGTGCTGGCATGATTGTCGTGAACGTGAACCCGCTGTACACGCCTCGCGAGCTGGAACATCAGCTTAACGACAGCGGCGCGGCGGCCATTGTCATCGTCTCTAACTTTGCCCACACGCTGGAAAAGGTGGTCGACAAAACGTCGGTGCAACACGTGATCCTGACGCGCATGGGCGATCAGCTGTCGACCGCTAAAGGGACGCTGGTTAACTTTGTCGTCAAGTATATCAAGCGCCTGGTGCCGAAATATCACCTGCCGGATGCCATTTCGTTTCGCAGTGCGCTACAAAACGGTTATCGCATGCAGTATGTGAAGCCCGAAGTAGTGTCGGAAGATCTGGCGTTCCTACAATACACTGGCGGGACAACTGGCGTGGCGAAAGGTGCGATGCTCACGCATCGCAACATGCTGGCTAACCTTGAGCAGGTTAATGCCACCTATGGTCCGTTGCTGCATCCGGGCAAAGAGCTGGTGGTGACAGCCCTACCGCTGTATCACATTTTTGCGCTGACGATGAACTGCCTGTTATTTATTGAGCTGGGTGGTCAAAACCTGCTGATTACCAACCCGCGCGATATACCCGGACTGGTAAAAGAGCTGGCGAAATATCCGTTCACTGCGATGACCGGCGTCAACACGCTGTTTAACGCACTGCTGAATAACAAAGAGTTCCAGCAACTGGACTTCTCATCACTGCACCTTTCCGCAGGCGGCGGGATGCCAGTTCAACAGGCAGTAGCTGAACGTTGGGTTAAGCTGACGGGGCAGTATCTGCTGGAAGGTTATGGCCTGACGGAGTGTGCTCCGCTGGTGAGCGTCAACCCTCACGATATCGACTACCATAGCGGCAGTATTGGGTTACCAGTTCCTTCCACCGAGGTTAAACTGGTGGATGACGACGACAACGAAGTGCCGCCGGGAGAGCCTGGCGAACTGTGCGTGAAAGGTCCGCAGGTGATGCTGGGGTACTGGCAGCGACCAGACGCCACTGACGAAATCGTCAAAGACGGCTGGCTGCATACCGGCGATATTGCGGTGATGGATGATGAAGGCTTCCTGCGTATTGTCGATCGTAAGAAAGATATGATCCTGGTGTCCGGCTTTAACGTCTATCCGAACGAAATTGAAGACGTGGTGATGCAACATCCTGGTGTGCAGGAAGTGGCTGCCGTTGGCGTTCCATCAGGCAGCAGCGGTGAAGCGGTGAAAATTTTTGTGGTGAAGAAAGACGCCTCGTTAACCGATGACGCGCTGGTCACTTTCTGCCGTCGTCACTTGACGGGCTATAAAGTACCGAAGCTGGTGGAATTTCGCGATGAGTTGCCGAAATCTAACGTCGGTAAAATTTTGCGACGAGAATTACGTGACGAAGCGCGCGCCAAAGTGGACAATAAAGGCTGAGCGTTAAGTCAGCCAGCAGAAAACGCCGGGTAATCCGGCGTTTTTTTTGCCGCAAACCAAAGAGAGCACGATTTGAATTACCAAATGATCACCACGGACGACGCGTTGGACACGCTGTGTGAAGCCGTCCGTGAATTTCCGGCGATAGCCCTGGATACCGAATTTGTTCGCACACGCACCTATTATCCGCAGTTGGGGCTGATCCAACTGTTTGATGGCAAACACGTTGCTCTGATTGACCCTCAGGGGATCACCGACTGGTCGCCGCTGCGCGATATTCTGCGTGATACCGCCATCACCAAATTCCTGCATGCCGGCAGTGAAGACCTGGAAGTGTTTCTCAACGCTTTCGGCGAACTTCCTCAGCCGTTGATTGATACACAAATCCTCGCCGCTTTTTGCGGTCGTCCGCTGTCGTGGGGCTTCGCCTCAATGGTGGAAGAGTTTACGGGCGTGGCGCTCGACAAAAGCGAATCCCGTACCGACTGGCTGGCCAGACCATTGACCGAGCGTCAGTGCGAATACGCGGCAGCTGACGTCTGGTATCTGTTACCGATCACCACCACGCTGATGGCTGAAACCGAAGCCAGCGGCTGGCTGCCAGCCGCGCTGGATGAATGTCGCTTAATGCAGCAGCGTCGCCAGGAGATTCTGGCGCCTGAAGACGCCTGGCGCGACATCACCAACGCGTGGCAATTGCGCACCCGTCAGCTGGCCTGTCTGCAACTGCTTGCCGACTGGCGGCTGCGTAAAGCGCGCGAGCGCGATTTGGCGGTAAACTTCGTGGTGCGTGAAGAGCATCTGTGGGCGGTGGCCCGTTATATGCCGGGCAGTCTGGGCGAACTGGATAGTCTGGGGCTTTCCGGGAGCGAAATTCGCTTCCACGGCAAGACGCTGATCTCCATGGTCGAAAAAGCTCAGGCCTTACCGGAAGAGTCGCTGCCGGAGCCACTGCTGAATTTGATGGATATGCCTGGCTATCGCAAGGCGTTCAAAGCCATTAAGGCGCTGGTTGCTGAAGTGAGTGCGGAACATAATCTTAGCGTCGAGCTGCTTGCTTCGCGTCGCCAGATTAACCAGTTGCTCAACTGGCACTGGAAATTAAAGCCGCAGCAGTCTCTTCCGGAATTGATTTCCGGTTGGCGTGGCGAACTGATGTCCGATCGTCTTAACGCGCTGCTGCAGGAATATCCGCAGTAAGTTACCAGACTTGCCGGGTCGCGCCATGGTTGACCCGGCCTGCATAACGCTACAAATCCAGCACCAGGCGTTTACCTTTCGCGCGCGAACAGCAGATGAGCATACTTTGCTGGCTGGCTTTTTCGTCGTCGCTGAAATATTGATCGCGGTGATCGGCTTCCCCTTCTAGAATCGTTGTTTCACATGTGCCGCAAACGCCTTCCCGGCACAGGCACTCCACGCGTGCGGCTTTGTTATGTTCGATAACTTGCAAAATGGTCATCTCTTCCGGGACCACAAATTCGCGCCCGGAACGCGCCAGAACCAGGGTGAAGGCGTCACCGCTTTTGTCTTCCGCGGCGAATTGTTCAAAATGTAGCGTATTGTTGTCCACCCCGAAGCGGGAAGCGGCTTCTCTGACGGCATCGTTGAGAACCGCAGGGCCACAGGTGTAGATATGCGTGCCGGGTTCAACATCGGCCAGCAGACGCGCTAAATCAAGACGTGTACCTGCGCTTGACAAGTGCAGATGAATGCGTGCGGCACTCGGGTGCTGCACGAGTTCGTCATGAAACGCGCAGTTATCCCGGCCAGGAGAACAATAGTGCAATTGCCATTGCGCCTGAGCATGCTCAAGCTCCGGGATCTGCGATAAAAACGGTGTGATCCCAATGCCTCCGGCAATCAACAGATGTTTTTGTGCCTGAGGGGCGAGGGCGAAGAGATTGTTTGGTGTGGAGATCGTGAGCGTATCGCCGGGTTTCACGTTTTGATGCAGATAGCGTGAGCCGCCTTTGGACGCCTCCTCCAGCCTTACGGCGATTTGATAAGCGCGCGTATCGCGTGGCGAACTTATCAACGAGTACGCATTGCTGTACAGGTTATCGCCATCTTGCATTTGCACAATAATATGGCTGCCTCCCGTAAACGCAGGCAATGGTTCATCTGAGGTCGCCGTTAAGGTGAAGCGCTTTACCTGCGCGGTAATTGTCTCAATCCGGCTAACGCGGACGTCTCGCATTTGATACTCTGACATTGCGGCACTCCCTAAAAAATCCGTCCGGCGCGGAGCAACGATGCGCCGGAACCTGTCGTTACAGCCCTGGTTATTCCTGAAACACCTGGGCAACCAGATTATGGAAATGGGCAATGCCATGTTCGGAGATACCGCTGCCGCTGGTGTCCGCCATAATGCGTCCCTGACCGCGATAACCCCGCGATTTCAACCCTTTTTGTACGCTTTCAACCAGACGCAAATCTTCCGGGCGAAAGACATTGCGATACCATTCGATCAGTTGTTTCTGTTCCTCGGTCAGCTCTTCGTTGGTGAAGTAGATGTCATAGTTTTGCAGCGTCGTTTCCGCATCCACCGGGAATTCGTAGATCACGGTCATCATACCTTTGATTGGCGTGACGTTGAGCATAGTGCAAGGCCACAGCCAGAAACCGTGGAAGGCGGCATCAACACCTTCTTCGAACTTGAATGACTGCTCCGAAGGTTTGGCGAAACCATATTGCAGCGTCCAGTTGCCGTGCATGGTGTGCCAGTAACGGTCAACCTGAACCGAGTCGGAAAAACCAGGGTGAGCAGGGCCGCAGTGGTAGCACTCCAGATAGTTATCGACAATATTCTTCCAGTTGGCCGGAGTTCGGGTCGTAAAGCGTGCAGCCAGTTTCAGATCGTGTACGTCAGGGCAGGCTTCGATAACTTTGTCTGCAAGACCTGGGAGTTGTTCTTCCACGCTGCCCGCGTTCGGGTCCATATTGATAAATACGAATCCGGCATATTCTTCCAGACGTACCGGGGTGAGGTGCGCTTTCTCGCTGTCGAAGTTGGCGACGTTTTCGCAGTTACGCGCGTGCGCCAGATTGCCGTCAAGTTTGAACGCCCAGGCGTGGTAAGGGCAGGTAATCACATTTTTCGCTTTGCCTTCGCCGCTTAATAACTGGTGACCACGATGCGGGCAGACGTTGTAGAATGCGCGCAGTACGTTGTCGCGCCCACGTACCAGCACGATGTTCTCACCAATGACTTCGCGGGTTACATAGTCATTAGGTTTCGCCAGTTCGCTACTGTGGGCGACGCAAATCCAGCTTTTAGCAAACACCTTTTCTTGTTCGTGCTCGAAAGCCTGATGGTCGGTATAGAACCGGGCCGGGATAGTCCATGCGTCCTGTGGGTTGGCACAGAAATTTTGCGGCAGAATAAACTCAGGGTTCAGATTGCTCATTGGAATACCTTTAATTTGTGAGTAAGAGGATTTTGTACTGGCGCTTAATTGTCGCCTTTGAGTAGTGTCCCGGCCGGTGGCGCGACGGGGAGGGTAACGGGTACTTCAGGAAGATGACTTTCAATTTGATGTGCAGGAATATGGGCATAGTCCTGCCGTACCCAGCGAAGAAAACCGCCAACTTTCACCAACAGGATGGCGAGGAAGGGAAGCGCAGTCAGAACCACCGTGGTCTTCATGGTTTCCAGGGACGCACTGGTGAATAGAATCGATAACGGAATCAGCGTGATGACCACACACCAGAACAAACGTAAGCTACGGTCTGGATCGTCGCCCTCCTGCAGGTTGCGCGTGCTGGTAGCTGCCATGGTATAGGCGACGGCATCCATGTGCGAGGCGAGGAAGATAATCATAATCGCCAGATACGCCACCAGGAACAATTTCCCGGCAGGCAACGACATCAACACTTGCTGTACGGCCGTTTCACCACCCAACGTCGCCATTACCTGCGGCACGTCTATTACGCCGTTTACAAACTGATGAATAGAGTAGCTTTCCATCACACCAAAGAAGAACCAGCAACCGACGGTACTCCCCAGGATTAATGCCCAGATAACCTCTTTAATTTTGCGACCGCGGGACACGCGTGTGACAAACATCGCGACGCCCGGGGTGTAGGAGATCCACCACAGCCAGTAAAATACTGTCCAGTTACGAGTGAATTCACCGTTGCCGAGTGGGTCGGTGAACAGGCTCATCTGCAAAAAGTTTTGTGTCGTCAGTCCAATCGCGTTGATGATGTTGTTGGTGATGAACTCGGTCGGGCCAACAATCAGCACCAACAGCGGCAGTAAAAACGCGCCCCAGCCGACCATTTTGCTCAGACGTTGCAAACCGTTGTTGATGCCAATCCAGGAGCTCAGGCAGAAAATGCCGCCAGAGAACAGGATCACAAACGCCTGCACCGTGAAGTTATCCGGTAAACCCGTCAGGGCTGACAAACCGCGGGTAAAGGTGGCTGCGGTGACGACAAGGGAGATGGTTAATGCGCCAACGGTGGCGATCAGGAACATCAGGTCAACCACACGTCCCCACACGCCCTGCGGATGCACACCCGTGATGGCGGCGATAATTCCCGACAGGCTCAGCCCTTTGTTTTTACGCACATGAAAGTGGTAGGCCATGGTTAATGAGGCCAGCGTGTAGGTCGCCCAGGCGCTGATCCCCCAATGAAAAAAGGAGTAAGGCAGACTGAATTCCAATGCTTTTTGCGAGTGTGGCGCAATATTGAGACCTGGGGTCTGGTAATAATAGGCCCACTCGGCTACGCCCCAGTAGAGCGTGGAGGAGCCTAATCCAGCACAAATAAACATAAACAGCCAGGACAGCGTGCTGTATTCCGCTTTGCCTTCTCCGAGACGAATATTGCCGTATTTGCTGGTGGCCAGCCAGACCACCAACCCCATGGCCATGAGAACGAGGATTTGTACGGCGGAACCCAGCATTCGGGTCACGCCGTTAAAAATGGTATTTGCAACTTGCGCAGACTGCTGAGGGAAGAGACTAAGTGTGGCGGCGATAAAAAGAATAGCCACCAGGCTGATGGCTATCAGCGGCACGTCTTTTTTCTTTACGTTGCTCAACATGGGATCTCCTGGGCACGGTTGCCCGCGTTTGGCATTAGCCTGTCGTTGTTATCATGCTGTAGGGAATTAGCGACCTTGTATTTAACAATTTAATTATTTGTTCTTTACATGAATTAAACAATTGCCCAATGCGTGAAGCAATAAAACACGGAACGGAAATAATAAAAGGTGAATTGACGCAGGTTATTGGCTTCGTAAAAAGCATAAAAAAACCGCGTCAGTGACGCGGCTCATATTTCGTGGTTTGACCTCTAACGCAGTGCCCGACAGATGGCCTCAGCAACCTGTTGTGTGGTGGCGCTGCCTTTCATATCCGGCGTTTTTGGGCCGCTGGCGATGACCTGCTCAATCGCCGCCAGAATGCCGTCGTGGGCGGCTTTATAGTTGGCATCACCGTTGCCAAGGAAGTCCAGCATCATGGCACCAGCCCAGATAGTGGCAATAGGATTGGCAATGTTTTTGCCGTAAATATCGGGGGCTGAACCGTGTACCGGCTCGAACAGGGAGGGGAAGGTGCGCTCCGGGTTTAAGTTGGCAGAAGGCGCAATACCAATCGTTCCGGTACAGGCCGGACCGAGATCGGAAAGGATATCGCCAAACAGGTTGGAGGCGACCACAACATCAAAACGCTCTGGCTGCATCACAAAGCGAGCGCACAGTATATCGATATGCTGTTTATCCCAGCGGATCTCGGGATAGTTAGCCGCCATGGCTTCAACGCGCTCGTCCCAGTATGGCATGCTGATAGCCAGGCCATTGGATTTGGTCGCCGAGGTCAGGGTCTTACGCGGGCGGTTTTGCGCCAGCTCGAAAGCGTAACGCAATATACGATCCACGCCACGACGAGTGAAGACCGATTCCTGAATAACCATCTCGTGTTCGGTACCTTCGCTCACGCGTCCACCGAGCGAAGAGTATTCTCCCTCGGTGTTCTCGCGTACCACGTAAAAATCAATGTCGCCAGGCTGCTTACCTGCCAGCGGGCAAGGGACGCCCGGAAACAGACGCACCGGACGCAGGTTGACGTATTGGTCGAATTCGCGTCGAAACTTAAGCAACGATCCCCATAATGAGATGTGATCCGGGACAGTGTCCGGCCAGCCAACGGCGCCAAAATAGATAGCATCAAAGGATTGTAGTTGCTCATGCCAGTCATCGGGCATCATCTTTCCATGATGGGTATAGTACTCGCAGCTAGCCCATTCCATTTGCTCAAAGCTGAGCGACAAACCCCAGCGCTCGGCGGCTGCTTGTAACACATGAATGCCTTCAGGCAGGACTTCTTTACCAATGCCATCTCCGGGGATAGCGGCAATACGACAGGTTTTCTTCATAGCAGCTCTCACTTGTACGCCATCAAAATTGACTTTCCCCTTATCCTATAATTGACTGATTAATAGTTAATCCCCCTAACTGGTGAAACATAAAACACAGATCATGAATAATCTGCCGCTGCTAAATGATTTACGCGTCTTTATGCTGGTTGCTCGTCGAGCAGGATTTGCCGCCGTTGCCGAAGAGCTGGGCGTATCACCTGCCTTTATCAGTAAGCGAGTTGCTCTATTGGAGCAGACGCTGAATGTAGTGCTGCTGCACCGGACTACTCGGCGCGTAACCATCACGGAAGAGGGGGAGCGGATCTACGAATGGGCTCAGCGGATCCTGCAGGACGTTGATCAGATGATGGATGAACTGTCTGATGCCAGGCAGATCCCACAGGGAATGTTACGAATTATCAGTAGCTTTGGTTTTGGCCGCCGGGTGGTGGCTCCGGCGCTGTCTGCGCTGGCAAAAGAGTACCCGCAGTTAGAACTGAGGTTCGATGTTGAAGACCGCCTGGTGGATATGGTGAATGAGGGGGTCGATCTTGATATTCGTATCGGTGATGATATCGCGCCGAACCTGATTGCCCGCAAACTGGCGACTAACTACCGTATTTTGTGCGCCTCGCCAGAGTTTGTGGCACAGCATGGGACGCCGAAACAACTAACCGATCTCGCCACTTTTCCCTGTCTGGTCATTAAAGAGCGCGACCATCCGTTTGGTATCTGGCAAATGCGTAATAAAGAGGGCGCTCACTCCATTAAGGTGACAGGGCCTCTGTCGTCTAACCATGGTGAAGTGGTACATCAGTGGTGTCTTGATGGTCAGGGAATTGCTTTACGTTCCTGGTGGGATGTTTGTGACAATATAGCCAGCGGACATCTGGTGCATATATTGCCAGAGTATTATCAACCCGCCAATATTTGGGCAGTTTATGTTTCTCGGCTGGCGACATCGGCAAAAATCCGTATTACCGTTGAATATTTGCGCCGCTATTTTTCCGAAAACTACCCAAAGTTTACGTTGGAATAAATGCGCAACATGTTGGCAAGAAACTGAAAATAAAAAGGCAGAATAATCTGCCTTTTTTGCAACCATGACTGTACTGAGCAAAGCGGTTATTTAGACTCTTCGGCTTCAGGTAATGTCACGTTAAGTTCGAGGATAGAAATATCGCCGTCTTTTTGCTCAAGCTGTACCGTGACCATTTCAGGATCAATTTGTACATACTTGCAGATAACCTCGAGAATATCTTTCCTCAGTTGCGGTAAATAATGTGGCTCGGCGTCACTACGACGACGTTCCGCAACAATAATCTGCAGTCGCTCTTTAGCGATGTTCGCTGTGCTCTTTTTCCGCGAGAGAAAAAAATCCAGTAATGCCATAACTTATCCTCCGAACAGGCGTTTGAGGAAACCTTTCTTCTCTTCTTCAATGAAGCGGAAAGGACGTTCTTCTCCCAACAGACGGTCTACGGTATCAGCATAGGCTTTACCGGCATCAGCATTGATGTCGAGAATAACCGGCTCACCCTGGTTAGACGCGCGCAGGACTGACTGATCTTCAGGAATCACGCCAACCAACTTGATTCGCAGAATTTCCAGTACGTCTTCCATGCTCAGCATGTCACCTTTATTTACGCGCCCAGGGTTGTAGCGCGTCAGCAACAAATGCTCTTTAATCGGATCTTCACCGTTTTCCGCACGACGAGATTTCGACGCCAGAATACCCAGAATACGGTCAGAGTCACGTACAGAGGAGACTTCCGGGTTAGTGGTGATAATCGCTTCATCGGCAAAATACAGGGCCATCAGCGCACCGGTTTCAATACCCGCCGGGGAGTCGCAGACGATGAAGTCAAATTCCATCGTTTTCAGGTCGTCCAGAACTTTCGCGACGCCTTCACGCGTCAGCGCGTCTTTATCACGAGTCTGTGAGGCCGGAAGAATAAAGAGATTTTCGGTACGCTTATCTTTGATTAACGCCTGATTTAACGACGCATCGCCCTGAATAACGTTGACGAAGTCGTAAACGACGCGGCGTTCACAACCCATAATCAGATCGAGGTTACGCAGGCCGATATCAAAATCAATAACGACAGTTTTCTTTCCCTTCTGGGCCAAACCTGTAGCGATGGCCGCGCTGGAGGTGGTTTTGCCAACGCCCCCTTTACCCGAAGTAACAACAATAATGCGTGCCATAGAAATTCCTTGTTAAAAAGGGATCAATTCAACGGTTGAACTGTCAAAGCGTTTTCTGCTAATTGCAGACGTGCCGCTTTGCCATAAAATTCTGCTGGGATTTTATCACTCAGCCAATAAACACCTGCGATAGACACCAGTTCTGCCGTCAGATGGGTACAAAAAATTTGTGCTTCCCGATCGCCGCTTGCACCTGCCAGCGCACGGCCTCTCATCATGCCATAAACATGAATATTGCCATCAGCGATAAGCTCTGCGCCCGCACTGACGTGGCTTGTAACAATCAGATCACATTGTGGAGCATAAATGCGCTGACCGGAACGAACCGGCACATTTATTAATCGTGTTTTTGTGATGGGAGTAACGTTTTGCGGCGCTGCGACGGGGGGCGAAGCCTCAATGGGAGCTGAACGAATCGCTTTTTCTTTACCTTCAGTCAGTAAAGGAAGACCCATTTCGTCGATTTCAGCTTTGAGTCTGGCGTCTTTGCATCCGCTAACGCCGATAATGCGCAATCCGGTAGACGCGACAACTTTCTGCAGCGCTGGCCAGTTTACCGGGCTTTCAAGACCACTCACGTTAACTACGACGGGAGCATGTTTTAAAAAAGCCGGTGCCTGCGCGATTTTGTCTTCCAACGCCTGACGAATAACCTCGGGTTCTGCTTCATGTAAATGAACCACTGATAAGGTGAAGCTACTGCCTTTAAGCTCGATTGGCGTGTTTGACATCCTGGCCTTACTCAATTTGCTATTTATCATCCCCAGCGCGGGGTGATATTCCGAAGACTATAAGGCATGTTATAGTCAGTATTATATTGAGGCAAGCCACCATTCCGTGAATTCAGAGTAAAAGATATGTTTTGTGTGATCTACCGAAGCAGCAAACGTGACCAGACCTATTTATATGTCGAAAAAAAAGACGATTTTTCACGCGTTCCTGAAGAACTGATGAAAGGATTTGGTCAACCGACGCTGGCAATGATGTTGCCGCTTGATGGCCGTAAAAAACTGGTTAATGCCGATCTTGAAAAAGTAAAACAGGCCTTAACCGAGCAGGGCTATTATTTACAAATACCACCGCCGCCAGAAGATTTACTCAAACAGCATCTGGCCACGGCAAAACAAAATATACCAGACGCTAAAGGCTAAACTGCATCCGGCAGCAGCACGTTCCATCGATGCAGTACCTGAAATCTATGACTACGTTAGGGGAAAGTAATGTATCAACATCACAACTGGCATGGTGCTCTGCTGGATTATCCGGTGAGTAAGGTGGTTTGCGTGGGCAGTAACTATGCCAAACACATCCAGGAAATGGGCAGTGCGACGCCGGAAGAACCGGTTCTGTTTATTAAACCGGAAACCGCGCTGTGTGATTTACGCCAGCCGCTGGTGATCCCATCCGATATGGGGGCGGTTCACCATGAGGTTGAGCTGGCCGTACTGATTGGCGCGACCTTGCGTCAGGCGACCGAAGAACATGTGCGTAAAGCCATCGCTGGCTATGGCGTAGCGCTGGATCTGACTCTGCGCGATATTCAGGGGAAAATGAAGAAAGCGGGGCAGCCGTGGGAAAAAGCGAAAGGTTTTGATAACTCTTGTCCGCTGTCGGGGTTTATTCCGGTGGCGGAGTTTAACGGCGATCCGCAGGATACGATGCTCGGGTTGACGGTAAACGGCGAACAGCGCCAGCATGGCTCCACGGCGGAGATGATCCATCACATCGTTCCTTTGATTGCCTATATGAGCCGTTTCTTTACTCTCAAAGCGGGCGATGTTGTGCTTACGGGAACGCCAGCAGGTGTCGGGCCGCTGCATAATGGCGACGAACTGGAAGTCAATTTCAACGGTTATACGTTATCCACCCGCGTACTGTAAATCCTCATTGCCGCCTTTTCGGGCGGCAAAACTTGCATCAGCGTGCCAGACTGGTTATAAGGTGCAACCTGATTTTTGATGTGGACATCCCGATGAGCGAATTACCTTTCTGGCAAAGTAAAACCCTTGATGAAATGACCGACGCCGAATGGGAGTCGTTGTGCGACGGCTGCGGACAGTGCTGTTTGCACAAGTTGATGGATGAAGACACCGATGAAATTTACTTCACCAACGTTGCCTGTAAGCAGCTCAATATCAAAACTTGCCAGTGCCGTAACTATGAGCGTCGCTTCGAGTATGAACCTGATTGCATCAAACTCACGCGTGATAATCTGCCCACTTTTGAATGGTTGCCGATGACTTGCGCTTATCGTCTGCTCGCTGAAGGAAAAGGGCTGCCGGAGTGGCATCCGCTGCTGACGGGTTCAAAAGCGGCGATGCACGGTGAACGTATTTCAGTCCGTCATATAGCGGTGAAAGAATCGGAAGTGCGTGACTGGCAGGATCATATCCTGAACAAACCATCATGGGCGGACTAAGCCGCCTATCGACTAACCGGCGTTGAGGGTTAAGACTTTTTCGCCTGATACATCTCATCGGAGTGGTTATCATCTTCCACCCAGAAGTTAATGTTGAATTGCGCATCGTCGCTTAATTCAACGCGATGCCAGTACTGCGGTGGACTGGTCGCAAATTGACCGGCATTAATCACCACTTTCACTTCAGGCACTTTTGCGTCTTCATTAGCAAAGCCATAATACGTTACCGTACCTTCCATCACGCAGAGCTGTCCAAAGACGCCCTCTGCGGTGTTGTGGTGAGACAACAGTGCTGCCGGGACGTTATCTTTGGTGAAGAAGGGAGTAGAGCGTTTTACTTTCCAGTTTGCCGGGATGCGTAAATGGGACATAAGACATCTCCTTAATGTGGCATCTATAAGATGCATTAAATATACATCTTATAGATGCCAGCAAGCAATGTCCAAGCGCAGTTTTTCATTGCATAGGCGGTTAGAAAAAGGAGCTTGTGCTTGAGATGAAGGTCTGGTTGGCATACCCTCCATTCTCATTTTTGAGGTTTTCTGGAGATTTTCGATGAAAACACTTTCTACCAGACTCAAATTTTTGTCTGTTTTCCTTACACCCAACTTGTGGCTTGCGACGCTGACGCTGTTTATTGGCAGCGTATTTCTCAGGCCACTCTTGACTCAGGTCTGGCATTTTTTGTTGCAGTCCACCGGACAGTTTTCTGGCTGGAAAGAGATTATCTCCACATTAGGGTTGTTAACGCTACCGCAGGTGATGCTTGGCATTGCGATAGTGCTCATGAGTATCGGACTTTTTTTGCGTGCCAGAGTGGCATGGACGTTTACAATAATTCTTCTTATTGCCATAAGTCTTTTCAGCTTTTTAATGCCGAACAGTTCTTATCATATTGGGTTGCTGTCGGTAGTGGACTGTCTTTTTCTAATTTGGTTCTGGCGTGTTTTTAACCAGTCCAGCCTGGCTGCTGGAACACTGTTCGCGTTAGTGAGCTTCGTTTCGCTACTGCTTTATGCACTTTGTGGGTCACTCTATTTAGGAGAGGAGTTCAGGCCAGTAATAAGTGAGTTATCTGATGCGCTGTATTTTTCAACAGTAAGCATGTCCACTGTGGGTTATGGAGATATTGTTCCGGTAACATCGACTGCCCGACTATTTACAGTATCGATCATTATTCTCGGCATCACCGTCTTCGCGACTTCGATCAGTGCTATAATCGGTCCAATGCTCGGAGGGAACCTCCGGCGTATGATTAAAGGAAGAATTTCACACGTGATGCGTAAAAACCATATCATTATTATTGGCACTACCCCGCTTGCTGTCAGTGTTTATCATGGGCTTTGCGAACAAAATGAGAAGGTCACCGTAATAGTGCCTCCGGGCATTCCTCATAACTATCCAGAAAATGCTGACGTGATTGTTGGTGATCCATCTGATAATAAAGCGCTCAATAGTGCTGAAGCCGATAAGGCACGCTATATACTGGTTTTGCGCGATGATGACTCAGACAATGCTTTTATTGTGCTGGCGGCTAAAGAACTGGTCGGTAGTACAACAAAAATAATTGCTCTGGTGAATTCTGATGCGAACCTCAGCAAAATGAAACGAGTTCAGCCTGATATTATTTTTTCTTTACAAACACTTGCAAGAGAAATGCTGTTGCGGAAATTGAATGGTGAAAAAACAGACAACGCGAATCTTATGGATTTGCTTTTTCAGGAGTGAATATCTGCTACAAAAGCCAGGGCGCTTCCCTTCGTCGCGTTGTTTACTGTCAATCAGGGGGTAATTTTACTCGTTTTCCAGCCGGGTAACTTTTGATACCGCCTTTAACTTTAATCTGGTTTCTCGACCCTGTACAAAATAATTAGTGCTCCAGCGCGATAGCATAAACATGATCAATGGCAGACAGATTG
Organism: Citrobacter sp. Cu231; assembly: GCF_030332265.1. Lineage (NCBI taxonomy): Bacteria > Pseudomonadati > Pseudomonadota > Gammaproteobacteria > Enterobacterales > Enterobacteriaceae > Citrobacter > Citrobacter sp. Cu231. The sequence continues at coordinate 90,487 of NZ_JAOWIE010000041.1, read as the reverse complement.
CCGTAAAGTTCAGGTAAAGTTATTTTATTCCTGATTATCACCTTAAGATTAACTTCGATTTTCCTCTTTTTTAGATCGCGAATAGTGATGTTCTCAATAACATTTTTTTGCTGATGAATACTGTCAATCAGCATTTGTAGCCCCGATTTATCATCCAGGACAATTCGAATTTTAACTTTACCTGGTGACTGGTTTCGGGTTTGTAAAAAGATGACGAAATAGCTAAGTTTTATTGCCAGAAGGAATAATCCTGTTGCAAGTATGGCATGGAGATAAAAGCCAGCCCCACATGTAATTCCTATACCAGCAGAAGCCCAAACGATTGCTGCTGTCGTCAATCCGGATATCGCATCATCATGGCGATGCAGGATAACTCCTGCTCCCAGAAAGCCTACACCACTGATGACTTGAGCGGCAAGCCGCATAGGGTCGCTACGTATATTCATCGATATCTCAGCGTAATATTCGGCTGACTGAATCGAAACGATGGTCAGCACACAGCTGGCGACGGATATTATCACGCACGTTTTAAACCCGACTGGCTTCCCTTTTGATTCTCTTTCAAGTCCGAGGACTCCTCCCAGAAAAAAAGCGGCACATATTTTACATAACGTAATTAAAAGGGATTCTCCTTCAGCGGATAAGAGGAGTGCCAACGCATTCATTTTTCCTCCGGAACAATATGAGCTTATATACTGTGCTAATACATTCTTTCCTGTTTCGGCATGCTACACATGATAGCGATGGATATAGTGTTCAATCAGTGAAAGAAGTTTTTGGTTATCAACAGACTGAAGAATTTCTATCATTACTCCTTTGGGCTCAGGTATTCCCACGTCGAGACGTAATGTGTTACGTCCATAGCGACAGGTCATACCGCGGGTCAGTCCTTCAAGCGAGACATCCAGAAAGTCTTCTGTGGTTGTTGCGAGAGAGGAGTCAAGCAGCCAGGCGACTGTCAGCACATCGTGTATCCAGCATCCGGGCAGATTTCGGGTGCGCATAGAATACGTAATCCATGGACGGATAGTTTGCTCCAGATAACGACCCAGAACGTTTTCTGCCGAAGCCAGACGATCTAAATCAGCATGGAGCATCTGCGTTTTTGTTGTGACATCCATAGGAACTAATGTTACTGGCGCTCCGCTGGTCAGCACGGCATGGGCTGCTTCTGGATCCAAACCAAAATTGGTGTCTTTCATATACCCTGGAACGTTAAACACACCGCCCATAATCACAATCTTTTTTACCGCATGAATAAGCTGCGGATAGAGTTGCAGCGCAATAGCCACATTAGTAAGCGGACCCGTTGCAATCAGAGTTATCTCGCCGGGGTTGTGACATATCAGCTCACCGATCGCTTCAGGCGCAATAGGTTTGGCGTGGCGAGATGCCTGAGGAGTGGGAACATCTTCCCAGAGTTGGCGTAAGCCAAAGTGCTCCACACCATGATCGAGCTTTTCTCTCCATGGCAAAGGATCTTCTCTGAGTGCACGTGAGGCGCCACAATAGACAGGGATTGGGACATCCAGTCTTTTTACGAGGTCTTTGGCTACAGCATATCCAACCTCAACCGGTGTATTTCCGGCTACGGTGGTGATCATTTCCAGAGAGATTTGCGGTGCGGCAATGGCGAGTGCCAGCGCGAGGCCATCATCGATATTGGCACCGGGAATCCCATTACCTGGATCGCAATCGATAATCACACGCATAGATTCACGTTTATCTGGTTTCGGATTGTACTTCATGTCCCTGGCAGCCACACGACTCTCCCACTTGTAAAAAAAACTCAAATTCAATGCGGCGAACTTCTCCATTCCAGTTTTTCAACATATCGATTGCCGCCCGGGCCATTTTGTCTACCGGTTGTCGAACGGCGGTTAGGGAAGGTACGTTGTAAGCCGATTCCTGTGTTGCGTTAAAGCAGACCAAAGCCACATCTTGTGGAACGTGGAGCCCTTGTTCTGCCAGTGCCCGTAAGCACCCAAGCGCTTGCTGCTCATTGGTAGCGAACAGCGCGCGTGGAGGCACTCCTTGTAACATGCGTTTCGTCGCCTCGTAGCCTCCGACACGGGTATAGTTAGTCGAAAAGATCCAGGAGGGATTGACAGAGAGCGAGGATTCCTCCAATGCTAACTGCCATCCTTTGATACGATCCTGCGTGTTCAACATTTCACGTGGACCACAAATTATGCCAATGTCACGGTAACCGTGATCAATAAGATGTTGTGTGACCTGTCTGGCTGCTAGCTGTTCATCTACCTGAATCACACTCACATTCAGACTGGGATCTACACGATCCAACATGACACAAGGCGTACCGCTATCCTGAATCAGCTCAATATAGGGATGCCGATCTACACTGGTATAGATAAGTCCATCAACCTGACGATTCAGCATATTATTAATCAATTCTCGTTCACGTCCGCTATTATCACCCGCATCACCAAGCAGAAGCACCTTGCCATCAGCAAATGCCTCATGTTGCAGGGCGTGTGCCATTGAGGCAATAAACGGGTTCGATATGTCAGGAGCAATGAGCCCGTAAGTATGTGTACTGCCTGAAGCGAGGGCTCGCGCTATACCATTGGGTCGATATCCCGTCTTTTTTATGGCCTGCAATACGCGTTGTCGGGTCGCTTCGGCCACCGGACGCGGACCATTATTAATAACGTAGCTCACTACAGCGACAGACGTTCCTGCTTCTTTCGCGACATCGGAGCGGGTTACACGTTGTGAATGTGATTGAGTCATAAGGCACCAACCTGATTTTGTTCAGAGTGTTCGTTTTGCCAGCCAGCATAAGGTGTTATGACCCAAAAATCTTTGGTAAAGAACGCGCATCCCACGCTCTCAGGTCTCAAATCGCATCCTCCGGCAGGTTGAGATCGCGACCGCGCGTTTCCGGAGCGAAGAAAGTCGTCACTAGTCCAATAGCAGCCATGAGCGAAAAATAGAGGGCAATAGGCCACCAGTGGCCGTAAAACGAGAGTAACGCTGAGGCGACGAGTGGGGCCGTACCGCCAGACATAATGGATCCCAGCTCTTTTGCGAAAGCCATTTTGGTATAACGGTTGGTTACACCAAACAGTTCAACTCCCCATGCCGCCTGAACCCCAAAAATTCCCAGGGAAGCGAGTCCCATTCCCGTAATAATTGTTGGGATAACAATCCACGGCTCGCGGGAATCCAGCAACATGAATGCCGGGAATGCATACAGGATAAGCAACAGACAAAACCAACGATAGGTGATACGTCTTCCAAACCGATCAGAAAGCCAACCTGCCAGTGGAATAATGGCAAACCCCAGAATTGAAGCGATAAAAACCGCCAAAGTGGGGACCGATTTATCAACCATCAGCACTTTGGCAACATAGCCAATAATGAATCCTTGTGCCAGGTAGGAGGGACCATTTTCGCCGATACGCAATCCGACCATAGTCCAGAACGCACGGGTGCGTTGCCAGAAACTACGTGTGTCGTGCTGCTGCATCTCCTCACCTTTACGAAGCGCATTCTCTCGTTCGGCCTGCAGGAGTGCTTTTTGACGTTCAAATACCGGCGTTTCACGCATATGACGCCGTATAAAGAGGGCGGTGGCGGCGATAAGGAAACTACAAAGAAAAGGAATACGCCACCCCCAACTTAATAAGGTGTCTTTATCCATTTGCAGCACGATGAGCCAAACCAATGAGGCCAACAACGTACTGCTATTTGAACCCAGGGCGATAATCGAAGAGACCAGACCGCGGCGTTTAACAGGGGCATATTCACCGAGCATGACGGTGCCGCCTGACAATTCTGCACCGGCGCCCAGCCCTTGGGAAAATCGTAAAATAACCAGACACACCGGCGCCCAAACGCCAATTTGCGCGTAGCTGGGAATTAAACCGATCAACATGGTTGATACGCCCATTAGCCCGATAGTGATAACCATCACAATTTTTCGGCCATGACGATCGCCGATCCAGCCGAATAACAGCGCGCCGATGGGACGGGCGATAAACCCAACGGAATAGGCTGCGAAGCTGGATAACAGCGCCATAACAGGCGTTGCTTCGGGAAAAAAGATGTCGCCAAATATAATGCCAGCCGCGAGGCCATACAGAGCGAAATCGGCATATTCCATTGTTGTGCCCAGCCAACAAGATAATGCCGCTCGCCAGAATTCGCGGCGTCCTTCAGGTGTTTCCAACCGTTGCTGTGCGGCTTGCTGACCGTCAGTTACGGGTACAGAGGATGAATGCGTGTTCATAAGAACTCCTTGACGTTATCTGCCAATAATTGCGCGCGCTTTAACTTTATCTATTCTACTCGGGTAGATATTGCATTTTTACTGCAGATTAATAGATCTACTCGGGTAGATAAACTAGTAGAAAGATTCCAAATTGAGGGGTAGATCACTTATAACGGAAAATTGTTACAGAAAATTGATCATCGGCATTCGATGCAGCGCGAGTTTTACCGGGCTAGCCGTTGCGGGGGAAAGTTACTCTCAACGACGTATTAGTATGCCGAGCTTAAGCTCTTCGCTTGAATCAGATTGTAAGCCGTTGTTGAACTCGTGCTGACTGATTGCAGCAAACTCATACGAAAGCCATTACGACGACATATTCTCTTAACCGGTAAAAAAAGCTCACAACGGTGACATTGTGAGCTTTCTGTACCTAAGATGGACGTCTTACGGATGTTTTATATTACAGTGCGTTAAACCAACGTTTAACGCTCCCGAATGCGCGTCTCTGTTAGCGACCGAAGAGGTCACGTTTTTTCGGTTTAAACGGCTGCGCTATGACTACCAGCACGGCGACCACCAGGTAGGCGGCGAAGATCCCCAACAGCCACTGCGGCATTTCCAGGGTTAAAAAAGACCACTGGCGTTCAGCACAGTCGCCGGAGGCTAAAAACACTTGCGGAAGCCATTTGTCCAGCGGCAGCCAGCTCGGGAAGCGGGCGGCAAAATCACAGGTCATAAACGGTGAAGGATAAAGCTGAATCATGGTGTGTTCATACGCCAACTGAAACCCGCGCCAGGCGCTGTAAATCCAGATAACCATCGCCACATAGCGCAGCGGCGTTTTTGGCGCGATAGCCCCTACCAGTCCCGCTCCCATTACACCGAATAATGCGCTACGTTCGTAGATACACAACACGCACGGTTTTAGCAGCATGACGTGCTGGAACCAAAGCGCGACGAGCTCCAGCGCAAAGGCGGTTAACGCCAACAATAACCATGCTCCACGACCTCGGGAGCACTGGTTTAAAAATCGCAACATAATCATTTCCCTGCAACATGCGTAGAGACCGCAGTTTAAACCAATTCAACTTATGCGCCACTAGCGGTAATTGAAAATTTGCGTAATCGGATATTTATCATGCAAAAAGTCAAACCGGGCAGTGATTTGCCCGGTTAATTGTTATGAAAGTGTAGCTAACCAGCCCGTTTGGGCCATCCACTCGGTCACCGGAACAAGTGTGAACTCTACGCAAAGCAGACCGACGAGTGTCAGAACAAGGGTATAAGGGAGAGCCATCCACACCATGCGGCCATAAGACAGGCGTATCAACGGTGCCAGCGCGGAGGTCAGCAGGAACAGGAATGCCGCCTGGCCGTTTGGCGTGGCCACGGAAGGCAGGTTGGTCCCGGTATTGATCGCCACCGCTAACAGTTCATATTGATTGAGGCTGATAGTTCCCTGTTCCAGCGCGGCTTTGGCCTCGTTAATGTAAATTGTGCCGACAAATACGTTATCAGAAATAGAAGACAGCAGGCCGTTGAAGAGGTAGAACAGCGTCAGTTGGGCATGTTCGGAGGATTGTAAAACAAACTGAATGATTGGCGAGAAAAGCTGTTGATCGATAATAACCGCAACAATTGAGAAGAACACAGTCAACAGGGCGGTGAAAGGCAGCGATTCGGTAAACGCTTTACCAATCGCATGTTCGTCAGTAACGCCAGTCAACGAGGTTGCCAGAATAATCACCGATAAACCAATTAATCCGACTTCCGCCAGATGCAGGGCCAGAGCAATCACCAGCCAGACACCAATAATCGCCTGGATAATCAGTTTGATTTTGTCCTGGCGAGTACGTTGCTTACGGCTCTGATCGTCAAACTGTTGCAGAACGTCACGCACGGTCTCCGGCAACGTATCGCCATAGCCAAACCAACGCAACTTCTCAACCAGCACACAGGTTAGCAGGCCGCAAATCAGCACCGGGACGGTGACCGGCGACATGCGCAGGAAGAAGTCACCAAAATGCCAGCCAGCTGCTTTGGCGATAATCAGGTTTTGCGGTTCGCCGACCATGGTCATCACGCCGCCTAACGCCGTACCGACACCCGCATGCATCATCAAACTGCGCAGAAAACCACGGAACTGCTCAAGAACGACCTTATGGTGCTGATCGATATGGCTGTCATCAAGCATATTATTGTCTTCCGTGCGGGAAGAGGCGACACGATGGTAGATACCATAAAAACCGACCGCTACGCTGATCACCACGGCCACGACGGTCAGCGCATCAAGAAATGCCGAGAGAAAGGCGGCGGCAACGCAAAATGCCAGTGACAGCAACGCCTTAGAGCGAATAGTGAGCAGCAAACGGGTGAAAATAAACAGCAGAAGCTGCTTCATAAAGTAGATGCCAGCCACCATAAACATCAGCAGCAAAAGCACTTCAAGGTTAGCGGCAACCTCTTCACGCACATGTGTAGCGCTGGTCATGCCAATCATGACTGCTTCTATGGCTAACAACCCGCCCGGCAGCAGCGGGTAGCATTTTAGCGCCATCGCCAGCGTAAAAATGAACTCGGCTACCAACAGCCAGCCCGCAATGAAGGGATTAATGAAGAAAATAATCGGGTTAACGACTAAGAAGATGAGTAGTGCAAGTTTGTACCAGTCAGGTGATTGACCTAAAAAATTGCGCTACATAGCGCGGCCCCATGATAGCTCCATGGTGATTTCCCTACCTTTAAAAATGAAATCATGTTTTTATGTTTGACCGCAAAGCTTAGCGGGAGGAGGGAGTACAGGCAAGCTATTCACGTGACGGGCAAGCCTGGTTGTACTTCAGCGTTATCTGGAAAATGAAGCCTTGATCCACTTTTTCTTCATTGCGTCAGCTATCAGCTATGTGACCCGTCTGGTATGATAACTGTAACTATGTTTTGCTGTGTAATGGAATTATCACTATGGTCATTAAGGCGCAAAGCCCGGCGGGGTTCGCGGAAGAGTACATCATTGAAAGTATCTGGAATAACCGCTTCCCACCTGGCACTATTTTGCCCGCTGAACGTGAACTCTCTGAACTTATTGGAGTGACACGTACCACGTTACGCGAGGTATTACAGCGTCTGGCGCGGGACGGTTGGTTGACCATTCAACACGGCAAACCGACGAAGGTGAATAACTTCTGGGAAACTTCGGGGCTGAATATCCTTGAAACGTTGGCGCGTCTCGATCATGAAAGTGTGCCGCAGCTGATCGATAATCTGCTGTCTGTGCGTACCAATATTTCGACAATCTTTATTCGCACCGCGTTTCGCCAGCATCCTGATAAAGCGCAGGAGGTCCTGGCAACGGCAAATCAGGTTGCCGACCACGCTGACGCCTTTGCCGATCTGGATTACAACATCTTTCGTGGACTGGCATTTGCCTCCGGCAACCCGATCTATGGTTTGATTCTCAATGGCATGAAAGGATTGTATACCCGCATTGGCCGTCATTACTTCGCCAATCCGGAGGCGCGCGCGCTGGCGCTGAGCTTCTACCGTAAGCTGTCAGAACTTTGTGAGCAAGGTGCTCATGAGCAGGTATATGATACGGTGCGTCGCTATGGTCACGATAGTGGCGAGATTTGGCATCGTATGCAGAAGAACTTGCCGGGCGACTTAGCCATTCAGGGCCGCTAATTAGAAACCCCTCATTTGAGGGGTTTTATTATTACAGACCGTTCATCCTCGGCGGGCAACGCTCCAGCAGCTCCACGCTGCCATCTTCATTCTGCTGCTCCAGCATCACGTCAAAACCCCATAACCGGTGCACATGCTTAAGCACCTCTTTGCGTCCTTTATCCAGCGGAGCACGGTTATGCGGAATATAGCGCAAGGTGAGGGAGCGGTCACCGCGTAGATCGACATTCCAGATTTGAATATTCGGCTCCAGGTTGCTCAGGTTATATTGCGACGACAACCGGTTACGAATTTCACGATACCCTTCCTCGTTATGAATCGCGGAAATCTCCAGATAGTTATGACGATCGTCATCCAGTACGGTGAACAGGCGGAAATCACGCATCACCTTCGGGGACAGGAACTGACTGATAAAACTTTCATCTTTGAAATCGCGCATCGCGAAATGCAGGGTTTCCAGCCAGTCGGATCCGGCTATATTTGGGAACCAGTATTTGTCCTCTTCGGTTGGCGACTGGCAAATACGTTTGATATCCTGGAACATGGCAAAACCGAGGGCATAAGGATTTATTCCGCTATACCACGGACTGTTGTATGGCGGTTGGAACACTACGTTGGTATGGCTATGCAGAAACTCCAGCATAAACCGTTCCGTGACTTTACCTTCATCATAAAGGTGGTTCAGGATGGTGTAATGCCAGAAAGTAGCCCAACCTTCGTTCATCACCTGTGTTTGTTTCTGCGGATAAAAATATTGGCTGACCTTGCGCACAATGCGCAGCACTTCGCGTTGCCAGGACTCCAGCAGCGGGGCGTTCTTCTCCATGAAGTACAGCAGGTTTTCCTGTGGCTCAGAGGGATAACGCCGGGCTTCCGCCACGCTTTTCTCTTCCTCTTTCTTCGGCAGCGTGCGCCACAACATATTCACCTGGCTTTGCAGATACTCTTCACGGCTTTTTTGCCGGGCTTTTTCTTCCTGTAGGGAGATTTTTTGCGGGCGTTTGTAACGGTCAACGCCGTAATTCATCAACGCATGACAGGAGTCGAGGAGCTTTTCGACTTCATCCACGCCATAGCGTTCTTCGCACTGGGTAATATAGTTTCGCGCGAAGATCAGGTAATCGACGATGGAACTGGCATCCGTCCAGCTACGGAACAGGTAGTTGTTTTTGAAAAAGGAGTTATGTCCATAGCAAGCATGCGCCATCACCAGCGCCTGCATGGTAATGGTGTTCTCCTCCATCAGATACGCGATACACGGATTGGAGTTAATAACAATCTCATAGGCCAGCCCCTGCTGACCATGCTTATACAAGCGTTCGGTTTCAATAAACTTTTTACCAAACGACCAGTGAGGATAGTTGATCGGCATCCCAACGCTGGAATACGCGTCCATCATCTGTTCGGAGGTGATCACCTCGATTTGGTGCGGGTAGGTATCCAGTCTGTAGAGTTTCGCCACGCGGTCTATTTCCGCCAGATAGACATCCAGCAGATCAAACGTCCAGTCGGGTCCATCGCTTAACCGTGTGCTGTCCTTGTTCATGGAATCAATCGTAGCCATTCGCGCACCCTCATTGTTGGCGGCACTCTCTGTCTGGAGTACCTCATTTCAAGCATAGAACATGGTGTTAAAAAACGTGCTGTGGCAGAAATTTTTTCTTTGCGATTTCACGTTAGCGAGGCGTCGAAAAATGGCATGGTTGCAAAATTTTATGCTGGATAAAAATAACGCGCAGCAGGAGATGCCAAAGCAAAGAGTTCCGCGCTGTTACCGCTATATGTGAGATAAGTCACCATAAAAAAGCCATATGTTGAATAATATTTTCAACTGAGTTATCAAGATGTAATTAGATGATTGTTCTTTTACTGTTAACGGAGTGGCTATGCGAGTTGTCATACTGGGAAGTGGTGTCGTTGGCGTGACCAGCGCCTGGTACTTAAGTCAGGCTGGACACGATGTCACCGTCATTGATCGTGAGCCCGGTCCGGCACTGGAAACCAGTGCGGCGAACGCGGGGCAAATCTCTCCAGGTTATGCAGCACCATGGGCGGCGCCAGGCGTACCGCTTAAAGCAATTAAATGGATGTTTCAGCGCCATGCTCCGCTGGCCGTTCGCCTCGACGGGACGCAGTTCCAGTTGAAATGGATGTGGCAAATGCTGCGCAACTGCGACACCAGCCACTACATGGAAAACAAGGGGCGGATGGTGCGCCTGGCTGAATACAGCCGTGATTGCCTGAAAGCGCTGCGTGCCTCTACCGGTATCGAGTACGAAGGACGTCAGGGCGGAACGTTACAGCTGTTCCGTACCGCTCAACAGTATGAGAACGCCACCCGCGACATCGCCGTGCTCGAAGATGCGGGCGTACCCTATCAGCTCCTGGAAGCAAGCCGCCTGGCGGAAGTCGAACCGGCGCTGGCGGAAGTCGCGCACAAGCTGACCGGCGGTCTGCGTTTACCGAATGACGAAACCGGTGACTGCCAGCTGTTTACCCAGCGTCTGGCGCTGATGGCGGAGCAGGCGGGCGTTAAGTTTCGTTTTAACACCCCGGTCGATAAGCTACTGAGCGATGGCGAGCAGATTTATGGCGTTCAGTGTGGCGAAGAGATAGTCAAAGCCGATGCCTATGTGATGGCGTTTGGCTCCTATTCCACGGCGATGCTGAAAGGGATCGTTGACATTCCGGTCTATCCGCTGAAGGGCTATTCTTTGACCATTCCGGTGGCGCAAGATGACGGTGCTCCGGTTTCAACTATCCTTGATGAAACCTACAAAATCGCCATTACCCGCTTTGATAACCGTATTCGCGTTGGCGGCATGGCGGAGATTGTGGGCTTCAATACTGAATTGCTACAACCCCGTCGTGAAACGCTGGAGATGGTTGTACGCGATCTCTTTCCACGCGGTGGGCATGTGGAACAGGCGACCTTCTGGACCGGGCTGCGTCCGATGACCCCGGACGGTACACCGGTGGTCGGGCGAACCCGTTTCAAGAATTTGCTGCTTAACACCGGGCACGGCACCCTGGGCTGGACAATGGCCTGCGGTTCGGGTCAGTTGCTCAGCGACATTCTCTCCGGTCGCACGCCGGCTATTCCTTACGACGATCTGAGCGTGGCGCGTTACAGTCCGGGGTTTACTCCGTCTCGTCCACGACATTTACATGGCGCACATAACTGATAAGGACGTGAGATGACCCGCCCGATACTGGCCAGCATTGACCTGCAGGCGTTGAAACAAAACCTGACCATTACCCGCCAGGCAGCGCCGGACGCCCGCGTCTGGTCGGTGGTGAAAGCTAATGCCTACGGACACGGCATTGAACGTGTCTGGAATGCGCTGGGCACCACCGACGGTTTTGCCATGCTCAATCTTGAGGAAGCGATAACCCTGCGTGAACGAGGATGGAAAGGCCCGATACTTATGCTGGAGGGCTTTTTCCACGCCGATGATCTGATCGTGTATGACAAATATCGTCTGACCACCTGCGTGCACAGTAACTGGCAGCTAAAAGCGTTGCAGAATGCGCGCCTCAACGCGCCGCTGGATGTTTACCTGAAGGTGAACAGTGGTATGAACCGGCTGGGTTTCTTACCAGAGAGAGTATCAACAGTCTGGCAACAGCTGCGGGCAATGCCCAATGTCGGCGAAATGACATTAATGTCGCACTTTGCTGATGCGGAGCACCCGGAGGGGATCCAGGACGCCATGACGCGCATTGCCCGTGCGACAGAAGGGCTGGAATGCAAACGGTCGCTGTCCAATTCGGCCGCCACGCTGTGGCACCCTGAAGCGCATTACGATTGGGTTCGCCCTGGTATTATTTTGTACGGTGCATCGCCGTCGGGGCAATGGCGGGACATTGCCAATACCGGCCTCAAACCGGTAATGACCCTGAGCAGCGAGATAATCGGCATACAGACGTTGAAAGCCGGAGATCGGGTGGGCTACGGTGGACGCTATACCGCCAGCGGCGAGCAGCGTATTGGCATTGTGGCGACTGGCTATGCAGACGGTTATCCGCGCCATGCTCCAAGCGGAACGCCGGTGCTGGTGGATGGCGTTCGCACCGGTACGGTTGGAACGGTTTCAATGGATATGCTGGCGGTAGACCTGACGCCGTGCCCGCAGGCGGGGATAGGGACCCCAGTGGAGCTGTGGGGCAAAGAGATTAAAATTGACGACGTGGCCACTTCTGCCGGAACGGTGGGCTATGAGTTGATGTGTTCTCTGGCGCTGCGCGTACCGGTTGTGACAGTGTAACGTTTGCGGTGTGCCTGATGGCTCTGCACTGATTAGGCCTATGGAGTCATTGCATTTCATAGGCCGGGTAAGGCGGCGCCGCCACCCGGCAAAAAACATCCACGTTACTCATCTTCATCTTCAGCCACGCGAACACCAACTTTCAGCACTGCATTGTCTTCTTTCTCAGCTACAGTCCAGATCATGCCAGCAAATTCAACCTGGTCACCAACGACTGGCGCGGCGCCAAGCAGATGCTGGACAATTTCACCGAGTGTTTGCTGCTTATCGCGATACTCTGTGCCATCTTCCAGGCCATAAATCAGCGCCACATCGGCATATTTCGCGCTGGCTTCGAGAATGAAATCACCGAAGAAACGCTGATCTAACGACACCGGCGGCGACTGGCTGAACAGCTTGCCGAGAGCAGGGAGATCGCGTTCACGGCCAATGACACACAGAACGTCGCCTTCACGCAGGCGGGTACTGCCTGAAGGGTGAAACAGCACGTTGTCACGAAACAGGGCGGCAATTCGCGTCTCTTCTGGCATATGCAAGTCGCGCAGCGCGGCGCCTACACACCACTTATCCGCGCTGAGCTGGTAAACAAACTGCTCCCAGGGATTGTCCGGATGAATATCCAGACCAATGCGCGAAACGGGCCAGCCAACGGGAGGAACCACCACTTTGGCTTTTTTAGCCGCCCACGAAAGCGACGTTCCCTGAAACAGCAGCGAGATCAGTACCACGAAGAACGCGACGTTAAAAAACAGGCGCGCGTTTTCCAGGCCCGCCATCATTGGGAAGACGGCGAGGATGATCGGCACCGCGCCGCGCAAACCCACCCAACTGATGAAAATGCGCTCGCGCAGATTAAAGCCACGAAACGGCAGCAGTCCGGCAAAGACCGAAAGCGGGCGGGCAAGGAATATCATCCACGCAGACAAAATCAGCGCAGGGATTGCGATAGGTAGCAGGTCCGACGGCGTAACCAGTAGTCCAAGCACCAGGAACATGGCGATTTGCGCCAGCCAGGCCAAACCGTCGAAGTTTTGCAGAATGCCAAACCGGTTGCGGATTGGGCGATTACCCAGCAGAAAACCACACAGATAAACCGCCAGAATACCGCTGCCTTCCAGCGCGGTAGTCAGGGCAAAAATCAGGATCCCGCCGCTTAATGCCAGCAGCGGATAAAGCCCGGCAGGCAGTGAAATACGGTTAATCATTTGCTGAAGCAGGTAGCCGCCGCCGAGACCCAGTATGATGCCTAAGCCAAACTGCTGGATTATATGTACCGCAAACATCCAGCTTAAACCGGTCTCGTGATTTTGGATCATGGCGATAAGCGTAATGGTTAAAAACACCGCCATCGGGTCGTTACTACCGGATTCAATTTCCAGCGTCGAGCCCACACGTTCGTTGAGTCCTTTGCCGCCGAGCAGGGAGAAGACCGCTGCGGCATCGGTTGAGCCGACAATCGCGCCAATCAGCAGCCCTTCAATGAGATCCAGATGAAACAGCCATGCCGCCATCATGCCAGTGAGACCAGAGGTGATCAGCACACCCACGGTCGCCAGCGATAATGCCGGGCCCAAAGCGACGCGAAAAGAGCTGGCCTGGGTGCGCATCCCGCCATCAAGCAGGATAACCGCCAGCGCCAGGTTACTCACCATGTAGGCAAAAGGGTAGTTATCGAAAGGAATACCGCCCACGCCGTCGACGCCCGCCAACATACCGATAGCGAGAAATATCACCAGAATAGGGATACCAAGACGTGATGAAAATGAACTGAGTAAGATACTGCAGGTGACGAGAACGGAACCCAAAATAAAAAGGCTAATAATTGCTGCGGCATCCAACGTTCGGTTACTCCTGAATTACGCTGTTTCGTATTAACAAACCCTAACATAATAACGACAGAAACAGCGTTTAACTTAGCCCTGTTAGCCGCTTTTTTTACGATTTAAGTATCGGATGCCCACTTAAGGTGAGCTGAGTGCTGTTTTTATCATTTTTCAGCACCGCATTCGCCCCCAACGGTAGGGTTACGGTACGTTGTTCATGGCCAAAATCGAGGCCGCTGATTAATGGAACGGACAATCTGGCGCGCAGAAAATCACAAACTGAATCAAGATTGTAACCCGCGTCGTAATCATTAGGCGCGCTGCCGCTAAAACTGCCGAGAATAATCGCGTTTTGCCGGGCCAGTATGCCTGCGTGATACAATTGCAGCAGCATGCGCTCGATGCGAAACGGATGCTCGTTAATGTCTTCCAGTACCAAAATGCCGTTTTCGATAGCCGGCATCCACGGCGTACCCATCAGCGAAATGATCATCGCCAGATTTCCGCCCCATAGCGTCCCTTCAGTCGCACACTCGGGGCCGTTACCCTGCCATTCGAGGGTAAATTGGGCATTGCGTAAAGCTTGCCAGAAATGGAGCTCGGTAAAGGGGTTCATCTCTTCGGCGCCGAAATTAGCCGCCAGCATCGGGCCGCTGAAGCTAATCACATTACCCTGCGCCAGTAGACCACACTGGATCGCCGTAAAATCGCTGTGCCCACACAGCAGCAATGGGTTTTGTTGCTGGCGAGCCGCAAGTGCCTGCCAGTCAATATCTGCCAGCAAACGGCTCGCGCCATAGCCGCCACGTACCGCCATCACAATGGTATCAGGCGATTTCAGATTTACGAGCGAGTTTAAATCAGCCAAACGCTCTGCTTCTGTACCTGCAAAACGCTGACAGCGGCGCGCAATGACCGCTGTATTATCGACCTGATGACCGGCCTCAGTAAGACGCGCAAGCCCACGTAAGGCAGCCTGCTGGTTGATACAGTAGCCCGACGGGGCAATTAAGTGAAACCGGGACATGGCATTTCCTTGCTACAACTAAAACCAAATGTATATCATGCCGCGTAGGTATGTCGTTGTCACCTCAGCGACAGGTTCCGGCTATAAGGATAGATGACGTGAAATTGAGATGGTTTGCTTTTTTGGTTGTATTACTTGCGGGCTGTAGTTCAAAACAGGATTACAAAAATCCGCCATGGAATGCTGAAGTTCCGGTTAAACGCGCAATGCAATGGATGCCGATCAGTGAAAAAGCCGGAGCGGCCTGGGGTGTCAGTCCACAATTGATTACCGCCATTATCGCCATTGAATCAGGCGGTAACCCGAATGCGGTCAGTAAGTCTAATGCGATTGGTCTGATGCAGTTAAAAGCCTCGACTTCAGGCCGCGATGTTTATCGTCGTATGGGGTGGAGCGGAGAGCCGTCGACCAGCGAGTTGAAAAATCCAGAGCGCAATATCTCGATGGGAGCCGCCTACCTGAGCATTCTGGAGACCGGACCGCTGGCCGGGATCGAAGATCCGCAGGTGATGCAATATGCACTGGTGGTCTCGTACGCCAACGGCGCGGGCGCACTGCTGCGGACGTTCTCATCCGACAGGAAAAAAGCCATCAATAAGATCAACGATCTCAGCCCGGATGAATTTATTGAACATGTTGCGGATAATCATCCGGCGCCGCAGGCTCCGCGTTATATCTGGAAGCTTCAGCAAGCGCTGGATGCGATGTAACTCCGGGGATGCTAACCGCGCACCTTGTTCGACTTTTCCCGGGCTTCGCGCTCAAGGGAAAAAATAATCCGCTGTAAGTTCCGCTCCACCGCCGGGCCGACGTTGAGAAAACGAAAGCTCAGGCGGGGAGTGGTAATAGTTTCGTTTTTACTGTCGATAACTTTGCGTTCGCTAATGGAAATAAGCTGGGCGTCAACGTGATACACCCCCCATTGCTCCATGTTCAGCTCAACCTGCGAGAAACGCATGCCTTCTGTCAGGCCTTCCGGTTTTGCCGTTTCTAACAGCCCGCCCATACCACCGAGAGACAAATCGAATAAGCGAAAACACAGCGTACTGTTGTCCGGCATTTTTACCGTGCAGCGATAGGGGGGATGCAGTGGAGCACCGATGCGGAAATACTCCCGACGCTGGACGAACCACAGGGAAGGCGGCAACGATGAGATAAATGCTGGCAGCCGCTGATATTCGCCTTTCTTAAGCTGCGGCAGGGTGAATTCCACTTTGGCGCCCTGCGTTTCGGCGATAATCGAGATCTGAGTGGCTCGCTGCACAGCCTGGTTTTCGTATTCCTGACTGCCAAAATCCATGATCAGTTCGTCCGGGCTGACCGCCAGTATTTTGCTGATGAACTGGCCACCTGACCAGGAGATACGCAGCGGAACCTGCTGCGAATTCAAGTCCCGGAGTACGCCTAACACCGCTAACGGATTTTGCTTCAGGAACTGCTCATTGTAGTTACTCACACCTAATGACTCCTGGATGCCTGGTTTATCGTTGGATTATCGGCATCAATCAACGGAACTTAATACAAATGAATGAAATTTTTTACCCACGCCAATGAATTCAGTCTGCGTGAAAACAACATATAACGATGGTTTGCCTATACTTTAAAGGCTGGCGCAAGAATGTCTTGCGCGTGCGTTCACTGGAAAGAGGGCCTGAAAATGGGAATTATTGCCTGGATTATTTTTGGTCTGATTGCGGGGGTTATCGCCAAACTGATTATGCCGGGGCGCGATGGCGGTGGATTTATCCTGACCTGTATTCTCGGTGTTGTCGGCGCTGTGGTCGGTGGATGGTTGGCAACGATGTTTGGTATCGGTGGTGATGTCAGCGGATTTAATCTCCACAGCTTCCTGGTGGCCGTGGTCGGCGCGATTATTGTGCTGGGTGTCTTCCGGCTTGTACGACGAGATTAATCGAACGGCCCCTCAAGGGGCCGTTTCTCTATAATAGAAAGTTGATCAAGGCGTCGGTTGAGTCTGTTTTTTAGGCTCAGCTGGTGTTGTACTTGCCGGGGTTGGTCGCGATGCGGGTACGCTGTCACAAGGCTTTTCTTTGGCGCAGATCAGGTCGAGCATTTTTAGCGTTACGCCGTTGGTCCAGCCAAAACCATCCTGCAACGGATATTCCCCACCACCACCGCCGGTACCTGTGGTGCTCACATCATACTTTTCAACCAGCTTTTGCTCACGATCGTAGGTGTGCTGCACGTTAGTGAGGAATCGCCAGGTCACGTCCATCGCAACGTCATCCTGGCCGTAATTCTGTAACCCGGATGCTGCGACCCACTGCAGCGGGGCCCAACCGTTGGGGGCATCCCACTGCTGACCGCTTTTCACCGATGTGGTAGCAAGGCCGCCGGGTTGTAGCAGATGCGCCTGGGTTGCCGCGGCCACTTTGCTGGCGCGATCTTTAGCCGCGGCATTGACATACAGCGGGAACAGGGCAGCGGCAGTGAGTTGGTTGCGTACTTTATGACTCTTCAGATCGTAGTCGGCATACCAGCCTTCTTTGTCGTTCCACAGATACTTTTCGATCCCTTTTTGTCGGGCATTGGCGAAGCCTTCATACTGTGCCGCTTTAGCATCATCACCTGCGGCTTTGCTGGCGAGGGCGATCATCTTTTCCATTTTGAACATCAATGCATTGAGATCGACCGGAACAATGCTGGTGGTTCGCAGGGTGCCTAATTGATTAGGGTTATCCATCCAGCGGGAACTAAAGTCCCAGCCAGAAGCAGCGGCAGAACGCAGATCGCGGTAGATTTCTGTGGCCGGTCGGTTCGGGTTGCTTTTAGCGGTGGCGATATCCTCCACCCAGGACTCTGGCCTTGGCGTATCGCGGTCATCCCAGTAGCGGTTCAAAATGGTGCCGTCATCCAGTTTTACCACGCGCTTATTCTGCTGACCGGGCTGGAGCGTGTCGACGCCTTCCATCCAGTATGTGTGCTCTTTGAGCATTTGCGGGAGGTATTTTTTCAGCGCGTCATCCCCGTCGTGCTGTGCCAGCAGCTCAACCATAAAGGCAAAGAACGGTGGTTGGGAACGGCTCAGATAGTAGGTGCGGTTGCCGTTAGGAATGTGTCCCCAGGCGTCTATCTCGTAAGCGAAGTTTGCCACCATGTCCGAGACCTTATCCCAGTGATTGCTTTCGGCAAGCCCCAGCATGGTGAAATAGCTGTCCCAATAGTATATTTCGCGAAATCGCCCGCCAGGCACCACATACGGCTCCGGAAGTGGCAACAGAGAGTCCCATTTTTCAGCGTCGGTTGTCGAACGGGTGAGGACCGGCCACAGTCCGTCAATGTGCTCGCGTAATGATTGCCCGGCCGGGGGAACGTATTTCTCGCCGTCTTTCGGCAAAGTGAAATTCACCTCCACAAAATGGCGTAAATCAAATCCGGATTGATTTTTCTGCATCCGGTAATCGGCAAGGATCATGAGAGGATCGCTGTTAGGAACCGCATCAGCAAAGGTTTTCTGGTCAGGAAACAGTTTGGCCGTTTGTATATCGTTAAACAGAGGTCCAAGCAGGATATCTGGCGGCTGCGGCGGAGCGGCTGGTGCGTCTTCTGCATTGACGGCAAAAGAGGAAAGGGCAAAAAAGGTACTGGCGAGTGTCAGTTTTATTGCAACAGAAAGCAGGCCTGGATGGCGAGTTGCAGGTGTTATCATCGGTTAATCTCCTTAGCGGCGTGCCAAAGTAGCGGCATTTACCATGAGAAAACCTTAGTTCAGGATCGACTGTTGCGTGTGATTGACGCCCCATTTTGCGAATAAACAGACATTTCCCGACGTGGGCAAACAGGATGCACACCCTTGGTTGGGAAGGGTGTGCAACCGTCATCAATCCGCGTGGGTGATTCGTTGCGTCACGCAGTCAAGAGTTAGGGCGTCACCCATTTTGATGCTATCAACAGCCTTGCCCTGCTGACATACGTAACACAACCCCATGGCACGGGCGATAATTGCCGGGTGGGAGGCATCGCTCCCGTCTCGCAGACAGACGCCCTGGACTGCCTTCGGATCGAGTTGCAGGATCGTAGATGGATAGATGACATCAGCGACCAGAATAGTGGGGCGAATGAAGGCGGGAATTTGCACGATCTCCCCCGTCAAATGCTGCAGCGAACGCGATAATAAATCTTCTATATCAATGTATCGGGCCTGCAGGTAGGGATCGTCGAGCTGTAAATACTGCTGGCTGAGATCGCTCAGCACGTGATGCCAGGCCCAGGCAGCGCTACACTGTGTCTCCTGCATTAAATCGCAGGCCATAACAAACAGATCGGGATCGTCCAACAGCGTGTGATGACCGGAGAAAATAGCGGCGATATCAGCGGAATATCGCTCTTCCGCAAGCGCGGTTAGTGCGCTTAAATCGTTCAGCGTGTTTTGGATAGCGACCCGTAATCGCTGCTGGTCTGCCTGAGGTGATGCTGTAGGCTGCTGGCTGACCTCTGGTGAGAACGGTGTATAACAGAATGCCGTTCCCGTTGCCTGTGGGGGGACCTGCGTGGCTACGTTATCAGCATTCGCGGGCTCGAGCGATTCACCAAAATTCTCTGCCGCCAGCCGTTTGAATGCGGCCAGCGCATCTTCTGCCTGTTCGCCCTTGGCAATCAGGCGCAGCATATCGTTACAGCGCACCTGCAGCAGAGCTATCTGATTCAGGCTATCAGGCACGACGCACTTGCCATTTTTCTCCAGCCACATGTCGGCGTTAAAGCCGGACAGCGCGGAAACCAGCCGTGAAGCTGGGCGAACGTGGATGCCGTTAGGGTTTTTCACCACAATGGCAACTGAACGTGCATCTGCATCGGGTACTAAGTCAGGAGACGTTGACTTTGCTGCAGATGGCGAAGGTAAACCCAATTGCTCACATTTGGCGTCGAGGGCGTTCATGGCATCACAAATGACCCGTTCGATATTCGCCCCTGCGGCAGCACTCACCGTTGCGGCCAGCGTGCCTTCAACCAGCGGCGCGGCACACAGACGCACTTTGGCGGCAATCGCAGGATCGAGCAGTTCCAGCGCGGTTTCCGCACTCAGTAGCGCACTCCCAATATCCATCATCACCAGCACGTGATCTGTGTCGGCTACGGACTCGATGGCTCCCATCACCTTAATAGGATCGGTGCCAATCGGATTCTCAGGATCGTCAATGCCTGCGGCAATGGCGATTTTGCAACCATCACCCATTAACATCTGCCGGGCTAGCGTGCCGACGCCTTCGCCCAACTGGGCGCTGTGAGAAACAATAACCAGGTTTACCATCGCTTTATCCTTACTCTCTGGACGCCTGAGCCAGCATTTGCATCATAAACATAACGGAAGTTGCGCCGGGATCCTGATGTCCAATGCTGCGCTCACCAAGATAGCTGGCGCGACCTTTGCGGGCCTGCATGGTGATGGTGCTTTGTGCAGCGGCTTCCGCTTGTTGGCTTGCTGCTTCCAGAGCCGCCTGGACGCTCAGCTTCTGCTCGCAGGACTGGCGTAAAGACTCCACTACCGGCAGCCAGACATCACACATGGTTTTGTCGCCAGGTTCAGCTTTACCGCGGCTAATCACACCCTCTGCGCCATCTCGCATCATTTGATATAACTCTTCAAGCGTCAGGCTTTGATGGGCCTGCGTTACCTGGGCGGCGCGGATAAAAAAGGTGCCAAACAGTGGACCACTGGCACCCCCGACGCTAGAGAGCAGTACCATGCCGGTATTTTTCAAAATAAAACCGATGTCTTTATCGGCGATGGACGGGAGCTTTTCGACGACTTTGCTAAAGCCACGATGCATGTTCAGACCGTGGTCGGCATCGCCGATTTCCCGATCGAGACCGGTGAGAAAATCACTTTCGGTGGTGAAAATTTCACCGCAGCGATAGAGCCAGTTAACAATCTGCGTTCTGTTGAGGGACATCATGAATCTCCTTATTTACCCCAGTTGAGGGCGGGGGTGTGAACCGGTGCATCCCATAAGTTCAGCGTTTCGTCATCCACCTGTAACAGGGTGATTGAGAAGCCGGTCATATCCAGAGAAGTACAGTAAGAGCCGATCAGGTTGCGTTCAATGACAATACCTGCATCCTGGCAACGGCTTTCGAGGCGGTTGTACACGCCGAAGAGTTCTGACAGCGGCGTTGCACCGAGATTATTGACCAGCGCAATGACGCGGTCGCCGCTTTGTAACGCACGTTTGCTTTCTTTACCTTCCTGCCACGCGCCCTGGACGTTGTCCCAGTGGCGGAGTGTACGGCTGTAGTTGCCGTTTGCCAGCAGGGTATCGAACATTTCATCTACGGTCTGATCAAGAGAGGTGAAGGTGCGGCGGTCAATGCCCGGCTCCCCATGAATACCCACGCCAAACTCCATTTCGTTATCCTGCAACGTGAACGACGGTTGTCCGGCGGCCGGAACGGTACAAGCACCAATGGCTATCCCTATGGAGTGGCCCAGGTTATTCAGTTTACGACCCAGCGCTGCGCAGACTTCGAGTGAGTCACCGCGTTCGGCAGCCGCGCCGACCAGTTTTTCGATCAATACGGTATTCGCCACGCCACGCCGACCGGCGGTATACAGACTGTCTTTCACTGCTACGTCATCATCCACCACCATGGTGGTGACCTTGACGCCGCTTTCGTGCAACAGCTCGGTGGCGGTTTCGAAATTAAGAATGTCACCGGTGTAATTTTTGATGATCAGCAGTACGCCTTCGCCGCCATCAATTTGCATGGCGCATTCGAACATTTTATCCGGGGTAGGTGAGGTAAAAATCTCTCCCGGACAGGCGCCAGAGAGCATACCCTGACCAATATAGCCGCAGTGCATCGGCTCGTGCCCGCTGCCGCCGCCGGAAAGCAGCGCCACTTTGCCCATTACCGGCGCATCAGCGCGGGTGACATAGACCGGATCCTGATGCAGCGCCAGGGAAGGATACGCTTTCGCCAGTCCGGCGAGTTGTTCATTCAGTACGTCTTCAACACGGTTAATCAATTTTTTCATTATTTATGCTCCGCAGACAGTCCTGGATGGCTGCCGGATTCGGGCAGGCATCTGATGTAGGGTATCGGTTTGTACATCGCCACGGCGACTGCTCGCTGCCGATAAAGTAATTTTGCACACGGGTTTGCAAAAGAAAATTGCTGTAAATGGCGTTTCAATACGAAACATAGCAGCATAATAATGTTCCGTATTGGAACGTCATGGTGCATAAAACAGCGAAAGTGAGAGGTCGGGCGGTATTTGTGCGGAAAGTATTTGAACGGGTTTTTATGGAAAACACACCACCTGCAGAGCGGGTGGTGTGGAGGCATGGTTGATTTCGGCGTTAGCCCGGATAAATTCCGCGATCTTTACGTGCCAGCAGAATGCGTTCGCAGGCAACGATGTAGGCTGCAGTACGCAGGGAGCAGGATTTCTCTGCGGCTTTTTCCCACACGTGCACCATCGCATCGGTCATAATTTTGTCCATGCGATTGTTGATCTCTTCTTCGCTCCAGAAGAAGCTTGCCATATCCTGAACCCATTCGAAGTAGCTGACGGTTACGCCGCCGGCGTTACATACCACGTCAGGGACAACGATGATACCGCGGTTTGCCAGAACGTCGTCGGCGTCCGGATAGGTTGGACCGTTGGCACCTTCGAGTACCAGTTTACAGGTCAGCGTTTCCGCGCGTTGGCGGGTGATCTGCCCTTCGAGTGCAGCCGGGATCAGAATATCCATCTCCAGACTCCAGAAGGCTTCGCTGGCAATGGTTTCAGCGCCCGGGAAACCGGCTATCTGTTTGTGCTCCAATTGCCAGGCAGACAACGCGGCCATGTCGATTCCAGTGGTGTTAAACAGCGTAGCGGTGTGATCCTGAATCGCGACGACGCGTGCGCCAGCTGCCGCGAACAGTCTGGCTGCTTCGCTGCCAACGTTACCAAAACCTTGCACCGCGACGCGGGCACCTTCAACGTCGATATTGGCACGACGCGCCACTTCCAGACCGCTGACGAAAACGCCACGACCGGTGGCTTTATCACGGCCTAACGAGCCGCCGAGGTGAATTGGCTTACCGGTGACCACGCTGGTCACAGTGGTGCCGTGGTTCATGGAGTAGGTGTCCATCATCCAGGCCATTACTTTCCCGTTAGTCCCTACATCCGGCGCAGGAATGTCTTTCTGTGGCCCAATGATAATGCCAATTTCGCTGGTATAACGGCGGGTCAAGCGTTCCAGTTCGCCTTCGGACAGCGAGAACGGATCGACGCGCACGCCGCCTTTTGCACCGCCGTAAGGCAGGTTCAACGCTGCGCATTTGATGGTCATCCATGCGGACAGAGCCATCACTTCATTAAGATCAACATCAGGATGATAACGCACACCGCCTTTGCCCGGACCACGGGAGAGGTTATGTTGCACGCGATACCCTTCAAAATGACGGATAGTACCGTCATCCATCTGCACCGGGATATCGACAATCAGCGCACGTTTTGGGTGGCGCAGGGTATCCACCCAATGGGAAAGTTCGCCCAGGTAAGGGGCCACACGCTCGATTTGTTGCAGGTAGGTATTCCAGGCAGATGTGCTGCTATCTGAAGCGTAAGATAACTTATCCATGATAAACCTTAGTTATAAAAGTAATATGTTCTTAATTTGGCCGTGGTATACAGTGAATCTCACCATATAAACTTAAATTTAACATTTTTTTCATAGGGCGGTCTGTCCAACCAACACGGATTATCACCATGATTAGTATGGCCTTTAACTTATGATTGAATAGTTATTCTTTGTTTTTGCTTGTATTTGGGTTGTTTTGCGTGACTGGTAATTTAATATGCAGAATATATAAAAATCGTAATTTGTCAGATTTATGACGCACCTCTAAAAGTAAACAATATGATAACAAAATGTATTTGCTTTATTGCGTTTAAGCTGAAGTCAGTAGGTTACAGCGATGGTGACGGTATCGGCATAGCTGTCAGGCGTGTAGTTCGCACTGGGAACGGTGGCGTAAACCGGGTAGGAGGTGGTTGTCCCTGTACCGTTCCCCGTAACGGTATTGAGTGAAGTATTACCCCAGACCGTACCGGAAGGTCCTGGCGTCGAGCTAAGCTGGTAGGGGACTTTGTCCGTATTTGACCCCGTGCCCGTCATCACGCCGTTGCCTGTTGTATTACCGTTGGAGGGCTGAAGCCCGATGGTGTAGGGCGTGTTATTGGAACATGCTACGCCCACGGTATTTGACGCCGTTAGATTACGTCCGGTTGCCCTGGCTGGTGCAAAGCTAATGTCGGTAGCAGAGGTGATGTTGCACTGTTTGCTGACGGTCGCCGATACCGTGAAAGGAAGCCTGGCAGCAACGGTATCACCACAGGTGGTTGGCGGGAGAAGTAATCCAGGATTGAGGGTGACAAAGGCTGTCGCCGTCGTATAAGTATCCTGATAGTTACCGGGAACGGCTGAGGTTTGTGGCGTGACGATCTGTGCAGATACCGTGAGTGAGCCTGTCACTGGCGTCAGATTCAGCAGGTTAAGCTGAACCATTGGGAAAGTCGTTCCCGACTGATACTGGCTCCCCCAGACTTTAGTGTGTCCGGGATCCTGGTAAAGCTGATATGCCAGCGTTTGGGCAGGTGTTCCACTTAATGACATATTCCGGGGTGTTACCTGACCACTGACGGCTGAGGCACCAATATTAAAACAGAGATTGATCCCTGCCAGCGCGTCGCCAAGCTCTTTGGCGCAGGTGTAATTGAACGTCATTGATGACGTTGCGCCCGTTGCCGACAGCGGATTCACCGAACCCAAATTTATGGGCTGCACATTGCTCACCGAACAGGTCACCGCATGGCTAATTGCCGGACAAAAGAGTACGGTAGCGATGAGTAGCAGATGTCTTAATCTCATGAGCGCACTCCTGTTATTGTGGTCGGCAAGCCAGCGGTCCTATTTGCGCAATCCCTTTCGTTGACGCAGGATAGTCAAATTGCACGCGACAACTGCCAGTGTCCGTATCAACGCGTAGCGTATTGTGCTGCTCCAGCGCGTCGAACCAGGTCATCCCATCAAAGCCAACGACAGATGATTGTCCCGTTCCGCTGACGGCATAAGCCATGCTGCCTTCGGGAATGGGGTTACCCTGACTGTCGACAAGAAGGATCTGCGCGGCGCGTACGGCAGTGATGCCAAAGCTGACCAACGCGCCGGAACGATCGGCAGGCGTAGCGTTCGCCTCGACGCGTGCGATCCGCATATTGGCGGGGAGATCCATCGGGTCAATACTGATCAGGTTTTTTTGATAGCTATTCAGCGGCGAGACCAGCAGTAGTCCCTGGTCGTTGCTGCGGCCAATCAGGTTATTTTGCAATTTAATCGGAACATCAGGAACGCCGTCAGTGGATACGACGGCAAAACCATTGTTGATTTCCCGTGCTGCAAACAGGCCGCCTCCCATGGTTACCAGCGATCCGGTTGCGCCAGCATAGCCATAATGGTTATGCGGTAAACGGCTGAATCCCGCGTACGCTTTGCCATAACGCCCCAGATATCCGACTTCGCCCTGACCGCTTTGCCGGGAAGCTTGCTGACTGGTGGCCAGATTCCAGCCCCAACCGCCGTCGGCAGGGGGCGTCTTGCTGGCGTTGAGCTGGTAGCTGGTTTCATCGTTGGTGCGTTGTAG
Source organism: Citrobacter sp. Cu231 (assembly GCF_030332265.1). Lineage (NCBI taxonomy): Bacteria > Pseudomonadati > Pseudomonadota > Gammaproteobacteria > Enterobacterales > Enterobacteriaceae > Citrobacter > Citrobacter sp. Cu231. Next base: position 64,792 of record NZ_JAOWIE010000041.1, on the reverse strand, counting down.
CGTGCTGCTGGCGCTCAGATTGTGATCAGTGGTAATCGTTACCATCAAATAAAGACTGCGATCGCGGTTGTCGTCAATGTTCTGGTTGAGTCCGGCGTTCAGTGAGATGTTGTCTGTAACTGATTTGAACCAGCTGGCGTTAGCATAGCGCACCGCATTTTCGTGCGGGTAACGAAACTGCAGGTAACTCAGGCTGACGTTACCGGCAGATTCCAGCGAATAGCCAATGACCGTGTTGCTGTTAAGCGTTGGAGGCGGCTCACCATAATGGGTGGCGACATCGCGATAATCACCAGAAGTTGCCGTTGTACTGGTACTGAAATTAAACCGTTCGCCGGACCAACGATAACCAAAACTGTACAGAAATCCGTTCTGCCCTGAATCGGTGCTTGCGGCAAGTGACGTCGAAAATGTGCCGCTGCGGGTTCCCGGGATCCAGTCGTTACTAAAGCCTGCGTTAATCAGTCCATCGCTGGTTTCCGCGTGAGTTCCGGCGGTGAACGTATTGCTAAACCCGCGACGCCATGTACCACTCAATACCGGTGCGCTGGCATAATCGAAAGAGGAGTAACCATAGTTTTCGCGTACCGCGCCTAACTCAGCCGACCAGGCGGTTAATCCTTCTCGCAGAAGTTGTTGATCGTTGTAGAACGAGAAATTTTGTACGCTCGTTCTGCCCAACGCGTCTGTCATCATCACCTGACCCGTTCCCGCGCCGCTGATGTTAGGCAGGGTATTGATCTGAAAGCTACCGGCAGGGACTTCTCCGTTATAGTACCTGACGCCATCGACGTACAGCTCTACGTTTGACGGCAATGTTGCAGAGCCCAGATAAGCAGGGAGGGGTGTAGTTGGCATATAGGGCTGCAGACCAAAATCAGTTCCAATCTGCATGCCGCCGATACGCGTCGGCCGAGACCAGATAAGTGAACTGGTCAGGGTATCGCCAGCGGTTATCGCCAACATCGTTTCGGGAAATGATGTACGCCAGCTGGTATCAAGGCGCTCAACGCTGTTATTTGCATATTCCTCGGTGGAATACTGTGTCAACTGGGTCGTGCTGAGTACGCCTGCGGCACTGAAGGCACGAAGTTCGCTGAAGGTATTGATTGCGCTTTCATCACCCTGTTGGCTATAGATATCGTAATTGAGCAGCGCTCCGCGTGAGGTTGTCGCCGTCGGCGCGGTTTCTGTGGGCGAGTTAAGCTGCGTGGTCGCAAGATTGAGTGAACTCAGCGGGGCGGTAAGCGAAAGCGTTTGCAACTGAGCGTTGTAGTCAATGGTAAGCTGAGGGATATCGTTCAGGCAGATGACATTAGTGGCGTCTGGCGCAAAGCGAAAGCCCATTTTTCGTAGGGTGTCTGCTCCTGCATAGAACTTTCGATCATCGTAACCCAGATGCACCAGTCCAACGGAATTTCCATTTAAGGTGACGTCGAGATACAGATCGATACCCACAAGTCGCGATGCGCCATTAATAACACCGTTTTCATTCTGGTGATTGTTCTGCGTTTGTGCGCAAACCATTCCCGAAATTAATACCCCATTGAGAAAGCAATAGTTCAGCAGAAGCCAGGATCTGTTAAAGGTCTTGTACTGTTTTTTGGCCATTGATTGTTACTTCAACTTTCCCGCCATAATGCGTATCACTGGCTGACGGAGAGACTATCCAGCGCATTGTTGAGCCGGGCAAAACGTAGCCTAACAGTCCGGGTGTAATGACTTTTTTAGCCCCGCCAGGGCTTATAAAAGTTGCCGCAGATAATTGTGCATGACCATTTCCCAGGTTGCTGACTTCAATAAATTTTTTGCCATCCAGTTGTTGTAATTTCCATTGCAGTTTTGCCTGCGTTTGCGCAGATGATGCCGGTTGGATGAAAACGGGGACGGAATAACGCAGTACAAATTGAAGCTTGTTTTTCTCAACTTTTGCAGGCGGCAACTCATCTATCGATAACCGATAAGCGTCTTCTGCCTGTGTCGAGGGTGGCCCCGTTCGAATAACGCGAATCAATTGACGTTCTCCGGGGGCCAATGCCAGCATCGGCGGACTAATGACCAGCCCCTGAGAGGGCGAAAGTTTGTCGTCGTAAGCGCTTTGGCTCCAGCGAAAAACCCGAACCTGGGCATTAAGCACATTTTCACCTGCGTTACTCAGCCAGATACCATCGGCATTTTGCGTCGCTTGCAGCGTTAACGTGACCGGTGCGATTTGCAATCCGCTGGCGGAGGCAAAGTTGACGTTCGCAACCATCCCTAACAGGCATGCGCAGGCATACTGCGCAACAGGCAGTTTTACTTTCATGTGGTTTCCTGAAGTTAGTAGTTAACGTTAACTGTTACCGTGTCGGCATAGTCGTCAGGAGTGAAGTTGGCGCTCGGTGCGGTGGCATAAACAGTATAAATTTGCGCCAGGCCGGTCCCCGTAGCTGCTACGCCGTTTCCCGGCGCAGTGTCGGTGGCTGTGTTCCCCCACACCGGACCTGTTGCTGATGTACGATTTAGTTGATAGGGCACTTTATCAGTATTGGAGGCAGCATTAGCCACGGAGGACATGGCACCTGAGCCTGTCGTCGTCCCTCCATTAGCGGCTGACGGCGCCAGACCGATAAAATAAGGCGTGGTCTTTGAGCAATTAACCGAAATCGTGTTGCTTGCGCTAGTATTCGTTGCCGTGGTATTCACTGGTCCAAGAGTGATATTTGAAGCCGAACCGGCGGTCACGGTACAGGCCTTTTGAATAGTCATCAGTACCTGAAATGTTCCATTAACGGTTGCTGCATGAGCCACAGGAATAATGGAAAAGGCGCAGCAACAAAGAATTAAGCGTTTGTTTAAGACCAGGGCCATATCCTATACCTTTTTCAAATAACCACATTTATTACCTTAGAAAAACAACAATGTGGCATAAGAAGACATGATTTAACCCTAGAATAAGTATTAGGCGTACGCCAGTTGGACTAATGAAGTTTACTTACGAAAAAGGTGATGGCGTCTACAAAAGAATAATACCAATGGGTGAGTATTTTGTTTTTTTTCTGTGCTACGCGCGGGTTAAGACAGGTGAAAAGGGACAATTGATTCGTTCGATGGCACTCAAAATAAGCATCATAAATCAGAATTTGTAAGATCTGTTCTCTTCAGTGTGAAAAAATGAGCAAGTGATAACCCACCTATTTTGGGGTCATCAACATTATGATGCTGTTATGGCCACCCTCGATAGTTACGGACAGTGGAAAATGACTTTGTAACCTTGCTCATTCCAGTGTTGTAGCAGCTCATTTTGTCTTCGGGTTGGCGTAATACCGGTCCAGACAAAAAGCGTTTGCCCTGGGAAAAGTTCTGGTCTTGGTGTTTCAATGGGTTCAGCAAGCACGGCAATATGCCAGCCTGATTGCGATAATCGCCAGGATTCGAGCCATAAACGAGTTCTGTCTTCAACATCCCAGGCCATCAGGATGGCATCTTTCCCTGATTTGCGTCGCGTCTCAGACAGCAGTGTTGCAACATATTCAATCAATGCACCGTCAAGCATACTGTTCATAATGCGGGATGTATTATGGTCAAGCATCAGCCGTTGACGTACGGGAAGAAAAACGTGATCAATTAATGCTTCAACTGGGTAGACACGACCGAGTGAGATAATTTTGGCTCGAAGTTTCGGCGGGTTCACCATGCGAAGAATGCCCATCATCTCTTCTTGCAGTTGATTCCAGTCGTCGTCAGTTTCACGAGTGCTGGTTTCGAGCAATGCTTTAACTTTGCCAACAGGCGTGCCATTGTTAATCCAACGTTTTATTTCCTCTATACGTTGGATATCTTCTTCATCAAAGAGTCGGTGACCACCTTCGCTGCGCTGGGGTTTGAGTAAACCGTAACGCCGCTGCCATGCCCGGAGAGTGACAGGATTTATCCCGCAACGTTCTGCGACATCCCCAATACTGTAATACGCCATAACTCCCCCAAACATTCCCGATTCTCCGTCACCGATATGCAATTCCTGTCAGTTTGTACAACATGCATCAAATTGTACAAAACTGACATATGATTCTAGCAAAATTAAGATTTACTTTACTATCATGTATGGCGCAAATGCTGAAATTTATATTCAACATGAAGGCATGTGGGGGATATTTTTGTTAAAGAACAGTGAGTTGAATTTAGTAACGATGGGGAATTATTTTTTCTCAGGCCATGCAACAGACGGTGTTCCATTCAGGCAGGCTTGTGCAAAAAGGTTGCCCTGGAAGATTTCAATGCCCGCGGATTCAAGCCACATCCACTCTTCAGGTTTTTCAACGCCGACTGCGGAAATCATAATCTCCAGTGAAGCGCAGCATTTGATAATTGCCTGAATGATGGCCTGCCGTGGTCCACTTTTATGCACATCAGTGATGAGCTCGCGGCTGATCTTAATTCGGTCGGGTTGAAAACGAGACAGAAGCTGAAGCCCGGCAAAACCTGCGCCAAAATGATCTATCGCTACACATATTCCCGCAGCCTTGAGTGACTTCACGGCCTGCGAGAACGTATCAAAGCGCGAAATAACTTCACTTTCGGTAAACTCTACAATGATTTGCTCAGGTACCAGTCCATGCGCCGTGATTTCGTCTATAAGAAAACTCACTGCATCGGGTTCGTTTACCAAGGTCATGGGGAGCAGATTGACTGACAACATTTTGCCATTAAGTCCCAGCGCGCTTGCCATCGCAAAGGCTGTCTTTTTACTCTGCAGGTCTGCAGAATACACATCCTCAGGTTTTAAGCTGCCAAAATATGTTGTGGGGGTATCACCGTCTTTACCGCGGATAAGCGCTTCCAGTGCGATGACTCGCTGCGACATAGGATCGATAATAGGTTGAAAAGCAAAGCTGAAATCTGCATCGGAGGGAAATGTGTCTTCATCCAGGAGGGTACAAGTATTGTCGGTAATAAAACTCCAGTAATCAGGTGCGGGTATTTCAAAATAGCTCGACTTGTCTGTCGCAAGGACAAATGTGCGGAAAAACTGTAATGCCCTGTCATCATAGGTGAGCTGAAACTTCGATGTTCCCTTATTCAGCACGGCTTGCAGGACGTCATTGCGCTCATGTCTTTGTAAATCAAATAACTCCATCCCCACTTTTCCAAATCTTCTCGCTGGAGCGTAATCACACATCAGCTCAACGACATTGTGGTGTCGTGGATCATTACAAATACAACGATAGATCTCTTTTACCTGCTCCTCAGGGCCTTCAAGCAGTTGGAAAAAGTGGCGACCATTAAAGAGTAAGATCCCCGTAACATCTGAGAGTCTGTTTTTAATATTTGCGGCTGTCACCATATCTTCAAGCGCTTTAAGAGGTGCGTCATCACGTAGATGGCTACGATAAATTATGGTTGTGAGCATGGAAATTCCGGGACTATAAGCGGGAAGAAGAAGTATGGACAGTATCAGACAAACCTGATTATGTCGTGATTTTAATACTTTATTCTAACTTTAATTTCACATTTTAAAGACCTTATGAAGATAAAGCCTACCCTGGGTGAGGATCGATTTGTACAATGCGTTCAGTGTTTTAAGTAAGTTGTAATTATTATAACTATCTGATTTAAAACAATTAGCACATTATGGTAAAAATTAATTCATCATGTTGTACACATTTTCGGTACAACTTTGCTACTGTTATAAAACTTAATATTCACCAGCATTTTGTTACAGGAGAAGTACATGCAGCAGCATACTGTTCTTACTGATTCCGCAGGCGCGATTTCTCGTTACTTTGCTAAAGCGCATCTTCCTACCCAGCAGGAAACCTTGGGCGAAATCGTTACTGAGATCCTAAAAGATGGGCGCAATCTCAGCCGCAAATCACTGTGCACCAAACTTCTTCATCGTCTTGAAAAAGCATCAGGAGAGAACGAACAGAAACATTACAATGCGTTGATCGGCCTGCTTTTTGAATAAATGAAAACCCTAATAAGATAATGGGTAAGTAGTGAAGGAGTTATGAAGAAACCTGACAGTGAACGCTTGAAACATGAAATTACAGGTTTGGCTGTGCTAGAAATTTTACGCATGCATACAGACGTTTCTTTAATGGTACTGATTAAGCAATTGCGACTTATGCAGGCCGGTGAAATGGACAGGACACGCAAACAACTAATTGAAAGCGTTATCAATGAATTCACAAATTTTAATCCGGACAAAATAAAAATAAAACCGGACAGAACTATTGATGAGAGTGATTTCAGTGCCAGCAAAAAACCTAAATTACATTAAAGATAATTTTCCAGACTATACAAGCGAGGTTACTATGCTTCATGAAATTAATGTCCACAGTGTTATGGCGGATAAAGCGTTATCAAGTTATTTCCACAATGCCGGTGAGCTTTTAGCCGATGAGTCTGTGGTACTGGGTCAGGCGGTGACAAATGTTATTTTAGCAGGTGATAATGTTAACAATAAAAACATTATTTTAAGCCTGATCGGTTCTCTGGAATCGACAACTGATGTTGTCCAGGCTGATATTATAAGAAAAACCCTGGAAATAGTGTTGCGTTATACAGCTGATGACGTTTAATTTGTTATTATATTAAAATAATAATCAACTTTGTTATATGCAGCAAACTCTACTGCTTCGCTTTTTAGATTAAGACTATGCACAGCAGCCTCTTTTTTATAAATGCATTTCTATGGGGGGATATGGCTAATTCAATTCCGGAGAATTATATTTTCCGCTGCGCGCTATATAAGGATGTAGAGCGAAAAGTAATGTTAAAACAGGGTTATATAAACAACGATATTCTTGCTCAGGCATTTAGTACGCAGTTGAAGAATGAGAAAAATGTGATATTAACCGATATCTATGCGCAGATTCTGGCCCATCTTCAGCCCGATAAAACTGCGCAGCCCGGTTAGGTCAATGGTGATTTTTCATTGGGGCCATAAAAATGAACATAATTCAGGAACATGCTGGAAACGCGGAATTATGGGTTGATGATATTTTTATCAGGCAAGGATTAAAGAACATCATTGCCGATATCGTTTTTGAAGATGACAAGGCGCGGCTAGTGTTCTTCACCGCTAATCACTTTGAGGCGGTAAAAAAGCAAAATTACGATCTGAATACGCACCGGTTGGTGCTGCTGATAGATGGCCATCTGTATCAGTATCTCAATGAGATTTCATTTTACAGATTGCCGATAGATATTAGCGTTGCCACACTCAAACAGTTTATTATTGATATTACTGGTTTTGCTAGTAATCACGAAAATCAATCAGAGCTAAATATCTCATTGACCGCGCGGGATAAATATATTTTAACGCAGTTAGGGGAGGGGAGAACCATTTTTGAGATATCTGCCCTGTTAAATCTACACTTAAAAACGATTTATCAGGCCAGGCAGAATTTGATCAAGAAACTGGGTTGCTCTGGGCTGATTGATTTTCAGAGGATACTGCAAGCGCAAATTTTCCGGAACTGGCTGAAACATGCCTGAGCTCACCGACAGTTTGTACTTGATGTTGGGGATGTACGACAGGGGCAGTGGCCCTGTCGCGGTATAAACTAAACTTTGCTATTCCATTACGAGTTCATTCCCGCCCTCCTGCTGATGATGCTTTTTACTCAGCGAGAAGAAGCCAAATATCAGCGTTATTACCACAATGCTGGCCATAATCAGGAAAATTTCCTGATAGCCCACCATATCAAACAGCTTACCGACAGGCAGCGACAGCACGATGATGCCAATGGAACTGGCAATATTAAAGCCAATCAGGTATATCGTTGACGATAGGCGCTTATCAAAATTTGCGACGCTGAATTTAAAAACTGAAATAACAAACAGTGGGACTTCCAGCGCGTGCAGCATTTTGATTAAGGAAATAATATAGATATCAGTGAACAACGCAGAGCCCAGGATTCGGCAGGTCATGATTGTGCCACCCAGCAGCAATGCGGATTTAGGCCCAATGCGGTTAATCAGGAATGGAATCATCGCCATGCCAACGGCTTCCATAAACACCTGTACTGAGTTGAGGTAGCCGTAGACGCGCGGAGCCAGTTCAGGGTCGTCAAATAAGCTGGCGTAAAACACCGGGAACATCTGCTGATCGTAGATGCTATAGAACGACCAGGTGCCGACGACAAAGATAACGAAAAACCAGAACTGCGAATCTTTAAAGATGGTGAGAAAATCCTTTCGGGTCAGCGCGTCTGGCTCGGGCGAAAGTGTATCCGCGGATGCCGGGGCCGGTGCGTTGGTTTTGAACACCACGTTAATCACCAGGAATAACACCCCCATGACCGACACACACCAGAAGTTAATGTGCGGGTTGATACTGAAGAAGATGCCACCCACAAACGTCCCTGCGGCGTAGCCAAGCGATCCCCAGAAGCGGGCGGTGCCGAATTCAAAGTTGAATTTGCGGCTCACTTTCTCGACGAAGCTTTCCACCAGACCGCAACCGGCGAGATAGCCAAGACCAAAGAAAATGGCGCCTAGTACCATGCCAAGCTTGAAGTTGGAGACCAGCAGCGGTTCATAAACATAAATCAGGAACGGACCGCTGAGCGTGATGACAGTCCCCATCATCCAGATAAGGGGCTTGCGGGTACCGAGCTTATCCTGCAGAAAACCGTAGCCCAGCATAAACAGCATGCTGAAAAACTGGTTTACGGCATACAACATTCCCAGCTCCGTTCCGGACAGGCCTAATTTGCTTTTTAGCCATATGGCATAAAAAGACCACCACAGCGACCAGGCGGCAAAGAAAAAGAGCAGATACCCGGAGGAATACCGGTATTTATCATTACTGAACGGCATCGTTATTTTCATGTTTTTCCAATCCAGATTAGGTCATTGTAAGGTCTTGCTGCCGCGACGTAACGCGTGCTCGGTATTACGGGTTTATCGTTCTGTTTAGTGAAGGTTGTGACTGAATAAAGCGGCTCAGCTGTTGGTTGTTGGGGAACGCGCTAAGCGCGCCACGCTGGGTAGTTGCCAGAGCACCGCAGGCGCTGTTGAAATCGTCGGTTCGGGTTAGCCGAAGCAGTTCCTCTTCGGACCTCTTCAGAATGTCACTCTGTCGGGCGAACTCGCTAACAAGGTCAAACATCAGCGTCTGGTTACCCCACATCTGTGGGCGTAGGTTGATATCGAAGCTCAACGTGCCCGCTGCCCGTCGAGTTGCCGCCATCGCCTGGGCGAGAGTCGCCGGGCTGAGAAACTGATCGGCAGATGGATTGACCAGAAAATCAAATTGCCGCTCACCGTCAGGATCCAGCGACACCAGTACGGTGCTGGTGTGTCGCTTGGGATCAAACTCCAGGCTTTTGGTGTCCACCTGCGCTGTCACCAGCGTTTGGTGCAGAAAGCGGCCGAAGGCGTCATTGCCTACGCGGCCGATAAAGCCGCTGTCATGGCCGAGGCGGGCGACGCCGATGGCCACATTGAAGGGCGCGCCTCCCGCACAGGCTTCAAACTGCATATTGTCGCGCGGTAGCAAATCCACCACGGCATCTCCGAGCGTCCAGATTGTCATTATTTTTCCCCAAAGCAGTGAGACGGGTGGTTATTTGGCGGCGAGCGGCCAGGCATGCCCGTTATTAAAAATGGCGTGTCCGTTCTGGCTAAATAAGGTCAGTTGGCGATCGTCCGGTTCAGGATAAATACGGCTGCTGAGGGTGTACTCGCCGTGATTAACAAAGACTTCTACCGACGAACTATCGATAAACAGGCGCAGGTCCAGCACATCATTGGCGGGCAGCGGTACGCTACGGCAGCCCGACAGGCCGTGTTGCGGATAGCGGCGTTCCAGCACCAGACGCTGAGCCTGGGTATCGACGAAGACGCGCAGCCCGTCACCCAGCGCGATGCCGTATTGTTCAGCATGGCTGCGGGCAATATCGAGGCTCAGTTCGACTTCGAGAGCATGCGCCTGTTCTTCTACCATCAGGGTGCGATTGTTCAGGTCGCTGACCGGCCAGACATGAAGCTGACCGCGTAATGACTCCAGCTCTTTGACCGGGTTCATGCGCAGACGCAAATCTGCATCGAGCGTCACTTCCCGGGGAAGAGTAAGCATGCCCGCCCAGCCGTCGGCCTGTTCTGGCATCGGCGACTCCCACATCGATAGCCAACCGATCACCACGCGGCGACCGTCCGGTGTGAAAAATGACTGAGGGGCGTAAAAATCATGCCCGTGATCCATCTCCCGGAAGGGGTGGGTCACGTGGAACTGATGGTTATCCTGCCATTCGCCGACCATATAGCCGCTCTGGAACAGGTTACGGTAATCGTAGCCGTCGGCGGCGATACCCTGCGGCGAGAACATGAAGACGAGCTTATCGTCCAGCGGGAAGAGGTCCGGGCACTCCCACATGTAGCCCATGCCGTCATTGGCCTGGGCAAGCGTGCTCGCAAACTGCCAGTGCTGCAGATCCTGCGAACGATAGAGCTGTACTTCGCCCACGTCATCGACCCGGGCGCCCACAACCATGTACCAACTGTCTCCCTCTCGCCAGACTTTCGGATCGCGAAAATGGTGAACGCCCTGCGGGGTATCCAGAATCATGCCCTGGCGTTCAAAGTGAACTCCATCGGTGCTGGTGGCCAGACATTGCACCTGATACAGGTTTTCCTCTTTTGCCTCGCCGTCGAATTTGTGCCCGGTGTAGATCAGGGCCAGTTTATTGCCGTCAACCACCGCTGAACCGGAAAAACAGCCGTCTTTATCCTCTGGCCCTTCGGGGGCCAGTGCGATGGGTAGGTGCTCCCAGTTCACCATATCGCGGCTGCGCGCATGGCCCCAGTGCATCGGCCCCCAAACCGGTTGCCACGGATAGTGCTGATAGAACGCATGGTAGTAACCATCAAACCAGGAGAGGCCGTTAGGGTCATTCATCCAGCCCGCCGGAGGGGCGAGGTGATAGCACGGATACCAGCGCGGATTGATACGATCTTTTTGCTGGTTTAGGGCCTTATTGGCCGTTAAGAGTAATGACGTCATTTGCGTGTCCCTGTCAGTGAATTGAGTAGAAGGTAACGTTAACATTCTCAGCTTTCTCGCAGAATTGATGGTAATATCGATGTTAATCACAAAAGTTAACGTTAACATTTTGCGAGTGTTATCAAGATCGCATTTTCAGACCCGGCAAGGTGAACGCCGTTAAAGGAGAGGGTATGGCATCTTTAAAGGATGTGGCGCAACGGGCTAACGTCTCGTTAATGACCGTATCACGAGCGATTAACGAGCCCGAGAGACTGCGGCCAGAAACCTATAAAAAGGTGATGGAAGCGGTAGATGCGCTGGGGTATGTCTCCGATCTCTCCGCGAAAAAAATTCGTGGCGCGAAAACCACGGCTAACACTATTGGGGTGTTAGCGCTGGACACCATGACCACGCCATTTTCCGTGGAGATAACGCTCTCTATCGAAGAGACCGCGCGGGCGCACGGTTGGAATAGCTTTGTGGTGAATATGTTCAGCAATGACCAGCCAGAGAAAATGGTGGATCTGCTGCTGGCGCATCGCCCTGACGGCATTATCTATACCGCGATGGGGTTGCGTCAGGTTCCGGTACCGGAAAAGCTGCATAAGTATCGCTGCGTGCTGGCAAACTGCGAAAGCATCAGTGGTCCTTTTCCCACCTATATTCCTGATGATGAGCAAGGGCAATACCTTGGCGTGAAGGCGCTATTAGCCGCAGGCTATCGTCGGCTGCTGTGCATCCACCTGCCGAAAGGGATTGTGGCGACCGATCGCCGCCGGGCGGGAATGGAGCGCGCCTGTCGTGAGGCGGGGGTTGACCCTGATGCCATGCTCCACCATTATCTCCCACCCGGCGAAAGCCACCATATTGATGCAGCGGAGATTGTCGGCCGCTATATCCATGGCGCGCGACCGATATTTGATGCTGTGGTTTGCGGGAATGACCGCGTGGCTTTTGTTATCTACCAGGTATTGCTGGGCCGTGGGCTGCGCATTCCGCAGGACGTCGCTGTGCTGGGCTATGACAATATGGTGGGCACCGGTGAGTTGTTTTTACCGCCGCTGTCGACGATACAGTTGCCGCATTATGAAATTGGCCGTCTCAGTGCACTGCATCTTATCCAGGGACTCGATCACCGGGATACTGTGCGAGTCGACAGCCCCTGGCTTCCCCGGTCGTCAATATGATTAGCTTAACTGCTTCGTTTCAATAACCGGAGGGATGTGTGCATTCTGTTGAGGGTATCGCTAATTTGCTGGTGGATGTTATAAAACTGAAACTTGGGGGTACTGTTTAGTCACTGTTGAGCGCGCAAGGCTCAAAGTTGGGTCGTATATTAAACTCTCGCCGTAATTTAGGGGTTTCAATAAAATAACCATTATTTATTAATGTTAACGTATCAATATATTGTAACTTACGAAACGTTTACATTTTTTTCCGTTCTTACCCATCCATCGCTCTTCTCTGCTTCTGTAACTTCAGTGGGACGTACAAGCGTCCACCACATTAACCACATGCAATAGTTCATCTTAGTGACATTGGATTTTACGGCGGTTATAGGCATTTACGTCCCCCTTTTTTAGCCTACAGATAAACCGTGAAAATTGTGATCCCGTACTCAGATAGTGCATTCCGTGGTTGCCTTTTAATCACAGACTTTTATTGTATTCTCATTGTATACAATAAAAATACAGAGAGTGAGTATGAGAGTGATCGATACCCATAACCATGTTTGGCAGTGCCGGGGGGAACATTTTTCCTGGATTACAGACGACCTGGCGGCAATTCGACGTGATTTTCTTATTGACGATTTGCAGGCGGTATTGGCTGAAAACAGTATCGAAGGCGCCATTTTAGTACAAGCCATCCCTTCAATTGAGGAGACCGAATGGCTGCTGGATATAGCTGAGCATCACGATGAAGTCAAAGGTGTTGTTGGATGGGTGGATATAAACCACGGGACTGAGATCGTACAGGATTTGCAGAGACTGCTGAGAAAATCCCGCTATCTGAAAGGGATCCGCTATATGTCTCAAGGCTTGCCTGAGAGTCATTTAGTGACCCCGCAATTTATTCAGGGGGTTCGCAGTGTTGGGGAGCAAGGGTTGGTGTATGAACTGTTGGTTACGCACCAACAGCTTGAGGCGGCAAATCAGCTAATTTCTGCTTGTCCAGAGGTGACCTTTGTTATCGAACATGCGGCAAAACCCGCAGTTCGCGACAGGGAAATTATCCGCTGGCGTGAACAGTTAATGTTGATTGGTGAGGCTTACAGCAATGTTTTTTGCAAACTATCAGGCCTGGTCACGGAAGCAGATTACGCCCGCTGGACGGGACCTGAGCAGGCGAGCCAGGAGCTTGAACCTTATTTTAGCTCGGTTTTTGCCGCATTTGGCCATGAGCGAGTGATGTATGGATCCGACTGGCCAGTTTCTCTACTGGCATTACCGTACGCCGGCACTTTAGGGCTTTACCAGAACTACCTGCAATCTCACCAGGCTCTTTCCAGCGATAACTTCTTTTATCGCGTGGCAGAGAAGGTTTACTCATTAAAGTAACAGGGGGGCACTTATGGAAGTCGTTCAATATATTCTCGGATTTGGCCCGGCAGTGGTCATTCCAATGATTATGTTTTTATTTGCCGTGCTTTTTGGCGCGAAACTTGCCGACGCGGCGAAAAATGCAATGACGGTAGGTATTGGTTTTCTCGGTCTTTCGTTGCTGATTGGTTTTATGGTGACATCACTCAGCAGTTCGACAGAAGCGATGGTAAAAAACCTCAATCTTCATTATGAAGTGTTGGATCTGGGGTGGCCGCTAATTAGCGCCTTCAGTCTGGCTGCACTCTCTCTACCGATAGTTTATACGTTATGTTTTGTCACTAATTTGTTGATGATTTCAACCAACACCACTAAAACCCTTAACGTTGATTTTTGGAATTATTGGCACTTTGTATTTGCCGGAATCATTGTTGAACAGGTGACGGGTTCATTTTGGATGGGGATTTTCGCCAGTTGGATCACATTTATTATTACGCTAAAAATCGCCGATTACATTGCCCCACATGTGCAGAAATTCTGTGACACGCCGAACGTGACTATTACTCAGGCGGAGATCGTCGCCTGGGCTCCGTTGGCATTTTTAATGGATCGTGTAATTGATCGTATTCCGTTGATTAACAAAATTGACCTTAATCTCAGCAAAATTGAAGCCAAACTAGGTTTTTTTGGTAGCCCGTTAGCCATGGGAGCCATTCTGGGGGTAATTATCGGTATGCTTGGTGCGCTACCGTTCAGCGATATTATTAAGAGTGGGATGAATTTTGCGGCGGTAATGGTGTTATTGCCGACGATGGCGGGGGTACTGGTCAGTGGTCTGGTACCAATTACTGAAATTGCCTCTGAATGGGTAAAGAAACGTTTTCCAACAAAGTCACTTTATTTTGGTATTAGTGGTGAAATTGCTTTTAAAAATCCTGCGGTATTGTCTGTAGGTATTTTGATGGTACCACTCACTATCCTGATTAGTACTATTTTGCCTTTTAATACCATGATGCCATTCGCCGATATTCCTTATCTGCCGATATTTGTCGTCTTTGGCACGGTTGCATGCAACGGAAACATGTTCCGTGGATTAATTAATGGCATTGTCATCGTGTGTGGGATCCTATGGTTTGGTTCGGATCTCGCTGTTGTGTCGCAGGCTTTGGCCGAAAAGGCGCAATTGAATGTGCCAAAAGAGATGATGGCCTCATCAATCGATGGCGGCTCACACGCTATATCCTATATTTTCTACAAAATGTTCGAATTGTTAAAAGGAATGAATCCTGCACTCTTGTGTATTTTTTCTATCGTAGCGACCGGGATTATTATTTATGTGCTGAAGTTGATTTTCAATATTAATAATAAATCAATTACAGCACCCTCATTAACTGCAAAAAAAAGTTGACTAAGAATACTGATAAACATCAGGGGAATATTATGATTACTCAGAATACAATTAAAAGTGTAGGGCTTAGTGTACCTTCTTTAACCTTCGGTGCAGCCAGCCTGGCTAATTTATTCAGAACGCTGAGCAATAACGAAGCCATGGACATTGTTGATAAGGCCATTCAGGTTGGCTGGCGCTACTTTGATACTGCACCACATTATGGCAGCGGACTTTCTGAACTGCGTTTAGGTCTGGGATTACGGGGACTGGATCGTAGCGAATATGTTTTGTCCACCAAGGTTGGTCGTCTGCTGCAATCGCGGAAACAAGAGCCTGGTCTTGAGGCGGGGGAGTTCTTCTATGATGAGAACCCGTTTAACCGACTGGCTGATTACTCCTATGAGGGCATCATGCGCTCATACGAAAACTCTATCCAGCGCCTGGGAACCCGTTTTATCGACATTCTCTATGTACACGATCTCGGTACCTATACCTACGGCAATACGGAACTGGAACGTCAACATTTTAGAACCTTCTGTGAGTCAGGGCAGAAAGCACTAGAAGAGCTTAAGCGCAATGGCGATATCAAAGCCTGGGGCGCAGGTGCGAATGAAGAGGCAATCCTTATGGAGGTGATGGATAACGCTGCCCCGGATATCTTAATGCTCGCCAACCGCTACAACCTGCTGGAAACAGACCGCCAGGCGTTCTTTGCTAAATGTGAAAGCAACAATGTTTCGGTGGCTGTTGCTGCACCTTTCGCTACCGGAGTTTTAGTCGCCAAAGATAAATCTAAGGCGTTGTATGAATACGGTTCAGCGCCAGCGCAGGTTATTGAAAAAGTAAATGCGATAGAAGCGCTATGTGCAAAATATGCCGTGCCGATTGGTGCCGCGGCGCTGCAATTCCCATTAAGAAACCAAAATGTGGTCACTGTAACCTGCGGCATTCAATCCGTGGAGCAAGCGTTGACTAATTTTACATGGGCTAACTGGGATATTCCGCAGGGATTGTGGGATGAACTGGTCAGTATTGGTATTCAGTAAGCATCATTTGTAACTTTGCGAAAAAAATAAACAGATATTGAGGATGTAATGAAAATAGTTAAAGCCGAAATCTTTATGGTTGATTTGAAACCTAAAGTGAAACGTGTCGATGCGATTCAGTCTTTTGTATCACAAGAGACGCCGATTATTCGTTTAACAACATCGAGTGGAGAAATAGGTGAAGGTTACACCTACACCATTGGCACTGGAGGCTCATCTGTGGTTGCGCTGTTACGAGATCATCTGTTACCGAAATTGATTGGTCAGGATGCGACGATGATTGAGGGCATCTGGGAATCATTGCTATTCTCAACTCATGCGACCTCGGTTGGCGCCATTACGTCTCTGGCACTGGCAGCCATTGATACCGCATTATGGGATTTGAAGTGTAAGCGCATGAATTTGCCGTTGTATAAAGTCGCAGGTGGCGCGAAATCGCGCATGAAATTATACACCACCGAGGGGGGCTGGCTGCATTTAAGCACTCAGGAATTAGTTGATGATGCGCTAGCCGTTAAGGCGCAGGGATTCTGCGGTTCTAAAATCAAAATTGGTTCTGAAAGTCCGGTGCGTGATATCGAGCGCTTGACTGCTGTACGTGAAGCGGTGGGTGATGAGTATGTGATCATGACTGATTGCAACCAGGCGTTTAAATTCTCGGAAGCCAAACAGCGAGCAACGTTGTTGGAACATATTAATCTTTCATGGATTGAAGAACCGTTTCTTGCGCATGATGTTGATTCTCACCAGAAATTGTGTGAGTCAACCTCTATTCCTGTTGCTGTGGGTGAGTCCATTTATTCCATCCAGCACTTCAAAGAGTATTTACAGAATAATGCCGCAGATATTATTCAAGTTGATGTGGCTCGTATTGGTGGTATTACACCATGGCTTAAAGTTGCACATATGGCGGAATGCTTTAACAAAATTGTCTGTCCGCATTTCTTGATGGAATTGCATATATCATTATGTTGCGCCATTACTAATAGCCGTTGGTTGGAATATATCCCACAACTCGATAGTGTTACTCTGAATAAGGTGAACATTCGCGAGGGATATGCTTTTCCACCAGAGGAACCTAGTTTGGGTATTCAGTGGGACTGGCAGAAAATACAGGCTGATACTGTTGTTTACCATGTCATTGAATAAAACAATTTTTATTTTCTCAGGAATATATTATGTCTGAAAATCATGCTCAATTTCACGGTGCATGGTGCCCATCAATTACGCCTTTTGATCAACAAGGAAATATTGATTTATCGGCACTGCAACAGCATTTGCGACGGTTGAAAGAGGCAGGGACTCGTGTCGTATTGCTAATGGGAAGTATTGGGGAGTTCACTGCATTAACGCTGGATGAACGACTGATGCTTATCCGTGAGACACGGAAAATGTCATCGCTGCCGCTGGTGGCAAATATCTCAGCTACCTGTATGGCGGATATGATACGTCTGGCAGAAGAGGCCTCGCATTGCGAGTATCAGGCAGTGATGATTCTACCTCACTACTATTTTCAACAAACGCCGGCCCAACTATTGGCATACTACCGCGATCTGGGGCAACGCCTGAATGGAAAATGGTTCGCATACAACTTTCCTGCCCGAACTGGATGCGATCTGGACGCGGTACTGGTGGCGCAATTAGCGGCAGAATTTCCCAATTTTGTGGGTGTTAAAGATACTGTTGATTGCCTCTCTCATACTCGCGCCATCATTCAGTCAGTCGCGTCCGTTAGAGACGATTTTGTTGTTCTGTCCGGTTATGATGAATATCTCATCCCAAATCTACTCGCGGGTGGCGCGGGAGTTATTTCAGGATTAAATAATATTTGTCCCGAACTTTTTGTGCGGGCAATTAAAGCCTGGGATGAAAATGATCTTACCCAGCTTACTGGTATACAGCGTGAGATAAGCCGACTTTCTGCTATTTATAATATTGGTAATGATTTTGTTACCACAATTAAAACCGCGGTGGCTCATAAGTTTCAGTATTCTGGAGGGGGATCAAGAAGCTTTGCGGGGAAACTAACCTGTCAGGAATCGCAACAGATCGACATAATGTTCAGTATCAAATAATCAAAAATCAATAACGGCATTCATTATGCTACGGCAATACAGTATTGCTGTTATACATCTCTGTTATAAGGTATAGAATATGTCTTATAGAATGATATTAAATGAAACCTCATATTTTGGCGTGGGTTCAATTAACGCTATCGTTGATGAAGTTAAAAAGCGAGGCTTTAAAAAAGCGCTGGTAGTTACTGACCACGATCTTATCCAGTTTAATGTGGCGACTAAGGTCCTTGATATTCTTGATAGCGCAGGGTTGCCTTACCAAATTTTTGATAAGGTCATACCTAACCCTACGATTGACATCGTGCAGCAAGGTGTTGAAGCATTTCGTCAGGCGGGCGCGGATTACCTGGTCGCCATTGGTGGTGGTTCACCGCAGGATACGTGCAAAGCGGTAGGGATAATTATTAGCAACCCTGAGTTTGCCGATGTCCGCAGCCTCGAAGGTGGGGCTGACACTCAAAATGCCGCCGTACCGATGATTGCCATTCCAACGACCGCGGGTACGGCAGCAGAGGTGACTATTAACTATGTAATTACCGATGTAGAGAACCGCCGTAAGTTCGTTTGCTACGATCCTCATGCTATTCCGGTCGTTGCCATTATTGATGCTGACATGATGGCCAGCATGCCGCCCAGTTTAAAGGCGGCAACCGGGGTTGACGCATTGACTCATGCAATTGAAGGTTATATTACGAAAGGGGCATGGGAATTAACCGATACGCTTCATTTAAAGGCAATTGAGATGATAGGGCGTTCGCTACGCGGTTCGATACAGGGAATAGACCAGGACGCTGAAGGTATGGCGGTGGGGCAGTATATTGCCGGGATGGGTTTCTCTAATGTCGGGTTGGGTCTGGTACATGGTATGGCCCATCCTCTGGGGGCATTCTATGGTACACCGCATGGCGTTGCCAATGCGGTGCTACTGCCGCATATCATGGCTTACAATGCTGAGTTTACAGGAGACAAATATCGCCAGATTGCGCAGGCTCTGGGCAATACTCAGGCCATGGTGATGCCGATCGAAGAGGCGCGTCAGGCGGCCGTTGAAGCCGTGGAACAACTTAACCGAGACGTTAATATTCCTGTCCGACTGCGTGATATCGGCATGAAATATGAAGATATCGATGCATTGGCCGTTGCGGCAATGGCGGACATCTGTACCGGTGGAAATCCTCGAGATACCTGTATTGAAGAGATTAAAGTGTTGTACCGACAGCTCTACTAATTTTTAATTTTCCAAATGACCGGTAGAAATACCGGTCATTTTATATGTATGCCTATTTAAAGCTGGAGAACAGACGGTTGTATGAGTTGTTGACGTGGTGGGCAATGGCTTCACGGGTTTGTTCTATATCACGGGAAATAATACCGGCGCAAATTTTCAAATGTTCTTTGGATGAATCAATGATTGAATCATTTTTCATTTTGTCTGAACGCAGCATGCGTAACCGGTCATACATGAAGGTCAGTGTTTTAGTCACGATAGCGTTGTGGCAATCGGATAGCATTTGTTCATGTAGTTCGTTATCAGCTTCGAGTAATAAAGACACATTCGAATCATGAAAACCGACTTCAATTTTATCTTTAATTGTCTGGTAGCGTTGCGGATCCTGGTTCTCCCATGACAAATTCAATACCATAATTTCAATGTCTTTTCGGATCTGAAAAATATCGCGTATTTCACTGAGTGTAATGGGCTTAATGGTTTTCGTTTTGTTTTTGGAAGGCTCAATCCAGCCTTCCGTCATCAGACGAAACAAAGCCTCACGCAACGGCGTTCGACTGACATTAAGTTCCTGACATAGCTCATTTTCTGAGATAGCCCCTACCAACTCATTTGCGATGATTTTGGCCTTCAATTGATGATATGTTTTTTCGCTGATGTTCATAGTCTGGCTTTGATGGGGGTCATAATCATGTTTAATGAGATACAAATTAGCCCCTTGTCACTATGAAATCAATGGGTAAGCCTGGTTCTACAACGAATTAGCTTGTGTTTCAACGCCTCAATCAGCAGCACTAACAGCTGCAACCGCGTAAACAGATGGGGAGTTGTTGAAGTGTAAAATCCCCCATTTAGCTCTTCTGCTGCCAGCGCATCCATATCCTTCTGCGGATGATGTTTTTTTACTCAGCGTGAAGAAGCCAAATACCGGCGTTCATACCACGGTGCTGGCCATCATTAAGAAATTCTCCTGACAATCCATCTTTGCAAACTCAACGTTGAATTTGGCTTAGTGGAAGAGATAGCCGTTAGCCAGTTTGTTGAGGATGTATGCATGCGGTCTTTTTGCTGTCATACCTCTGGCATTTACTCTTGATGAGGAGAGC
Organism: Citrobacter sp. Cu231; assembly: GCF_030332265.1. Classification (NCBI taxonomy): domain Bacteria; kingdom Pseudomonadati; phylum Pseudomonadota; class Gammaproteobacteria; order Enterobacterales; family Enterobacteriaceae; genus Citrobacter; species Citrobacter sp. Cu231. The sequence continues at coordinate 44,429 of NZ_JAOWIE010000041.1, read as the reverse complement.
TTTTTGCCCCTAAAAATTGCCTAATGCGACTAACGGTTAAATAAATTGCCGATTTCTCTAAAAAAAATGATTAGCGTGCCGATACACTGACAGGATATGTCAGTATTTTATATATAATTTGTGTAAGGAAAACAGAAAAGTAGGTGCTTATGGCTGATTCAGCAAGGAGTTGCTCAGCAGAACGTTTAGTCGATATCCTAATAGAGCTACAAACTTGTGGCGTTGTGAATCGCTATCAGTTGATGAAAAAATTTAATATCACTGAACGAACGGTCTATCGTGATCTTAATATGCTTTCCTCTTTTATTGAGGGGAGTGGTGGCGGAGAGTATCGATTGATACCGGTTCGAGCGCAGAATAATAGCGCCTATGCCCTTCATGGCCCACTGGCAAAGCTGCTGGACGCCGATGCGGTTTTTCCTGAGAGAGATGAAGATTTTTGGCTTAACTTAGAAAAAAGAGCTGAAGAACAGCACGTTAGAGTTCAGTTTGGTCGCCCTGAACATTCAGTCAGAAATGATTTGCGAAAGTATTTTAACTTATTAGAAAAAGCGATTCAGAAAAACAGAGTCTGTCATATTTTATATAAAGACAAAACGCGCACTGTTCACCCTTATAAATTAGTTAACCAGAAAAATATTTGGTATCTGCAGGCGACTGAGGACGGAAAACTTAAGTCTTTTTCGTTAAGTAAAATTCGGTGGTTGGATATCCGGAAAGAGCATTTTGCGGTTGATATACCCACACTGTCATTAATTGACGAGCATCGCGATCCCTGGGTGAGTGAAGATACGTTTGAAGTGCGGGTGCGTATTAAACACAGCATTGCTGGCTACTTCGCAAGACGAGATTTACTGCCTCAGCAAGAATTGGTTCGCGAAGAGAATGATGGCGTGACTTTGCTTTGCAAGGCAGCACATCAGAATCAAATTATTCCACTAATTCTATTCTGGTTACCAAATATAGAAATTCTGGAACCAGAATGGTTGAAAAAAACGGTCATCAATATACTGCATAACTACATCACTGGCGATCGCGACCCCGTTCCTGTTCTGGAATGTGATGCGTAGCAGGTAACAACGATTTATTGCAAAGGAGATTATTATCTATGGCATTACCATTCATTATTCTGGGCGTCGCGGCAGCGGCAACGGCGTTTGGCGGCAAAAAAGCTTATGATGGCTATCAGAAAAAATCGGAAGCTGATGATGTATTAGATCGCGCGCAACGTCGCTTTGATAAGCATAAAGAGAGTTTTGATCAGGCAAATGAAACAACGTCGAAAAAACTGGCCGAACTGGGTGAAAAAGAGCTGAAAATCGGTAAAGATTTCAATGAATTTAAAACGATTGCCGACGATCTGTTGGCGCGTATGGCTAAGGATGGGCATAAAGATCTTTGTCTGAAGGTACCGCAGCACAATATCAATAAAATTCAAAGTCTGGCGATTTCCGCCACGGAATACTTGACGACAGTCGTCGGTGCCGGGGTTTCTGGTGCTGCCGCTGGTTTTGCCGTGTACAGCGGTGTTATGGCGTTTGCCGCAGCTTCTACCGGTACGCCGATCGCCGCCCTGTCTGGTGCGGCGGCGTATAACGCCACAATGGCGGCTATTGGTGGTGGTTCCCTGGCCGCAGGTGGGTGGGGGATGGCGGGCGGCGCGATGGTGCTCGGCGGTGCGGTGGTGGCTCCGCTGATTGCTATTGCGGGCTGGGCTTACGATAGCCATGCCGAAAAAGCACTTAACAATGCTTATCAAAGCTCTCGTGAAGTGACCGCGGCGGTGGAAAAAATGAATGCGGCTGAAGCGCATCTGACGAAGGTGCAGCGGTATGTAAATAGTATTTATGAATCAATTACCCGTATGCATAGCGTCTTTGTTCAACACTACTTTGAGCCGCTGAAAGCAATGCATGCCATCATTGTTGAACGTCATGAGAAGAATATCACCACCGAAATTAGTGAGTCGGAAGAGATCATGGCGATTATCGACCATGGTTATGAATTAGCCGCCATCATGACCGACGTGATCACCACGCCGCTGTTCAAGCCGGTGACGCAGGAAAACGGAGAAGCCGTTATCGAAGATGGGGTGATCCAACTGCAGACCGACAGCAACGGTATGAACCTGCTGAACAAAGAGATTCTGGACGAAAAACTGTCGGCTTCTGCTTCTGAGTTTGACGCATTTTCCTCTCGTATTTAATCGACCTGCCGGGCGATGCTGCCCGGCATTGCTATGGGTGAGCACAATGAACACAGCCAGGTTTGACTGGGGTGAAGAGTTACATCAGACGGTGGTCAAGAGTCTGATCACCTCTTTTGGGTTGGATTTTCTCTTGCTGGAGGATAAACACGGCGGCGATGTGAATACCATCCATAACGCTCGCGAGGGAGTGTATGCTACCGATGCCGAGCGTCAACGATACGAGCAACGTGAAGGGTATGATTCTCATCATTATCATAGCCACGAAAACTACATTGCCACCAATCGGGCGGGAAAAAAGGCGCACGAAGCTGGTACGTTGACTGATACCTACACCGGTGAGAGATTTGCTGCTAATGATAAAAAGAACCTCGACCATATTATTGCCGCCCATGAAATTCACAACGATCCAGGGCGTATCCTTGCCGAATGCGATGGTGCCGATCTGGCTAATGATTCATCAAATCTGACCTTCACGAATGAGTCGCTGAATAAGGCGAAGAAGGCGAAAACGATGGATGCCTTCGTGCAAACGCTACAAGAACAGTATGCTGCGACTACGCAGGAAATTGCCCGTTTACGCAGCCAGCTAACGCTTTCCGAGCAAGAGCAAAAAAAACTTAATAAGCTGGAAAATAAAGCCGCCGCCGATTTTGAACGGATGAAAGAGGCCGACAAAAAGGCGCGGGCAAAATACAACAGTACGATCAATCGGGAATATTACACCAGCAGCAAGTTTGCGAAGAATGTCGCCACTGCCACAATGAACAATGCGTTTCGCATGGGAACGCGGCAGATGTTGGGGTTGGTTCTGGCAGAGACCTGGTTTGAGTTCCGCGAGCGTATTCCCGTGATCTTTGAGAAGCATCGTCGTTCATTCGATGCCGGAGACTTCCTGCAAGATGCGGCGGAGGCATTACGCGCAGTCTGGCAGCGAGTGCAGGGTAAATTCAACACTTTCCTGACGTCCTTTAAAGACGGTGCCATCGGTGGCGTGCTCTCCAGCATTACGACGACGCTCTTCAATATCTTCTTTACGACTAAGAAGATGATGGTGCGCCTGATTCGTGAGATGTGGAACAATTTGGTACAGGCCTTTAAAGTTATGGTCTTTAATCCTGAGGGGTTAGCGCCGGGGCAGCTAGCTAAAGCGGTGAGCAAGCTGGTGGCTGCGGGTGTGTCCGTGGCTGCTGGGGTGGTGGTTAATGATGCTTTAGCCAAGATGCTCGTCTTTCCTTTTGGCCCGGAACTGGCCGCTTTCTGCGGTGCGCTGGCGACAGGTATTCTGACGCTGGTAATGAACTACTTCCTGGAACACAGCAAATTGATGAAAAAGGTCTGGGAGTTTCTGGATACGTTTAAAGATAAGTATCAGAAAGCACTAGAGTATTATCAGCAGGTGAATGCTGCACTCGATCGTTATCTACTGGAGCTTTCGGCGTTAGAGTTTGCTATTGATACGTCTGCGTTATCGCGCTTCTCGCTGCATCTTAACGCGGTGAATAGTGAAATTGAGCGCGGTTTGTTGCTGCGTGCAGAGGTTGAGCGCCGTAATATTGCGCTACCCTTTGAAGCAGGGAATACCCGCTCTGTGCGTAGCTGGTTAAGTAAGTTATGACGCTAACACCCGCGTTTCCCTGTAACCAGTGCGGCGCTTGTTGTCGCCACGTCGATCGCGCCAGTGAAACGCAATTTCTAGATCGCGGTGACGGCATTTGTCAGCACTATCAGATGGAGACAAAGTTGTGTGCGATTTATGAAACACGCCCGCTTATTTGCCAGGTAGAGAAGCAGTATCAGCTTAACTATCAACAGCAATATAGCTGGCAGGAGTTCATTACGCTTAATCGTGAAGCGTGTTTAATTCTGGAGAAACTGTAGGGCTATGTGCTTCACGAAGGAGTCAGCCTCAATATGTACTCATTTTTGACAGCGTTGTTACGAGATGAATTGAGACATTGTGAAATGAAAAATCCACGCAATTGCGTGGATTTCATAAGTTTTTTCGGTCCCGACGAGGTTCAATGAAACCTCATGAGACAGCAGGTTCTATTTAGACGTTGAACAGGAAGTTCATTACATCGCCATCTTTAACGATGTAATCTTTACCTTCTGCACGCATCTTGCCGGCTTCTTTCGCACCTTGTTCACCTTTATAGGTGATGAAATCTTCAAACGCGATGGTTTGTGCGCGGATAAAGCCTTTCTCGAAGTCTGTGTGAATTTTACCGGCGGCCTGTGGAGCCGTGGCGCCGACCGGGATGGTCCATGCACGAACCTCTTTCACGCCAGCGGTGAAGTAGGTTTGCAGGTTCAGCAATTCGTAACCTGCGCGGATAACACGGTTCAGTCCTGGTTCTTCCAGACCCATTTCCGCCATGAATTCTTCGCGATCAGCATCATCGAGTTCAGCAATGTCAGCTTCAACAGCAGCACAAACGGCAACCACAACGGAACCTTCGGCAGCCGCGATTTCGCGTACTTTGTCGAGGTACGGGTTGTTCTCAAAACCGTCTTCGTTGACGTTAGCGATATACATGGTTGGCTTCAGGGTCAGGAAGCTCAGGTATTTGATGGCCGCTTTGTCTTCGTCAGTCAGCGTTTTTAGCGCGCGCAGCATACCGGCGTTTTCCAACTGCGGCAGGCATTTTTCCAGTGCAGCCAATTCTGCTTTAGCGTCTTTGTCACCGCCTTTGGCTTTCTTCTGTACGCGATGGATAGCGCGCTCACAGGTATCCAGATCAGACAGCGCCAGTTCGGTATTGATAACCTCAATGTCGTCAGCCGGATCCACTTTGTTATTAACGTGGATGATGTTGTCGTTTTCAAAGCAGCGAACAACGTGGCCGATCGCTTCGGTTTCACGGATGTTAGTCAGGAACTGGTTTCCCAGACCTTCGCCTTTAGACGCGCCTTTTACCAGACCGGCAATGTCGACGAATTCCATCGTTGTTGGCAGAATACGCTGCGGTTTGACGATTTCGGCCAGCTGATCCAGACGCGGATCGGGCATCGGGACAACACCGGTGTTCGGCTCGATAGTACAGAACGGGAAGTTTGCCGCTTCAATACCCGCTTTTGTGAGCGCGTTGAACAGGGTGGATTTGCCTACGTTTGGCAAACCGACGATACCGCATTTGAATCCCATGTTTAAATCACCTTAATCTTTTGATATTCAACCTGTTATAGAAAACAGATTGTAGAAAAGTAAATAACTCTGCCCATTATACACAGCACGCGAGAAAAATGCCGCACATCGCTGCTTATTGCGCTTTAAAGGTGTGCAACCGACTCGTTGCTTTGGTCAGGCCATCTTTGAATAGAATCTCGGTACAACGTGCCGCTTCGTCAATCGCTTCATCAATTAACTTCTGTTCTGAAACAGGTGGTTTGCCTAAAACGAACCCGACAACTTTGTTTTTATCACCCGGATGACCAATTCCAACGCGTAATCGGTGAAAGTTAGGGTTATTGCCCAACTTGCTAATAATATCTTTCAGGCCATTATGCCCGCCATGGCCGCCGCCAAGCTTAAATTTGGCAACGCCAGGTGGCAGGTCTAATTCATCGTGCGCGACCAAAATTTCATCGGGATTAATACGATAAAAACTGGCCATTGCACCGACGGCCTTACCGCTAAGATTCATAAATGTGGTCGGTACCAGCAGACGGACATCCTCACCTTCAAGCGTTACTCGGGAGGTGTAGCCGAAGAATTTCGGCTCATCGCGCAGGGGAGCGCGTAATCTCTCTGCCAGTAGATCGACATACCATGCGCCTGCGTTGTGTCGGGTTGCCGCATACTCTGCGCCGGGGTTCGCCAGACCGACAATCAGTTTAATCGTCACGTGTTTTATCCTGAGTGTTTCCATAAACGACGTGTAGTTTACTGTCTGAAGGTGCGCTTGACAAAAAACTGAGTGTTTATCACTAAAAACTGAATAATTGCACGAGTGGACTATTGGAAAATGAGTGTGTTCAGTAGTTTATTTGTAAAGTTTTGTTGCGCGAGTGTTTGTTATTGTGATCGCTGGCGCACTTGCGAATGGAAGTGTTGTCTATACTTTACACATAAGGATTAGGGGTATTTCCTGTAACAACCCAAAAGTTCCGGAGGTGACACATGAAACGCAAAAACGCTTCGCTACTCGGTAACGTGCTCATGGCTTTGGGGTTGGTGGTGATGGTTGTGGGAGTGGGTTATTCAATTTTAAACCAACTGCCGCAATTTAATCTGCCACAGTTTTTCGCACATGGTGCAGTGCTCAGTATTTTTGTTGGCGGTATTCTCTGGTTAGCAGGCGCCAGAGTGGGTGGGCACGAACAAATCAGTGACCGTTACTGGTGGGTACGTCATTATGACAAACGATGCCGTCGTGGTGGCACCAATCACCGTCATAACTAAATCGTCCCTCTGTTAAGAGTCCGGCGGTCTGAATGCAAAGCCTTGGTTGTAAAACCAGGGCTCTGCTGGTTTATAAATCTTGCTTGATAGGCGTTACGGAATAATAGAAGAATTACTCGAATAACCGAGAATGTAATGCTCTAACCGCGCTATCCGCATCGTCAGCCGGTAACAGGATGCACAGGTTGTCATTCGATGCTCCATGGCAAATCATTCGTACCGTATGCTCTTCAAGCCAGGCAAAAACGTCTTTGCAAACCCCCGCAGCCTGAGTCAGTTGATTCCCAACCAAAGTGACGAGTGCCAGTCCGGTTTCTATTTCCACGCGACAGTGGGAGGACAATGCGGTAAATAATGCCGTGGTTAATATATGGTCTTCGCCTGACGTCGCATGAGTGGCATCTAGTGCCAGCGCAATACAATTCTCCGAGGTTGTGACTAAATCTACCGTGACCGTGTGGCGGGCTAAAATGGCAAATACTTGCGCCAGGAAAGCACAGGACGGTTGTGATTCCAGACTGTGTAATCGTAACAGCGTCTGCTTACGGCGCACGGCGAGCGCACGATAACGCGGCGGATTATCGGTGGTGTTATGCACCAGCGTTCCGCCGGCAGCCGCATCCTTACTTGAGCCAACAAAGACCGGAATGCTTTTACGCATCGCCGGAAGCAGTGTTGCCGGATGGAGCACTTTCGCACCATAGGCGGCCATATCGCTGGCCTCGGAGAATGAGATGTGATCAATGCGTTTGGCCCGCGGCGCAATACGCGGATCGGTGGTATATATCCCCGCCACATCGGTCCAAATGTCCACGCGTGCGGCGTGAAGCGCCTCACCGAGAAGCGTCGCCGTGTAATCACTCCCACCGCGTCCAAGCGTAGTAGTGTGTCCGGCGGCATCACGCCCGATAAATCCCTGGGTCACTATGATTGCGTGTTCAAGACGAGGGCGAAGATGGGCCTCGACCTGGTGGTGCAGGGTACTAAGTTCAGGTTCGGCGCAGCCAAAACTCGAGTTGGTACACATCACGCTGCGAGCGTCAAACCACCCGGCTTCGGCATATCGTTCACGTAAAACTTCAGTAAACAACAAAGAGGACATAAGCTCGCCGTGGCTGACCAATTCATCGCTTAGCGCATCGGATGGTGAGACCGTCGCCATTTGCGCAAGGTGGCGTATGTTGTTGAGAAGATTATCGATTTCCGTGCTGATAACGGAGGGCTGCTTCAGGCGGGAAATAATGTTGTATTGAATGGCGCGTAAGGTCTCAAGTTTATCTAATTGCTGATGCGTTTCCAGACCTTCAGAAAGCTCGACCAGTAAGTTTGTTACGCCTGCAGAAGCAGACAGTACGACTAAACGGACATCTTGATCAGCAAGGACAATGCTGGCGCTGCGGTTCATCGCATCAAAATCAGCGACGCTTGTGCCGCCAAATTTGGCAACGACGGATGGTGGATAAATGCGAGTCATAACAATCTCATATCAGGGCGCCATAAAAGTATGGCTAGAAAATTTTCATTCTCGGCATAAGGGAACGATGTTCACCTTACGAAATGTCCGCCCGCGAACATTTCTGCTGACAACCCAGGGCATTCCTGTTGTCGATAACACGTGTCGCCTGTACGCGTTACCGGGTGCTGCGCATTAATTTTATTTACATAGCCTGTAAATAAGCGCGCCATACTAAGTGATTTATATTAAGGGATCGACTTTTTTATTCGATTTATCGGCAAATAAGTGAAAAATCATGTCGTAACAAGAAAGTGCGTACATCATTAATGGTAAAAACGTGTAAAAAAATAATAAAAACATGAAAATCTCATGGTTTTTATAACATCGTATGCGTTGCAATTGGCTACGGCATTGTTAATTAAATAGCTATATTTGTTTAGGATTTAGTAATGGTTGGAGAGGTTTACATATTGAAATTTAAGGGGAAAGTGATTATTTGAGACGTCTAAAAATAAATGATTGAGTCCTAAGCTAAAACAACATATATTAGCCGCGCTTTTTTACAGGTAATCCTTATAACCATTTATTCAATCAGGCGTTAATCTACACCTGGTTGTAGGAGTGATATGATGACGGATAAAGTCCGTATTGATACTTTAAGTGCTAATTCATTACCACAGAGCAATGATACCTTTTTAGCAAGACAGGCTGAGTTTGAATCTAATGTCCGCAGCTATCCACGTAAACTGCCATTGGCGATTGCTAAAGCGCAGGGCGTCTGGATTACCGACGTAGAAAATAATCAATATCTTGATTGCCTGGCAGGTGCCGGAACCCTGGCGCTTGGTCATAATCATCCTGAAGTGCTGCAGAGCATTCAAAGTGTCATCACAAGCGGCTTACCGTTACATACGCTCGATCTTACTACCCCGTTAAAAGATGAATTTTCATCTTATTTACTGTCTTTATTACCGGGCCAGGGCAAAGAATATTGCCTGCAGTTCACCGGACCGTCCGGTGCAGATGCCGTTGAAGCGGCCCTGAAGCTGGCGAAAAAAGTGACTGGTCGTTCCAGCGTGATCAGCTTCTCCGGCGGCTACCACGGGATGACTCACGGCGCGCTGTCTGTGACCGGTAACCTGTCACCGAAAGAAGCCGTCAGCAACATGATGGCGGAAGTGCAGTTCATGCCGTATCCGCATCAATACCGCTGCCCGCTGGGTATCGGCGGCGAGGCTGGCGTTAAAGCATTAACCTATTACTTCGAAAACCTGATCAACGACGTTGAAAGCGGCGTGCGTAAACCGGCTGCCGTGATCCTCGAAGCCGTGCAGGGCGAAGGCGGCGTGAACCCGGCTCCGGTCGAGTGGTTACAGCGTATTCGTAAAGTGACCCAGGAACACGGCATTCTGCTGATCATTGATGAAGTACAGGCTGGTTTCGCGCGTACCGGTAAACTGTTCGCCTTCGAACACGCCGGTATCGAACCAGATATCATCGTGATGTCCAAAGCGGTTGGCGGTGGTCTGCCACTGGCGGTTCTCGGTATTAAAAAACAATTCGATGCATGGGCACCAGGGCACCACACCGGTACTTTCCGCGGCAACCAGTTGGCGATGGCGACCGGCCTGACAACGTTGAAAATCCTCAAAGACGACAAGATTGCCGATAAAGTGGCTGCCCAGGGCGAGTGGCTGAAAGGCAAGCTGGCTGACCTGCAGAAACGCTACCCGGTGATTGGCCATGTACGTGGTCTGGGTCTGATGATTGGTATTGAAATCGTTAAGCCGAACGAAGCGCAGGATCACATGGGCTGCTACCCGGCCGATGGCGAGCTATCCGCGCTGCTGCAGAAAAAATGCTTCGAAAACGGCCTGATTCTGGAGCGCGGCGGTCGCAACGGTTGCGTGCTGCGTCTGCTGCCGTCACTGCTGATCACCAACGCTGAGCTGGAAATTTTCCTCGATAAATTCGAAAACGCCCTGCTGGGCGCTGGCATTAAGCCGGTTTAAACGGAGTTGGATCGAATGTCAGACCTAAACCCGATTCTGTCCGGCTCGGCGCAAAGCATCGCAGCCTATCAAGATGCTATCGAGCAGAGTACGAGAGCGGTGGTTGAATGGTTGAAGCAGCCTGAGATGTATCAGGGCAAAACCGTTGAACAGCTGCGCGAACGCATCAACCTGAATTTTACGTCTCAGGGCCTGGGCAACCAGGCCGCTATTGAGCGTGCGGTTGAATACTTTCTGAAAGACAGCCTGTTAGTGCACCATGCCCAGTGCGTGGCGCACCTGCATTGTCCGAGCCTGGTGATTAGCCAGGCGGCGGAAGTGCTGATCAACGCCACTAACCAGAGCATGGACTCCTGGGACCAGAGCCCATCCGCCACCATCATTGAGATCAAATTGATCGAATGGCTGCGCGAGCAGGTGGGCTATGCGGCGGGCGATGCCGGCGTGTTCACCAGCGGCGGCACTCAGAGTAACCTGATGGGCCTGATGCTGGCGCGTGATGCTTTCTTTGCACGCCAGGGTCATTCCATTCAGCAGGATGGTTTGATCGGCGATCTGAGCAAAATCAAAGTGTTTTGCTCAGAAAGCGCTCACTTCTCCGTGCAGAAGAACATGGCGCTGATGGGGCTGGGTTACCGCTCAGTGACCCAGGTGAAGACCGATGCGTTCTCCCGCATGGATGTGGCTGACCTGAAAGATAAGCTGGCCCAGGCGAAAGCGAACGGCGAGCAGGTGATGGCGATTGTTGCCACCGCAGGGACCACCGATGCAGGCGCCATCGATCCGTTAGCGGATATCGCGGCGTTGGCGGCGGAGCATCAGATTTGGTTGCACGTGGATGCAGCCTGGGGCGGGGCGTTATTGCTGTCTGAGAAGTATCGCAACTTCCTGAACGGCCTTCAGCTGGCAGATTCTGTGACACTGGATTTCCACAAACAGTTCTTCCAGACCATCAGTTGCGGCGCGTTCCTGTTAAAAGATGCTCGCCACTATGAACTGATGCGCTATCAGGCGGCGTACCTGAACTCTGATTTCGATGAAGAAGCTGGCGTGCCGAATCTGGTGTCGAAGTCGCTGCAGACCACGCGCCGTTTTGATGCGTTGAAGCTGTGGATGGGGCTCGAAGCGCTGGGCAAAAAGCAGTATGCCGAAATCATTGATAATGGCGTAACGCTGGCACGCGATGTAGCTGAGTTTGTCAAAACTCAGCCGCACCTGGAACTGGTGATGGAGCCGCAACTGGCAAGCGTGTTGTTCCGCTTCCGTCCTGAAAGCGACGATATGGCGTTCGTTGCACTACTGAACCAACGTATTGGCGACGTTCTGCTGGCTTCGGGTAGCGCCAACGTCGGGGTGACTGAAGCGGATGGCATCACCTGCCTGAAGCTGACGCTGCTGAACCCGACGGTGTGTCTGGAGGATGTGAAAGTCCTGTTGGCCAGCGTTAAGGTAACGGCTGAAAAGTTGCTGAAAGCGTAAGCAATAAGCTTGTTATAAAAATGGCTCCCACTACGGGAGCCATTTTTTTGCATGTCATTTATGGTCTTGCGGCGCTTCCCTTAGCCGGGATAGACGTCATTTGATGTCCGCCAGCGCGGCGTCTTTATTCGGGAAGAATGCCAGACGCCCGGGGATCGGCTGAATACCTGCGCGAGCCATGGTACGCAGCGGCTGGAATTCCAGGTTAGATACCCGCAGTTCGCAGCCTTCAGGTAGCTTTTTGACAAAGCGCTGGAAGGCGTCCAGACCACCGGCATCCAGTACCGGGACGGCGTCCCATTTCAGCACCACAATGCGTTTACCTGCAATACGCGACTCGAGATCGGTAAATAATCCCTCCGCAGCGGCAAAGAACAGTGGGCCAATGACGCGCAGCACCAGCACATCATCCGGTACGTCTACGTTGACCGGTGCCAGACGCGTCATGCGGGCAATACGGCGCATAAACAGCAGAGAAGCGAGAACGATACCGACGCTGATGGCGATAACCATATCGAACAACACCGTCAGCGACATACACATCAGCATGACAATGATGTCGTCTTTTGGCGCATGACGCAGCAGATCCACCACTTTATGCGCTTCACTCATGTTCCATGCCACCATTAGCAACAGCGCGGCCATGGCGGAAAGCGGTAACCAGGAAAGCAGTGGTGCAAGCACCAGCAGGGCGAGGATCACCAGAATTGCGTGGATGACCGCAGAAATTGGCGAGGTCGCTCCGGCACGGACGTTTGCCGCTGAACGGGCAATTGCCGCCGTGGCAGTGATACCGCCAAAGAACGGGGCGACGATATTGCCCAGACCCTGGCCAATCAGCTCGCTGTTGGCTTTATGCTTGGTACCGGTCATCCCATCGAGGACGACAGCGCACAGCAGAGATTCGATTGCCCCGAGCATTGCCATCGAGAAGGCTGCCGGTAACAGCGCCTGTAACGAGCTCCAGCTAAGGGTAAAGTTTGATTCTGGCATATTCCACGGTAAAACCAACTGCGGCAGCAGTTGTGGGATACCATTGCCTTGCGAGCCATCAGCCAGAATATAGTGGAACTGAGATCCGATGGTGGCGACATGGCCGCCGGTCAGGTTCACGATCCCCATCACAGCGCAGCCTGCCAGCAGTGCAGGAAGGTGTCCCGGTAATCGGATACCCAGACGTGGCCAGAAAATCAGGATCCCCAGTGTTACTACGCCAATCGCGGCATCACCCACGTTGATGGTCGGCAAGGCCATAAACAGCGCGCCAACCTTCTGCAAATAGTGCTCTGGAACATGGGGCATTTGCAGGCCGAGAAAATCTTTAATCTGCATGGTACCGATGGTGATACCAATACCCGAGGTAAAACCTAATGTCACAGACAGCGGAATATATTCGATCAGGCGGCCAAAGCGGGCGAGGCCGAAAAGGATCAGGAATATCCCGGACATTAACGTGGCAACCAGCAGGCCTGCCAGCCCAAACTGTTGCGATACCGGATACAGAATCACCACGAAGGCGGCGGTAGGGCCAGATACACTAAAGCGCGAGCCCCCGGTAAGGGCGATAACGATCCCAGCGACGGCTGAGGTATACAGGCCGTACTGCGGAGCAACGCCACTGCCTATTGCCAGCGCCATCGCCAGTGGAATGGCAATGATCCCAACCGTTATCCCGGCGATCAGGTCGCGGGTAAAGCGGGAAGCAGTATATTTTTCTTTCCAACAAGCGTCGATGAGGGCGCGGAAAGGCATCACATGTGAGGAAAATAATCTGTTCACAATAATGTTTCATCCATGGGCGCATCATCTGTCAACTGAATGGCAGGTGAAGGAGGCAAAAGTCATACAAATAAATATTACAGATAAAAAAACCCGCCGCAGCGGGTTTTTGAGCCGGGCTCGATTAATGCTCGAACATAGCAGAGATGGATTCTTCGTTGCTGATACGACGAATCGCTTCGGCCAGCATACCCGACAGGGTCAATGTACGCACGTTTGGCAATGCTTTGATTTCGTCAGTCAGTGGAATGGTGTCACAGACAACGACTTCATCAATCACAGAGTTGCGCAGGTTGTTTGCCGCATTACCTGAGAAGATCGGGTGGGTTGCGTAAGCAAATACGCGTTTTGCACCACGTTCTTTCAGTGCTTCTGCTGCTTTACACAGCGTACCGCCGGTATCGATCATGTCATCAACCAGTACGCAGTCACGACCTGCAACGTCACCAATAATGTGCATCACCTGAGAAACGTTCGCACGCGGGCGACGTTTGTCGATGATAGCCATGTCGGTATCGTTCAGCAGTTTAGCGATAGCGCGGGCACGCACGACGCCACCGATATCCGGAGAAACCACAATCGGGTTGTCCAGATTCAGCTGCAGCATGTCTTCTAACAGGATCGGGCTACCGAATACGTTATCAACCGGTACGTCGAAGAAGCCCTGGATCTGTTCAGCATGCAGGTCAACGGTGAGGACGCGGTCAACGCCAACGCTGGACAGGAAATCAGCGACGACTTTAGCGGTAATCGGAACACGAGCGGAACGTACGCGACGATCCTGACGTGCATAGCCGAAGTAAGGAATAACGGCGGTGATACGGCCTGCGGAAGCACGGCGCAGCGCATCAACCATAACGACCAATTCCATCAGGTTGTCGTTAGTAGGGGCACAAGTGGACTGGATGATGAAAATATCACCACCGCGTACATTTTCATTGATTTGTACGCTGACTTCGCCGTCGCTAAAGCGACCTACAGCGGCGTCGCCGAGTGAAGTGTACAGGCGGTTGGCAATACGTTGTGCTAGTTCCGGGGTGGCGTTACCAGCAAAAAGCTTCATATCAGGCACGAGAAGAACCTCAGGCATGCGTCCATTGGTGGAAAGAATCTGCCGAAAACTGTGCGGGCCGGGCAGAATCCTCTCCATGCGGTGTATTAAAGAGCGCGATGCAACGTCTGGAACAGGGTGACGTTGTCACCGCAACTCAGCTTGCCCGGCTTACTCGGTATCCTTCACGTTTCATGTGCGCTGGCATCAATTCCTCGCACCAGTGACATACGTTTGTATGCTCCTGGCGACTCGTCATTTCGCCATCTTCCTGAAACCCGAAGGATTTAGAGTAACGCTCTTTGCAATGGGGAGAGGTTGACGCCTTTCGCCACAAAGCCTTTGAGCCATTCCGGGGCTTGCTCAAGCACCTGGCGAGCACGAGACTCAGTGTCAAATTCAGCAAAGACACAAGCCCCTGTACCAGTCAGGCGCGACGGCGCGTATTCTAACAGCCAGGAAAGCGCCGCATCAACCTCGCGAAAACGTTTTCTTGCGATAACCTCGCAATCATTGCCGAATTCACATTTTAGTAACGTTTCTATTGACCTTTTTGGCGTATTACGCGGGAGGTCGGGATCTTTAAAAATCACCGGCGTTGGAATGCTGACTCCCGGATGAGCAACCAGATACCACTTTTCCTTCGGCTCGACCGGCGTCAGAATTTCTCCCACACCTTCGGCAAAAGCCGCATGACCGCGTACGAACACAGGAACATCCGCCCCCAGCGTCAGGCCGATCGCCGCTAGCTCATCCACGGAAAGTCCGCACTGCCAGAGATGATTCAGCGCCACCAGAACGGTCGCCGCATTTGATGAACCACCGCCGAGGCCACCGCCCATCGGCAGGCGCTTTTCGATACTGATGTCCGCGCCGATTCCTTTGGGAAGGCGATTGCTTTCAGATGCCGTCGTCATTAGCAAACGCGCCGCACGGACGATCAGGTTGTCTTCATGCGCAACGCCTTCCACCGGAGTTAACAGGTGAATTTCATCGTCGCTACGCAGCGCAATATCTATCGTGTCGCCGTAATCCAGAAACTGGAACAACGTCTGCAGCGTATGGTAACCGTCCGCACGCTGCCCGGTGATGTATAAAAACAAATTCAGTTTTGCCGGAGAGGGCCAACGGGTCATCATTTCACAATCCAGTTGTCCATTTTCAGCTTAATACGCTGGGAGCCATCGGACAGTTCCATGTTCGCCGGCATCGCTGGCTGGATTTTGCTGTCGTAGGCGCTATAGACCACTTTCCAGTTTTTACCGTCTTTGCTGTAGTTCACTTCACTCAGACGATATTGGTCGTCGAGTTTATAATCGGTGGCGTCTCCCGGCAGTCCCAGGATCCACTGGCGTAAGCTGTTCAATGGAATAGGCATGCCGGTCAGTTTTCCAATCATCTCTTCGGCGTCGTCGGCGGTGTAGTGCTTACCTTTGTTATCGACAAGCTCGACGTTGCCCGGCTGCGCATTGAGTTCCAGTTCAGTGCTGCCCAGCGGGTTGGTCAGCAAGAGACGATAGCGATCCTGTCCGGTTTGCTGCCAGAAAAAGCGGGCATACACCTTCTGTTGATCGGAAATATAGGCAAACGCACCGCGCGTCTGATATTGGTTCAGGGCGCGTACTTCCTGCTGGTGCTGTCGCCACTGTGGAGAGTCGGGGCTTTTGCCAGGACCTTTCGGCGCGTTGAGCGTACAGGCAGTAAGAACCAGGGCCGCCAGCGGCAGCAGGCGAATCAGGCGAAAATCAGGCAGGGTCATAATGATGACAAATCCTTGAGATACGTTGCAGTTATAACGCTTAATGCTAGCGCCACCATCAGACATCGTCTACGTTCAAGTTATCTTAATTCGCTTAAATTTGTGCACTAAGCTATTACTCCAAAAGGGGTCAGTCTCTTTTATTGACCGCACGCATCCTGTATGATGCACCCAGTCTAACCTTATCAACGCTGGTACTATTCCCGCAGACATGACCCTTTTAGCGCTTGGTATTAACCATAAAACGGCACCTGTATCGCTGCGAGAACGCGTAACGTTTTCGCCGGATACGCTCGATCAGGCGCTGGACAGCCTGCTTGCGCAGCCAATGGTGCAGGGCGGGGTGGTATTGTCGACGTGTAACCGCACGGAGCTGTATCTCAGCGTTGAAGAGCAGGATAACCTGCAAGAAGCGCTGGTTCGCTGGCTGTGCGAATACCATAATCTCAATGAAGAAGACCTGCGCAATAGCCTGTACTGGCACCAGGACAACGACGCCGTCAGTCATCTGATGCGTGTCGCCAGCGGCCTGGATTCGCTGGTGCTCGGTGAGCCGCAGATTTTGGGGCAGGTGAAAAAAGCCTTTGCGGACTCGCAAAAAGGCCATCTGAACGCCAGCGCACTGGAGCGCATGTTCCAGAAATCATTCTCTGTCGCTAAACGTGTACGCACAGAAACGGACATCGGCGCCAGCGCCGTGTCCGTCGCGTTTGCCGCCTGTACACTGGCGCGGCAGATCTTTGAATCGCTCTCTACGGTAACCGTGTTGCTCGTCGGCGCTGGCGAAACCATCGAACTGGTGGCGCGACACCTGCGCGAGCACAAAGTGAAGAAGATGATCATCGCTAACCGTACGCGCGAGCGTGCGCAGGTGCTGGCTGATGAAGTCGGCGCAGAGGTGATTTCGCTGAGTGATATCGACGCGCGTTTACAGGATGCCGATATTATTATCAGCTCCACCGCCAGCCCGCTGCCGATTATCGGCAAAGGAATGGTGGAGCGCGCGCTTAAAAATCGTCGTAACCAACCTATGCTGCTGGTGGATATCGCCGTACCGCGCGATGTCGAGCCGGAAGTGGGTAAGTTGTCCAACGCCTATTTGTACAGCGTTGATGACCTGCAAAGCATCATTTCGCATAACCTGGCGCAGCGCAAAGCGGCAGCCGTGGAAGCCGAAACGATTGTGGCGCAGGAAACCAGCGAGTTTATGGCCTGGCTACGCGCTCAGGGCGCAAGTGACACAATCCGCGAGTACCGCAGTCAGTCAGAACAGATCCGTGATGAACTGACCGCCAAAGCGTTGGCCGCTCTTCAACAGGGTGGTGATGCGCAAGCCATTATGCAGGATTTGGCCTGGAAACTGACCAACCGCCTGATTCATGCACCAACCAAATCACTTCAACAGGCCGCCCGTGACGGGGATAGTGAACGCCTGAATATTCTGCGCGACAGCCTCGGGCTGGAGTAGCAGCACACCAATCTTATTTTTTACAGGGTGCATTTACGCCTATGAAGCCTTCTATCGTTGCCAAACTGGAAGCCCTGCATGAACGCCATGAAGAAGTTCAGGCGCTGCTCGGTGATGCGGGTACTATCGCAGACCAGGAACGCTTTCGTGCACTGTCGCGCGAATATGCCCAATTAAGCGATGTATCCCGCTGTTTTACGGACTGGCAACAGGTTCAGGAAGATATCGAGACCGCTCAGATGATGCTCGACGATCCTGAAATGCGTGAAATGGCGCAGGATGAACTGCGCGAAGCAAAAGAGAAATGCGAACAGTTGGAACAGCATCTGCAGGTACTGCTGTTACCTAAAGATCCCGATGATGAACGTAACGCCTTCCTCGAAGTGCGTGCGGGAACCGGTGGTGATGAAGCGGCGCTGTTTGCGGGGGATCTGTTCCGCATGTACAGCCGCTATGCTGAAGCGCGTCGCTGGCGGGTAGAGATCATGAGCGCCAGTGAAGGCGAGCACGGCGGCTATAAAGAAGTCATTGCCAAGATTAGCGGCGAAGGCGTTTACGGCCGACTGAAATTTGAGTCAGGCGGTCATCGCGTGCAGCGTGTTCCGGCGACGGAATCACAGGGCCGTATTCACACCTCTGCCTGTACGGTTGCGGTCATGCCGGAACTACCGGATGCAGAACTGCCGGACATCAACCCGGCCGATCTGCGTATTGATACCTTCCGCTCATCCGGCGCAGGGGGTCAGCACGTTAACACCACCGACTCCGCTATCCGTATTACTCACTTGCCGACCGGTATTGTGGTTGAGTGCCAGGACGAACGTTCACAGCATAAAAACAAAGCGAAAGCGATGTCGGTACTGGGGGCGCGAATTCGTGCTGCGGAAGTGGCGAGACGCCAGCAGGCGGAAGCCTCTGAACGTCGTAACCTGTTAGGCAGCGGCGATCGCAGCGATCGCAATCGTACCTATAACTTCCCGCAGGGGCGCGTGACCGATCACCGCATTAATCTCACGCTCTACCGTCTGGATGAAGCGATGGAAGGTAAACTGGATATGCTCATTGAGCCGATTGTCCAGGAATATCAGGCTGACCAACTGGCGGCATTGTCCGAGCAGGATTAATGGATTATCAGCACTGGCTGCGTGAAGCGATAAGCCAATTACAGGCAAGCGAAAGCCCGCGCCGTGACGCCGAGATTTTACTCGAGTTTGTGACCGGTAAGGGGCGCACCTTTATTCTGGCGTTTGGCGAAACGGTGTTAACCGAGGCGCAGCGTCAGCGGCTCGATACATTACTGGAACGCCGTCAGCGGGGGGAGCCTGTGGCACATCTGACCGGCGTGCGCGAGTTCTGGTCGCTGCCGCTGTTTGTGTCTCCGGCTACGCTTATTCCACGTCCGGATACCGAGTGTCTGGTTGAGCAGGCGCTGGCTCGTCTGCCTGCCTCTGCGTGTCGTATTCTCGATTTGGGAACCGGTACGGGCGCCATTGCGCTGGCGCTGGCAACCGAGCGTCCGGATTGCGCGGTGACCGCGGTTGACCGCATGCCCGATGCTGTAGCACTGGCAACCCGCAACAAACAGCATCTGGCTATCGACAATGTTTGCGTGCTGCAAAGCGACTGGTTCAGTGCTTTGCAGGGGCAGCAGTTTGACATGATTGTCAGCAATCCGCCGTATATCGACGAACAAGACCCGCACCTCGAGCAGGGCGATGTACGTTTTGAGCCGCTATCGGCACTGGTGGCGGGCGAGCAGGGAATGGCGGATATCGTGCATATCATTGACCAGTCTCGACAAATGCTAACGCCCGGCGGTTATCTGCTGCTGGAGCACGGCTGGCAGCAGGGACAGGCCGTCCGCGACGCCTATACTCATGCCGGTTACCAGACAGTTGAAACCTGCCGTGACTATGGCGGCAACGAGCGAATTACGCTTGGACGCCTTCCATCATGAGTTCCTTCAGAGTGTTACTCAACGTCCATCTCATCAGCATTGCGCTTTCTGTTGGTCTGTTGACGCTGCGTTTTTGGTGGCGTTACA
This sequence comes from Citrobacter sp. Cu231, assembly GCF_030332265.1. Classification (NCBI taxonomy): domain Bacteria; kingdom Pseudomonadati; phylum Pseudomonadota; class Gammaproteobacteria; order Enterobacterales; family Enterobacteriaceae; genus Citrobacter; species Citrobacter sp. Cu231. The sequence continues at coordinate 24,770 of NZ_JAOWIE010000041.1, read as the reverse complement.
CCGACTCACGTCTTGCCTGCGCACGCTGGACGCGCATTGTGCCGCCAGTTGTGGATACCGTTTTATTACTCAGCGGCGTGGCGTTAATGCTTAAAGCGCACATCCTGCCATTCACTGAGCACGGGACATGGCTGACTGAAAAGCTGTTTGGGGTTATCATTTACATCGTTTTGGGTTTTATTGCGCTCGATTATCGTCGGGCGCGCAGTCAGCAGGCGCGATTAGTCGCATTTCCGCTGGCGCTGGTGGTGCTGTACATCATCATTAAACTCGCCACCACAAAAATACCGTTACTGGGGTAAGCATGAGGTCGTTAGCTGATTTCGAATTTAATAAAGCGCCATTGTGTGATGGGATGATCCTGGCGTCGGAGACTATCCGTCTGGATTTTCCAACACAAACTGTTTATGACGAACTGGAACGTCTGGTTAGTCTGGCGCAAGAAGAAATTAGCCAGCTCCTGTCTCAGGATGAGCAACTGGAAAAACTGCTGGCACTTTTTTATGGCGAATGGGGGTTTACGGACACCCACGGCGTCTATCGTCTTTCTGATGCACTATGGCTTGACCAGGTTCTGAAAAATCGTCAGGGCAGCGCCGTGTCGCTGGGCGCGATCTTATTATGGATTGCCAACCGACTGGAACTGCCGTTGGTGCCGGTGATTTTCCCGACACAACTCATCCTGCGTATTGAATCGCTCGATGGCGAAATGTGGCTAATCAATCCGTTCAATGGCGAAACGTTAAATGAGCACACGCTGGAAGTCTGGTTGAAAGGGAATATCAGCCCGGTTGCGGAGTTATTTAACGAGGACCTGGATGAAGCGGATAACGCGGAAGTGATCCGCAAACTGCTGGACACGCTGAAATCATCGCTGATGGAAGAGCGGCAAATGGAACTGGCCCTGCGTGCCAGCGAAGCATTATTACAGTTTAATCCTGAAGACCCGTATGAAATACGCGACCGTGGATTAATCTACGCGCAGCTGGAGTGTGAGCATGTTGCGCTGACCGATTTAAGCTATTTCGTTGAACAGTGTCCGGAAGACCCGATCAGCGAAATGATTCGTGCGCAGATTAATACTATTTCGCACAAACAAATTGTATTGCATTGATTAATGACACTTTACCTACCGTTTAAGGCGATCCTATGAAACAAAAAGTGGTTAGCATTGGCGACATCAACGTGGCAAATGACCTGCCGTTCGTGCTGTTTGGCGGAATGAACGTGCTGGAATCCCGCGATCTGGCGATGCGCATTTGTGAGCACTACGTAACCGTTACTCAAAAGCTGGGTATCCCTTACGTGTTCAAAGCCTCCTTTGATAAAGCCAACCGTTCTTCCATCCACTCTTACCGTGGACCGGGCCTTGAAGAAGGGATGAAAATCTTCCAGGAACTGAAGCAAACTTTTGGCGTAAAAGTGATCACCGACGTCCACGAAGCCAGCCAGGCGCAACCTGTTGCTGACGTGGTGGATGTGATTCAGTTGCCGGCATTCCTCGCTCGCCAGACCGATCTGGTGGAAGCGATGGCGAAAACCGGTGCCGTTATTAACGTGAAGAAACCGCAGTTCGTAAGCCCTGGTCAGATGGGTAATATCGTGGATAAATTCCATGAAGGCGGTAACGATAAGGTTATTCTCTGCGACCGTGGCGCGAACTTTGGTTATGACAACCTGGTTGTGGATATGCTGGGCTTTAGCGTGATGAAAAAGGTCTCCGGCAACTCGCCGGTGATTTTCGACGTGACCCATGCGCTGCAGTGTCGCGATCCGTTTGGTGCAGCAAGCGGTGGGCGTCGTGCGCAGGTTACCGAACTGGCGCGTGCAGGTATGGCAGTCGGTCTGGCAGGCCTGTTCATTGAAGCGCATCCGGATCCAGCCAATGCGAAATGCGATGGCCCATCCGCGCTGCCGCTGGCGAAACTGGAACAGTTCCTGACGCAGATTAAAGCCATTGATGACCTGGTGAAAAGCTTCGACGAGCTGGATACTGAGAACTAAGTCATTTTGTATACCTGACAGAGCTTGTGCTTATCAGGCCTACGAAAGGAAATAAAAAGCCGGACCCGACAAGTTGAGTCGGGTCCGGCTTTTTTCATCAGGCAAATATTGTCATCAGATAGGCGATAAACAGCGCCAGATGAGCCGCACCGTTAAGCACATTGGTGCGTCCAGTGGAGAAAGAGATATGGCACAGTACCAGTGATGAAACCATCACAATCATCTCTGGCGCGCCCAGCGCAAACACTAAATCATTTCCGGTTGCCCATGCGATCAGCGTCACCACCGGTACGGTCAGTGAAATAGTGGCTAATACCGAACCGAAGAACAAATTCATCGCCCGCTGTACCTGATTGCTCAGCACCGCTTTTAGCGCGCCCAGTCCTTCAGGAGAGAGGATGAGTAACGCGACCAGGAAACCGGTAAAGGCTACTGGTGCATTCAGTTCTGTCAGCAATGTCTCCAGTGGGCTGGCGTTCATCTTGGTTACGGCGATAACGGCGATCAGATGAATGATAAGCCAGGCGGCGTGCCACATATTGCTGTGTGCTGACGGCTTACCGTGATGCGGGTCGTCATCGTCGCCTTCGTCTTCATGCTCGTAAATAAACAGGCTTTGGTGGGTTTTGGTTTGAATCAGCAAAAATACACCGTACATTGCCGCAGAAATTAATGCGACCAACAGCGCCTGCGCCGTCGTGAAATTCGCGCCCGGTAAAGCCATTGGGAACACCAGTACAATAATGGCCAGTGGGAACAGGGCGATTAAATACTGTTTAATACCAAACAGGTTCATATACTGTGTAGCAAATTTACGTCCACCCAACAGTAATGAAAAACCGACCAGACCGCCGGTGACGATCATAATGATTGAATACAGCGTATCGCGCATGAGGGTAGGCGCAGCATCACCGGTCGCCATTAATGCCGAGATCAAACTGACTTCAAGAATAACAACGGACAGGCTGAGGATCAGTGACCCGTAGGGTTCGCCAAGTCGATGCGCTAATACATCCGCATGACGGACAACGCTGAATGCGCTGCTTAATATACCAATAAGGGCCAGCGCATTAATACCGATGACCACTGGTAGTGACTGACTGCTCCCCCAGAAGAACAGGACTACCAGCGCCAAAATCGGGAAGACGAGAGAGGTCTCCTTGTGGCGGGTTTTTACCGCCTCATGTACTTGTGTCATTGAACTAATTCTCCATCTCTGCAGGTATTTATAATTATAAAAGTATTAAAGAATGTAAAAAATAACAGATCTTTCGGTAATTCCGATCTGATTTTACGTAATTTTACGGCATGGAACATTTTTTGCATCAAAGCGAACAAAATTGCATATCTTGTTTATAGAGTATTTAAATAACAAAGCATTAGATTTTACCGTCAACAAGAATTGCTGATAGTACTGATACAAATGATAGTGCAGGGTTTAGCAACGCGAGAGGATATAAAGTGCCGTTGACGCTTTGTTGCCTTGCAAGCGAGCGGCGAATTGCCTATTGTCCAGCTATTGGTTTCAAAATGAGCAGTAAAAAGCCTGGAAGGCGTCAAAAAAGTTGTCGCACGGAAGCAGCAGTGGCGGAGGTGTAAGGTGTTAACGCGTGATTTTTTATTGAATGCCGACTGTAAGACGGCGTTTGGTGCTATTGAAGAATCACTACTCTGGTCAGCGGAACAACGGGCAGCTTCACTGGCCGCCACGCTTGCTTGCCGACCCGATGATGGACCGGTGTGGATCTTCGGTTATGGATCGTTGATGTGGAATCCGGCCTTAGAGTTTGATGAGTCCTGTACCGGGACGTTAGTCGGCTGGCACCGTGCTTTTTGCCTGCGCCTGACGGCGGGGAGAGGAACGGCGGGTCAGCCTGGACGCATGTTGGCCTTGAAAGAGGGCGGACGCACCACCGGCGTAGCCTACCGCCTACCGCACGCGTCGTTGGAACAAGAGCTTTCTTTACTGTGGAAGCGTGAAATGATAACCGGATGCTATCTGCCCACCTGGTGCCAGTTGGCGCTGGATGATGGTCGGACGGTGAACGCGCTGGTCTTCATTATGGATCCGCGCCATCCGCTGTTTGAGTCAGACACGCGTGCGCAGGTGATCGCTCCGCTTATTGCTGCGGCGAGTGGGCCTTTAGGCACCAACGCCCAGTATTTGTTCTCGCTGGAACAAGAGCTGGTTAAGTTGGGGATGCAGGATGACTGTCTTAACGATCTGGTGATTACGGTCAAACGATTGTTGGGAGAGAATCTGCCGGAGGGCGTTATGCGACCAGGGTTTGCCTGAACCCCGCCAAGAACTGAATGCCCGAAAGCCAGACGCTTTTCGGGCATTTAACGCTTAGGCTGCAATATAACTTATCGAATGCTCAAGCGACTGGCTGTGGCTGTCGATCAGCACATTCCAGATGCCCGTATAGGGCACGGTCAGCCATGCGTTATCACGATCCTGCACGCTTAAAATGTCGGACTGCGTGTCTTTGACGTGATTTTTCTCGCTCATCAAATGGATATGACAGCGCTCAGAACAGCGCACAACCACCGTATCGCCACCAAATAACTTTAAACTCGCCTTCACTAATGCCATTTTTCACCCCGTTCTTGAAAACAACGTACTTTCTGTCGAAAGTGCTGCGTGATGTTGTTCACATTTCACTCATTGCATAACACCAAAGGGGGAGCAACAGGATGCTGATTTTGATCAAAAAATGGCATAACGATTAAACAAAAGTGACAAAATCCCTCAAAAGGGTTGAAAGGGCGTGCTAACGTTCAACGAAACCGCGCCCATCTACAATTAAATCCGGAAATTATCGACACTTTCAGTGCGCTTGCCTGAAAACGTTGTATCAGAAGGTCAATACCTTATCTGCATCCAGCGTCCATTGCGCCAGTTCAACCAGCGTACCGACGGCCACTCCGTCAATTAACGGTAGCGCCGTGATCCCACGGCCATCGGTGCAGGTTTTGCACAGTTTCACCGGAACATTTTGCGCCGTCAGAATCTCCAGCATTTGCTGAATATTGTATCCTTCAGCGGGTTTCTGGCCACGCAATCCCGCAGTTACCGCGTCTGACATTAAAAACAGACGCAGGTCGAGAGAGCCTTCTTGTTCGCGCAAAGTGATAGCCAGACGCAGGCTGTTGAATAACGATTCGCTTCCGTAGGCCGCACCGTTCGCGACGATCACTATCTTTTGCATTTTTACTCCTTTTGCTGCATATGAGCGTTAATAACTGACACGTATGTTACACCTCTTTCTCGATGCCAGGATAATGCCGAAAAAGGTGGGAAGGGCTGAAAATCAATGCTGAAGAAGTTATGGTTTAAGGTAAGTATGCCGCTGTGGCTAATTGATGTAAGAAACCGCTAACGATTTGAGCCATAATATTTATTTATCTCTCGCTGTATTCTCCCTCTTGCCGTTGGCAGGCGGTACTGCCAGTGCGCAATCGTCTTTCATTCATCAGGCGGAAAACCCTTTCGATAACAATAGTGATGGCTTGCCCGATCTCGGCATGGCACCGGAGTCGCGGGCGGGCGAAAAGCACTTTGCCGAAATGGTCAAAGCGTTCGGTGAAGCCAGCATGACCGATAACGGGCTTGATACGGGTGAACAGGCGAAGCAGTTCGCGTTTGGTCAGGTGCGTGATACGGTTAGCGAGCAGGTGAATCAGCAACTGGAATCCTGGCTCTCTGTGTGGGGAAATGCCAGCGTTGGGTTGCAGGTTGATAACGAAGGCAGTTTTAACGGGAGTCGGGGGAGCTGGTTTATCCCGTGGCAAGACAATCAACGTTATCTCACCTGGAGCCAGCTGGGACTGACGCAGCAGGATGAAGGACTGGTCAGTAATGCGGGGATTGGGCAGCGCTGGGTACGTGACGGTTGGTTACTGGGTTACAACACCTTTTATGACAACCTGCTGGATGAAAATCTGCCCCGGGGAGGTCTCGGTGCAGAGGTATGGGGCAAAAATTTGCGCTTATCTGCTAACTATTATCAGCCGTTTTCCTCCTGGCAGGAGCGCTCTGTGACCCAGCAACAACGGATGGCCCGCGGCTATGATCTGACCGCGCAAATGCGCATGCCATTTTACCAACACCTTAATACCAGCATCAGTGTGGAGCAGTATTTTGGCGACCAGGTAGATCTTTTTCATTCGGGCACCGGGTACCACAACCCGGTGGCGATGAATCTCGGGCTGAGCTATACGCCGGTGCCGCTGATCACAGTGACAGCGCAGCACAAGCAGGGTGAAAGCGGCATCAGCCAGAATAACCTCGGCTTCACGCTCAATTACCGATTTGGCGTGCCGCTAAAAAAACAACTGATGGTCAGCGAGGTGGCAAACAGCCATTCGCTGCGTGGCAGTCGTTATGACGATCCGCAGCGTAACAATCTGCCGACGCTGGAATATCGCCAGCGTAAAACCCTGTCGGTATTTTTGGCCACGCCACCGTGGGATCTCAAAGGGGGAGAGACGGTGGCGCTGAAATTGCAAGTACGTAGTCAGTATGGGATTCGCCACCTGACGTGGCAGGGCGATACCCAGGCGTTGAGCTTAACGGCTGGCAGTAATAGCAGAAGCGCGCAGGGCTGGACAATTATTATGCCAAAATGGGACAGCAGAGAAGGGGCGATGAACCGCTGGCGGTTGTCTGTGGTGGTAGAAGATGAGCTGGGCCAGCGTGTCTCTTCCAATGAGATCACGCTCTCACTGACCGAACCGTTTATTAACGTTTCGGAAAATGATCCTCGTTAATGCATTATCAGAAAATGCGTTCCTGATGCACCCATACCGCCGCTTCAACGCGTGATTTGAGCTTCATTTTCTTCAGCATATGTTTCACATGAACTTTTACCGTACTTTCGGTGATGTCCAGACGGCGGGCGATCATTTTGTTCGGCAGGCCCTGGGCGATCAGCTTAAGAATATCGCGTTCGCGCGGTGTCAGTTGGGTGACATCACGATCCGACGTTGCACGATTGGCGCGCAGGCTGGCGGCCAGAACCGGGGTTAGTGCTTCGCTTAGCACCATTTCACCAGCGGCTGCCTGCTGCAATGCTTTCAGCAAATCTTCCGGCTCCATATCTTTCAACAGATAGCCGTCGGCGCCACGCTTCAGTGCGGTAACCACGTCTTCTTCATGATTGGATACGCTAAACACCACGATACGGCCCGACAGCGATTTCTCACGCAGCTTGTCGAGTGTTTCCAGACCGTTCATGCCGGGCATGTTGAGATCGAGAAGGATCAGATCGGGATCAAGGGATTCTGCCAACTCAATACCCTGCTCGCCATTGCTGGCTTCACCGACCACGGTGATATCGGGCGCCATGCTGACAAGCTGTTTTACACCGGTTCGCAGCATCGGATGATCGTCGATCAACAGGATGGTTGCCGGTTCCTGATTACTCATGGGTATCTCCTTGGACTTCTGTGAAGTTTGTTTCGGGAATAAAAGTGACAGCAACTTCAGTACCGCCTGTCTCGCGACGGCGTACACGGCAATCGCCGCGCAAGCTCTGCGCGCGGTCACGCATGATTATCATACCGTAGTGGTTACTGCGTTCGGCGTTTTCTGGTACGCCACAGCCGTTATCTTGTACTGTCAGTTTGACCTGCTTGCCATTTTGCACCACCGTCACGACCACTTCATTGGCTTGCGAGTGTTTAAGAGCGTTGCTCAGGGCTTCGCGGGCAATTTGTAGCAGGTGAATCGCCTGATGTGAAGGGACCAGACGCGGCGGCAACTGATAATCCAGCTTAACCGTAAATCCAAAACGGGCGCTGTATTCCTGACAGCTGGCTTCCAGCGCGGGTCGCAATCCAGGTTCCGTCAGCTGTAAACGGAAGGTCGTCAACAGCTCACGCAGTTGCGCCCACGAAGCATTCAGCTCATTACGAATTTGGCTGAGCAGCTCGCGGCAGTTATCTGAAAGCGCATCGCCCTGCATCTGCAAACAGCTAACCTGCATCTTCATACAGGAGAGCGATTGTGCAATAGAATCATGAAGTTCGCGCGCAATGGTGGCACGCTCTTCCATCACGATCAACTGCTGCTGACGCTCCTGATGCCTGTCGAGTGCAAGCGTTGCGGTCAGTTGCTCAACCAGCGTATCGACCAGCTGCTGTTGATCGTGGCTGAGATGGCGTCCGTACGGCAACGTGGCGAGCAGAATACCATATTGTGTATGTGTATCGGTCAGACGCCATTTCAGTGTGATACCGCCGTCAATGGCAGGTAGCGTCCCACGTGGACACAAATGACAGCCTTTCTCATCACAACTGGCATCGGACTGACAGGTAAATTCCTGGTGGTTATCTTCATCCTCCAGGTCATAGACCCGCAGTTCTATATCATGCAGCAGGGTTAAATTTTGCAGGCCGTTCAATACCGGGGAGAGGCGTTCGCATAACGGCACCTGTGAGTGCAGACGGCGGTTGGCTTGCCACAGGAAAGAGAGGATTTGATTTTTATGCTCCAGCCCCGCCGTTTTCTCCTGTACGCGTTGTTCCAGCACGGCATAACTCTCAGCCAGTTCTTCCGACATGTTATTCAGTGCCGAACCCAGAGCCGCCATCTCATTACGCCCGCTAATATGCGCGCGTTGGGTAAAATCACGCTGGCTGACCGCTCGCGCCATTATCAGCAGCTGTTTCCAGGGCTGTAACAGACGCACCCGCAGCCAGATAATAGTGAAGACCAGCAGCAATGCCATAAATATGGCCATCAGGCGATGCAGCAGGACGACGCGTTCAATACGTAATTCGGTAGTATGATCAAAGGCGGTAACCAGTTTATCCAGTCCAACCACAAAGCGCGTAACATCCTGCGCGACCGCATCAGGTGTCTGCGCATGTAAAAGTCCCGGTGCCAGTTCGGTATGCCAGTAATCCTGTAATGCTTTTAACTGCGTTTGCTGTCCGTCGCGCTCAGCAGCACGCGTCAATTCCGGACTAAACGCCGTTTTCTCCATTTCATCCAGTAGCGGTTGATCATTAGCATCCAACGGGATAGCTGCCAGCAGGCGATAGCTTTGCATACGTAGCGAGCCTGCTTTGTTGATTGCATGCGCGCTACCCTGAACGCCCTGAACCAGCCAGCCGGAGACAGCCATACCTGCCACGCCGATGGCAGTGGACAACAAAACAATCAGCGCCACCTGGTTGACCAGCGTCAGCGGAGAGAGACAACGTTTAAACATGGTGACTTGTTCCTTCGGATTTCGCAGAACAGAAAACCTTATTGAATGACGATGCTGCAGGCAGTGGCGTTATTCTCGACGATACACTGGAGTATACCCATACCTCAAACGGGCTACCTCTTAATTGCCGTCAGGGGGAGTGTTCATGGACGAGGGGGAGTAGGGGACGGCAGAGGCGTGAAAAACCACATATTTTTTACCTAAGTTATGTACTCACTTAGGGTAATGACAAATTTTAGGCCTGAATAATGACACCTTTTCCTTTGATTTATATCAACTTACCTCCAGCTGTAAACCCTAATGTTGCAGGCATCGAAACAAGTATCAGAGGTGTCTATGAGTCACTCATCTGCCCCGGAAAGGGCATCTGGAGCTGTAATTACCGAATGGCGGCCGGAAGATCCCGCCTTCTGGCAACAGCGTGGTCAACGAATCGCCAGCCGTAACCTGTGGATTTCCGTTCCTTGCTTGCTGCTGGCGTTTTGTGTGTGGATGTTATTTAGCGCCGTGGCGGTGAATTTACCGAAAGTTGGATTTGATTTCACTACCGAACAACTGTTCATGTTGACGGCATTACCCTCGGTGTCCGGCGCGTTGCTGCGTGTACCGTATTCCTTCATGGTTCCCCTGTTTGGTGGCCGTCGCTGGACGGCATTCAGTACCGGTATCCTGATCATTCCTTGTGTATGGTTAGGCTTTGCGGTGCAGGATACCTCCACGCCATTTAGTACCTTTATAATTATCTCTCTGCTGTGCGGTTTTGCCGGCGCGAACTTTGCTTCCAGCATGGCAAATATCAGTTTCTTCTTTCCAAAACAGAAACAGGGTGGCGCGCTGGGGCTGAACGGTGGCCTGGGCAACATGGGTGTCAGCGTGATGCAGTTGGTCGCTCCGCTGGTGGTTTCACTGTCAATCTTTGCCGCGTTCGGTAGCCACGGCGTTGCACAACCGGATGGCACGCAGTTGTATCTGGCAAATGCCGCATGGATTTGGGTGCCATTCCTCGCTATTTTCACGCTGGCCGCATGGTTCGGTATGAACGAACTGGCAACCTCCAAAGCCTCGCTGAAAGAGCAATTACCAGTGCTGAAACGCGGGCATTTGTGGATTATGAGCCTGCTGTATCTGGCGACCTTCGGTTCCTTTATCGGTTTCTCAGCTGGATTTGCGATGCTGTCGAAAACGCAATTCCCTGAGGTGCAGATCCTGCATTACGCCTTCTTTGGCCCGTTCATTGGTGCTTTGGCGCGTTCTGCAGGTGGCGCAATCTCTGACCGTCTGGGCGGAACCCGTGTCACACTGGTGAACTTCGTGCTGATGGCTATTTTCAGTGCCTTATTGTTCCTGACGCTGCCATCAAATGGTGTCGGAGGCAACTTCATTGCTTTCTTCGCAGTGTTCCTGGCGTTGTTCCTGACGGCCGGGCTGGGGAGTGGTTCAACCTTCCAGATGATCTCCGTTATCTTCCGTAAACTGACGATGGACAGAGTAAAAGCTGAAGGCGGTTCAGAAGAGAAAGCGATGCGTGAAGCAGCAACCGATACGGCGGCGGCGTTGGGCTTTATCTCTGCTATTGGTGCGATCGGCGGCTTCTTTATTCCGAAAGCATTTGGTACATCCCTGGCATTAACCGGTTCTCCGGTCGGTGCGATGAAAGTCTTTTTGATCTTCTATGTCGCTTGTGTGGTTATCACCTGGGCGGTATACGGACGTCATTCTAAAAAGTAAAAAAGCAGTAACTGTTGATTATCCATTGCGCGGCGTTAGACCGCGCTTTTTTTTGCTTATCATTAGTTACAACATACTTATCATGGGGGCACAACAACTGCCTGTGAGTATGGTGCTTTCACGATGCCAGGCAGGGGGGATACCCCTTAATACCCACTTATAAAGAATTTAACATTTGTATGATAAGTGTATTTAAAAAAATTATTATAATTCAGTTAGTTGACTGATTTATAGATATCCCACTAAGGGGGTATGTGAAAATTGTCCCTCATTTTTCATCCCTGTCTGCCTTGATCGTTATCAATTCTTACGTCCTTTCAGAGCGTTACCTTCGCTCTCAATCAAGCAATGTCGATTTATCAGAGAGCCGTCAGGCTCCTACAGGAGAAAACCGATGAGTAAATTCCTGGACCGGTTTCGCTACTTCAAGCAGAAGGGCGAAACCTTTGCCGATGGGCACGGCCAGCTTCTCAATACTAACAGGGACTGGGAGGATGGATATCGCCAGCGTTGGCAGCATGACAAAATCGTGCGTTCAACCCACGGGGTAAACTGCACCGGCTCATGCAGCTGGAAAATCTACGTCAAAAATGGTCTGGTAACCTGGGAAACCCAGCAAACTGACTATCCTCGCACTCGTCCGGATATGCCAAACCACGAGCCTCGCGGCTGTCCGCGCGGTGCAAGCTACTCCTGGTATCTCTACAGCGCTAACCGTCTGAAGTACCCGCTGATGCGTAAACGTCTGATGAAGATGTGGCGTGAAGCAAAAAGATTGCACAGCGATCCGGTAGATGCCTGGGCGTCTATTATCGAAGACGCCGACAAAGCAAAGAGCTTCAAACAAGCGCGCGGTCGTGGTGGTTTCGTTCGTTCTTCCTGGCAGGAAGTGAACGAACTGATTGCTGCGTCTAACGTGTATACCATCAAGACCTATGGCCCTGACCGCGTCGCTGGCTTCTCGCCCATCCCGGCAATGTCCATGGTCTCTTACGCTTCTGGCGCGCGCTACCTGTCGCTGATCGGCGGTACCTGCCTGAGCTTCTACGACTGGTATTGCGACTTACCGCCAGCATCTCCGCAAACCTGGGGTGAGCAAACAGACGTACCTGAATCCGCCGACTGGTACAACTCCAGCTATATTATTGCCTGGGGATCCAACGTACCTCAGACCCGTACCCCGGATGCGCACTTCTTCACTGAAGTTCGGTATAAAGGCACCAAAACGGTAGCAATTACGCCGGACTATGCAGAAATTGCCAAACTGTGCGACCTGTGGCTGGCACCGAAACAAGGGACCGATGCGGCGATGGCGATGGCGATGGGCCACGTCATGCTGCGCGAGTTCCACCTCGATAATCCGAGCCAGTACTTCACCGACTACGTACGTCGCTATACCGACATGCCAATGCTGGTGATGCTGGAAGAGCGCGACGGCTACTATGCTGCTGGTCGTATGCTGCGTGCGGCGGATTTGGTTGATGCTCTGGGCCAGGAAAACAATCCAGAATGGAAAACTGTTGCTATCAACAGCAACGGCGAAATGGTTGCGCCAAACGGTTCAATTGGTTTCCGTTGGGGCGAAAAAGGCAAATGGAACCTTGAGCAGCGTGACGGCACATCTGGTGATGAAACCGAACTGCAGCTCAGTCTGCTGGGGAGTCAGGATGACATCGCTGAAGTAGGTTTCCCATACTTTGGCGGTGAAGGTACTGAACATTTCAGCAAAGTAGAACTGGAAAACATTCTGCTGCATAAATTGCCGGTTAAACGTCTGCAACTGGCCGATGGTTCTACCGCACTGGTGACCACCGTTTACGACCTGACCATGGCCAACTACGGTCTGGAACGTGGTCTGAACGATGAAAATTGCGCGACCAGCTACGATGACGTGAAAGCGTATACCCCAGCATGGGCAGAGAAAATTACCGGCGTATCACGTGCTCAGATTGTGCGCATCGCCCGTGAATTTGCGGATAATGCCGACAAGACGCACGGTCGTTCGATGATTATCGTCGGTGCGGGCCTGAACCACTGGTACCACCTCGATATGAACTATCGCGGCCTGATCAATATGCTGATTTTCTGCGGTTGTGTGGGTCAGAGTGGTGGCGGCTGGGCACACTATGTCGGCCAGGAGAAACTGCGCCCTCAGACCGGCTGGCAGCCGCTGGCGTTTGCCCTTGACTGGCAGCGTCCGGCGCGTCACATGAACAGCACCTCCTACTTCTATAATCACTCCAGTCAGTGGCGGTATGAGACGGTCACCGCGCAGGAACTGCTGTCTCCGCTGGCAGATAAATCCCGCTATAGCGGCCACCTGATTGATTTTAACGTTCGCGCTGAACGTATGGGCTGGCTACCATCTGCGCCGCAGTTGGGTACCAACCCGCTGTATATCGCGCAAGAAGCGCAGAATGCAGATATGACACCGGTGGATTACACCGTGAAATCCCTGAAAGAAGGCTCGATTCGCTTTGCGGCGGAACAACCTGAAAACGGTAAAAACCATCCGCGTAACCTGTTCATCTGGCGTTCTAACCTGCTCGGTTCTTCAGGTAAAGGACATGAGTACATGCTGAAGTACCTGCTGGGTACCGAGCACGGTATTCAGGGGATGGATTTGGGCCAGCAGAACGGCGTGAAGCCAGAAGAAGTGGAATGGCATGACAACGGACTGGACGGCAAACTGGATCTGGTGGTGACGCTGGACTTCCGTCTGTCGAGCACCTGTCTGTATTCCGACATCGTGCTGCCTACCGCAACCTGGTATGAAAAAGATGATATGAATACTTCGGATATGCATCCGTTTATTCATCCGCTGTCTGCCGCCGTTGACCCAGCCTGGGAGTCGAAAAGCGACTGGGAAATCTACAAAGGCATCGCGAAGACATTTTCTGAAGTCTGCGTAGGCCACCTCGGGAAAGAAACCGACGTCGTTACGCTGCCAATCCAGCACGATTCTGCCGCCGAACTGGCGCAACCGCTGGATGTAAAAGACTGGAAAAAAGGCGAATGCGACCTGATTCCGGGTGTTACCGCGCCGCACATCATGACCGTTGAGCGTGACTATCCGGCAACCTATGAGCGCTTTACTTCTATCGGTCCTTTGATGGAAAAAATCGGTAACGGCGGTAAAGGTATTGCCTGGAACACCCAGAGCGAAATGGATCTGCTGCGTAAGCTCAACTACACCAAGGCGGAAGGCCCGGCGAAAGGACAGCCTTGTCTAAACACGGCTATTGATGCCGCTGAGATGATCCTGACACTGGCCCCTGAAACCAATGGTCAGGTCGCCGTGAAAGCCTGGAAAGCGTTGAGTGAATTTACCGGACGTGACCATGCACATTTGGCGTTGAATAAAGAAGACGAAAAAATTCGCTTCCGTGACATTCAGGCGCAGCCGCGAAAAATTATTTCCAGCCCGACCTGGTCTGGTCTGGAAGATGAACATGTGTCTTATAACGCCGGTTATACCAACGTTCACGAACTGATCCCATGGCGTACGCTTTCCGGTCGCCAGCAGTTGTATCAGGATCATCAATGGATGCGTGATTTCGGTGAAAGCCTGTTGGTTTACCGCCCACCTATCGACACACGTTCAGTGAAAGAGGTGATGGGTGAGAAGTCTAACGGTAACCCGGAAAAAGCGCTTAACTTCCTGACGCCGCACCAGAAATGGGGTATCCACTCCACCTACAGCGACAACCTGCTGATGCTGACATTGTCACGCGGTGGTCCGATCGTGTGGATGAGTGAAGTCGATGCGAAAGAACTGGGTATCGAAGATAACGACTGGATCGAAGTTTTCAACAGCAACGGTGCGCTGACCGCACGTGCGGTTGTCAGCCAGCGTGTGCCGGCCGGGATGACCATGATGTACCACGCGCAGGAACGCATCGTTAACCTGCCGGGTTCAGAAATCACCCAGCAGCGCGGCGGGATCCATAACTCGGTGACCCGTATTACGCCGAAACCGACCCACATGATCGGCGGCTATGCGCAACTGGCATACGGTTTTAACTACTACGGTACCGTCGGTTCAAACCGCGATGAGTTCGTAGTTGTACGTAAGATGAAGAACATTAACTGGTTGGATGGCGAAGGCAATGACCAGGTACAGGAGAGCGTAAAATGAAAATTCGTTCACAAGTCGGCATGGTGCTGAATCTCGATAAGTGCATCGGCTGCCACACCTGTTCAGTGACCTGTAAAAACGTCTGGACCAGCCGCGAAGGTATGGAATACGCCTGGTTCAATAACGTCGAAAGTAAGCCTGGTGTTGGTTTCCCGAATGACTGGGAAAATCAGGAAAAATGGAAGGGCGGTTGGATCCGTAAAATCAACGGTAAGTTGCAACCGCGCATGGGTAACCGTGCGCTGCTGCTGGGTAAAATCTTTGCTAACCCGCATCTACCGGGCATGGATGACTACTACGAGCCGTTTGATTTCGACTATCAGAATCTGCACACCGCGCCGGAAGGCAGCAAAGCGCAGCCGATTGCCCGTCCGCGCTCGCTGATCACCGGTCAGCGGATGGACAAAATTACCAGCGGTCCTAACTGGGAAGAAATTCTGGGCGGCGAGTTCGAAAAACGCGCCAAAGACCAGAACTTCGAAAACATGCAGAAGGCAATGTACGGCCAGTTCGAAAACACCTTCATGATGTATTTGCCGCGCCTGTGTGAGCACTGCCTTAACCCGGCGTGTGTGGCGACCTGCCCGAGTGGCGCTATCTACAAGCGTGAAGAAGATGGCATCGTGCTGATCGACCAGGACAAGTGCCGTGGCTGGCGTATGTGCATCACCGGCTGCCCGTACAAGAAGATTTACTTCAACTGGAAGAGCGGGAAGTCCGAGAAGTGCATCTTCTGCTATCCGCGTATCGAAGCGGGTCAACCGACCGTTTGCTCCGAAACCTGTGTTGGTCGTATCCGTTATCTCGGCGTACTGCTGTATGACGCAGATGCGATCGAAAGCGCGGCCAGCACCGAGCACGAAAAGGATCTGTACCAGCGTCAACTGGACGTGTTCCTCGATCCGAACGATCCAGCGGTTATTGAACAGGCGCTGAAAGATGGTATTCCGCTGAGCGTCATTGACGCTGCACAACAGTCTCCGGTTTACAAAATGGCGATGGACTGGAAGCTGGCGCTGCCGCTGCATCCGGAATACCGCACGCTACCGATGGTCTGGTATGTGCCGCCTTTGTCACCGATTCAGTCTGCCGCGGACGCGGGTACGCTTGGTAGCAACGGTATTCTGCCGGACGTTGAGAGTTTGCGTATCCCGGTTCAATACCTGGCGAACCTCCTCACCGCAGGCGACACACAGCCGGTACTGTTGGCGCTGAAACGTATGCTGGCGATGCGTCACTACAAACGTGCGGAAACCGTTGACGGTAAAGTTGATACCCGTGCGCTGGAAGAGGTGGGATTAAGCGAAGCGCAGGCACAGGAAATGTATCGTTATCTGGCGATTGCTAACTACGAAGATCGTTTCGTGGTACCGAGCAGTCATCGTGAACTGGCGCGTGAGGCGTTCCCGGAGAAAAGCGGTTGCGGCTTTACCTTCGGTGACGGTTGCCACGGTTCTGATACTAAATTCAATCTGTTCAACAGCCGCCGCATCGACGCTGTTGATGTGACCAGCAAAACGGAGCCGCACCAATGATTGAACTCGTCATTGTTTCGCGTCTGCTCGAGTACCCGGATGCTGCCTTATGGCAGCATCAGCAGGAACTTTTCGATGCACTCGCGTCATCTGAAAACCTGGATAAAGAGGATGCCCAGACCCTGGGCGTTTTCCTGCGCGATCTCACTGCGCAGGACATGCTGGATGTGCAGGCAAGCTATAGCGAACTGTTTGACCGTGGTCGCGCCACCTCGCTGCTGTTGTTTGAACATGTACACGGCGAGTCCCGCGATCGTGGTCAGGCGATGGTCGATCTGATGTCGCAGTATGAGCAGCACGGTTTGCAGCTCGACAGCCGCGAGCTTCCCGATCATCTTCCGCTGTATCTGGAATACCTTGCGCAACTGCCGAAAAGCGAAGCGTTAGCTGGATTACAGGATATAGCACCAATTCTGGCGCTGCTCAGCGCACGTTTGCAACAGCGTGAAAGCCGTTATGCGATGCTGTTTGATCTGCTGTTAAAACTGGCGAATACCGTTATCGACAGCGATAAAGTGGCTGAAAAGATTGCGGATGAAGCGCGTGATGATACCCCACAAGCGCTGGATGCAGTTTGGGAAGAAGAGCAAGTGAAATTCTTCGCCGATCAGGGGTGTGGCGAGTCGGAAATCACCGCTTATCAGCGTCGTTTTGCCGGGGCCGTTGCGCCGCAGTATCTGAATATCACCACCGGAGGACAGCAATAATGCACTTCCTGAATACGTTCTTCTTTGACATCTATCCGTACATTGCAGGTTCAGTCTTTCTGATCGGCAGCTGGCTGCGTTATGACTACGGACAGTACACCTGGCGTGCGGCGTCCAGCCAGATGCTGGATCGTAAAGGGATGAACATGGCGTCAAACCTGTTTCATATCGGGATTCTGGGTATTTTTGCCGGTCACTTCCTTGGTATGTTAACGCCGCACTGGATGTATGAAGCGTGGCTGCCGCTCGAAGTGAAGCAGAAGATGGCGATGTTTGCGGGCGGGGCATCCGGCGTGATGTGCCTGGTTGGTGGCGTTTTACTGCTTAAACGCCGTCTGTTCAGCCCACGTGTGCGGGCAACCACGACTGCAGCAGATATTTTGATTCTTTCCCTGCTGGTGGTTCAGTGTGCGCTGGGCCTGTTGACCATTCCGTTCTCTGCCCAGCATATGGACGGCAGCGAGATGATGAAGCTGGTGAACTGGGCACAGTCTGTGGTGACTTTCCACGGCGGAGCGTCTCAATATCTGGATGGTGTCGCGTTTATTTTCCGTATGCACCTGGTGTTGGGGATGACGCTGTTCCTGTTGTTCCCATTCTCGCGCCTGGTGCACATCTGGAGCGTTCCGGTCGAGTACCTGACGCGTAAATACCAGATTGTACGAGCGCGTCACTAATCGGTTATCTGTATTAGACAAACCCTGCTTCGGCGGGGTTTTTTTATGGTTGTTTGCAAGAAGATGTATTTAGCTGAAGTGTTACTGGAGAAGTAGGTGGTGGGGGAAGGATTACTCAGCGCTGCGCGCTTCGCCCTTCGGGTCGTTGCCTGCGGCAACGCTTTCTCGCTACGCTCGAATCGAACCTTAGTCGAAGCTTCTCATCCTTCCCTATTGGGCGGTTCATGGGGCACTACAGATGAATTCGGTGTTGGTGCTATATGAAATGATGGTGGTGGGGGAAGGATTCGAACCTTCGAAGTCGATGACGGCAGATTTACAGTCTGCTCCCTTTGGCCGCTCGGGAACCCCACCTGGGGTATACTGATTTTGTGAACTAGCTGAATAATGGTGGTGGGGGAAGGATTCGAACCTTCGAAGTCGATGACGGCAGATTTACAGTCTGCTCCCTTTGGCCGCTCGGGAACCCCACCACGGGGTAATGCTTTTACTGGCCTGCTTCCGTTGGAAGCGGGGCGCATCATATCAAATGATGCGCCGCTGTAAAGCATTCCTTTGCTTAACATGAACTGTTTGCGTACTTTTCATCCGTAACGCAGTAAAGCTAATCAATTCATATTATTGGTGATTACAGAATAATCGTTCGGTTACCGTAAACAAAGACGCGTTGAGCCAGAACCTGATACAGCGCGCGGCTTAATACATTTTTCTCAACGTCACGACCTGCGCGCATCATATCTTCTGCACTGTAGGTGTGATCCACATGAATCACGTCCTGCATAATAATTGGACCTTCATCGAGATTATCATTCACATAATGCGCCGTCGCACCGATGATCTTCACGCCGCGCTCATAGGCTTGATGGTAAGGGCGAGCACCAATAAACGCTGGCAGGAATGAATGGTGGATATTGATAATCTTATTCGGGAAGCGGGAAACAAATGTAGGTGTCAG
The DNA here is from genome assembly GCF_030332265.1 of Citrobacter sp. Cu231. NCBI lineage: Bacteria > Pseudomonadati > Pseudomonadota > Gammaproteobacteria > Enterobacterales > Enterobacteriaceae > Citrobacter > Citrobacter sp. Cu231. The sequence continues at coordinate 5,806 of NZ_JAOWIE010000041.1, read as the reverse complement.
AACGCGCATGTATTTTGCCAGCACGACATAGTCCGGTTGGTGCGCGTCGATAGCGTCGGCCATTTTCTGGTCATGCTCGTCACGCGTTAAACCTTCATGGCTGACCAGCTCAAACGGAATATCGAATCGCTCAACCAAGGAGCGCAGCGTCTCGTGGTTGCCGATCACCGCAGCGATTTCAACATCCAGTCCGCCATAATTGGCCTTCATTAACAGATCGCCCAAACAATGAGCTTCTTTAGTGACCAAAATGACGATGCGACGGCGGCCTGCTGGCGTTAATTCACGAATGGAGCCTTCGGGTAAGGCGCTATCCAGATCGGCAAGCAGCGTGACGTCGTTAAAAATACCCTCCAGTTCGGTACGCATAAAAAAACGCCCGGTACGGTGGTCCACGAACTCATTGTTTTGCACGATATTCAGCTCGTGTTTGTAACAGATATTCGTAATGCGTGCGATCAGACCTTTTTGGTCCGGGCAAATAGTACGCAGTACTTTTCGTTGTAATGAATGCATTTGCAGCGGTGATCCTGTTGAGAATGTTTGCAAAATTGATACTGTCGGGCGTTGACTAGCCGCAGCACTTTTTAAATTTTTTACCGGAGCCACAAGGGCAGGTATCGTTTCGTCCAATTTGAGGGCGTGTACCGTCTATATAGTACCACTGACCGTTTTCTTTTAGAAAACGAGAGCGCTCGATAATTACGCCTGTTTTACCTTGTTCTGTAAACCGTGCGACAAAGCTGACATAGCCGGTATTTTCTGCGTCTGTCGTCTCTTGTTCAAAAACGGTCAGTCCGAGCCATTCGGTATGGCTAAATCCTGCGATAATGTCGTCGCGAAACGCGGTTGCATGACAGTCTGGATGCCAGGTTTTGATCAGGTAATCTGCGTCCTTCATCACAAAAGCGCAGTAGCGAGAACGCATGAGGTGTGACGGCGTAGGTGCTACTTGTTCGCCAGACACATAACGGTAGCAACATAGGCTATACTCGACAGCGCTACCACAGGGACAAACCTGAGACACAAAATACTCCCTGGAATAAAAAAACGGCGTAAAAACGCCACGGTGGCACTATGTTAACTGAGCCGTAGTGATGTTGCTACGTCTGCAAGCCAGGGGAAGTCTGTAGGTACAATGAGAAAAATAAAAATTGGGCTGGCGCTAGGTTCCGGCGCAGCGCGAGGCTGGTCGCATATTGGTGTGATTAAAGCCCTGAAACACATGGGCATTGATATTGATATCGTTGCGGGTTGTTCTATCGGCTCGTTGGTGGGCGCCGCTTATGCCTGCAATAAATTACCTGCCCTTGAGCAGTGGGTTTGCTCATTCAGCTATTGGGATGTTTTACGCCTGATGGATCTCTCGTGGCGTAGAGGTGGATTGCTGCGCGGTGAACGTGTATTCAATCAGTATCGTAATGTCATGCCGGTAGAAGCTATTGAACAATGCTCACGTCGTTTCGCAACGGTTGCCACAAACCTGAGCACGGGTCGGGAGCTATGGTTCACCGAAGGTGATTTGCATCTCGCTGTCCGAGCCTCCTGCAGTATTCCCGGTCTGATGTCTCCCGTGGCGCATAATGGTTACTGGTTGGTCGATGGTGCAGTGGTGAATCCCGTACCTGTGTCCCTGACCCGCGCGCTGGGTGCTGACATCGTTATTGCCGTCGATCTGCAACACGATGCGCATCTTATGCAGCAAGATTTACTCTCCTTCAACGTCAGCAGTGATAGCGAATTGAGTGGTGACACTGACGAGCTTTCCTGGCGTGCCCGCCTGAAAGAGCGTTTGAGCAACATTACGGCCAGGCGTGCGGTCACCGCACCGACGGCGATGGAAATCATGACGACCTCTATTCAGGTTCTGGAAAACCGTCTGAAACGTAACCGCATGGCTGGCGACCCGCCGGATATTCTGATTCAGCCGTTTTGTCCGCAAATATCCACGTTGGATTTCCACCGCGCTAGCGCAGCAATTGCTGCCGGACAACTGGCGGTCGAGAAGAAAATGGATGAACTTCTACCCTTGGTGAAAACCAACGTCTAACGCATTTTTTATCAACACTTAAGCAAATTCTGACAGGCGTGAGTAGCAATAGCATGCCACTATTTACTAAAGCCAGTCAGGGGGGAGAATATGACGCAGCCATTGGTCGGAAAACAGATTCTTATCGTTGAGGATGAGCCGGTATTTCGCTCACTCATGGACTCATGGTTTTCCTCTTTGGGGGCGACAACAGCGGTAGCTGGCGATGGGCTTGAAGCTCTGGAATTACTCGGACACTTTAACCCAGACTTGATGATCTGTGATCTGGCTATGCCAAGAATGAACGGCCTCAAACTGGTGGAGTATCTGCGTAATCGTGGCGATCAGACCCCGATACTGGTGATCTCCGCAACGGAAAACATGTCCGACATCGCTAAGGCGCTGCGCTTGGGGGTGGATGATGTGCTACTGAAACCAGTAAAGGACCTTAACCGCCTACGTGAAACCGTCTTTGCGTGCTTGTATCCCAATATGTTTAATTCACGTGTGGAAGAAGAAGAACGGCTGTTTCGCGACTGGGATGCGATGGTCGGCGATCCGGCTGCTGCGGCAAAGCTGTTACAAGAATTACAGCCTCCGGTGTCACAAGTGATTTCACACTGTCGAATCAATTATCGCCAGTTAGTGGCCGCCGATCAGCCGGGGCTGGTACTGGATATTGCGCCGCTCTCGGACCATGACCTTGCGTTTTATTGCCTTGATGTGACAAGGGCAGGGGATAACGGTGTCCTGGCAGCATTATTACTGCGCGCGCTATTTAACGGTTTGTTGCAGGAACAGTTGGCACATCAAAATCAACGGTTACCGGAGCTCGGTGCGTTATTGAAGCAGGTAAACCATTTACTGCGCCAGGCTAATTTGCCTGGACAGTTTCCCTTGCTGGTGGGCTATTACCACAGCGAATTAAAAAACCTGATTTTGGTATCTGCAGGGCTGAATGCGACATTAAATACGGGTTCCCACAACGTACAAATCAGTAATGGCGTTCCGCTGGGCACTTTAGGTAATGCGTATCTTAATCAACTAAGTCAACGCTGCGAGTCCTGGCAATGTCAAATTTGGGGGGCTGGTGGTCGTTTGCGCCTGATGTTGTCTGCGGAATGAACAATTGACAGGTGTGGGAATCAAATTGGTTCACCTCTCTCATGCTGCGGGTGCTACTATCAGCGCCAGATTTATTCGTATTTATCTTAATTATACCGACGCGCGTCCTTTTCAGACCAGAAGCTTGTCGCTGTACTGATATACTGGGATGCGATACAGATTGATGAACACGTTCAATACATGAACAGTCCAGGAGAGTTTTAAATGGCTGCCCTTAATTCGAAAGTCAAAAAGGCCGTTATCCCGGTAGCGGGATTAGGAACCAGGATGTTACCGGCTACGAAAGCTATCCCGAAAGAGATGCTACCGTTGGTTGATAAGCCATTAATTCAGTACGTCGTAAACGAATGTATTGCTGCGGGCATCACTGAAATTGTGCTTGTTACTCACTCGTCTAAAAATTCGATTGAGAACCACTTTGATACCAGCTTTGAACTTGAAGCTATGCTGGAAAAACGTGTAAAACGTCAGCTTCTGGAAGAAGTGCAGTCTATTTGTCCGCCGCATGTCACTATTATGCAGGTGCGTCAGGGGCTGGCCAAAGGTCTGGGTCACGCGGTATTGTGCGCACATCCGGTAGTGGGTGATGAACCAGTTGCGGTTATCCTGCCGGACGTAATTCTTGATGAATACGAATCTGATTTATCACGCGACAACCTTGCCGAAATGATTCATCGTTTTGATGAAACAGGCAGTAGCCAGATTATGGTTGAGCCGGTAGAAGATGTTACCGCTTATGGTGTTGTTGATTGTAAGGGCGTTGAATTAGCTCCTGGCGAAAGCGTACCGATGGTTGGCGTTGTTGAAAAGCCGAAGGCCGATGTAGCGCCATCTAATTTGGCCGTTGTGGGGCGTTACGTGCTGAGCGCAGATATTTGGCCTCTGCTGGCTAAAACCCCTCCGGGAGCGGGTGATGAAATTCAGCTGACTGATGCTATTGATATGCTGATTGAAAAAGAAACGGTTGAAGCTTATCACATGAAGGGCAAAAGCCATGACTGTGGTAATAAGCTGGGCTATATGCAAGCGTTCGTAGAATATGGTATTCGCCATAATACACTGGGTGCTGAATTTAAAGCCTGGCTGGAAGAAGAGATGGGTATTAAAAAGTAACCTCCAGGTATTACCAGGTAAGAACGGCGCTGTTAACCCAGCGCCGTTTTTTTATACCTAATCCAGGTATGGATAGAGCGAAGTAGCGGCAAAAAAAATCCCGCCATTGGCGGGATTTTGAACAGCGTAATTCTGAATTATTCCTTGATCAGGAAGTCATCCAGTTGTTTACCTTGTTCTTCCATCGCTTTTTTGATCACAGCCGGTGTACGACCCTGGCCAGTCCAGGTTTTAGTTTCACCGTTTTCGTCAACATAGCTATATTTAGCCGGACGCGCAGCACGTTTAGCTCTGATGAATCCCCTAATGATTTTTATCAAAATCATTAAGTTAAGGTAGATACACATCTTGTCATATGATCAAATGGTTTCGCCAAAAATCAATAATCAGACAACAAAATGTGCGAACTCGATATTTTACACGACTCTCTTTACCAATTCTGCCCCGAATTACACTTAAAACGACTCAACAGCTTAACGTTGGCTTGCCACGCCTTACTTGACTGTAAAACTCTCACTCTTACCGAACTTGGCCGTAACCTGCCAACCAAAGCGAGAACAAAACATAACATCAAACGAATCGACCGATTGTTAGGTAATCGTCACCTCCACAAAGAGCGACTCGCTGTATACCGTTGGCATGCTAGCTTTATCTGTTCGGGCAATACGATGCCCATTGTACTTGTTGACTGGTCTGATATCCGTGAGCAAAAACGGCTTATGGTATTGCGAGCTTCAGTCGCACTACACGGTCGTTCTGTTACTCTTTATGAGAAAGCGTTCCCGCTTTCAGAGCAATGTTCAAAGAAAGCTCATGACCAATTTCTAGCCGACCTTGCGAGCATTCTACCGAGTAACACCACACCGCTCATTGTCAGTGATGCTGGCTTTAAAGTGCCATGGTATAAATCCGTTGAGAAGCTGGGTTGGTACTGGTTAAGTCGAGTAAGAGGAAAAGTACAATATGCAGACCTAGGAGCGGAAAACTGGAAACCTATCAGCAACTTACATGATATGTCATCTAGTCACTCAAAGACTTTAGGCTATAAGAGGCTGACTAAAAGCAATCCAATCTCATGCCAAATTCTATTGTATAAATCTCGCTCTAAAGGCCGAAAAAATCAGCGCTCGACACGGACTCATTGTCACCACCCGTCACCTAAAATCTACTCAGTGTCGGCAAAGGAGCCATGGATTCTAGCAACTAACTTACCTGTTGAAATTCGAACACCCAAACAACTTGTTAATATCTATTCGAAGCGAATGCAGATTGAAGAAACCTTCCGAGACTTGAAAAGTCCTGCCTACGGACTAGGCCTACGCCATAGCCGAACGAGCAGCTCAGAGCGTTTTGATATCATGCTGCTAATCGCCCTGATGCTTCAACTAACATGTTGGCTTGCGGGCGTTCATGCTCAGAAACAAGGTTGGGACAAGCACTTCCAGGCTAACACAGTCAGAAATCGAAACGTACTCTCAACAGTTCGCTTAGGCATGGAAGTTTTGCGGCATTCTGGCTACACAATAACAAGGGAAGACT
>NZ_JAOWIE010000040.1:0-8258 GCF_030332265.1 Citrobacter sp. Cu231 | reverse complement strand
GCCGGACATCAGCGCTATCTCTGCTCTCACTGCCGTAAAACATGGCAACTGCAGTTCACTTACACCGCTTCTCAACCCGGTACGCACCAGAAAATCATTGATATGGCCATGAATGGCGTTGGATGCCGGGCAACAGCCCGCATTATGGGCATTGGCCTCAACACGATTTTACGTCACTTAAAAAACTCAGGCCGCAGTCGGTAACCTCGCGCATACAGCCGGGCAGTGACGTCATCGTCTGCGCGGAAATGGACGAACAGTGGGGCTATGTCGGGGCTAAATCGCGCCAGCGCTGGCTGTTTTACGCGTATGACAGGCTCCGGAAGACGGTTGTTGCGCACGTATTCGGTGAACGCACTATGGCGACGCTGGGGCGTCTTATGAGCCTGCTGTCACCCTTTGACGTGGTGATATGGATGACGGATGGCTGGCCGCTGTATGAATCCCGCCTGAAGGGAAAGCTGCACGTAATCAGCAAGCGATATACGCAGCGAATTGAGCGGCATAACCTGAATCTGAGGCAGCACCTGGCACGGCTGGGACGGAAGTCGCTGTCGTTCTCAAAATCGGTGGAGCTGCATGACAAAGTCATCGGGCATTATCTGAACATAAAACACTATCAATAAGTTGGAGTCATTACCTCCCTGGGCTTGAAGAGCAAATCTTTGCATGCCGAAATAAAAAACGCAGCGACAATCCATTATTATTTATCGACAGAAAAGATGAAGAACGCATACTAATGAGTCGTCTCCAGAGCCAACAAAAAAATGAAGAACTGGCTTCTAAACTAGAATCTTTATTTCATGGAAACGAATTATCGTCACCACACAGTATTTTGTGTTTTATATACTGGCGCTATACAAAGAAAATTTATCGCCTAAGCGAGGACATCATCAGTGATGTGGCTAACACCTATGTTGATAACATTCCTGCACAGACCCTTAAGGAACTCCCTTCATGGAGTATCTATGTTTCAGCCGAAAATCTGCATACTATACTTCCTACGTCCTATCCGATACATGGATTTTTCTTTTATCCATTTTTGGACAAAAATGGAAATATTATCCGGCTTTTCATTATTGATGATCTGAAACAAAGCCAAGGAACTACAGGGCTAAAAGAAAAGAATGTTGACGTCGTCAATAATATCATCAGAATAAAGGACTCTCGTGAAGGACTTCTTGACTCCAGAAAGATGGAGTGTATCGATGGTGAAGTCGTCGTAACAGTTAACGAAAAGCTCAAAGATTTCAGAGACAGGGAGTTTAATCTTCTTAACGCACAGATATCAATGGTGCTTTATATCTGTTCACAGATCAATGATATAAAAGAAAAAAATCAATTTAAACGGTCAGAAAAGCACAAAAAGCATGTTCACACTCACCATGAACTACCAGCACAAAACATTCGGGAGTGGGACGTTGGTATTCGAATGGGGCAAGCCATACGGCAATATCGCCAAGCAGAACCCACAGGGAAAGAGCGGACAACAATAGGTAGCAAACGTCCTCATATACGCCGGGGACACTGGCATACATACTGGACAGGAAGTAAGAAACCAGAACTAGCCCATGAGCGTAAACCTAGATTAATATGGTTACCTCCGGTACCAGTTAATTTAGAAGACGTAAACAAACTACCGGTGGTAATAACGCCCATTGATAAATGACCTGAAAAGTATCTTTTCCGGTAGGATGTACACATATCTAAATTATCAGGCTACTGTAATGTTGTTCATGCATTACAGTAGAGCCCTTGGTTGATTGATAAAAAAATCTCCAGGGGCTTTCTGCTGTATACCGTCCACAAAACGCTTTCGGCATACAGCCTCAAGCGTCCGCGGCTATTCTAACGACTTTCGTATCTGCAACAATCCTTTTATCGCACGGCTAACTCCTCTGGTTAGCTCTTATCACCTGAAAATAAATTTTTAACCTTTCCGTTTGATTTAAATTCCAGAAATGGAGACTTTGTCATGTCTTACAATCGACAGCCTGTCGCAGAAGATCCTATGCAGATATGGGGCGCTGTTGGTGTCCTTCTTATCCTGCTGCTATTCGTCATATGGTTATTCTTGCCGGAAGTGGTTTACGCCAGCTGCCTGATTCTTCATACCTTATGGGGACTGGTTGACTGGGGACCATTTCATAACTATGCAGCACCACGATACAACCTGCTTGCCATGACCGGTAACAACGCCGCCAACATAAGCTATAGCCAGTGGGTTAACGTCATGGAGCAGACCATAGGTATTTTGTGGATGTACCTCTTACCTGTGACACTCTGGTGTTTGTGGGAATGGTATCAACATCCGGGACAAAGCCGTTTCACCCGCAGACCAGTAGATATTACCCGACTGCCACACATCTTTGCTTCGTTGTCCCCTGCTATCGCCCCTGTACTGGAAGATGGTGATCCGGAAAAACTCTTTCATGGTGGCAAACGACCTGAACGGCGGGTTGCTCTCACCCCGGAAGCATTTGTCGAACAGCATACTCTCATCACCAATATGCAGCTCGATGTTACAGCTGCAAGACGATGTTTCATGGCCCAGTTGGGTAAACCTTTAACGTCCTGGAAAGACATGGCACCACATGAAAAAGCGCTCTTTGCCATATTTGGCCTTCAGTATTTCCTGGATGATCGTAAGGCAGCATTAAAGCTCATGGATACACTGAACCTCTCATGCAGAATTAAAAGCAAACGGGACAGTGGGAAATTCTGTACCCCTGTTTATTCACTGGCCAAATCTGCATTCAAAAGAGTGATTAAAAGCGACGGAGCACAGCAATGGCTGAAACAACATCGCTACGTCCGCAGTGGGCTGGTCTGGCTGTATGCACATGACCTGCGGCTTACGCCACCCAACTGGATTTGGCTGAAAGGCGTGGACAGAACGCTGTTTTATGCATTACACCGCGCCAATACCACGAAAGGATTTATTGAAGGCGCTGGCGTGGTGGCCGTTGCACGTGCAGAGGCCGAAGCCATGCGTTTTGGCCTTCCCTGCCCTGAACCCTGTGTTGATGAAGCGGTGGAAGGCTTACGGCGGGATATGCTCAGCCTCGGTCTTATCTGGGATGAACCACAACCAGATCGCGACCGGAAACGCCGCATTCTGACCAACTGGTCCCTCACCGACGACATCCTGCCCCGCACACCTGCTACAGACAACGAATTCTGATTATCCGGAGAACTGAAAATGACAATCGAGTACTTTGCAACACGCATTGCAAAACATATTTCCGTGCAGGCAATCTGGCCGGGTGGCAGGACAGAAATTATTGCCGTCCTTCCACAGGATGCCCTGTCAGGGCTGGTAACACGAAACAATCAACTGATTCATATAGCCTTTGACGCCATGGGCACTCGTAACAGAGAAACCGTCCTGATTGACAAGCAGGAGCATAACGCTGACCAGATACTTACAGCTATTGATTCCTGTCTGCGCCTTGAATACCTGATGGAACGCCGCTTCAGCAGAACGCCTTTGTTCCGTGCAATAATCGCCAGCGTTGTACTGTTCGTAATGGCAATGATTGCCGTCTCTCTGTTCCGCTATGTTGATCGTGTATTCTGGGATGATACAACGCCTGAAGCAGTTCAGACGGCAGGTGAGCCACGACTGCTCCCCCCTCACCTGAATCACACCGTGCCATTAAATGAAGGCATTCAACTCCCGGTTACCCCGAAAAAAGACGTCCAGGTACCGGAGAAAACACTCACAAGCAAAAATCCGGAAGCCGCAGCTGCCCGACATAATCTGGCTGCTGTTCTGAAGCGGAACGCCGATCGGGGCATGTTTACCGTCAACCTGTCATCCGGTCATGAACGAACCCTTTACGCATTTCTCGATCCTGCCTGTCCTAACTGCAGACTTCTGGAGCCGGCTTTAAAACGCCTGGCCAGCGACTTCAATGTCGTTATCTACCCGGTTTCAGTTATTGGTGGAGAGGAATCCACCGACCGTGTGGCACCACTGCTGTGTGAAAAAGATGCTCAGAAACGTGCTGCCGGCTGGCACCGACTGTATTCCGCAGATAACGGAATGATGACGCCATCAGAAGAAACAACGCCTGCAGATGAAACATGCCTGAAAGCGGCCAGAGCTGCGATTGATGTTAACAATGTCGCCTTCCGTAAGTTCGGATTTGCCGGTACCCCATGGGTGCTGTCCGACACCGGCTGGCATCTGCCTACAGGAATTCTGCAGGAAACTGGCACGCTTAATTTATTCCTGAAAACCACCGACAGCGAGTCTGGCCATGAGTGAACATCGCGTTAACCCCGAGCTTTTACACCGTACAGCCTGGGGAAATCCTGTCTGGAATGCACTCCAGAGTCTCAATATCTATGGCTTTTGCCTGGTGGCAAGTCTTGTGGCCAGTTTTATCTGGCCACTTGCATTACCGGCATGTCTGTTGTTCACACTGATAACAATGCTGGTATTTAGTCTGCAGCGATGGCGCTGCCCTCTTCGTATGCCCATGACGCTGGAATGTGCTGACCCGTCACAGGACAGAATGATTAAAAGAAGTCTTTTCAGCTTCTGGCCAACCCTGTTCCAGTATGAGGTCATTCTGGAATCACCGGCCAGCGGCATATTCTATGTTGGTTATCAACGCATCAGGGATATTGGCAGGGAGTTATGGCTGAGTATGGACGATCTGACCCGCCATATAATGTTTTTCGCCACCACCGGTGGCGGTAAAACGGAAACCATCTTTGCCTGGGCGATTAACCCACTTTGCTGGGCAAGAGGATTCACCCTTGTCGATGGCAAGGCACAGAATGATACGGCAAGAACGATCTGGTATCTGGCCAGACGCTTTGGACGTGAAGACGATGTGGAAGTCATTAACTTCATGAACGGAGGAAAATCCCGCAGTGAAATCATTCTGAGTGGTGAAAAAACGCGCCCTCAGTCAAATACCTGGAATCCCTTCTGTTACAGCACTGAGGCATTCACAGCGGAGACAATGCAGTCAATGCTGCCCCAGAACGTCCAGGGGGGAGAGTGGCAGTCCCGGGCCATAGCCATGAACAAGGCACTGGTATTTGGTACTAAATTCTGGTGTGTGCGCGAAGGCAAAACAATGTCACTGCAGATGCTCCGAGAACATATGACTCTCGAAGGGATGGCCAGACTTTACTGTCGTGGCCTCGATGATCAGTGGCCGGAAGAAGCTATCGCACCATTACGTAACTACCTTCAGGACGTTCCCGGTTTCGACCTGTCACTGGTCAGGACACCATCAGCCTGGACGGAAGAACCCAGAAAACAACATGCTTATCTCTCCGGGCAGTTTTCTGAAACTTTCAGCACATTCACGGAAGCATTCGGGGATATTTTTGCTGAAGATTCCGGTGATATCGATATCCGTGACAGCATTCACAGCGACAGGATTCTGATGGTAATGATCCCCGCTCTGGATACATCAGCGCATACAACGTCTGCTCTTGGACGAATGTTTATCACCCAGAAAAGTATGATTCTCGCCCGTGATTTGGGCTACCGTCTCGAAGGAACTGATTCCGATGCACTGGAAGTCAAAAAATATAAGGGGCGTTTCCCTTATCTGTGTTTCCTTGATGAAGTGGGGGCATACTATACGGACCGTATTGCTGTGGAAGCCACTCAGGTGCGTTCACTGGATTTTGCTCTGATTTTGATGGCACAGGACCAGGAACGTATAGAAGGACAGACAACAGCCACGAATACTGCAACACTGATGCAGAACACGGGGACAAAATTTGCCGGCAGGATTGTCAGCGAGGGTAGTACGGCCAGAACGCTGAAAAGCGCCGCCGGTGAAGAAGCCAGAGCGAGAATGAACAACCTGCAGCGTCAGGACGGCATATTTGGTGAATCATGGATTGACAGCCCACAAATCAGCATCCTGATGGAAAGCAAGATAAATGTTCAGGAGTTGATTGAACTTCATCCTGGCGAGTTCTTTTCTATTTTCCGGGGAGAAACCGTACCATCAGCATCATTCTTCATCCCTGACGATGAGAAAAGCTGCAGCAGCGATCCCGTTGTTATAAACAGGTATATCAGCGTGGATGCGCCACGCCTGGACCGTATCCGCCGTCTTGTTCCCCGTACTGCTCAACGTCGAATCCCGTCACCGGAAAATGTCAGTGCCATCATTGGCGTCCTGACTGCAAAACCCTCCAGAAAAAGACGAAAAATTCGCACAGAGCCGCACACGATCGTGGATACATTCCAGCAACGCATTGCAGGACGTCAGGCGGCTATGGCAATGCTGGAAGAGTACGACACGGATATCAACGCACGTGAAAGTGCCTTGTGGGAAACAGCGGTGAATACGCTTAAAACGACCACACAGGAAGAGCGACGAATTCGCTATATCACGCTGAACAGACCAGAACTACCTGAAACAAAAGAGGAAAATCAGATATCAGTGAGAGCAGAAAGAGCAGGTATAAACCTGTTAACGCTTCCACAGGACAATACCCCCCCGACAGAGCGTCCTGTAAACGGGTTTCATCATAAAAAAACCAACCGTCCAGACTGGGACGGAATGTACTGAACTGTGACCATACTTCGGTCTTCCCGCAAAAAACTATTTAAAAATGCTGGTACTAGATACCAGCATTCAGATTACAGATTAACCGCATCATTGCAGGTACATATGGAACGTCTAATTTTTATATTATTTAACCCTAGGTCATCTAATTTTGACCGAAGCTGTTCATCAGATTGTTCAAATAAAGGCCCCAACACAATCTCTCTAATTGACGTAATATTGTTACAGGCAAATTTCACCTTAGTATAATACGCAATTCCGTAATCAGTACTACGTTCTTCAAGTTTGTATGGTGGGGATTTATGTTTATCTACTTCAATAAGTCCTCGGACCTCATTTTCACATTCAAAACTCTCTCTCTTATATAATGAACATAGTCTGATAAGATATGCATGAAGTATGCCATGTGCATATTCAATGTTTAAACTTGAGCGCTTAATATAATCATGCAATGCTCTGATGAATCCCCTAATGATTTTGGTAAAAATCATTAAGTTAAGGTGGATACACATCTTGTCATATGATCAAATGGTTTCGCGAAAAATCAATAATCAGACAACAAGATGTGCGAACTCGATATTTTACACGACTCTCTTTACCAATTCTGCCCCGAATTACACTTAAAACGACTCAACAGCTTAACGTTGGCTTGCCACGCCTTACTTGACTGTAAAACTCTCACTCTTACCGAACTTGGCCGTAACCTGCCAACCAAAGCGAGAACAAAACATAACATCAAACGAATCGACCGATTGTTAGGTAATCGTCACCTCCACAAAGAGCGACTCGCTGTATACCGTTGGCATGCTAGCTTTATCTGTTCGGGCAATACGATGCCCATTGTACTTGTTGACTGGTCTGATATCCGTGAGCAAAAACGGCTTATGGTATTGCGAGCTTCAGTCGCACTACACGGTCGTTCTGTTACTCTTTATGAGAAAGCGTTCCCGCTTTCAGAGCAATGTTCAAAGAAAGCTCATGACCAATTTCTAGCCGACCTTGCGAGCATTCTACCGAGTAACACCACACCGCTCATTGTCAGTGATGCTGGCTTTAAAGTGCCATGGTATAAATCCGTTGAGAAGCTGGGTTGGTACTGGTTAAGTCGAGTAAGAGGAAAAGTACAATATGCAGACCTAGGAGCGGAAAACTGGAAACCTATCAGCAACTTACATGATATGTCATCTAGTCACTCAAAGACTTTAGGCTATAAGAGGCTGACTAAAAGCAATCCAATCTCATGCCAAATTCTATTGTATAAATCTCGCTCTAAAGGCCGAAAAAATCAGCGCTCGACACGGACTCATTGTCACCACCCGTCACCTAAAATCTACTCAGTGTCGGCAAAGGAGCCATGGATTCTAGCAACTAACTTACCTGTTGAAATTCGAACACCCAAACAACTTGTTAATATCTATTCGAAGCGAATGCAGATTGAAGAAACCTTCCGAGACTTGAAAAGTCCTGCCTACGGACTAGGCCTACGCCATAGCCGAACGAGCAGCTCAGAGCGTTTTGATATCATGCTGCTAATCGCCCTGATGCTTCAACTAACATGTTGGCTTGCGGGCGTTCATGCTCAGAAACAAGGTTGGGACAAGCACTTCCAGGCTAACACAGTCAGAAATCGAAACGTACTCTCAACAGTTCGCTTAGGCATGGAAGTTTTGCGGCATTCTGGCTACACAATAACAAGGGAAGACT
>NZ_JAOWIE010000039.1:0-92580 GCF_030332265.1 Citrobacter sp. Cu231 | reverse complement strand
CGGTAGTTCAGTTGGTTAGAATACCTGCCTGTCACGCAGGGGGTCGCGGGTTCGAGTCCCGTCCGTTCCGCCACTTATTAGAAAATTAAGCCTGCTATCAAGCAGGCTTAATGATAAGAAAATTTAGGGGCGTAGCTCAGTTGGTAGAGCACCGGTCTCCAAAACCGGGTGTCGCGAGTTCGAGTCTCTCCGCCCCTGCCAGAAACAATCCTTAGCATTCTTGCTAAGGATTTTTTTTTCGTGCAATTCAACATTGTCTTCCTTCTGTTTTTACTCCCGGCATCCTTGCCAGTATTTACCTTAATCTTCCAGAATATTTGTTCTCAATAGATCGCAGATCAGTGCATGTTTATCGCTGTTTTGCAGCCAAACTGCATATAAAGGGCGAGATAGTGTTGTACTGTCGGTAACCGTATGGAGATCGCTTTTGGTTTTGGCCCAGTTGACAGGAAGCCAGCTAAAGCCCTTAATCACAGAAAGCTGTTGCCTGGCCAGTTCAGCTGAACTGGTAGTGAGTACCGGCACTTCATCTCCCGCGATCAATCCCGCTTCGTGTTGTTGAAAATCGGGTCCCCATTCCAGACGTAGATAATTCAGTTCATCTTTGGTTTGCGATGGAGAACTACAATAGAGCGCCAGCGTGAAATATCCCAACAGTTGGCTGCTAAATTCGTCCATTTTGGGCGTTTCGGTCGTAATCAGTAGATCAAGCTGTCGTTCATGAAGCTGTTTTACCAATGACTGGCGCTGAGCGATCCTCGCTTCAAACTGCAGGCTGGACTGTGGCTCCTGAGATTGATATAAACGTCTCAACCAGTCATTAAGCATGCACTCCCAGAGAGATGCGCTGGCGCCGATAGAAAACTCGTTATGCCGCGAGGTATTCGCAACTTCCTTACGTGCTGCTTGCCACGTATTCATCAGGGTTTCAGCGTAAGGCAATAATTTTTCACCTGCGGCGGTCAAACGGATATTGTTTCTGTGTCGAGTGAACAGGTTTACACCCAATTGATTTTCCAGCTGTCTGATCCGAAAACTAACCGCTGACTGGGTCAGATAGAGCGCTTCAGCAGCCCTGCCAAAGTGGCGTGTCCGGCTAACTTCCAGGAAAGTTTTTAACAATTCCGTATCCACAACTCGCTCCATAAAATAATTTGTCGTTATGATTTAAATCTTTTGTTTGACGCTCTGTCAAGCGTAACTAATACTCCGCGCCATAAATAGCTCGGCCAAAGAATTAGGAGCGTGCAGGATGGCGGAAAGCTTTACGACGACTAATCGATATTTCGATAATAAATATTATCCCCGCGGATTCTCCCGTCATGGTGATTTCACCATTAAAGAAGCACAACTGCTTGAGCGTCACGGTTATGCTTTCAACGAGCTGGATCTGGGTAAGCGTGAGCCGGTAACTGAAGAAGAGAAACTGTTTGTTGCGGTATGCCGTGGTGAACGTGAGCCGGTTACTGAAGCTGAACGCGTGTGGTCTAAATACATGACGCGTATTAAGCGTCCAAAACGCTTCCACACGCTTTCTGGTGGGAAACCTCAGGTGGAAGGCGCAGAAGACTACACCGAATCTGATGATTAATAAAAAAGGGCGAAAGCCCTTTTTTTATGCCAGTAGTTTCTGCAAATGAATGAGTAACCTGTCTATCGCCCGGTATCCAACGGCTTCCTGTAAGTGTTGGCGAGAGATGCGATCACATTGTTCTATATCCGCAATCGTTCTAGCGACCTTTATCAGACGCAGCCAGGCGCGGATAGATAATCCGAGATGCGCGAGCGTTTCTTCCAGCCATTGAGCATCGTCGCTGTGCAGTGGGCAGTATTTATGAATATCCTGGCTGTTCAGGTGCGCGTTTAACTTATTTTGCCGCAGATACTGACGCTCTCGTGCTGCTATAACGCGTTGCTTAACCGTTGCACTATCTTCCCCTTTCACTGCGCTCTGACTGAGTATGCCGGGCGGTGGTAAGGGGATTTCGAGGGAGAGGTCGAAGCGATCGAGAAATGGTCCTGACAGTCGATTGAGGTAGCGCAGCGTCTGTTCTGGAGTACAGCGATTATGATTCCCCTGATAATGGCCTGTAGGGCTTGGATTCATCGCTGCTATAAGTTGAAAGCGCGCGGGATAGGTTATTTTTGCTCTGGTGCGGGATAGATGGATCTGCCCGGACTCGATGGGTTCGCGCAAGGCATCCAGCGTACGCCGTTCAAACTCGGGTAGTTCATCCAGAAACAGTATGCCGTTATGCGCCAGAGAGATCTCGCCTGGTGCAGGAATAGAGCCTCCACCGACCATGGCCGTTAATGAAGCACTGTGATGTGGTGAACGAAAAGGGCGTTGCTTCCATTGTTTTTGTATCGTTTCGGAATTAACCAGACTGAGTATCGCAGCACTTTCCAGCGCTTCATCGTTGCTAAGCGGTGGGAGCAGACCTCTGAGGCGACTGGCCAACATGGTCTTGCCCGTACCCGGCGGGCCAATGAGCAAGAGGTTATGACCGCCAGCTGCGGTAAGCTCCAGCCCGCGTTTACCCTGTTCCTGGCCGATAACATCGCTCAGGTCGTCGGCGAATGCGTCGGGCGTAAAATCTGCGGCTGAGGGCCTGTCTAAATCGTGCTTACCTTCGAGAAATGCGCATACGGTCTGCAGGTGATCTGCGATCAGGCATCCTTCGCCGTGTATCAGTCCAACTTCAGCGGCATTCTCTGTGGCGACAATAATTCTCCTGCCTGCACGAATGGCTTCGGTTGCGCTTGATATCGCGCCGGGAACGCCGCGTAACGCGCCTGTAAGCGCTAATTCACCGACCAGCTCATATGCATCGAGATTATGGGTTGTAAGCTGCTCAGAAGCGGCCAGAAGCGCAACAGCGATAGGTAAATCATATCGCCCCCCTTCTTTCGGAAGATCGGCTGGAGCGAGATTTATGGTTATCTTCTTTGCCGGGAATTCATACCCGCTATTAATTATCGCACTGCGTACCCGATCGCGAGCCTCTTTCACCGTCGTTTCCGGCAGCCCCACCATGGTTAAACCGGGTAGGCCGTTGCTGATATGTACCTCGACAGTAATGGCGGGTGCATTTACGCCCAACGCGGCGCGTGTATGAATGATCGATAGTGACATAATGCCTCCTGATGACAGTATTATGTCGCAATACATCGCGGCAAGATTTTACATAATTACGCCTTTTAGGTTCTGATTCATGTGTTTTAGTGTAATTCACAATAAGTTGTATCTAGTCTGGGATGACGCCCGCAAATGCTTTTGAATAGACTTTTTATTGGGGATCGGGCTGCTGAGAATTACCTGAAACGTGAAATATTTTCATTTTTGATTTTTTGTATAAAAAACAACGATATTTATCTAAACCGTTAATGGCGTCAGAAAAACGAATAAAAAAATATCTTGTGTCATTTGCAAATTCTATGGTAACTCTTTAGGTATTCCTTCGAACAAGATGCAAGAAAATACAAAAATGACAGCCCTTCTACGAGTGATTAGCCTGGTCGTGATTAGCGTGGTGGTGATTATTATCCCACCGTGCGGGGCTGCACTTGGACGAGGAAAGGCTTAGAAAACAAGCCTTAACGAACTAAGACCCCCGCACCGAAAGGTTCGGGGGTTTTTTTTGACCTTAAAAACTTAAACGAGGAGCAGAAAGTGAATATCAGCATAAAATTCTGTTTCTCAAGATTTACGGCGGGGATGTAACTATGAATGGGGCACAGTGGGTGGTACATGCGTTGCGTGCACAGGGGGTTCAAACCGTCTTTGGTTATCCCGGTGGCGCAATTATGCCGGTTTACGATGCGCTGTATGACGGCGGCGTAGAACACCTGTTGTGCAGACATGAGCAGGGCGCAGCGATGGCGGCGATTGGCTATGCCCGAGCGACGGGTAAAACCGGCGTTTGTATCGCCACTTCCGGTCCTGGTGCTACTAACCTGATCACCGGACTTGCCGATGCGCTGTTAGATTCTGTTCCTGTGGTGGCGATCACCGGTCAGGTGGCATCACCTTTCATCGGAACGGATGCATTCCAGGAAGTGGATGTTCTGGGTATGTCTCTGTCCTGCACCAAACACAGTTTTCTGGTGCAATCACTGGAAGAACTGCCGCGCATCATGGCTGAGGCTTTCGCCGTGGCGAATTCCGGTCGTCCGGGCCCGGTTCTGGTTGATATCCCAAAAGACATCCAATTAGCCAGCGGTTCGCTGGAGCCATATTTTACGACCGTCGAAAACGTTGAGGCTTTCCCGCACGCTGATGTTGAGCAGGCGCGTAACATGCTGGCGCAGGCGCAAAAACCGATCCTGTACGTAGGTGGCGGCGTAGGCATGGCGCAGGCAGTTCCGGCCCTGCGTGAGTTTATTATGCTTACCCAAATGCCGGTCGCCTGTACGCTGAAAGGCTTGGGCACAGTAGATGCTAACTACCCATACTATTTGGGTATGTTGGGAATGCACGGTACTAAAGCTGCAAATTTCGCAGTGCAAGAGTGTGATTTACTGATTGCAGTTGGCGCACGTTTTGATGACCGGGTGACCGGTAAGCTGAATACTTTCGCACCGAACGCCAGCGTGATCCACATGGATATCGACCCGGCGGAAATGAATAAACTGCGCCAGGCGCACGTGGCGCTGCAAGGCGATTTAAATGCGTTGCTGCCGGCATTACAGCAACCGTTGAAGATTGACGAATGGCGTCAGTACAGTGCTGAGCTGCGCACAGAGCATACCTGGCGCTATGACCATCCGGGCGAAGCTATTTATGCGCCGTTATTGCTGAAACAGCTTTCAGACCGCAAACCAGCCGACAGCGTAGTAACAACGGATGTTGGTCAGCATCAGATGTGGTCGGCACAGCATATGACCTACACCCGCCCGGAAAATTTTATCACGTCGAGCGGCTTGGGTACGATGGGCTTTGGCTTGCCTGCTGCGGTTGGCGCGCAGGTTGCTCGCCCGAATGATACGGTAATCTGTATCTCCGGTGACGGTTCCTTCATGATGAATGTACAGGAGCTGGGCACCGTAAAACGCAAGCAGTTGCCACTGAAGATAGTTTTACTCGACAACCAGCGGTTAGGCATGGTGCGACAATGGCAGCAGCTGTTTTTTCAGGAACGTTATAGCGAAACTACCCTTACCGATAACCCCGATTTCCTCATGTTGGCCAGCGCTTTCGGCATACCTGGCCAGCACATCACCCGTAAAGACCAGGTTGAAGCGGCACTCGACACCATGCTGAACAGCGAGGGGCCATATCTGCTTCATGTCTCAATCGACGAACTTGAGAATGTCTGGCCTCTGGTGCCACCTGGCGCCAGCAACTCAGAAATGCTGGAGAAATTATCATGATGCAACATCAGGTCGCCGTTGAGGCTCGTTTCAATCCGGAAACGTTAGAACGTGTTTTACGCGTGGTACGCCATCGTGGTTTTCAGGTGTGCTCCATGAATATGGAAGCCGCCAGCGATGCGCAGAATATAAATATCGAATTGACCGTTGCCAGCCCCCGGTCGGTCGACTTACTGTTTAGTCAGTTAAGTAAACTGGTGGATGTTGCACATGTTGCCATCTGTCAGAGCACAACTACATCACAACAAATCCGCGCCTGAGCGCAAAAGGAAGAAAAATGACGACGAAAAAAGCTGATTACATTTGGTCTAATGGCGAGATGATTCGTTGGGAAGACGCGAAGGTCCACGTGATGTCCCACGCGCTGCACTACGGTACTTCCGTATTTGAAGGTATTCGTTGCTACGATTCTCACAAAGGGCCGGTGGTGTTCCGTCATCGTGAACATATGCAGCGTCTGCGTGATTCAGCCAAGATCTATCGTTTTCCGGTATCTCAGAGCGTTGATGAGCTGATGGAAGCGTGCCGCGAAGTGATTCGTAAAAACAACCTGACCAGCGCTTATATCCGTCCACTGGTGTTTGTTGGCGATGTAGGGATGGGCGTTAACCCGCCAGCGGGTTACACCACTGATGTGATTATCGCCGCATTCCCGTGGGGGGCTTACCTCGGAGCTGAAGCGTTGGAACAGGGGATCGACGCGATGGTTTCTTCCTGGAACCGCGTTGCACCGAATACTATCCCTACCGCTGCCAAGGCTGGTGGTAACTATTTGTCTTCACTGCTGGTGGGTAGCGAAGCGCGTCGTCATGGCTACCAGGAAGGTATTGCGCTGGATGTGAATGGCTACATCTCAGAAGGCGCGGGCGAAAACCTGTTTGAAGTAAAAGACGGCATTTTATTTACTCCGCCATTTACTTCTTCCGCCCTGCCGGGTATCACCCGTGACGCGATCATTAAGCTGGCGAAAGATCTCAATATTGAAGTGCGTGAGCAGGTGCTTTCCCGTGAATCGCTGTACCTGGCCGACGAAGTATTTATGTCCGGTACTGCGGCCGAAATCACCCCAGTACGTAGCGTCGATGGTATCCAGGTGGGCGAAGGCCGCTGTGGTCCGGTCACCAAACGCATCCAGCAGGCCTTCTTTGGCCTCTTCACCGGTGAAACGGAAGATAAATACGGCTGGTTGGATCAGGTTAATCAATAAACATAAATTTGGGACGGCACGCACCGTCCCAATTATTAGACAGACGGGAGTTAATCAAGCATGCCTAAGTATCGTTCTGCTACCACCACCCACGGCCGCAATATGGCGGGTGCCCGCGCACTGTGGCGCGCCACCGGGATGACCGATGATGACTTCGGTAAACCGATTATTGCTGTAGTGAACTCTTTTACCCAGTTTGTGCCGGGCCATGTCCACCTGCGCGATCTCGGTAAGCTGGTTGCCGAACAAATCGAAGCCTCAGGCGGTGTGGCAAAAGAGTTCAACACCATTGCTGTGGATGATGGTATCGCCATGGGCCACGGGGGCATGCTGTATTCACTGCCGTCGCGCGAGCTGATCGCTGACTCCGTTGAGTACATGGTTAACGCTCACTGCGCCGATGCGATGGTCTGTATCTCTAACTGCGACAAAATTACCCCGGGGATGTTAATGGCCTCCTTGCGCCTGAACATTCCGGTGATCTTTGTTTCCGGCGGCCCGATGGAAGCCGGGAAAACCAAGCTCTCTGACCAAATTATCAAGCTCGACCTGGTTGATGCGATGATTCAAGGCGCTGACCCGAAAGTTTCCGACTCGCAGAGCGAGCAGGTTGAACGTTCTGCCTGTCCGACCTGCGGCTCATGCTCCGGGATGTTCACCGCAAACTCCATGAACTGTCTGACCGAAGCGCTGGGTTTATCGCAGCCGGGTAACGGTTCGCTGCTGGCGACTCACGCCGACCGTAAAACGTTGTTCCTTAACGCGGGTAAACGCATCGTTGAGCTGACTAAACGCTACTATGAGCAGGATGATGCTTCTGCGCTGCCGCGCAACATTGCCAGCAAGGCGGCGTTTGAGAATGCCATGACGTTGGATATCGCCATGGGCGGCTCCACCAACACCGTTCTGCACCTGCTGGCGGCCGCACAGGAAGCGGAAATCGACTTCACCATGAGTGATATCGACAAGCTGTCCCGCAAAGTCCCACAGCTGTGTAAAGTGGCGCCGAGCACGCAGAAATACCATATGGAAGACGTGCACCGCGCAGGCGGCGTACTGGGTATTTTAGGCGAACTGGACCGAGCCGGGCTGCTGAACCGTGACGTGAAAAACGTGCTGGGACTGACTCTGCCGCAAACGCTTGATCGGTATGATGTGATGCTGACCAAAGATAATGCGGTGAAAAAAATGTTCCGCGCTGGCCCGGCGGGCATCCGTACCACCCAGGCGTTCTCGCAGGACTGCCGCTGGGACACGCTGGATGACGATCGTGCCGAAGGCTGTATCCGTTCGCTGGAACACGCTTACAGTAAAGACGGCGGTCTGGCGGTACTCTACGGTAACTTCGCGGAAAACGGCTGTATCGTGAAAACCGCAGGTGTGGATGACAGCATCCTGAAATTTACCGGCCCGGCGAAAGTGTACGAAAGCCAGGATGACGCGGTTGAGGCGATCCTTGGCGGCAAAGTGGTGGCGGGCGACGTGGTTGTCATTCGTTACGAAGGACCGAAAGGCGGGCCGGGCATGCAGGAAATGCTCTACCCAACCACCTTCCTGAAATCGATGGGCCTTGGCAAAGCCTGTGCGTTGATCACCGACGGACGTTTCTCCGGCGGCACATCCGGCCTGTCTATCGGCCACGTTTCCCCGGAAGCGGCCAGCGGTGGCAACATTGCGATCATCGAAGATGGCGACATGATTGCTATTGATATCCCGAATCGCGGTATCCAGTTACAACTAAGTGATGCGGAAATCACTGCGCGTCGCGAAGCGCAGGAAGCACGCGGTGACAAAGCCTGGACGCCTAAAGATCGTCAGCGTCAGGTCTCTTTTGCGCTACGCGCCTATGCCAGTCTGGCAACCAGCGCCGACAAAGGCGCGGTGCGCGATAAGTCAAAACTCGGGGGATAATGATCATGGCGGATTCACAACCTCTATCCGGTGCTCCTGAGGGCGCTGAGTATCTCAGAGCGGTACTGCGTGCGCCGGTATACGAAGCGGCGCAGGTAACGCCGCTACAAAAAATGGAAAAGCTCTCTTCGCGCCTTGATAACGTGATTCTGGTCAAGCGCGAAGACCGTCAACCCGTTCACAGCTTCAAGCTGCGTGGAGCCTACGCCATGATGGCGGGCCTGACCGAAGAGCAAAAAGCGCATGGGGTCATCACCGCATCGGCGGGTAATCATGCTCAAGGTGTCGCGTTCTCTTCTGCGCGATTAGGCGTGAAGGCACTGATTGTCATGCCAACGGCTACCGCCGATATCAAAGTTGATGCCGTACGCGGCTTCGGTGGAGAAGTGCTGTTGCACGGCGCGAATTTTGATGAAGCCAAAGCCAAAGCGATTGAGCTGTCGCAGCAGCAGGGTTTTACCTGGGTTCCGCCGTTTGACCATCCGATGGTGATTGCCGGGCAGGGCACGCTGGCGCTGGAGTTATTGCAACAGGATGCTCACCTCGACCGCGTATTTGTCCCGGTAGGCGGCGGCGGATTAGCGGCAGGCGTGGCGGTGTTGATCAAACAGCTGATGCCACAGATCAAAGTGATTGCCGTGGAAGCTGAAGATTCCGCCTGCCTGAAAGCGGCGCTGGATGCCGGACAACCGGTCGATCTTCCGCGTGTGGGTCTCTTTGCTGAAGGTGTGGCGGTGAAGCGTATCGGCGATGAAACTTTCCGTCTGTGCCAGGAATACCTCGACGACATCGTTACCGTTGATAGCGATGCAATCTGCGCGGCAATGAAAGACCTGTTCGAAGACGTGCGTGCGGTGGCGGAACCTTCCGGGGCGTTGGCATTAGCAGGGATGAAAAAGTACATCGCCCAGCACAATATTCGCGGTGAACGACTGGCACATGTGTTGTCAGGTGCGAACGTTAACTTCCACGGCCTGCGCTACGTGTCTGAACGCTGTGAGTTGGGAGAACAGCGCGAAGCGCTGCTGGCAGTCACTATCCCGGAAGAAAAAGGCAGCTTCCTCAAGTTCTGCCAGTTGCTGGGTGGACGCTCGGTGACCGAGTTTAACTACCGCTTTGCCGATGCCAAAGATGCCTGCATTTTTGTCGGCGTACGCCTGAGTCGTGGTCTGGAAGAACGTAAAGAAATCCTCCAGTTGCTTAGTGACGGCGGTTACAGCGTGGTGGATCTGTCTGACGACGAAATGGCGAAGCTGCACGTGCGCTATATGGTTGGCGGCCGTCCGTCGAAACCCTTGCAGGAACGTCTGTTCAGCTTTGAATTCCCCGAATCGCCAGGGGCGTTGCTCAAATTCCTGCATACCCTGGGTACGCACTGGAATATTTCATTATTCCACTACCGCAGTCACGGCACCGATTACGGTCGTGTACTGGCGGCGTTTGAGTTGGGTGAGCACGAGCCTGATTTCGAAACGCGGCTGAACGAACTGGGCTATGATTGTCATGATGAAACGCATAACCCGGCGTTCAGTTTTTTCCTCGCGGGTTAGCAGTCGCCATTAAAAAAGGGTTCATGTTTTCACATGAACCCTTTTTGCAACTGTATCTGCAAATTACAGCGTGATGACGTCGAATTCGACTTCGGTGTTCACGTCAGCATCGTAATCCACTTCGTCGAGGCCAAAACCGAACAGGTTCAGGAATTCCTGCTTGTACCCTGCATAGTCAGTTTCTTGCGCCAGGTTTTCGGTGGTGATCAGCGGCCACAGATCGCGACATGCCTGCTGAATGTCTTCGCGCAGTTCCCAGTCATCCATACGGATACGCTGGTTGTCATCAAGCGCCACTTTGTCGCCGTACAGGCTGGTGGACATCAGACGGTTGATCTGCTCGATACAGCCTTCATGAATCCCCTGCGCTTTCATCAGTTTGAAGACCATAGAGATGTACAGCGGCATTACCGGGATCGCAGAAGATGCCTGAGTGATCACGGATTTCAGTACGGCAACGTTCGCAGAACCGTGCAGCGGAGCCAGCTGATCACGCAGCGCACCTGCCGCGCGGTCGAGGTCTTCTTTTGCTTTGCCCAGCGCGCCGTGCCAGTAGATTGGCCAGGTCAGGTCGGTTCCGATGTAGGAGTAGGCCACGGTTTTCACGCCATCAGCCAGCACGCCCGCTTCGCTCAGCGCGCCCATCCACAGTTCCCAGTCTTCACCGCCCATCACGGTAACGGTGTTCTGAACTTCTTCTTCCGTTGCCGGCTCAATGCTGGCGGTGATGATCTGATCTTTGTTGGTATCAATCGCTTTAGAGGTGTAAACCTCACCGATTGGCTTCAGCGCCGAACGGACGATTTCACCGGTTTTCGGCATTTTACGCACCGGGGAAGCCAGCGAGTAAACCACCAGATCAATCTGACCCAGGTCTTCTTTGATCAGTTTGATGACTTCATCACGGCACTCGTCGGAGAACGCGTCGCCGTTGATGCTTTTGGCGTACAGGCCTTCGCGCTTAGCGGCTTCATCGAAGGCTGCAGAGTTATACCAGCCCGCGGAACCCGGTTTGGTTTCCGTGCCTGGTTTTTCGAAAAATACGCCGATAGTGGCGGCACCGCTGCCAAAGGCGGCGGAAATTCTGGACGCCAGACCGTAACCGGTGGAAGCACCGATGACCAGCACGCGGGAAGGGCCGTTAGCGATTTTCCCGTTTTTCTTCACATAATCGATCTGTTTTTCCACATTGACTTTGCAGCCAGTCGGATGGGTCGTTGTACAGATGAATCCACGAATTTTTGGTTTGATTATCATAATGATGGCTAATTAAGTTTGTATTTTCGCTGTCAAGTGCGCAATGACACCGTCTGTTCTGGCTTGCTAAACGTGATGGTTAACAAGCCCCCCACATCTATTATGGCACGTGACATTATACAGAAAAGGAGTGCCAATACTGAATCTACCACTGATTTTAGGCCTGATGCTGGCGCTACTCGGTGGATTTACGCTCCAGAACAATTTTCCAGAACGCATCAATTAGCGGCTCATGCAGCCGCTTTTTCGGCGCGCAGACCCCCAGCTCGAACGGTGTTTTCTCGTCGCTGCGCTCTAAAATCATCACGCGATTACGCACCGGCTCCGGGCTGTTTTCCAGCACAACTTCCGGTAATAGCGCCACGCCGCAGCCGAGTGCCACCATCGAGACCATCGCTTCGTGACCACCCACCGTGGCGTAAATCGATGGGTTGCTGATTTTGTGGCGGCGGAACCACAGCTCAATGCGGCGGCGTACCGGCCCCTGGTCGGCCATGATAAACGGCACCGTCGAACAGTCGGGTTTCTCGACAGAAACCTGATTACGCACCGGGCAGGGCAGTGCCGGGGCGATCAATACGACCGTCAGATTCTCCAGCATCGAAAACGCCACCGCGCCGGGCAGCATCTCGGGCTTACCGGCAATCGCCAGATCGGCCTCGCCGGTGACCACTTTGTCCATCGCATCGGCGGCGTCGCCAGTGGTGAGCTTGATTTCCACCGAAGGATGCTCGGCGCGGAAGCGGTCGAGGATCGGCGGCAGGTGGCTGTACGCGGCGGTGACAGAGCAGAAGATATGTAACTCGCCAGACAACGACGGTCCCTGTTGATCGAGGGTGTGGCGCAGCTGCTGGTATTGCAGCAGTGTCTGCTGGGCGAATACGCGCAGCTCTTCACCTGCTTCGGTCAGGGTGACCGTACGGTTATCGCGCACAAACAGCGGCTGGCCGAGGTCTTCTTCCAGGCGCTGGATCTGGCGCGAAAGCGTGGAAGGGCTGACGTGCATCGCCCGCGCGCTGCGGCCAAAATGGCGACTTTCTGCCAGATGCAAGAACATTTTCAGATCGCGTAAATCCACCGGCGAGCCTCTTTATTTTGACGTTGCAGATATTGCAATGTGACGTTGTGAATATATCAATTTCCGCAATAAATTTCCTGTTGTAATGTGAGTCTAATCCCGCTGAAACGCGAACCGAATAATAAGCACCACAACACAACATCACGGAGTACACCACCATGGCTAACTACTTTAATACACTGAACCTGCGCCAGCAGTTGGCACAGCTGGGCAAATGTCGCTTTATGGGCCGCGACGAATTCGCCGATGGCGCAAGCTACCTTCAGGGTAAAAAAGTGGTCATCGTCGGCTGTGGCGCACAAGGTCTGAACCAGGGACTGAACATGCGTGACTCCGGTCTGGATATCTCTTATGCCCTGCGTAAAGAAGCGATTGCTGAGAAGCGTGCTTCCTGGCGCAAAGCGACCGAAAACGGCTTCAAAGTCGGGACCTATGAAGAGCTGATCCCGCAGGCTGACCTGGTGGTTAACCTGACCCCGGACAAGCAGCACTCTGACGTGGTACGTTCCGTACAACCGCTGATGAAAGACGGTGCGGCGCTGGGTTACTCCCACGGTTTCAACATCGTGGAAGTGGGCGAGCAGATCCGTAAAGACATCACCGTAGTGATGGTGGCGCCGAAGTGTCCGGGCACCGAAGTCCGTGAAGAATACAAACGTGGTTTCGGCGTTCCGACCCTGATCGCCGTTCACCCGGAAAACGATCCGAAAGGCGAAGGCATGGCTATCGCCAAAGCGTGGGCAGCAGCCACCGGCGGTCACCGTGCGGGCGTGCTGGAATCCTCCTTCGTGGCGGAAGTGAAATCTGACCTGATGGGTGAGCAGACCATTCTGTGCGGCATGTTGCAGGCCAGTTCTCTGCTGTGCTTCGACAAGCTGGTGGAAGAAGGGACCGACCCGGCTTACGCGGAAAAACTGATTCAGTTCGGCTGGGAAACCATCACCGAAGCGCTGAAGCAGGGTGGGATCACCCTGATGATGGACCGTCTGTCCAACCCAGCGAAACTGCGTGCTTACGCGCTCTCTGAGCAGCTGAAAGAGATCATGGCGCCGCTGTTCCAGAAGCACATGGACGACATTATCTCCGGTGAATTCTCTTCCGGCATGATGGCTGACTGGGCCAACGATGATAAGAAACTGCTGACCTGGCGTGAAGAGACCGGCAAAACCGCGTTCGAAACCGCCCCACAGTTTGAAGGTAAAATCGGTGAGCAGGAGTACTTCGATAAAGGTGTACTGATGATCGCGATGGTGAAAGCAGGCGTTGAGTTGGCGTTCGAAACCATGGTCGATTCCGGCATTATCGAAGAATCCGCTTACTACGAATCGCTGCACGAGCTGCCGCTGATCGCGAATACCATCGCTCGTAAGCGTCTGTACGAGATGAACGTGGTTATCTCCGATACAGCAGAATATGGTAACTATCTGTTCTCTTACGCTTGCGTACCGCTGCTGAAAGAGTTCATGACGACTCTGCAGACAGGCGACCTGGGCAAAGCGATTGCCGAAGGCGCGGTAGACAACGCGCAGCTGCGCGACGTGAATGACGCGATCCGTAGCCATGAAATCGAGAAAGTAGGCCAGAAACTGCGTGGCTACATGACCGATATGAAGCGCATTGCCGTAGCTGGATAAGCATAACGCCATCAGGCAAAAAAAGCCCGGAGGTTGATACTCCGGGCTTTTTATTAGTTACGGTACAGCACTTTAATGATGTGATAACCGAACTGGGTATGCAGCGGGCCGGTCGGCTCCAGTACAGGGCAAGAGAAGACGACTTTATCGAACGCCGGAACCATCTGGCCCTGGCGGAACTCGCCTAAATCACCGCCGCGTTTGCCTGATGGGCAGATAGAGTGTTTCTTCGCCAGTTTGCCGAAGTCGGCGCCGTTTTTAATCTGTTCCAGAAGATCCAGTGCCAGTTTCTCTTCTTTAACAAGGATATGCACTGCTGCTGCTGTTTTTGCCATGATCGTGCCTTGAGTGGGGTGGTTAAGGCTGGCTATACTACCACGCTGTTATTCTCCCCTCCCGACTTTCATGAGTGACCCTTTATGCGTTTGAACCCCGGACAACAACAAGCCGTCGAATTCGTCACCGGACCTTGCCTGGTGCTGGCGGGGGCGGGTTCCGGCAAGACGCGTGTTATCACTAACAAAATCGCACATCTGATCCGTGAATGTGGTTATCAGGCACGCCATATTGCGGCCGTGACCTTTACCAATAAGGCTGCGCGCGAGATGAAAGAGCGCGTGGCGCAAACGCTGGGTCGTAAAGAGGCGCGTGGGCTGATGATCTCCACATTCCACACGCTGGGACTGGACGTCATAAAGCGCGAATATGCGGCGCTGGGGATGAAGTCGAACTTCTCGTTATTTGACGATACCGATCAGGTGGCCCTGCTTAAGGAACTGACCGAAGGGTTAATTGAAGACGATAAACTTATTCTTCAACAGCTGATCTCGACGATCTCCAACTGGAAAAACGATCTGATGACCCCGGCACAGGCGGCGGCCAGTGCGAAAGGCGAGCGCGATCGCATTTTTGCTCACTGCTATGGCCTGTACGACGCGCATATGAAGGCGTGCAACGTGCTGGACTTTGACGATCTGATCCTACTGCCGACGCTGCTGCTTCAGCGTAATGAAGAGGTGCGCGAGCGCTGGCAGAACAAAATCCGCTACCTGCTGGTGGATGAATACCAGGATACCAACACCAGCCAGTACGAGCTGGTGAAGCTGCTGGTGGGGCAACGTGCGCGCTTTACCGTGGTGGGTGATGACGATCAGTCTATTTACTCCTGGCGCGGCGCGCGTCCGCAGAACCTGGTACTGCTAAGCAAAGATTTTCCGGCGCTACAGGTGGTGAAGCTGGAGCAAAACTACCGTTCCTCCGGGCGTATCCTGAAGGCGGCGAACATTCTCATTGCTAACAACCCGCACGTCTTTGAAAAGCGGCTTTTCTCCGAGCTGGGCTATGGGGCTGAGCTGAAGGTGCTGAGTGCGAATAATGAAGAGCATGAAGCGGAACGCGTCACCGGGGAATTAATTGCCCATCACTTTGTGAACAAGACGCAATATAAAGACTACGCCATCCTGTATCGCGGTAATCATCAGTCGCGGGTATTTGAAAAATTTTTGATGCAGAACCGCATCCCGTACAAAATTTCTGGTGGAACGTCGTTCTTCTCGCGTCCGGAGATTAAAGATCTGCTGGCCTACCTGCGTGTGCTGAGCAATCCGGATGACGACAGCGCATTTTTACGCATCGTAAACACGCCAAAACGTGAAATCGGTCCTGCCACGCTGCAAAAGCTCGGTGAATGGGCGATGACCCGCAACAAAAGCCTGTTTACCGCCAGCTTTGATATGGGGCTTAGCCAGACACTGACCGGACGTGGGTATGATTCTCTGACCCGTTTTACGCACTGGCTGGGTGAAATCCAACGCCTGGCGGAGCGCGAGCCGGTTGCCGCCGTGCGCGATTTGATCCACGGCATTGATTATGAATCCTGGCTGTATGAAACCTCGCCGAGCCCGAAAGCGGCAGAGATGCGTATGAAAAACGTCAACACCCTGTTCAGTTGGATGACGGAGATGCTGGAAGGCAGTGAGCTGGAAGAACCCATGACCCTGACTCAGGTCGTTACCCGCTTTACCCTGCGCGACATGATGGAGCGCGGAGAGAGCGAAGAAGAGCTGGATCAGGTGCAGTTGATGACGCTGCATGCCTCAAAGGGGCTGGAGTTCCCTTACGTGTTTATGGTGGGAATGGAAGAAGGATTTTTGCCGCACCAGAGCAGCATTGATGAAGACAACATCGATGAAGAGCGTCGTCTGGCTTACGTCGGAATTACGCGTGCGCAGAAAGAACTTATCTTCACGCTGTGCAAAGAGCGCCGCCAGTACGGTGAGCTGGTGAGACCAGAACCGAGCCGATTCTTGTTGGAACTGCCACAAGATGACGTTATCTGGGAACAGGAGCGTAAAGTGGTAAGCGCCGAGGAGCGGATGCAAAAGGGACAGGCCAGCATCGCCAATATTCGGGCGATGATGGCGAAAGCAAAAGAGAAGTAGATATTTTCCAGGGCGTATAAGCGTCATCCGGCAGCCAGCACAACAGGGAGGTTGATGAGATGTTGAAGTTTGTATTGGTCATTTTGTCAGGGATGTTCTATACCGCAACGGCGTCTGCAACAGATAGATTTGAGTTTTTTGACTATTGTTCTGTGTCGATGGTGAATATGGTTGCCAGCAGTAATCAGCCATTAATGATTGCAGAGCATGTTGGTGCGAAAGATTTACGTATTGAAGCCGAAGAAGATGATGAGAGTAACGTTATGCTCCAATTGTTTGATCGGCGGAAAAAAAGCACCCCGGATACCCCCGGAGCCGGGCATCTTGGCTGGGTGACTTATCATCCGGCTAAAAATATCCTGACGGACATTAATGATGAACAACTGCAATTTGACCCGCAAAAAGGCAAACACTTTCAACAATGTTTAACCCGTATGCGGGAATGTCAGGATTTAAATCAGAAACTGAAACTGGATGCCACCATTGATTTCCCGCGTTATGCGTTGACGGGTAAGTCTCGGGCCTGGTTCTATGCCGCTCCGGTAGCGCAGTGCCGCAGTGAATCAATTTTTATCGTACCCGGTGATATCGTATCCAGAACGGGGTTCAGCATTGCCCGGGATGAAGAAACGCAAAAGTTTTATGAGTCTGTGCGGGGTAACGATTCACATGGTTATTTGTTGGCAGGATACGGTGATTACGTTGGTTGGATAGAAGCCAATCATCTGGAGGCGGTCGATCTGGTATGCAACGATGCCAGGGATAAATCGGGGTTAAAGAATCCTGCGCCGGAAGAGTTTGTTGAGCGTAAAGTCGCTCAGACTCAACCGCGCCTCTATTTCTATGATGCGCCGGATAAAGCCTGCCTTCGCGAAGATAATTCATTCATCATTGCTGACGACAAAGTTCAGATGGTAAATCGGTCTGCGTACGCGGGCTTTTCCTTTGTTCGCTATACCCATCCGGTGACGCATAAGGTGACTGAAGGATGGGTTTTAGCCAGTGGGCTGAAGTAGCCTATTCCGCGTTAATGAACGTCCAGAGGCCAGTGGACATAGCTTTGCCACTGGATTTCCTGATCGATTAACTCTTTACCTAATGGATGATGTTCCAGCCAGCCTTCCGGCAACGTTAGCGTCAGATTTTCATCCTGAGCTTGCAGGATGATGTGTGGCACTAAATCGTCGCGACGGCGTGCGGCGAAGATGATCGCCAGACGTAGTAAACGGCAAAGGTGCTCCGCAATGCGCGGTGGCACAGCGTTTTGCTGGTGCAGCGAAGAGAGATCGACAGGATTGCTCTGGTTGAGTAACAGCGTGGCTAACAGTTTTTTCTGTGCGGGAGTAAAGCCCGGAAGATCGAGATTACGCACCAGCCAGGCGGAATGCAGCGGAGCCTGCTTATATTCCACGCTCAGCCCTATTTCATGCAACTGACAGGCACTTTGCAGCAGCTCGCGGCTAATGGCCTCAAGATGCCACTCATCTTTCACCTGATCGAATAAATGTACAGCCAACTGTGCGACGCGGTTCGCCTGATCGGTGTCGACCATAAAGCGACGCTGAATATTACGCAGCGTACGGCTGCGAATATCCTGATCGACAGGCAGGTGTAGCATACCGTAAACCAGACCTTCACGCAGTGCGCCGCCGGCCAGGGTCATGCATTGAATATTCAACTCAGTGAAAATGGCGAGCAGAATGGCCAATCCGCTGGGGAAAACCAGCGCGCGTTCCAGAGTTAACCCTTCGATTTCCAGCTCTTCCAGGCGACCGCAGTGAATAGCACGTTGCTTAAGCTGTTGAAGTTTGGCCAGCGTAATGCGCTCATCCATACCCTGCGCCATCATGATTTCCTGCAACGCCTGGACGGTACCGGAGGCACCGACGCAAACTTTCCAGCCATGAAAACGCAGTTTGTCGGCGACGGGGCGCAAAACTTCACGAGCCGCTTTCTCGGCTTCGTCAAAGTTTTCCTGTGCCAGATTACGATCGGTGAAGTACCGTTCAAGCCAGGTGACACAGCCCATTGACAGGCTGAACAGGGAGGTTGTTTGGGCACCTGAGCCGGTAACCAGTTCGGTACTGGCGCCGCCAATATCAACGACCAGACGCTGATCGGCACCGCCAGTGGTGTGAGCAACACCCTGATAAATCAGACGCGCTTCTTCTTCACCACTGATGACCTGGACTGGGCAGCTGAGGATCTCTTGCGCTTTAGCGATAAAGACATCGGCGTTTACCGCGATGCGCAATGTTGCCGTGGCGACCACACGGATTTGCGGTTGCGGGATATCCTGCAGGCGTTCAGCAAACAGGCGCAGGCATTGCCAGCCGCGTTCCATGGCTTCAGCGGAGAGAACGTTGTCGCTGTTGAGTCCAGCGGCCAGACGCACCTTGCGTTTAATACGCGTGAGCGTCTGGATGCTTCCCGCCACCTCGCGCACAACCAGCATATGAAAACTATTCGAGCCTAAATCGATTGCGGCGTACAGCGAAGTGGTTGTGAGCATATCTTACGTTAACCTGAACGACGACGATTACGCGGAGCACCACCGGTACGACGTGGGCCATTGCCGGTGCGTGGGCGCGTTAAACGTAACGGCTTCGGCAGATCGGTCATCAGCGCATCCGGGTTGTACTTACTAACCGGAATCGAGTGGCCAATATAGGTCTCGATAGCGGGTAAATTCAGCGCGTATTCTTCACAGGCCAGGCTGATCGAGTGACCGCTCGCGCCAGCACGGCCGGTACGACCGATACGGTGAACGTAATCTTCACAGTCATCCGGCAGGTCATAGTTGAATACATGCGTTACGGCTGGGATATGCAGACCGCGCGCGGCGACATCAGTCGCAACGAGAATATCCAGATCGCCACGAGTGAACTCATCAAGGATACGCAGACGTTTTTTCTGCGCTACGTCACCGGTCAGTAGACCAACGCGATGACCATCGGCGGCAAGACTACCCCAGATATCTTCACAACGATGCTTAGTGTTAGCAAAGACGATAGCGCGATCTGGCCACTCTTCTTCAATCAGCGTTTGCAGCAAACGCATTTTTTCTTCGTTGGAAGGATAGAAGAGTTCTTCTTTAATACGATGACCTGTCTTCTGTTCCGGTTCGACTTCAACGTACTCGGCGTTATTCATCTGTTCAAACGCCAGTTCGCGAACGCGGTAAGAGAGGGTTGCAGAAAACAGCATGTTCAGACGTTGGGTGGTTGGCGGCATACGACGGAACAGCCAACGGATATCTTTAATAAAGCCCAGATCGTACATACGATCTGCTTCATCCAGCACCACGACCTGAATCGCGCCCAGGTTAATGTGGTTCTGTTTTGCATAGTCGATAAGACGACCGGTCGTGCCGATAAGAATATCGACGCCGCTTTCCAGCACTTTCAGCTGTTTATCGTAACCGTCGCCGCCATAAGCCAGGCCTAATTTCAGACCGGTGGTCTGTGCCAGCGGCTCGGCGTCGGCGTGGATCTGCACGGCTAACTCACGCGTTGGCGCCATAATTAACGCACGCGGTTGGTTCACCTTGCGATCGTCAATCGCGGGATGAGAGAGAAGATAATGAAACGTTGACGTCAGGAACGCCATCGTTTTTCCGGTACCGGTTTGCGCCTGCCCTGCAACATCACGACCTGCCAGCGTTAGCGGCAGCGCGAGGGCCTGAATGGGCGTGCAGTTATGAAACCCTTTGTTTTCAAGGGCTTCGATCACCTTTGGGTGCAGGGCGAAGTCGGAAAACTTCTGTTCTGTTAAATGTGTTTTGCTCATAGTGTGGTAGAATATCAGCTTACTATTGCTTTACGAAAGCGTATCCGGTGAAATAAAGTCAACCTTTAGTTGGTTAATGCTACATCAACACGTCGTTGATTAAGGGTACACCAACGCACCAGGCTTATTCCTGTGGAGTTAATATGAGCGATAAAATTATTCACCTGACTGACGACAGTTTTGACACGGATGTACTCAAAGCGGACGGAGCTATCCTCGTTGATTTCTGGGCAGAGTGGTGCGGTCCGTGCAAAATGATCGCTCCAATTCTGGATGAAATCGCTGACGAATATCAGGGCAAATTGACGGTTGCTAAACTGAACATTGACCAAAACCCAGGCACCGCGCCGAAGTATGGTATCCGTGGCATCCCGACCCTGCTGCTGTTCAAAAACGGCGAAGTTGCGGCGACTAAAGTCGGCGCACTGTCCAAAGGTCAGTTGAAAGAATTCCTCGACGCTAATTTAGCGTAAGGAAGTCTCATGATCGGGCGACCATACTTCGAAATGATTCGGATGACTGGACGCCCGACTTGAGTCGTGCTAAGTTAGTGTTGACTTCGTATTAAACATACCTTATTAAGTTTGAATCTAGTTATATCCAATACTTCCCGTTGTTTCTCGCGCAGGAAGTGGACAGATTCCTGGCTTATCGCTCAATCCGTCTTGTCGTTTCAGTTCTGCGTACTTTCCTGTGACCAGACAGCGAACAGACATGAGTTTGATGGCCGTAAACAGGCATGGATGACCCTGCCATACCATTCACAACATTAAGTTCGAGATTTACCCCAAGTTTAAGAACTCACACCATTATGAATCTTACCGAATTAAAGAATACGCCGGTTTCTGAGCTGATCACTCTCGGCGAAAATATGGGCCTTGAAAACCTGGCTCGTATGCGCAAGCAGGACATTATTTTTGCCATCCTGAAGCAGCACGCAAAGAGTGGCGAAGATATCTTTGGTGACGGTGTGCTGGAGATATTGCAGGATGGATTTGGTTTCCTCCGCTCTGCAGACAGCTCCTACCTCGCCGGTCCTGATGACATCTACGTTTCTCCCAGCCAAATCCGCCGTTTCAACCTCCGCACTGGTGATACCATCTCTGGTAAGATTCGCCCGCCGAAAGAAGGTGAACGCTACTTTGCGCTGTTGAAAGTTAACGAAGTTAACTACGACAAACCAGAAAACGCCCGTAACAAAATCCTCTTTGAGAACTTAACGCCGCTGCACGCAAACTCTCGTCTGCGTATGGAACGTGGTAACGGTTCTACTGAAGACTTAACGGCGCGTGTACTGGATCTGGCATCGCCGATCGGTCGTGGCCAACGTGGTCTGATTGTTGCTCCGCCGAAAGCGGGTAAAACCATGCTGCTGCAGAACATCGCGCAGAGCATTGCTTACAACCATCCGGACTGTGTGCTGATGGTGCTGCTGATTGACGAACGTCCGGAAGAAGTGACCGAGATGCAGCGTCTGGTTAAAGGTGAAGTTGTGGCTTCTACCTTTGACGAACCAGCATCCCGTCACGTTCAGGTTGCGGAAATGGTTATCGAGAAGGCGAAACGCCTGGTTGAGCACAAGAAAGACGTTATCATTCTGCTCGACTCCATCACCCGTCTGGCGCGTGCGTACAACACCGTGGTTCCGGCTTCCGGTAAAGTGCTGACCGGTGGTGTTGATGCCAACGCCCTGCATCGTCCGAAGCGTTTCTTCGGTGCGGCGCGTAACGTGGAAGAGGGCGGTAGCCTGACCATCATCGCGACTGCGCTGATCGATACCGGCTCTAAAATGGATGAAGTTATCTACGAAGAGTTTAAAGGTACCGGCAACATGGAACTACATCTCTCTCGTAAGATTGCTGAAAAACGCGTCTTCCCGGCTATCGACTACAACCGTTCCGGTACCCGTAAAGAAGAGTTGCTCACCACTCAGGAAGAGCTGCAGAAAATGTGGATCCTACGCAAAATCATCCATCCGATGGGTGAAATCGACGCAATGGAATTCCTCATTAACAAGCTGGCGATGACCAAGACCAATGACGACTTCTTCGATATGATGAAGCGTTCCTGATTCAGGCATCATCTGAAAACGCCACGTTTTTACGTGGCGTTTTGCTTTTGTGGATGTAATCTTAACGACACAATAACAACAATACGGTATGACTACGCCTGGCGAAGAAAGGTTGTAATTCGTATTTTGTGGTTGATAATCATACAGAACCACCTGATATGGAGTCGGGTTTCTCTTCTGAATAATCGCCCGGATGGTTATACTTCATATATTGATATTCTCTGAGAGCATGTATAGTGAATTTACTGACAGCAAGTGCTGATCTCATCAGTATTTTTTTATTCACAACGCTGTTTCTTTTCTTTGCCCGCAAGGTCGCGAAAAAGATTGGATTGGTGGATAAACCCAACTTCCGCAAACGTCATCAGGGACTGATTCCGCTGGTTGGGGGGATTTCGGTTTACGCAGGCATTTGCTTTACCTTCCTCATCGCCGATTACTACATCCCACATGCTACTCTCTACCTGGCCTGTGCTGGGGTACTGGTGTTTATCGGTGCTCTGGACGATCGTTTTGATATCAGTGTAAAAATCCGCGCGACCATCCAGGCCCTTATTGGCATCATTATGATGTCGGTGGGAAAACTCTATCTGCTAAGCCTTGGCTATATTTTCGGCCCTTGGGAGATGGTGCTCGGTCCTTTTGGCTATTTCCTTACTTTGTTTGCCGTCTGGGCGGCGATTAACGCCTTCAATATGGTGGATGGGATCGATGGTCTGCTCGGTGGGCTATCCAGCGTGTCATTCGCCGCTATGGGACTTATTCTGTGGTTCGATGGCCAGACAAGCCTTGCTATCTGGTGTTTTGCCATGATCGCCGCCATTCTGCCTTACATCCTGCTGAACCTGGGTATTCTCGGACGCCGCTATAAAGTCTTTATGGGGGATGCGGGAAGTACGTTGATTGGCTTCACGGTGATTTGGATTCTGCTGGAGACGACCCAGGGGCCAACGCATCCTATTAGTCCGGTTACGGCCCTGTGGATTATTGCCATTCCGTTAATGGATATGGTGGCAATTATGTACCGTCGTTTACGCAAGGGTATGAGTCCTTTCTCCCCGGATCGCCAACATATTCACCATTTAATCATGCGTGCCGGGTTTACTTCCCGACAGGCTTTTGTCCTGATTACCCTGGCTGCAGCGATTCTGGCATCCATTGGCGTGCTGGCTGAATATTCTCGTATTGTCCCGGAATGGGTGATGTTGGTGCTCTTTTTACTGGCGTTTGTCTTGTACGACATCTGTATTAAACGAGCGTGGAAGGTGGCGAGATTTATCAAACGTTTGAAGCGCAAGCTGCGTAGAAATCGTGAAAGTAAACCAGACTTAACCAAATAAAATGAGGGTACGATGACACAACCATTACCGGGGGAACACGCCGTGAGCGCTGAAAATGAACTGGACATCCGTGGGTTGTTTCGTACCTTGTGGGCTGGGAAGGTGTGGATCGTCGGTATGGCTCTCGCCTTTGCGATTGTCGCTCTCGCCTATACGTTTTTTGCGCGTCAGGAGTGGAGCGCCACGGCGATTTCAGACCGGCCAACGGTCAATATGTTAGGCGGTTATTACTCTCAGCAGCAGTTTTTGCGTAACCTGGATATTAAGGCCAGTCTCGCTTCTGCGGACCAACCGTCGGTGATGGATGAAGCCTATAAAGAATTCATCATGCAGCTTGCTTCCTGGGATACGCGTCGTGAATTCTGGCAGCAGACTGATTACTATAAGCAGCGTATGGTCGGTAATAGCAAAGCCGATGCGGCGATGCTGGATGAACTGATTAATAACATTCAGTTTATGCCTGGTGATGCGGTACGTAATACCAACGACAGCGTGAAGCTGATTGCCGAGACGGCGCCTGATGCTAACAATCTGCTGCGTCAGTACGTCGCGTTTGCCAGCCAGCGCGCGGCGCGTCATCTGAATGATGAGTTGAAGGGTGCCTGGGCTGCACGCACCGTGCAGATGAAGGCGCAGGTTAAACGTCAGGAGGAAGTGGCGAAATCGATCTTCTCCCGCCGTGTTCACAACATTGAGCAGGCGCTCAAAATTGCTGAACAGCATAATATTTCGCGTACTTCCACGGATATTCCTGCTGAAGAATTACCTGATTCTGAACTGTTTTTGCTTGGACGACCTATGCTGCAGGCGCGACTCGAGAACCTGCAATCTGTTGGTCCTGATTTCGATCTGGACTACTTCCAAAACCGAGCCATGCTTAACACACTGAACGTTGGGCCAACTCTGGATCCGCGTTTTCAGACCTATCGTTATTTGCGTACGCCGGAAGAACCGGTAAAACGTGACAGCCCTCGTCGTGCTTTCCTGATGATTATGTGGGGCATCGTTGGGGCTCTGATCGGTGCTGGTGTCGCGTTAACCCGCCGCCGCACGATTTAGCAATACCGTTGCAGTGAGGGGCTGGGCCCTCACTGCCAATCCGAAGAGAATCGATGTGAAAGTACTGACTGTATTTGGCACGCGACCGGAGGCTATCAAAATGGCACCTCTGGTTCATGCGCTGGCAAAAGATCCTGATTTTGAAGCGAAAGTTTGCGTCACGGCGCAGCATCGGGAGATGCTCGATCAGGTGTTGAACCTCTTTTCCATCGTACCTGACTACGATCTCAATATTATGCAGCCAGGCCAGGGATTAACAGAAATTACCTGCCGAATACTGGAAGGATTAAAGCCAATTCTGGCTGATTTTAAACCTGATGTGGTGTTGGTTCATGGTGATACCACAACGACCATTGCCACTAGTCTGGCTGCGTTCTATCAGCGCATCCCGGTGGGGCATGTAGAGGCTGGTTTACGTACTGGTGATCTCTACTCTCCCTGGCCGGAAGAGGCGAACCGTACGCTGACCGGGCGTCTGGCTATGTATCATTTTGCGCCAACAGAAAACTCGCGCCAAAATTTGTTACGGGAAGCTATTCCCGAAAATCGTATTTTCGTCACGGGCAATACGGTGATTGATGCGTTGATCTGGGTTCGCGACCGCGTACTGGCGAACGATGAATTGCGTGCTGAATTAGCAGAGCATTATCCTTTCCTGAGCTCTGATAAAAAGATGATCCTGGTGACCGGCCATCGTCGGGAAAGTTTTGGCCGCGGCTTTGAAAACATTTGCCACGCGCTGGCGGAAATTGCTGCGGCTAATCAGAATGTACAGATTGTCTATCCGGTACACCTCAACCCTAACGTTAGCGAGCCGGTTAATCGAATCTTAGGTCACGTTGAAAACGTGATTCTGATTGAACCGCAGGACTATATGCCATTCGTCTGGCTGATGAATCACGCCTGGCTGATCCTTACCGACTCCGGCGGGATTCAGGAAGAAGCGCCGTCTTTGGGGAAACCTGTGCTGGTAATGCGCGAAACGACGGAGCGTCCGGAGGCCATTACCGCTGGTACGGTACGTCTGGTGGGGACAGACCCGCAGCGTATTGTTGAAGAAGTCACGCGTTTGCTTCATAACGACGATGAATATCAAACCATGAGCCGCGCCCATAATCCGTATGGTGACGGGCAGGCATGTGACCGAATTTTACACGCGTTAAAAAA
Source organism: Citrobacter sp. Cu231 (assembly GCF_030332265.1). NCBI lineage: Bacteria > Pseudomonadati > Pseudomonadota > Gammaproteobacteria > Enterobacterales > Enterobacteriaceae > Citrobacter > Citrobacter sp. Cu231. The sequence goes on along the minus strand of NZ_JAOWIE010000039.1, from coordinate 66,703 downwards.
TAATCGGATATCGCTATGAGTTTTACGACCATTTCTGTCATTGGGCTGGGTTATATCGGACTGCCAACGGCGGCTGCCTTTGCTTCCCGTCAAAAACATGTGATTGGCGTAGATGTAAATCAGCATGCGGTGGACACCATTAACCGCGGGGAAATTCACATCGTTGAGCCCGATCTGGGGGCGGTGGTGAAAACGGCGGTTGAAAACGGATTTCTGCGAGCGGTCACTACGCCCGTCGAAGCTGACGCTTATCTGATCGCCGTGCCGACTCCATTCAAAGGTGAGCATGATCCCGATATGGCCTACGTTGAAGCCGCGGCGAAGTCTCTTGCACCGGTGTTGAAAAAAGGCGCCCTGGTGATCCTTGAATCGACGTCACCCGTCGGGGCAACGGAACAGATGGCTGCATGGCTTGCAGAAATGCGGCCCGATCTGACTTTCCCGCAACAGGTTGGTGACCAGGCTGACGTCAATATTGCCTATTGCCCTGAACGCGTGCTGCCGGGTCAGGTGATGGTTGAGCTGATTAAAAACGACCGAGTGATTGGGGGCATGACCCCAGTCTGTTCTGCACGCGCCAGTGAGCTGTACAACATCTTCCTTGAAGGAGAATGTGTCGTGACCAACGCGCGCACAGCGGAAATGTGCAAGCTCACGGAAAATAGCTTCCGCGACGTCAATATCGCCTTCGCTAATGAACTATCGCTGATTTGCGCCGAACAGGGGATTAACGTCTGGGAACTGATTCGCCTGGCAAATCGTCATCCGCGTGTGAATATTTTGCAGCCTGGCCCGGGCGTAGGTGGGCACTGTATCGCGGTCGATCCGTGGTTTATCGTGGCGCAGAACCCGCAACAGGCGAAATTAATCCGCACTGCGCGTGAGGTCAATGATGGTAAGCCTCATTGGGTGGTCGAGCGTGTTAAGGCTGCCGTGGCCGACTGTTTGGCGGACACCAATAAACGCGCCAGCGAAGTGAAAATTGCCTGTTTTGGCCTGGCATTCAAACCGAATATTGATGATTTGCGTGAAAGCCCGGCGATGGGAATTGCGCAACATATCGCGCAATGGCACAAAGGTGAAACGCTGGTGGTGGAACCGAATATCCGTCAACTGCCGAAAAAACTGGATGGTCTTTGCCAGCTGGCGGCACTGGATGATGCGCTGGCAAGTGCCGATGTGTTAGTCATGCTGGTCGACCATAATGAATTTAAAGCCATTGAAGGCGATGCGGTACAACAGCAGTATGTGGTTGATACCAAAGGGGTCTGGCGCTAATGAAACGAATTCTGGTTACCGGTGGAGCGGGATTCATCGGCTCTGCAGTTGTACGGCATATCATTCATGAGACAAAGGATGCGGTGGTGGTGGTCGATAAGCTGACCTACGCCGGAAACCTGATGTCGCTGGAGCCGGTTGCACAGAATCCCCGTTTTGCCTTTGAGAAAGTGGATATCTGCGATCGGGCATCTCTCGACAGAGTGTTTCAACAATATCAGCCGGACTGTGTGATGCATCTGGCTGCAGAAAGCCATGTTGACCGCTCCATTGATGGGCCGGCCGCATTTATCGAAACTAACATTGTGGGAACTTACACGCTGTTAGAAGCGGCGCGCGCGTACTGGAGTGCATTAACCAGCGAGGAAAAAGCCGCATTTCGGTTCCACCATATCTCGACGGATGAGGTGTATGGTGATCTCCATTCTACCGATGATTTCTTCACAGAAACCACGCCGTATGCGCCGAGTAGCCCTTATTCTGCGTCGAAAGCCAGCAGCGATCATCTGGTCCGCGCCTGGCTGCGTACCTACGGTCTGCCAACGCTGATTACCAATTGTTCCAACAACTATGGTCCGTACCATTTCCCGGAAAAACTGATTCCGCTAATGATCCTCAACGGACTGGCGGGGAAACCGTTGCCGGTGTACGGCAATGGGCAACAAATCCGTGACTGGTTATATGTAGAAGATCATGCCAGGGCGCTCTGGTGTGTGGCGACGGCGGGCGTGGTTGGAGAAACCTATAATATTGGTGGTCATAACGAGCGTAAAAACCTGGATGTCGTCGAAACAGTTTGCAGCCTGTTGGAAGAGCTGGCGCCGCATAAACCGCAGGGCATTGCGCAGTACCGCGATTTGATCGCTTTTGTGGACGATCGCCCAGGCCATGATTTGCGTTACGCCATTGATGCTTCAAAAATAGCGCGTGAACTAGGTTGGATGCCGCAGGAAACGTTTGAAAGCGGAATGCGCAAAACCGTGCAGTGGTATCTGGATAATCAAGCATGGTGGAAACCCGTGCAGGACGGCAGTTACCAGGGCGAACGTTTAGGTCTGAAGGGCTAACAGCCTGGTTTTGGCTCCCGGAGGAGACAACGCATGAAAGGTATCATTCTGGCGGGTGGTTCAGGTACTCGCCTGTATCCCATCACGCGCGGCGTATCGAAGCAACTGTTACCCATTTACGATAAGCCGATGATTTACTACCCGCTATCGGTACTGATGCTGGCGGGAATTCGCGAAATCCTGATTATCACTACCCCGGAAGATAAAGGGTATTTCCAGCGTTTACTGGGTGATGGCTCTGAGTTCGGCATTGAATTGCAGTATGCTGAGCAGCCGAGCCCGGATGGATTAGCGCAGGCGTTTATTATCGGTGAAACGTTTCTTAACGGTGAACCATCGTGTCTGGTGTTAGGGGACAATATCTTCTTTGGTCAGGGATTTAGTCCAAAACTGCGTCATGTGGCTGCCCGAACGCAAGGCGCGACGGTGTTTGGCTATCAGGTGATGGATCCTGAACGTTTTGGTGTTGTTGAGTTTGACGAAAATTTTCGCGCAGTCTCACTGGAAGAGAAGCCGAAAGAACCGAAGTCTAACTGGGCGGTGACAGGACTCTATTTCTATGACAGTAAAGTGGTGGAATATGCAAAACGCGTAAAACCGTCTGAGCGTGGAGAACTGGAGATTACGTCCATTAACCAGATGTATCTTGATGACGGACACCTGACGGTAGAGTTGCTTGGGCGTGGTTTTGCCTGGCTGGATACCGGTACGCATGACAGTTTGATCGAAGCGAGTACTTTTGTGCAGACGGTAGAGAAACGCCAGGGCTTTAAAATAGCCTGTCTGGAAGAAATCGCCTGGCGTAACGGTTGGCTGGATGACGAAGGCGTGAAGCGTGCCGCCAGTTCACTGGCCAAAACGGGCTATGGCCAATATTTGTTGGAGCTGCTCCGTGCTCGTCCGCGCCAGTATTGAGCCGCTTAGCTGGGAAAATACGTTCTTTGGCGTCAATAGCGCCATTGTACGTTTTGACCAACATGCGCCGGTTCTGACTGCGAATGCGTTGCAGTCCTGGTCGCGGGTACAGGCAAAAATTCCTGCCGCAAATAGCCATGAATTAGATGGCTTACAGCAGTTGGGATTCTCACTGGTAGAAGGTGAAGTGGATTTTGTACTGCCGGTGACCTGTTTCAGCGGCAACCCCGGTGCGCAGGTCGCACAACCTGAGGATATCCCGGCATTACGCCAACTGGCAGGCAAGGCGTTTGCGCAAAGTCGTTTTCGCACTCCGTGGTATCCCGCAGATGCCAGTGCGCGTTTTTACGCGCAGTGGATCGAAAACGCGGTGCTTGGGACGTTCGATCATCAATGCCTCATTTTTCGTAAACCGACAGGTGAAATTCGTGGCTATGTCTCGCTGCGTGAACTGAATGCGACCGAGGCCCGAATTGGTCTGCTGGCCGGGCGTGGTGTGGGCGCAGAACTGATGCAGGCGGCGCTTTGTTGGGCACAGGCTCGCGGTAAAACAACATTGCGCGTGGCGACCCAAATGGGCAACACCGCCGCGCTTAAACGTTACATACACAGTGGTGCGAATGTGGAAAGCACCGCGTATTGGTTATACAGGTGAAACGATGATTCCATTTAACGCACCGCCGGTGGTGGGAACTGAACTTGATTACATGCAGTCCGCGATGAACAGCGGCAAACTGTGTGGTGATGGCGGCTTTACCCGCCGCTGTCAGCAATGGTTGGAGCAGCATTTTGGCAGCGAGAAAGTGCTGCTGACACCCTCCTGTACCGCATCGCTTGAGATGGCGGCATTACTGCTGGATATCCAGCCTGGTGATGAAGTCATTATGCCAAGCTACACGTTTGTCTCCACGGCCAATGCCTTCGTGCTGCGCGGGGCAAAAATCGTCTTTGTTGATATCCGCCCGGATACCATGAACATGGACGAAACGCTGATTGAAGCGGCAATTACCGACAAAACCCGCGCGATTGTGCCAGTACATTACGCGGGCGTGGCCTGCGAAATGGATACCATTATGGCGCTGGCGACAAAGTACAACCTGTTTGTGGTGGAAGATGCCGCTCAGGGCGTCATGTCAACCTACAAAGGTCGGGCGCTGGGGACAATTGGTCACATTGGCTGCTTTAGCTTCCATGAAACCAAAAACTATACCGCAGGCGGTGAAGGTGGTGCGACGCTGATTAATGATAAAAAATTAGTCGAACGCGCAGAGATCATCCGTGAAAAAGGCACCAACCGCAGCCAGTTTTTCCGCGGTCAGGTAGACAAATATACCTGGCGTGATATCGGCTCCAGCTATCTGATGTCCGATCTGCAGGCCGCCTATCTGTGGGCGCAACTGGAAGCGGCGGACCGCATTAACCAGCAGCGTCTGGCGCTGTGGCAGAATTATTACGATGCCCTCGAACCGCTGGCGCGTGCCGGACGGATTGACCTGCCTTGTGTTCCGGAAAGCTGCGTGCAAAATGCCCATATGTTTTATATCAAGCTGCGCGATATCGATGATCGCACCGCGTTGATTAACTTCCTGAAAGAAGCCGAAATTATGGCGGTGTTCCACTATATCCCGCTGCATGATTGCCCGGCTGGCGATAAATTTGGCGTGTTTGCCGGTGTTGATCGTTACACCACCAAAGAGAGCGAGCGCCTGCTGCGTTTACCGCTGTTCTATAACCTGTCACCGGTTAACCAGCGAACGGTAATTTCGACCTTACTCAACTATTTCGCCTGATATGTCGCTTGCAAAAGCGTCCTTGTGGACGGCGGCCAGTACGCTGGTAAAAATCGGTGCGGGTTTGCTGGTCGTGAAGCTGCTGGCAGTGTCATTTGGTCCGGCTGGCGTGGGGCAGGCGGGCAACTTCCGTCAGATGGTCACCGTGCTTGGCGTGTTAGCGGGGGCCGGCATTTTTAACGGCGTCACGAAATACGTTGCGCAGCACCATGATGACCCGGCACGACTGCGGAGGGTAGTCGGTACCTCTTCCGCAATGGTGTTGGGATTCTCTACCCTAATGGCGGTGGTTTTTTTGCTGGCGGCCGCGCCTATCAGTCAGGGGTTATTTGGCCATACTCATTATCAGGGGCTGGTACGACTGGTTGCGCTGGTGCAGATGGGTATTGCATGGGCGAATCTACTGCTGGCGCTGATGAAGGGTTTCCGCGATGCGGCGGGTAACGCGCTGTCGCTAATTGTGGGTAGCCTGGTAGGCGTGGTGGCTTATTATGGCTGTTATCGCCTGGGTGGGTATGAGGGGGCCTTGCTGGGGCTGGCGCTGGTTCCTGCGCTGGTGGTTATCCCAGCAGCCATCATGCTGATTAAGCGTGGCACTATTCCTCTGCATTACCTGAAGCCCTCGTGGGATAACGGTCTGGCAGGGCAGCTAAGCAAGTTTACGCTGATGGCGCTGATTACCTCCATAACGCTGCCTGTCGCATATGTGATGATGCGAAACCTGCTGGCGGCGCAGTACGGCTGGGATGATGTGGGGATCTGGCAAGGGGTAAGCAGTATTTCCGATGCTTACCTGCAATTTATCACCGCCTCATTTAGCGTTTACTTGCTGCCGACATTGTCGCGTTTGACCGAAAAGCGCGACATTACACGCGAAGTGATCAAGTCGTTGAAGTTTGTGTTGCCGGCGGTTGCCGCCGCAAGCTTTAGCGTTTGGCTACTGCGTGACTTTGCTATCTGGCTGCTTTTCTCCGCTAAATTCACCGCGATGCGCGACCTGTTTGCCTGGCAACTGGTCGGCGATGTGCTGAAAGTGGGGGCGTATGTCTTTGGGTATCTGGTGATCGCGAAAGCGTCGCTGCGGTTTTATATTTTGGCTGAAATTAGCCAGTTCATATTATTGACGGCGTTTGCTCATTGGTTGATCCCTGCTCACGGTGCGCTGGGCGCGGCACAGGCGTATATGGCAACGTACATCGTCTATTTTTCTCTTTGTTGTGGCGTATTTTTACTCTGGCGTAGGCGGGCATGACTGTACTGATTCACGTTTTGGGATCGGATATCCCTCACCATAATCAAACCGTGCTGCGGTTTTTCAACGACTCGCTGGCCGCAACCAGCGAGCACGCGCGCTCGTTTATGGTTGCAGGTCCGGATGCGGGATTCAGTGAGAGCTGCCCGGCGTTATCGCTGAGTTTCTACAGCGGGAAAAAGGCGTTGGCTGAAGCGGTTATCGCGAAAGCAAAAGCGGATCGCCAACAGCGCTTCTTCTTCCACGGTCAGTTCAATACCAGCCTGTGGCTGGCGCTGCTGAGCGGGGGAATTAAACCGACGCAGTTTAACTGGCATATCTGGGGCGCAGATTTATACGAAGTCTCCAGTGGACTGAAATTCCGCCTGTTTTACCCGATTCGTCGCATGGCGCAGAACCGTGTGGGCTGCGTATTTGCCACGCGTGGTGACTTGAGCTATTTCGCCGGACAACATCCGCGCGTGCGTGGTGAGTTGCTCTATTTCCCAACGCGAATGGATCCCAGACTCAATAATATGAGCAGTGAATGTCAGCGTAGCGGCAAGATGACGGTGTTGGTTGGCAACTCAGGCGATCGCAGCAATGAGCATGTTGCCGCGCTACGCGCTGTTCATCAGCAGTTCGGCGACACGGTGAACGTGATTGTGCCGATGGGTTACCCCGCTAATAATACGGCCTACATCGATGAGGTTCGCCAGGCGGGGCTGGCATTATTTAGCGCTGATAATCTGCAAATTTTAAGTGAAAAACTGGAATTTGATGCCTATTTGGCATTATTGCGTCAGTGTGATTTGGGGTACTTCATTTTTGCCCGTCAGCAAGGGATCGGTACTCTGTGTTTGCTGATTCAGGCCGGTATTCCTTGCGTGCTGAACCGTGAAAATCCCTTCTGGCAGGATATGGTGGAGCAGAATCTCCCGGTGTTATTTACCACTGATGAGCTCAATGAAGACGTCGTACGCGAAGCGCAGCGCCAGTTGGCATCGGTAGATAAAAATACAATCACCTTCTTTAGCCCTAATTATCTGCAGCCGTGGCATAACGCGCTGCGCATTGCTTCAGGAGAAATCGTATGAGCCTGATGCAATTTAGCGGCCTGCTGGTGGTATGGTTGCTTTCCACCTTGTTTATCGCCACGCTGACCTGGTTCGAATTCCGTCGCGTGCGTTTTAACTTCAACGTTTTCTTTTCGCTGCTGTTTTTGCTGACGTTCTTTTTTGGATTCCCGTTGACCAGCATCCTGGTGTTCCGTTTTGATGTGGCTGTCGCTCCACCGGAGATCTTGCTGCAGGCCTTGCTGTCAGCCGCCTGTTTCTATGCCGTCTACTATGTGACGTATAAAACGCGATTGCGTAAGCGAGTAGAGGGTAAGCCGCGCAGGCCGCTGTTTACTATTAACCGCGTTGAAGCCCATTTGACCTGGATTATCCTGATGGCGATTGCGTTGGTAAGCGTAGGCGTCTTCTTTATGAACAACGGATTCCTGCTGTTCAGACTGCAATCCTACAGCCAGATTTTTTCCAGCGAAGTCTCTGGGGTCGCTCTGAAGCGTTTCTTCTACTTCTTCATTCCGGCCATGCTGGTCGTCTATTTCCTGCGTCAGGACAGCAAAGCGTGGTTGTTCTTCCTGGTAAGCACCGTCGCGTTTGGTTTGCTGACCTATATGATTGTGGGCGGGACACGCGCCAATATCATTATTGCGTTTGCCATCTTCCTGTTTATCGGCATTATTCGCGGCTGGATTTCGCTGTGGATGCTGGCCGCTGCGGGTGTGTTGGGTATTGTCGGAATGTTCTGGCTTGCGCTGAAGCGCTACGGAATGAACGTCAGCGGAGATGAGGCGTTCTATACGTTCTTGTATCTTACGCGCGACACTTTCTCGCCGTGGGAGAATCTGGCGCTGTTGCTGCAAAATTACCACAATATTGAGTTCCAGGGGCTGGCGCCGATTGTTCGTGACTTCTACGTCTTTATCCCTTCCTGGCTGTGGCCAGGGCGGCCGAGTATTGTTCTCAACTCAGCGAACTACTTTACCTGGGAAGTGTTGAATAACCACTCGGGACTGGCGATTTCGCCGACGCTAATTGGTTCTCTGGTGGTGATGGGCGGGGCGCTGTTTATTCCGTTAGGCGCGATTGTCGTCGGGTTAATTATTAAATGGTTCGACTGGTTGTATGAGTTAGGCAATCGCGAAGCTAATCGCTATAAGGCGGCGATTCTGCACAGTTTCTGTTTTGGTGCCATTTTCAATATGATCGTTTTGGCACGTGAAGGACTGGATTCGTTTGTCTCACGAGTAGTCTTTTTCCTCGTGATTTTTGGCGTTTGTCTGCTGGTAGCAAAATTGCTGTTCTGGCTATTCGATAGTGCGGGACTCATCCATAAACGAATAAAATCGCTGCCCCGGACACAGATTGAAGGATCGTAATGACAGATAACACAACAGCGCCACTCTATTCGCTGCGCGGGCTACAACTGATTGGCTGGCGCGATATGCAGCATGCGCTAAATTACCTGTTTGCCGAGGGACATCTCAGGAAGGGGACACTGGTGGCGATCAATGCCGAGAAAATGCTGACGGCAGAAGATAACCCTGAAGTGCGGGAATTGATCAACGCCGCTGAGTTCAAATATGCGGATGGCATTAGCGTGGTGCGTTCAGTGCGCAAAAAATTCCCGCAGGCGCAGGTTTCACGCGTGGCGGGGGCTGATCTGTGGGAAGCGCTGATGGCGCGAGCCGGGCAGGAGGGAACGCCGGTATTCCTGATTGGCGGTAAGCCTGACGTTCTGGCGCAAACAGAAGCCAAACTGCGTGCGCAGTGGCGCGTGAACATAGTGGGTAGCCAGGACGGGTATTTTACCCCGGAGCAGCGTCAGGCGTTGTTTGAGCGTATCCACACCAGCGGTGCGCAAATTGTGACGGTGGCGATGGGCTCGCCGAAACAAGAGATCTTTATGCGTGATTGCCGCAAGACTCACCCAGAAGCGCTGTATATGGGCGTGGGTGGTACCTACGACGTCTTTACCGGTCACGTTAAGCGCGCACCTAAAATTTGGCAGAATCTGGGTCTGGAGTGGCTGTATCGCTTACTGTCGCAGCCAAGCCGCATCACTCGTCAACTGCGCTTATTGCGTTATCTCCGCTGGCACTATACCGGCAACCTCTGACACCTTCTCTTCTCTGATAAGTAGCGTTTTCTACTAATTACGCTACTTATTCACCACATTATCGCTGCTTTATCGCACAATTCATCTATTTTTTGAATGCTTTAATTGCCATTTAAGCGATTTTAGGAAACCATTCGCAACAATCATTCCAGTGCCGTGGAGTTTTGACACCAACCGCTAAGCGGTCGGTGTCGTGTGGCCTGTTATGGCATAACAAGATGTACCCATAACGAGAACCGGTAATACCGGACAGCATGCAAACACAACAAGAGGATTTATGGCCGAGAACAAACCTGAGCTACAGCGTGGGCTGGAGGCTCGTCACATCGAATTAATTGCCCTTGGGGGCACTATTGGCGTCGGACTCTTTATGGGGGCTGCCAGTACCCTGAAATGGGCGGGGCCGTCGGTTCTGCTGGCATACATCGTGGCCGGGCTGTTCGTCTTTTTCATTATGCGTTCTATGGGGGAGATGTTATTCCTCGAGCCGGTTGCCGGTTCATTCGCTGTTTACGCCCATCGTTATATGAGCCCCTTCTTTGGTTATCTCACCGCCTGGTCATATTGGTTTATGTGGATGGCAGTGGGGATATCAGAGATTACCGCCATCGGGGTGTACGTCCAGTTCTGGTTCCCGGAAATGGCGCAATGGATACCCGCACTGATTGCTGTTGGACTGGTTGCGTTGGCAAACCTCGCCGCAGTTCGCTTGTATGGTGAAATTGAATTCTGGTTTGCCATGATCAAAGTGACCACCATCATTGTGATGATCGTCATTGGGTTAGGGGTGATTTTCTTCGGGTTTGGCAACGGTGGTCAGGCGATCGGTTTTGGCAACCTGACCGAGCATGGTGGCTTCTTTGCTGGTGGTTGGAAGGGCTTCCTGACGGCATTGTGTATTGTCGTGGCTTCTTACCAGGGCGTGGAGCTGATCGGCATTACTGCAGGTGAAGCGAAGAATCCACAGGTCACGCTGCGTAGCGCAGTAGGTAAAGTGCTGTGGCGTATCCTGATTTTCTACGTTGGGGCGATTTTTGTTATCGTCACTATTTTCCCGTGGAACGAGATTGGCAGCAACGGCAGTCCGTTTGTTCTCACCTTTGCCAAGATTGGTATTACCGCCGCGGCAGGGATTATTAACTTTGTGGTTCTGACGGCGGCGCTGTCGGGTTGTAACAGCGGGATGTACAGCTGCGGGCGCATGCTCTACGCACTGGCAAAGAATCGTCAGCTCCCCGCCGCTGTTGGAAAAGTTTCTCGCCATGGCGTACCGGTTGCCGGCGTAGCCATTTCTATCGCGATACTGCTGATTGGTTCGTGCCTGAACTACATTATTCCCAACCCGCAGCGCGTATTCGTTTATGTTTATAGCGCCAGCGTGCTACCGGGGATGGTGCCGTGGTTTGTGATCCTGATAAGCCAGCTGCGGTTCCGCCAGGCCCATAAAGCGGCGATCGCCAGTCATCCTTTCCGTTCGATTCTGTTCCCGTGGGCGAATTATTTGACGATGGCGTTCCTGATTTGCGTATTAATCGGCATGTACTTTAATGAAGATACCCGAATGTCACTGTTTGTTGGCATTGGCTTCTTACTGGCGGTGACACTCATTTATAAGGTTTTTGGCCTGAATCGTCATGGCTCAGCCCAAAAATTGCAGGAATAAGCGACAAAACGCACAAACCATGACCAAACGATAATTTATTTTAAAAAACCACTAGACAGCAGACCGAGACCTCCGTAATATCCAGCCCCGCAACGGCGCTAAGCGCCCGTAGCTCAGCTGGATAGAGCGCTGCCCTCCGGAGGCAGAGGTCTCAGGTTCGAATCCTGTCGGGCGCACCATTTAGTAAGGTGCCGGAGCTGCGGTGGTTTTAATACCGCGTAAAAGATTTGCAGTGGTGGCTATAGCTCAGTTGGTAGAGCCCTGGATTGTGATTCCAGTTGTCGTGGGTTCGAATCCCATTAGCCACCCCATTAATTTAAAGTTGTGAAATGCGAAGGTGGCGGAATTGGTAGACGCGCTAGCTTCAGGTGTTAGTGTCCTTAGGATGTGGGGGTTCGAGTCCCCCCCCTCGCACCACGACTTAAAGAATTGAACTAAAAATTCAAAAAGCAGTAAAACGGCGAGTAGCGCAGCTTGGTAGCGCAACTGGTTTGGGACCAGTGGGTCGGAGGTTCGAATCCTCTCTCGCCGACCAATTTTGAACCCCGCTTCGGCGGGGTTTTTTGTTTTCTGATTTTCCTTTCTCAGTCGTTATTCCCAAGAATTACCTGCTGTCTTAAAAAGTCCGAATACCTGGTTTTTGCAGTGCAATCGTGGCACGCGTTGTGCAATAATATACGGGTAGATGCTCATTCCATCTCTTATGTTCGCCATCTGGCCTCATAAACTCAGGAATGATGCAGAGCCGTTTACGGTGCTTATCGTCCACAGACAGATGTCGCGTAGCCTCATCAAACACCATGGACATAACGTTGAGTGAAGCACCCATTTATGTTGTCATACAGACCTGTTTAACGCCTGCTCCAAAAGAGCGGGCGTTTTTTTATTTATGCATCATTGAAAATGCCCGGTAGGCGAAGCGTCACCGGGCAATGGGGAATTACTGCGGGGGATTGTTGTTCTGCAGCGTCAGCATCAGGCCATCACGGCGCATGGTGGCGGCTTCTTCCGGTTGATGCAGTCTGTCCAGCGCGTCAGCAAGCCAGGCGTAGTCATAGGCATCCGGGCGCTGTTTGAGGGCTGCACGGAAGGCTAGCGTGGCTTCCTGCCATTCGCCATGCTTCATGAGCGACTGCCCCAGCGTGCTCCATAGCAACGGGCGATCGCCCACGGCTTTAATCTGCTGGCGCAACACTTTCTCTATCTGTTCCGGGTTATTGGTTTTCAGACGCGGGATCGGCAGCACCAGGCGATCGTCGTACTGACGTTTCAGGCCATCAATAATGACCTGCTGCGCCGTGTCGTGATCGTCACACTCAATCAGATGTTCAGCCATCGCTACCTGCAGGGCAACCTGATGACGGGTTTTACGGTTCTGATTTTTCCACCATGCGCGTAGCCCCTCGCTGCCCTGATCGGCGCGAACCTGATCCATCAGGCCAACCCATGCCTGCTGTTCCAGCATAGCGCGATGTTCGTCATCGCCCACGTGCGCTTTTGCCATGGATGGAATGATATCCAGTAACGAACTCCATGCGCCGGTACGAATGTAGGCCTGTTCAGCCAGACGCAGCACTTCCGGATGACGAGGTGTCACTTCCAGCAGTTTGTCTACGCTGTGGCGCGCGGCATGATTTTCATTACGCGCCAGCTGCAGGCGAACGCGAGCGATTTCAACCGGGATCGTATCATTGCCTGCCAGTTCGGCGGCACGCTCAAGGTGTTGGTTGGCACGCGCTTCGTCACCGCGCTGCTGAGCCGCTTCTGCCGCCAGCAGGTAATTCACTACCGGCTGTTCTGCATGATCGGCATTTTTCGACATCAGCTTCTCAACCTGCTGATAGTCACCTTCCGCCAGCTTGAGCAGCGCCTGTTCGGTCTGCTTACGGGCGCGACGACGTTTACGACCGACAAACCATCCGCGGGTATGCGCACCTGTGCGGAAAATTCGGCGCAGCAGCCATTCAATTGCAAACAGGACGACCATGGCGACGATCAGGATGATCGCCAGTCCCGTCACGCTGGTTTCGATATTGTAATTATCCGTCTGGATCAATACGTAGCCCTGATGACCGGCAATCATCGGACCAACAACGATCCCGGCAATCAGCAGCACAAAGAGCAATAATACTTTTAGCATCATTATTCTCCTTGCGGCGCAGTCGCCGGAGCGTCTGTTGCAGGCGCAGGTACAACTGGCGCTGTGGCAGGTTGCGCCAGTAAATTACGTACGCGGGTCTGCATTAGCTTGTCGAGAAGAGCCTGGCTCTGCAGTGTTTCCGGGACATCCATACTGATGCTTTGTTGGCTCAGCTGGTCTACCTCTTCAAGGAAAGCTTTGGTCGTTGCATCATCGGTGTCGTAGTAGGCGCGCACCCAGGTAGAGACGTTTTCCAGCGCCTGACGCCAGGTTTCTTCCTGATGACGCGGCACAGCCTGGGCGGCCACTAACAGGCGTGAACGGATGTTTTCACGTAAATAAACGTCCTGGTTCGGTGCCAGCAGCGGGACGGCGGTTTCATCACGACGGCGAACGGTGATAAAGCTATCCATAAAGTTCTGCCAGCTTTTTTGCAGATTGATACGCCATTCGCTGATCGAGCTGGAAAGCTCGTTGCTGTCGGAGTCCATCGGCGAATCATCGGTGTCATTGTCGGCCAGACGCAGGTTATCAATCTGGTTTGCGAGCTGATTTACTTTGAGGATAATGCCGTCATAGTCGACCTGAGTCACCGCGGAGAGGCTAGCGATATCATCGGTAATCGCGCGGCGGGCGGTAATCAGGCTCGGGTCGTTCATATCCGCCAGGCTGGCATCTGCGCTTTTCAGCAGCGCCGCGGCGGTGGTCACGTCCTGATCGCTCCATAATTTGCGACCGGCCAGTTTCACCAGGAAATCAGCCTGCGCCAGTAACCATGTTCCGGCATCGCTGCTGGAGATAGTGGCGACTTTTTGCTGGACTTCGTCAAGCTGTTTGACCAGAGCGGCCTGCTGGCGAGAGGCTTCATCCAGCTGCGTGGCCTGCTGTTTAATAATGCCTTCCAGCTCAGCTTTTTGGCTTTCCTGCGCTTTTTGCAGCGCCGTCAGTTGGTTTGCCAGCGCGTCGCTGGTTGCTGTCTGTGTTGTTGCCTGTTGTTTCCCCCAGCCGTACAGCCCAACGCCTGCTGCCAGCGCGATTGCAATCGCCACGGCGCTCAGAATCAGCGCCGTGCTGTTCTTACTCTTTTTTTCAGTATTGACTGGCTGTGACGTGGTTTCCACGGCCTCCCTGGTCTCTTCAACCACGGCGGAGGATTTTTCTTGTTCCGTCATTATGGCATCCCATTATGAGAGTTATTGTAATGCGCGTAACAGCGCATCGTTGTCGGCGTTATCAGCGACCTTAATATCTTGCCAGCCCAGTTCCCGGGCGAGGTGCGCCAGACGCTCACTGACGACCAGCAGCCGACAGCGTAGTAACCAGTGCTCACGATACCATTGCGGAATGAGCGACCAGAGCTGTTGTAGCATCTCTCCGCTGGTGACAACCAGCGTGGTCACGCCACGAGATTGCCAGCGCATCGCTTCTTCCGCGCCATCGTAGTGTTTTGCACTGCGTTGATAACATTCACAAAAATCGACATCAGCTCCACGTGCCGTCAGGGTTTCACCTATCAGCTCGCGACCACCGTTGCCGCGTAAAATAAGCGCGCGTTTTCCCGCAATATTTTGTAATTCAGGTAATTGTAGCAAGACTTCGCTAATTTCCCGATCCAGAGGGTAGTGAATATTGCAGCTGCTAACGGTATGCAGTGCCAGCGCCGTTGTGCGGCCAATAGCAAAATAATGCGGAAGGGAGGGCCAACTTTTCCCTTGCTGCTGAAGCTCGGCATCAGCAAAGGTGACGGCGTGCTGTGAGAGTGCGAAGACCAGATCGTTTTCCGTCAGCGCTGACAGTCGGGAAGCAAGCATCGCCAGTTCCCGACCCGGTGAAAACTCGATGAGCGGAAAACTCCAGGCCACCTGCCCCAGTGTGCGCAGACGGCTCACTAACTCTTCCCCAGCGGGAGACGGGCGGGTGACCAGAATACTCATGCGGGGGCTTCTCCGTTGTAAACTTCAGCCAAAATGGCACGCGCACCGTTCTCCAGTAGCTCTTCAGCCAGAGAGATGCCCATCTGTTCAGCATCCTGCGCGGCACCGCGACGTTCTCCACATACCATCTGCGAACCATCAGGTGCGCCAACCAGCGCCCGCAGCCAAATCTCACCGTTAATGACCTCGGCATAACTGCCGATAGGTACCTGACATCCTCCTTCCAGGCGGGTGTTCATGGCGCGTTCGGCTTTGACGCGTAGCGCTGTCTCTTCATGATTGAGCGGCGCTAACAGCGCCTGAGTGCGCATATCATCCAGTCGACATTCTATGCCAACTGCGCCTTGCCCGACAGCTGGCAGAGAGACTTCCGGCGGCAGAGCGGTACGGACGCGCGACTCAAGACCTAAACGTTTTAATCCGGCGACCGCCAGAATAATCGCGTCATAATCACCGTTATCCAGTTTGCCGAGACGTGTGCCTACGTTACCGCGCAACGAACGGATGATGAGGTCCGGACGGCGTTTGGCCAACTGGCACTGACGGCGCAAACTGGATGTCCCGACGATGCTGCCAGCCGGGAGTTCATCCAGCGTGTTGTACTTATTGGAGACGAAAGCATCACGCGGATCTTCTCGCTCGCAAATGGTGACCAGTCCAAGACCGTCAGGGAATTCAACCGGCACATCCTTCATGGAGTGCACGGCGATATCGGCGCGTTTTTCCAGCAGCGCGACTTCCAGCTCTTTAACAAACAGCCCTTTCCCCCCGACCTTCGCCAGCGGAGTATCAAGGATCACATCGCCACGGGTTACCATAGGAACCAGTTCCACGATCAGACCGGGGTGGTTTGCCATTAAGGCGTCTTTGACATAATGTGCCTGCCAGAGCGCAAGGGGGCTTTGGCGTGTGGCAATTCTCAAAACATTGTCTAACATGCTTGTTACCGTCATTATCAATCATTGACCATCCTAACATCCTTATCAAAGGGATGTCAGCGTTACGCTCAAACGTAAGTGAGAGGAAAAGGCGCTGCATCATCACTGTCAGTGAAGAATGACGAGAAAAACCTCCCGACCGTATGAAGGAATTTACACGTAACGAACGGTGCTACACTTGTATGTAGCGCATCTTTCTTTACGGTCAATGAGCAAGGTGTTAAATTGATCACGTTTTAGACCATTTTTTCATCTGTAACTAATAAAAGTGCAGGTGAAAAAGGTAACGGTTATTTTTGACATACGGTTTATCCGGATTGATGACGAGGGTGGTAAGCGTTTGCGCCGCCGCTATCGACGCCATGACGGATGCAACATCAGGCGATACGTCTTGTACCTCTATATTGAGACTCTGAAACAGAGACTGGATGCCATAAATCAACTGCGTGTGGATCGCGCGCTTGCTGCCATGGGACCTGCTTTCCAGCAGGTATACAGTCTGCTGCCGACATTATTGCACTACCACCATCCGCTGATGCCGGGTTACCTTGATGGTAACGTTCCCAAAGGCATATGCCTTTACACGCCTGATGAAACCCAACGCCACTACCTGAACGAGTTGGAACTGTACCGCGGCATGTCGCCGCAGGACCCGCCGAAGGGCGAACTGCCGATCACCGGCGTTTACTCGATGGGCAGTACCTCTTCGGTAGGGCAAAGCTGTTCGTCTGACCTTGATATCTGGGTCTGCCATCAATCCTGGCTGGATAGCGAAGAGCGCCAACTGCTGCAGCGTAAATGTAGCCTGCTGGAAAGCTGGGCGGCCTCGCTGGGCGTGGAAGTCAGTTTCTTCCTGATTGACGAAAACCGTTTCCGTCACAATGAAAGCGGCAGTCTGGGTGGGGAAGACTGTGGCTCGACGCAGCATATCCTGTTGCTGGATGAATTCTATCGCACCGCTGTGCGCCTCGCGGGTAAACGTATTCTGTGGAATATGGTACCGGGCGACGAAGAAGAGCATTACGACGATTACGTCATGACGCTCTACGCACAAGGGGTGCTAACGCCAAACGAATGGCTGGATCTCGGCGGGCTCAGTTCGCTCTCTGCCGAAGAGTATTTCGGCGCCAGCCTTTGGCAGTTGTACAAGAGTATCGACTCTCCGTACAAAGCAGTGCTGAAAACGCTGCTGCTGGAGGCGTATTCCTGGGAATACCCCAATCCACGCCTGTTGGCGAAAGATATTAAACAGCGCTTGCACGATGGTGAGATCGTCTCATTTGGTCTCGACCCTTACTGCATGATGCTGGAGCGTGTAACCGAATACCTTACGGCGATCGAAGACCCGACACGTCTGGATTTAGTGCGTCGATGTTTCTACTTAAAAGTGTGTGAGAAACTGAGCCGTGAGCGCGCCTGCGTGGGCTGGCGCCGTGAAGTATTAAGTCAATTAGTGACAGAGTGGGGCTGGGATGATGCCCGTCTGACCATGCTGGATAACCGCGCTAACTGGAAGATTGACCAGGTGCGTGAAGCGCATAACGAACTGCTCGATGCGATGATGCAGAGCTATCGTAACCTGATCCGCTTTGCACGGCGTAATAACCTCAGCGTCAGCGCCAGCCCGCAAGATATCGGCGTGCTGACCCGTAAGCTGTATGCCGCGTTTGAAGCGTTGCCGGGTAAAGTCACGCTGGTGAACCCGCAGATATCTCCAGACCTCTCGGAACCGAATCTGACCTTTATCCATGTGCCTCCGGGTCGTGCCAACCGTTCGGGGTGGTATCTTTACAACCGAGCGCCGAACATGGACTCGATCATCAGCCATCAGCCACTGGAATATAACCGCTATCTCAACAAGCTGGTGGCGTGGGCCTGGTTTAATGGCCTGCTGACCTCGCGTACGCATCTATTTATTAAGGGTAACGGCATCGTTGATTTGCCGAAGCTGCAGGAAATGGTCGCCGATGTGTCGCACCACTTCCCGCTGCGTTTACCAGCGCCAACGCCGAAAGCGCTTTATAGTCCGTGCGAAATTCGGCATCTGGCAATTATCGTTAACCTCGAATATGACCCGACGGCGGCATTTCGCAATCAGGTGGTGCATTTTGATTTCCGTAAGCTGGACGTCTTCAGTTTTGGCGAAGAGCAAAATTGCCTGGTCGGTAGCGTAGACCTGCTGTATCGCAACTCGTGGAATGAGGTGCGTACGCTGCACTTCAACGGCGAGCAGGCGATGATTGAAGCGTTAAAAACGATTCTGGGCAAAATGCATCAGGATGCCGCGCCGCCGGATAGCGTCGAGGTCTTCTGCTATAGCCAGCATCTGCGCGGGTTAATTCGTACTCGCGTACAGCAACTGGTGTCTGAGTGCATCGAATTACGCCTCTCCAGTACCCGTCAGGAAACTGGACGCTTCAAAGCGCTGCGTGTTTCCGGTCAGACGTGGGGGCTGTTCTTCGAACGTCTGAACGTCTCGGTACAGAAGCTGGAAAACGCGATTGAATTCTATGGTGCGATTTCACATAACAAACTGCACGGACTTTCCGTTCAGGTTGAGACTAACCATGTGAAACTTCCGTCGGTAGTGGACGGGTTTGCCAGCGAAGGGATCATTCAGTTCTTTTTCGAAGAAACGGGTGATGAGCAGGGCTTTAATATCTACATTCTGGACGAGAGTAACCGGGCCGAGGTGTATCACCACTGCGAAGGCAGCAAAGAGGAACTGGTACGCGACGTCAGCCGTTTCTACTCATCGTCGCACGATCGCTTCACCTATGGCTCAAGCTTTATCAACTTTAACCTGCCGCAGTTCTACCAGATTGTGAAAACCGACGGGCGCGCGCAGGTAATTCCGTTCCGTACCCAGCCGATTAGCGCTGTTCCGCCCGTCAATCAGGACAACGACGCGCCGCAGTTGCAGCAGTATTTTTCCTGAACATGATGCCGGATAAGCGAAGCGCATCCGGCAATCACACTTAGCGGAAGCTCACTTCTTCACCTGCCTGCTGTGTTGCCGCCTGTTCCAGCAGATCCCAGAACGTTTCGCCGCTACGATCGCAGATCCACTCGTCGCCTTTCAGGTCAAAGTGGTAGCCGCCCTGCTTGGTTGCCAGCCACACCTGGTGCAGCGGCTCCTGACGGTTAATAATAATTTTGCTGCCGTTTTCGAAGCTGAGGGTCAGCACGCCGCCGTTGATTTCACAATCGATATCGCTGTCGCCGTCCCAGTCGTCCAGACGCTCTTCAATGGTCATCCACAGGGTGTCAGCAAGGCGATGAAATTCACTGTCGTTCATTTTCTTATCCTGTTTTTCGTGATGACGGCAGTATAACCTGAAACAAAACGCGTTGCAGATTACAGGCTAACTCTTGCTTTTACGCCTTCTCCTGCGATGATAGAAAACAGAAAGCATGAACTTTACAGGCAATCCATAATGAAAAACGTGTTAAAGCCACTCGCTGTCATTTTTACTCTGTTCAGCCTGACGGGCTGTGGGCTCAAAGGCCCGCTGTATTTCCCGCCAGCAGATAAAACCGCGCCGCCTCCGACCAAGAGCGTTCAGCCGCAATCGCAATCCACCACGCCTGAGAAAAACGATCGTGGGATTAGTGACGGGCCTTCCCAGGTGAATTACTGACGGCAGGAATAGATTTACATTTCTGTACCCGCGTGAACGGAGTGAATGATGCAATTCTCTAAAATGCATGGCCTTGGCAACGATTTTATGGTCGTCGACGCGGTAACGCAGAATGTCTTTTTCTCACCAGAGCTGATCCGCCGCCTGTCCGACAGGCATCTCGGCGTTGGATTTGATCAACTGCTGGTGGTTGAACCTCCGTATGATCCGGAGCTGGATTTCCACTACCGTATTTTTAATGCCGACGGCAGTGAAGTGTCACAATGTGGCAATGGCGCCCGCTGTTTTGCCCGCTTTGTTCGCCTGAAAGGGCTGACCAATAAGCGCGATATTCGCGTCAGTACCGCCAATGGTCGTATGGTATTAACCGTAACCGACGACGAGCTGGTGCAGGTGAATATGGGAGAACCCAATTTTGAACCCTCGCAGGTTCCGTTTCGCGCCAATAAAGCAGAGAAGACCTATATTATGCGCGCGGCCGAACAGACAGTATTGTGCGGCGTGGTTTCAATGGGGAACCCGCACTGCGTGATTCAGGTTGATGATGTTGATACGGCCACAGTAGAAACACTGGGACCGGTTCTGGAAAGCCACGAGCGCTTCCCTGAACGCGCCAATATTGGCTTTATGCAGGTGGTGAAGCGCGAGCATATCCGACTGCGGGTTTATGAGCGTGGAGCGGGTGAAACGCAGGCCTGCGGTAGCGGGGCGTGCGCCGCTGTTGCGGTTGGTATTCAGCAGGGTCTGCTGGCAGAAGAGGTGAGGGTGGAATTACCGGGCGGTCGACTTGATATCGCCTGGAAAGGTCCGGGTCATCCGCTGTATATGACAGGCCCGGCGGCACATGTCTACGACGGATTTATTCACTTATGAAGCAACCAGGGGAAGAACTACAGGAAACGCTCATGGAGCTCGACGATCGGGCGGTCGTCGATTACCTGCAACGTAATCCTGAGTTTTTTATCCGTAATGCCCAGGCAGTTGAGGCGATGCGTGTTCCGCACCCGGTGCGCGGCACGGTCTCTTTAGTGGAATGGCATATGGCACGGGCGCGTAATCATATTAACGTGCTGGAAGAGAACATGGCGCTGTTGATGGAACAGGCCAACGCCAATGAAAGCCTGTTCTATCGTCTGTTAAATCTGCAAGGACGTCTGGTGGCGGCCAGCAGCCTTGACGATATGCTGATGCGATTTCATCGCTGGGCGCGTGAGTTAGGGCTGGCAGGAGCGACGGTTCGTCTGTTCCCGGATCGCTGGCGACTAGGCGCGCCCTCAAAATTCACCCATCTGGCATTAAGCCGTCAGGCTTTTGAACCGCTGCGAATTCAGCGTCTGGGCCAGTCTCGGCATTATCTTGGGCCGCTCAATGGCCCCGAGTTGCTGGTGATGATGCCGGAGGCGAAAGCGATAGGCTCAGTCGCGATGTCGATGCTCGGGCAAGATGGCTCCCTTGGCGTGATGCTGTTCAGCAGTCGTGACGTTAATCATTACCAGCAGGGACAAGGTACGCAGTTATTGCAGGAAATCTCGTTGATGTTGCCGGAACTGCTGGAGCGCTGGATTGAACGCATATGACCGATTCACCCCTTTCTCAGGATGTGGCGCGCTTTTTGCGCTATCTGGGCGTTGAGCGCCAGCTTAGCCCGATCACATTGCTTAATTATCAGCGCCAGCTTGATGCCATCATCGCGTTAGCCGGAGAAACCGGTTTGCAAAGCTGGCAACAATGTGACGCTGCTATGGTGCGAAGCTTTGCCGTGCGCAGTCGTCGTAAAGGGCTGGGACCGGCGAGCCTGGCGTTGCGACTTTCCGCGCTACGCAGTTTTTTCGACTGGCTGGTTAATCAGGGCGAGCTGAAAGCCAATCCGGCAAAAAGCGTTTCCGCACCCAAAGCACCGCGTCATCTGCCTAAAAATATCGATGTCGACGACGTTAATCGCCTGCTGGATATCGATCTCAACGATCCCCTCGCCGTGCGCGACCGCGCGATGCTGGAAGTGATGTACGGCGCCGGGCTGCGTTTATCTGAACTGGTTGGGCTGGATATTAAACATCTCGATCTCGACACCGGCGAAGTATGGGTGATGGGCAAGGGCAGTAAAGAGCGTCGACTGCCGATTGGCCGCAATGCGGTGGCGTGGATTGAGCACTGGCTGGATCTGCGCGGACTCTTTGGCTGCGATGACGATGCGTTATTTCTGTCAAAACTGGGCAAACGCATCTCTGCACGGAACGTGCAGAAACGTTTTGCTGAATGGGGTATCAAGCAGGGGCTGAACAGCCATGTACATCCCCACAAGCTACGCCATTCATTTGCGACGCATATGCTGGAGTCGAGCGGCGATCTGCGTGGTGTGCAGGAATTATTAGGCCATGCCAATCTCTCCACGACCCAAATCTATACCCATCTTGATTTTCAACACCTGGCTTCAGTGTACGATGCGGCGCATCCGCGCGCCAAACGGGGGAAATAATGCGTTTTTACCGGCCTTTGGGGCGCATTTCTGCGCTCACCTTTGACCTTGATGACACCCTTTACGATAACCGTCCCGTTATCACACGCACCGAGCAGGAAGCGCTCGCGTTTGTACAGAATTATCATCCGGCGCTGAGTTCGCTGCAAAATAGCGACCTCCAGCGCTTACGTCAGGCCGTTCGCGACGCTGAGCCGGAAATCTACCACGACGTTACTCAATGGCGCCACCGCGCCGTAGAACGCGCTATGCTGGAGGCGGGGTTGTCAGAGGCCGAAGCCAGAATGGGAGCGAATGCGGCGATGATGAATTTCGCCAAATGGCGTAGCCGTATTGATGTCCCGCAGGCGACACATGACACGCTGAAGGCGCTGGCCCGAAAATGGCCGCTGGTGGCGATTACCAACGGTAACGCGCAGCCGGAATTGTTTGGCCTGGGCGATTATTTTGAGTTTGTGCTGCGCGCCGGTCCCGACGGGCGATCAAAACCGTTCAGCGACATGTACGCGCTGGCGGCGGAAAAACTGAACATGCCCGTGGGTGACATTCTGCACGTGGGCGATGACCTGACGACAGACGTCGCGGGAGCCATCCGTTGCGGTATGCAGGCTTGCTGGATCAAACCGGAAAATGCCGACCTGATGCACATCGCTGACAGCCGTTTGCTGCCGCATATCGAAATTTCACAGTTGGCATCTCTAACCTCGCTGATATAATCACCAACAACTCTGTATAAATTCCCAGGGGTCCGGCTGGGCCCTGTTGATTCCGGCGGTGCCAATGGACGTTTCTTACCTGCTCGATAGCCTCAATGACGAACAGCGCCAGGCTGTGGCCGCGCCACGCAGCAACATGTTGGTTCTGGCAGGCGCGGGGAGTGGTAAAACGCGCGTGCTGGTGCACCGCATCGCCTGGTTACTGACGGTAGAGAACAACTCGCCGTACTCCATTATGGCGGTCACCTTTACCAACAAAGCGGCGGCGGAAATGCGCCACCGTATTGGTCAGATCATGGGAACCAGCCAGGGCGGTATGTGGGTGGGTACGTTCCACGGTCTGGCGCACCGTCTGCTGCGCGCGCACCATATGGATGCCAACCTGCCGCAGGATTTCCAGATCCTCGACAGCGAAGACCAACTGCGTCTGCTCAAGCGCCTGATCAAGGCGATGAACCTGGATGAGAAGCAGTGGCCGCCGCGTCAGGCGATGTGGTTTATCAATAGTCAGAAAGACGAAGGGCTGCGCCCGCACCATCTGCAGAGCTATGGCAACCCGGTTGAGCAAACCTGGCAGAAAGTGTATCAGGCTTACCAGGAAGCGTGTGATCGCGCCGGGCTGGTGGATTTCGCCGAGCTGCTACTGCGTGCCCATGAACTGTGGCTCAACAAACCGCATATCCTGCAGCACTACCGCGAACGCTTTACCAATATCCTGGTGGATGAGTTCCAGGATACCAACAACATTCAGTACGCCTGGATCCGCCTGCTGGCGGGCGACACCGGCAAAGTGATGATCGTGGGCGATGACGACCAGTCGATCTACGGCTGGCGCGGAGCGCAGGTGGAAAATATCCAGCGCTTCCTCACCGATTTCCCGGGCGCAGAAACCATTCGCCTGGAGCAGAATTACCGCTCGACCAACAATATCCTCAGCGCGGCTAACGCCCTGATTGAAAACAACAATGGGCGTCTGGGTAAAAAGCTGTGGACCGACGGCGTCGACGGTGAACCGATCTCGCTATACTGCGCGTTCAACGAACTCGATGAAGCGCGCTTTGTCGTTAACCGCATCAAAACCTGGCAGGACAACGGCGGTGCGCTTGAACAATGCGCTATTCTGTACCGCAGCAACGCCCAGTCGCGCGTGCTGGAAGAGGCGTTGTTACAAGCCAGTATGCCGTATCGTATTTATGGCGGGATGCGCTTCTTTGAACGCCAGGAAATCAAAGATGCACTCTCCTACCTGCGCCTGATCGCCAATCGCAATGACGATGCGGCGTTTGAGCGCGTGGTGAATACACCGACGCGCGGGATTGGCGATCGTACGCTGGATGTGGTGCGCCAGACCTCACGTGACCGCCAGCTAACGCTGTGGCAGGCCTGTCGTGAACTGTTGCAGGAAAAAGCCCTTGCGGGTCGTGCCGCCAGCGCCTTACAGCGTTTTATGGAGCTGATTGACGCTCTGGCGCAGGAGACCGCCGATATGCCGCTGCACGTGCAGACTGACCGGGTGATTAAAGACTCCGGGCTGCGCATGATGTACGAGCAGGAAAAAGGCGAGAAGGGCCAGACGCGTATCGAAAACTTAGACGAACTGGTGACGGCAACGCGTCAGTTTAGTTACAACGAAGAAGACGAAGACCTGATGCCGCTGCAGGCGTTCCTGTCTCACGCCGCGCTGGAAGCGGGCGAAGGACAGGCGGATACCTGGCAGGACGCGGTACAGCTGATGACCCTGCACTCGGCGAAAGGTCTGGAGTTCCCTCAGGTGTTTATCGTCGGCATGGAAGAAGGCATGTTCCCCAGCCAGATGTCGCTGGACGAAGGCGGACGTCTCGAAGAGGAACGCCGACTGGCCTACGTCGGCGTGACCCGTGCGATGCAAAAGCTGACGCTAACCTACGCTGAAACGCGTCGTTTGTATGGCAAAGAGGTTTACCATCGTCCGTCACGCTTTATTGGTGAACTGCCGGAAGCGTGCGTTGAAGAGGTACGTTTGCGCGCCACGGTCAGCCGTCCGGTGAGCCATCAGCGGATGGGCACGCCAATGGCGGAAAACGACACTGGCTATAAGCTTGGCCAGCGCGTGCGCCACGCCAAGTTTGGCGAGGGCACCATTGTCAATCTGGAAGGCAGCGGTGAGCACAGTCGTTTGCAGGTCGCGTTCCAGGGGCAGGGGATCAAATGGCTGGTGGCAGCCTATGCCCGACTGGAAACGGTATAACTTTCAGAAAAATATCATTATTTTGTAACGATCTGCTAGCCTTACTGATGAGCAGGTAATTTATCCAGGCTAGCGTTTCGTTGCGTGTTGACGTCAAAATTTTGCTGGCGTAACATGCGCGCACGATTACGCTAAGAGGACATTCGCCTTGGACACACCCAGTAGATACTGGCTCATTATCCTGTCATCCAGGATCAACTCCTAAGGCTATCCCTTTTTGCTGATAGCCTTCGCGGTTGTCAGCGACCTTCTGTTTTTTTCCCGTCGCGCTGAGTCAGGCTGTTTAATGGTCTGAAACCCAATTTGTTTCTGTGTGCCCTCCGAACTGTCCGATAATTTTTTGCATTGGGAGTCCCGGTCATGCTGAGCGCATTTCAACTGGAAAACAATCGTTTAACTCGCCTTGAGGCAGACGAGATCGAGCACCTGGCCAGTTCGGTTTGGGTCGATTTAGTCGAGCCGGATGACGAAGAACGAAACCGTGTGCAAAAGGACTTGGGCCAGAATCTGGCTACGCGCCCTGAACTGGAAGACATCGAAGCATCCGCGCGTTTTTTTGAAGACGAAGACGGTTTGCACATTCACTCCTTCTTCTTTTATGAAGACGCCGACGATCACGCGGGTAACTCAACCGTCGCATTTACTATTCGCGAAGGTCGACTGTTTACCCTGCGCGAGCGCGAATTACCGGCCTTTCGCCTGTACCGCATGCGTGCGCGTAACCAGGCGATGGTGGATGGCAACGCCTACGAGCTGTTGCTCGACTTGTTCGAAACAAAAATTGAACAGCTGGCGGATGAGATCGAAAATATCTACAGCGACCTGGAAAAACTCAGCCGTGTGATCATGGAAGGGCGTCAGGGCGATGAATATGACGAAGCGCTGTCGACGCTGGCGGAACTTGAAGATATCGGCTGGAAGGTACGCTTGTGTCTGATGGATACCCAACGCGCACTGAACTTCCTGGTACGTAAAGCGCGGTTGCCGGGTAGCCAGCTGGAACAGGCGCGTGAGATCCTGCGCGATATCGAATCTCTGCTGCCGCACAACGAATCGCTGTTCCAGAAGGTTAACTTCCTGATGCAGGCGGCGATGGGCTTTATCAACATTGAGCAGAACCGCATCATCAAGATCTTCTCGGTGGTCTCTGTGGTGTTCCTGCCGCCGACGCTGGTAGCTTCAAGTTATGGGATGAACTTTGAGTTCATGCCGGAACTGCACTGGAGCTTCGGGTATCCGGGGGCGATTGTCTTTATGATGCTCGCCGGTCTGGCGCCGTATCTGTACTTTAAGCGCAAAAACTGGCTGTAAGGGCTGTGCCGGATAAGGCGCAGCCGCCATCCGGCACTTCTTCAGCTCCGGCGCGCCCGTCGTTGCGTATAAATCGCATCCATTACGAAAATCGCCAGTGCGACCCAGATAAACGCGAAGGTGACCATCTTGTCCGCACCCGGGGCTTCACCGTAGAACGTTACCGCCAGCAGGAACATCAGCGTAGGGCCAATGTACTGGAAGAAACCCAGCGTCGACAGACGCAGGCGGGTTGCGGCGCCGGTAAAGCACAGCAGCGGAATGGTGGTCACGACACCCGCAGCAATCAGCAGCAGATTGAGCGACATTGGGTTTTGCCCCATATGGCTGGTTGGGCTGTCGGCAATGCCAAACAGATAGATGGCCGCGATGGGTAAAAGCCACAGCGTTTCGATCAGCATGCCGGTTTGTGCTTCGACGGCAATCTTCTTGCGCACCAGACCATAAAAAGCAAAGCTGAACGCCAGTCCCAGCGCAATTATTGGCAGCGATCCGAAGGTCCACAGCTGTACCAGTACGCCACAGGCGGCTAATAGTACCGCCAGCCACTGCATGCGACGGAAGCGCTCGCCGAGGAAAAGCATTCCCAGCACAATATTCACCAGCGGGTTAATAAAATAGCCGAGGCTGGCTTCCAGCATATGGTGATTATTGACTGCCCAAATGAACAGCAGCCAGTTTCCGCCAATGAGCACTGCAGAGAGCGCCAGCAGGAATATCTTCTTTGGCGTTTGGAGTAATGTTTTGACACCCGACCACTGGCGGCTGATGCTCATCAGCACCACCATGAAGAAAAATGACCAGATGACGCGGTGCGTCAGGATTTCATCCGCCGGGACATAGTAAATCAGCTTGAAGTAGGCAGGTGCGATACCCCAAATAAAATAAGCAGCAAGAGCGAGTAACACGCCCTGCCGCGTTTGTTTAGCATCCATCGGGAAAACTCATTGCAGAAATGTAACAGCAGTTTACCTTTTTTTGGCTGCTTACCCCACCATATAAGTGGCGGTTGCGCTGGCAATATAAAGCTGTTCTTCGTTATGCAGTTCCACGCGCGCCACGGCGACTTTATTACCCGCCCGCAGCAGGCTGCTGGTGGCGGTAAAGCGATTCCCTCTCCCCGGGCGCAGGTAATCAACGCGCAAATCGATGGTTCCCATGCGTGACATCCGCTGACGTAATTCGTCTTCACTGATCGTCTCATGGCGGGTTAGCGTACTGCCAACGCACACCAGTCCGGCGGCGACGTCCAGCGCCGAGGCGATCACGCCGCCATGCAAAATGCTTTGCGCCCAGTTGCCGACCATCATCGGTTGGTTATTAAAGGCTAATTGAGCGAATTCTTTCTCATAGCGTTCAAGCTCCAGTCCCAGTGCCCGGTTAAACGGCATATGATAGACGAACATTTCACCCACTAACTTCAGCGCTTCCTCAGCAGTAAGTACGGCAGACATACGATCCCTACATCTTAATGGTTAATGAAATGTTGATATTATGCTTATTATTTGTTGTTTTCTACTTTTGGACGGGATAACTAACGAGGAACTCGCTAAGTATGTAGAATACTTGCCAGATAATTATACAATTCATCAATATTTTGGTTCAGGAGAACAGTACCGATGCGGGCGATTCTGGGATGGTTACTACCAGCAGTCATGCTGCCGTTGACCGCGTATGCGCAGGAAGCGACAGTGAAAGAGATTCATGATGCACCCGCGGTTCGCGGCAGTATTATCGCCAACATGCTGCAGGAGCATGACAATCCTTTCACGCTTTATCCTTATGACACCAACTATCTTATCTACACCAATACCAGCGACATGAACAAAGAAGCGATCAGCAGCTATAGCTGGTCCGAAAATGCGCGCAAAGATGAGGTTAAGTTTCAGCTAAGCCTGGCGTTTCCGCTCTGGCGCGGGATCTTAGGTCCGAACTCGGTACTTGGCGGCTCCTATACCCAGAAGTCCTGGTGGCAGCTTTCGAATAGCGAAGAGTCTTCCCCATTTCGCGAAACCAATTATGAACCGCAATTGTTCCTCGGTTTCGCCACCGACTATCGCTTCGCTGGTTGGACGCTCCGCGATGTCGAAATGGGTTATAACCATGACTCCAACGGTCGGTCTGACCCCACTTCACGTAGCTGGAATCGTCTTTACACGCGTTTGATGGCTGAAAACGGTAACTGGCTGGTGGAAGTTAAGCCGTGGTACGTCATCGGCAGCACCGACGATAACCCGGATATCACAAAATATATGGGCTACTATCAGCTCAAACTGGGTTATCACCTCGGTGACGCCGTCTTAAGTGCGAAAGGTCAGTACAACTGGAATACCGGCTACGGCGGTGCTGAGTTGGGTGTCAGTTACCCCATTACGAAGCATGTGCGCCTTTACACCCAGGTTTACAGCGGTTACGGCGAATCGCTGATTGACTATAACTTCAATCAGACCCGTGTTGGCGTGGGCGTGATGCTCAACGATATCTTCTGACAGGTATTGAGAGTATTTTAATCATTGCAGTTTCTCTCTCAGGCGCTGAAAATAGCGCCTGTTTTTATTTCAGGCTAATGGGGTTAATGTGGCGCAGGCGGAAGTGTTGAATCTGGAAATGGGCGCTAAACAGGTTTTGCAAGAAACCTTTGGCTACCAACAGTTTCGCCCGGGTCAGGAAGAAATCATTGATACCGTGATCTCTGGTCGCGACTGCCTGGTCGTTATGCCGACCGGCGGCGGTAAATCCCTGTGCTATCAGATTCCCGCATTATTGCTCAACGGGCTCACCGTTGTTGTTTCTCCGCTGATTTCTCTGATGAAAGATCAGGTCGATCAACTGCTGGCCAACGGCGTGGCGGCAGCATGCCTTAACTCCACTCAAAGTCGCGAGCAGCAGCTTGAGGTGATGGCAGGCTGTCGCAGCGGACAGATTCGCCTGTTGTACATTGCGCCTGAGCGCCTGATGCTGGATAACTTCCTTGAAAACCTGGCGCACTGGAACCCGGTGCTGCTGGCGGTAGATGAAGCGCACTGTATTTCGCAATGGGGACATGATTTCCGCCCGGAATACGCGGCGCTGGGACAGTTGCGTCAACGTTTCCCAACCCTGCCGTTTGTGGCGCTGACCGCGACCGCGGACGAAACCACCCGGCTGGACATTGTGCGTCTGCTGGGCCTCAACGACCCGTTAATTCAGATCAGCAGCTTCGACCGCCCAAATATTCGCTACATGCTGATGGAGAAGTTTAAGCCGCTCGATCAACTGATGCGCTATGTGCAAGAGCAGCGCGGTAAGTCCGGCATTATCTACTGTAACAGCCGTGCTAAAGTTGAAGACACCGCCGCGCGCCTGCAAAGCCGGGGCATCAGTGCCGGGGCTTATCATGCCGGGCTGGAAAATACCGTACGCGCCGACGTGCAGGAGAAATTCCAGCGCGATGATCTGCAAATTGTGGTGGCAACCGTGGCGTTCGGCATGGGGATCAACAAACCCAACGTACGTTTCGTGGTGCATTTCGATATTCCACGTAACATCGAGTCTTACTACCAGGAAACCGGTCGCGCCGGGCGTGATGGCCTGCCTGCGGAAGCAATGTTGTTTTACGATCCGGCAGATATGGCGTGGCTACGCCGTTGTCTCGAAGAGAAACCCGCCGGACAACTGCTGGATATCGAACGGCATAAACTCAATGCGATGGGGGCGTTTGCCGAGGCGCAAACCTGTCGTCGTCTGGTGCTGCTGAACTATTTTGGCGAAGGGCGTCAGGAGCCGTGTGGTAACTGCGATATTTGTCTCGATCCGCCAAAGCAGTACGACGGACTCATGGATGCGCGTAAAGCGCTGTCGACCATCTACCGTGTGAATCAACGTTTTGGTATGGGTTATGTCGTCGAGGTTCTGCGTGGGGCGAATAACCAGCGTATTCGCGAGCTGGCCCATGACAAGCTGCCGGTCTACGGCATTGGTCGTGAGCAAAGCCATGAACACTGGGTCAGCGTTATTCGCCAGCTTATTCATCTTGGTCTGGTGACGCAGAATATTGCCCATCACTCGGCATTACAGTTAACCGAAGCCGCGCGTCCGGTGCTACGCGGTGACGTTCCACTACAGCTTGCCGTGCCGCGTATTGTGGCGCTGAAACCGCGCGCAATGCAGAAATCCTTTGGCGGTAATTACGATCGCAAACTGTTCGCCAAACTGCGTAAGCTGCGTAAAGCCATTGCTGATGAAGAGAATATCCCGCCTTACGTGGTGTTCAACGACGCCACACTGATTGAAATGGCCGAACAAATGCCGGTTTCACCGAGCGAAATGCTGAGCGTTAATGGCGTGGGAATGCGTAAACTTGAGCGTTTTGGCAAAGAGTTTATGGCACTTATCCGCGCACATGTGGATGGTGACGACGAAGAGTAGTCAGCCGGGCAAAAAAGTGCCAGGATGGTGACTCACTGAACTATTCCCCCGCGAGTCATTTTTTATGTTAACGCTATTTTTCACCGTTGCGTTGGTGCACATCGTTGCGCTGATGAGTCCCGGCCCCGATTTTTTCTTTGTCTCTCAAACGGCCGTTAGCCGTTCGCGCAAAGAAGCGATGATGGGCGTGCTGGGTATTACCTGTGGCGTCATGGTCTGGGCTGGCGTGGCGCTGCTCGGCCTGCATCTGATTATTGAAAAAATGGCCTGGCTACATACCATTATTATGGTCGGCGGGGGTCTGTATCTGTGCTGGATGGGGTATCAGATGCTGCGCGGCGCGTTTAAAAAACAGGACGTGGCTCCTTCCAATCCGCAGGTTGAGCTGGCGCAGAGCGGACGCAGCTTCTTGAAAGGTCTGCTGACCAATCTGGCGAATCCTAAAGCCATTATCTATTTTGGCTCTGTCTTCTCATTATTCGTTGGCGACAACGTGGGAACGGGCGCGCGTTGGGGAATTTTTGCCCTGATCATCGTGGAAACGTTGGCGTGGTTTACTGTGGTTGCCAGCCTGTTTGCGCTGCCGAAAATGCGTCGTGGCTATCAGCGCCTGGCGAAGTGGATTGACGGTTTTGCTGGCGCGCTGTTCGCGGGCTTCGGTATCCACCTGATCATTTCGCGCTGAGTTCGTTCCAGACCGGATAAGCGTTAGCGGGTCCGGTCCTGTAATCAGGCATGCCTTGCCGATGCCAGCAGGGCGCCTATCAGCATAAATAGCGAACCAAACACTTTGTTCAGCGCCTTCATTTGCTTTGGCCCTTTAATCCATCCTGCAATGCGCGTAGCCAGCGTCGCGTAACCGATCATCACAATGATATCGACCACGATGGTCGTAACGCCAAGCACCACATACTGCATCAGCTGCGGTTCCTGCGGCAGAATAAACTGCGGGAACAGAGCAGCAAGAAAAACAATGCTCTTGGGATTGGTCAGATTCACAAAGACCGCGCGTTTGAACAGGCGACTGCGCGATTGCGTATTTGCCATGGTGTTCAGATCGATAGCGCCCGCTGCCCGCCATTGTTGAATGCCCAGCCAAATCAGATAGGCTGCTCCCGCCCACTTCAGCACCTCAAACGCGATCACCGAACGAGAAAATAGCGTTCCCAGCCCCACGCCAACCAAAACGATATGAATGCCCAGCCCGGTCTGTAAACCCGCAATCGACGCGCTGGCACCGCGATAACCGTGACTGATGGCAGTGGTCATGGTGTTGATTGCGCCTGAACCTGGAGACAAGCTCAAAATAATAGAGGTCAGCAGGTAGGCGAACCACCATTCAAAGGTCATGAGAAACTCCCGGATTGTCTATTTTTATGCCACAATACGCTACTGTCGTTAGGTTGTGTCAGCGACGGTGAAAAAAACGATTTTACTTGGTCAGCGAGGCTGGATACCCGATGTTTCAGCAGCAAAAAGACTGGGAAACAAGAGAAAACGCGTTTGCTGCTTTTTCCATGGGGCCACTGACAGATTTCTGGCGTCAGCGGGAAGAAGCGGAATTTACGGGTGTGGATGATATCCCCGTACATTTTGTTCGTTTTCATGCAGAAAAAAACGATCGCGTCATCGTCGTCTGTCCTGGACGCATTGAAAGCTACGTGAAATACGCTGAACTGGCGTATGACCTGTTTCATTCTGGTTTTGACGTGCTCATTATCGACCACCGTGGCCAGGGGCGCTCCGGGCGCATGCTGTCGGATCCGCATCGCGGTCATGTCGATAACTTTAATGACTATGTCGACGATTTAACCGCCTTCTGGCAGCAGGAAGTGCTACCCGGTCCGTGGAGAAAGCGCTATATACTGGCGCATTCGATGGGCGGTGCGATTGCCACATTGTTCCTGCAGCGCCACCCGAATCAGTGTGATGCCATCGCGCTTTGCGCGCCGATGTTTGGTATTGTGATGC
Organism: Citrobacter sp. Cu231; assembly: GCF_030332265.1. Taxonomy (NCBI): domain Bacteria; kingdom Pseudomonadati; phylum Pseudomonadota; class Gammaproteobacteria; order Enterobacterales; family Enterobacteriaceae; genus Citrobacter; species Citrobacter sp. Cu231. The sequence goes on along the minus strand of NZ_JAOWIE010000039.1, from coordinate 33,809 downwards.
GCTTTCCCGACTGGATGGTGCGCCACATTCTGGACTGGGCTGAAGGGCATCCACGGATCCGCGAAGGCTATGCGATGGGCACCGGGCGCTGGCGGGCGCTACCCTTCGGCATGAATGCGTTAACTCATAGTCGACAGCGCTATCGGCGCAATCTACGTTTCTATGCTGATGAGCCGCGGCTACGTGTAGGCGGCCCGACCTACCATTGGGTACGTGAAGGTATTCTGGCAGGCGAACAGGTTCTGGCTGGTGCGGGAGATGACGCGACGCCGACCCTACTAATTCAGGCCGAAGAAGAGCGTGTGGTGGATAACCGCATGCACGATCGTTTTTGTGAACTCCGCGCCGCGGCGGGCCATCCTGTAGAAGGAGGTCAGCCGCTTGTCATAAAAGGCGCGTACCATGAGATCCTTTTTGAAAAGGACGCAATGCGCTCAGTCGCGCTTAACGCTATTGTCGAATTTTTCGACAAGCATAACTCATCCAGCGGAACCCGCTTTGCCTAGAGGTTTAATTTTCTTATGTATCAGGTTGTTGCGTCTGATTTAGACGGTACGCTGCTTTCCCCCGACCATACTTTGTCCCCTTATGCCAAAGAGACGCTGAAATTACTGACTGCTCGTGGCGTTAACTTCGTGTTTGCGACTGGCCGTCATCATGTTGATGTGGGACAAATTCGCGATAACCTCGGTATTAAAACCTACATGATCACCTCCAACGGTGCGCGGGTGCATGATTCTGATGGAAATCTGGTGTTTTCTCATAACCTGGATCGCGACATTGCCAGCGACCTGTTTGGCGTAGTGAATGCAAATCCGGACATCGTGACCAACGTTTATCGTGATGATGAGTGGTTTATGAACCGCCATCGCCCCGACGAAATGCGCTTTTTCAAAGAAGCGGTGTTTAACTATTCCCTGTTTGAACCTGCGCTACTGGAGCCGGAAGGCGTCAGCAAAGTTTTCTTCACCACCGATTCTCACGAAAGATTGCTGCCGCTGGAGCAGGCGATTAACGCCCGCTGGGGCGATCGCGTCAACGTTAGCTTCTCTACGCTTACCTGTCTGGAAGTCATGGCGGGCGGCGTATCGAAAGGTCATGCGCTGGAAGCGGTAGCGAAAGCGATGGGCTACAACCTGAAAGACTGTATCGCTTTTGGCGACGGGATGAACGACGCGGAAATGCTCTCCATGGCGGGCAAAGGCTGCATCATGGGCAACGCCCACCAGCGTCTGAAGGATCTGCATCCGGAACTGGAAGTCATCGGACTCAACGCCGACGATGCCGTGCCACACTATCTGCGCGATCTCTTTTTAAAGTAATTGTTCTTTAGTTGACCAGTTGTCAACTAAACTCTCCGCTACAATGGATGTTCCCTGTTCTAAGAGACATCCATTGTGGCGCTACTCATCATTACCACTATTTTGTGGGCCTTTTCCTTCAGCCTGTTTGGCGAGTACCTTGCTGGTCATGTCGATAGCTATTTTGCAGTGCTGGTGCGCGTTGGACTCGCGGCGCTGGTGTTCCTGCCGTTTTTACGTACCCGTGGGCATAGCGTAAAAACAATCGCGCTGTATATGCTGGTGGGGGCCATGCAGCTTGGCATTATGTATATGCTGAGTTTTCACGCCTACCTGTATCTGACGGTTTCAGAGCTGTTGCTTTTCACCGTACTGACGCCGCTCTACATCACGCTGATTTATGACCTGATGAGCGGGCGGCGTCTGCGTTGGAGCTACGCTTTCAGTGCGTTACTGGCGGTGATTGGCGCGGGGATTATTCGTTACGATCAGGTAACCAGCCACTTCTGGACTGGCCTGCTGCTGGTGCAGCTTTCCAACATTAGTTTTGCCATCGGTATGGTGGGCTATAAGCGTCTGATGGAAACCCGCCCAATGCCACAGCATAACGCTTTTGCCTGGTTTTACATGGGGGCCTTTATGGTGGCTGTCGTGGCCTGGTTCATGCTGGGCAATGCGCAGAAAATGCCTACCACTACGCTACAGTGGGGTATCCTGGTATTTCTTGGCGTGGCGGCGTCCGGCATTGGTTACTTTATGTGGAACTACGGTGCGACCCAAGTGGATGCAGGTACGTTGGGCATCATGAACAATATGCATGTGCCAGCCGGGCTGTTGGTCAACCTGGCTATCTGGCATCAACAGCCTCACTGGCCAAGCTTCATCATTGGCGCGGCTGTGATAGTGGCCTCACTGTGGGTACATCGAAAGTGGGTCGTTCCGCACTCCGCACAAACGGCAGATGATCGCAGGCGTGATTCCGCGCTGAGCGAATAAACGCTTCCGTGACCGGCTGCCGCTGCTCGCCATCACGCACGGCGGCGTACAGTCGGCTCCACAATCCATCGCCCAGGGTTTTGGTCACCACCAGGCCCTGGCGTTCAAAACTCTCCACCACCCAGTGTGGTAACGCGGCGATACCCATTCTGGCGGCAACCATTTGAATCAGCAGCAGGGTGTTATCCACGCTCTTCAGCGACGGGCTCACGCCCGCAGGCTGTAAGAAATGCCGCCAGACATCCAGTCTACTCCGTTGCACCGGGTAAATAAGCAGCGTCTCGCTGGCTAAATCTTCCGGTGTGATTTGCGTTTTGCTGGCTAACGGATGATCCGGCGCCAGTACCAGGCGGACTTCAAAATCGAACATCGGTGAGTAGTGCAGTCCACTGCGCGGCAGAATGTCGGAAGTTAATACCAGATCCAGCTCATCTTGCTGTAGCGCCGGTTGCGGATCAAACGTTACACCGGATTTAAAGTCCATCTCCACCTGCGGCCAGTTGGCACGAAAATTCTCCAGCGCGGGCGTCAGCCACTGGATACAGCTGTGGCATTCAATGGCGATTCGCAGCCGGGTTTGCTGCGGTTCGTTGCAGGCCTGCAGTGCCCGGCCAATTTGCGGCAACACCTGATTTGCCAGCTGCAGCAAAATTTCGCCCTGCGGCGTAAAGCGCAGCGGCTGGCTTTTACGGATAAAGAGTCGAAAGCCAAGGCGCTGCTCCAGATCGCTGAACTGGTGAGAAAGGGCGGATTGGGTCTGATGCAACGTCGCTGCGGCGGCTGCCAGCGAACCACTATTCCGCAACGCCTGGAGCGTTTTCAGGTGTTTAATCTCGATCATGAAAGTCCTTCACTTCGGCATGAACAAATTGCGCTTGAGGAATATACAGTACTTGCGAAATATAGCGGTGTAAACATCTGGATGGCTAAAACCTGCAAATTAAATAAGAGGCATATAATGACAATACTTAATCACACCCTCGGTTTCCCTCGTGTTGGCCTTCGTCGCGAGTTGAAGAAAGCGCAAGAAAGTTACTGGGCGGGAAATTCCTCCCGTGAAGAATTGCTGGCCGTTGGCCGCGAGCTGCGTGCCCGCCATTGGGATCAGCAGAAGCTGGCGGGTGTTGACCTGCTGCCGGTAGGTGATTTTGCCTGGTACGACCATGTTCTGACCACCAGCCTGCTGCTCGGCAACGTTCCGGCTCGTCATCAGAACAAAGACGGTTCGGTTGATATTGATACCTTATTCCGCATTGGCCGTGGCCGCGCACCGACCGGTGAGCCAGCGGCGGCGGCAGAAATGACTAAATGGTTTAACACCAACTATCACTACATGGTACCGGAGTTCACCAAAGGTCAGCAGTTCAAACTGACCTGGACGCAACTGCTGGATGAAGTAGACGAAGCGCTGGCGCTTGGCCATAAGGTGAAACCTGTGCTGCTGGGGCCGGTAACTTACCTGTGGCTGGGGAAAGTGAAGGGCGAACAGTTTGATCGCCTGAGTCTGTTGAACGATATTCTGCCGGTTTACCAGCAGGTGCTGGCGGAGCTGGCAAAACGGGGTATTGAGTGGGTGCAAATCGATGAACCGGCTCTGGTGCTGGAGTTGCCGCAAGCGTGGCTGGATGCCTTTAAACCGGCTTATGACGCCCTGCAAGGCCAGGTGAAGCTGCTGCTGACCACCTATTTTGAAGGCGTCACGCCGAATCTGGATACCATTACCGCGCTGCCGGTACAGGGGCTGCACGTTGACTTCGTGCATGGTAAAGATGATGTCGCCGAGCTGCACAAGCGTCTGCCTGCCGACTGGCTGCTGTCAGCGGGTCTGGTGAATGGGCGCAACGTATGGCGCGCCGATCTCAGTGAGAAATATGCGCAAATTAAAGATATCGTCGGAAAACGTAATCTGTGGGTGGCCTCTTCCTGCTCACTGCTGCATAGCCCCATCGATCTCAGTGTGGAAACCCGCCTTGATGCGGAAGTGAAGAGCTGGTTTGCTTTCGCCCTGCAAAAATGCGGCGAACTGGCGCTGCTGCGCGATGCGCTAAACAGTGGTGATACGGCGGCAATTGTGGCGTGGAGCGCACCGATTCAGGCTCGTCGTCACTCTACCCGCGTCCACAACGCTGCAGTGGAAAAACGTCTGGCGGCGATCACCGCCCAGGACAGCCAGCGCGCCAACGCTTACCCGGTTCGCGCCGAGGCACAGCGTGCCCGTTTTAATCTGCCGGCATGGCCGACCACGACTATTGGCTCATTCCCGCAAACCACGGAAATTCGCGGCCTGCGTCTGGACTTCAAAAAAGGCAACCTGGATGCCGGTAACTATCGCACAGGGATCGCGGAACATATCAAACAGGCGATCGCCGAACAGGAGCGCCTGGGTCTCGACGTGCTGGTACACGGTGAAGCCGAACGTAACGACATGGTGGAATACTTTGGTGAGCATCTGGACGGGTTTGTCTTTACCCAGAACGGTTGGGTGCAGAGCTATGGCTCCCGTTGCGTGAAGCCGCCGGTGGTGATTGGCGACGTCAGCCGCCCGGAAGCGATCACCGTGGAGTGGGCGAAGTATGCCCAGTCGCTGACCGACAAACCGGTAAAAGGTATGCTGACCGGTCCGGTGACCATTCTCTGTTGGTCATTCCCGCGTGAAGACGTGACGCGTGAAACCATCGCGAAGCAGATTGCGCTAGCATTGCGTGATGAAGTCGCGGATCTGGAAGCGGCGGGGATTGGTATTATTCAGATTGACGAACCGGCACTGCGTGAAGGTTTACCGCTGCGTCGCAGCGACTGGGCGGCGTATCTGGAGTGGGGCGTGGAAGCCTTCCGCATTAACGCGGCAGTGGCGAAGGATGAAACCCAGATCCACACCCACATGTGTTACTGCGAGTTCAACGACATCATGGATTCCATTGCGGCGCTGGACGCGGACGTGATCACTATTGAGACTTCACGTTCTGATATGGAGCTGCTGGAATCGTTTGAAGAGTTCGACTATCCGAACGAAATCGGGCCGGGCGTCTACGACATTCACTCGCCGAACGTCCCGAGCGTGGAGTGGATTGAAGCCCTGCTGAAGAAAGCCGAGCAGCGTATTCCGGCAGAGCGTCTGTGGGTGAACCCGGACTGCGGCCTGAAAACGCGCGGCTGGCCGGAAACCCGTGCTGCGCTGGCCAACATGGTTAAAGCGGCGCAGAATCTGCGTCAGGCTTAACCTCTACAGCGGAGGCAAAAGCCTCCGCTCTTCCCTGTTAACTGGCATAAAGCGCCGGTTTCTTTAAATAGTCGATGCACCACTGGCACACTTTCCCCATGCCATCCGAACGGGCTGCCAGGAATAATTTTGTCGCATGTTTATGCTCGCGCATCGGTTTTTTCAACAGTTTGCCACTATTTAACAGCGGGAGCGCTAAATGGTGCGGGATATAGCCAATGCCGACATTTTGTTCGATAAGTGCAATGGCGGTAGCAAAGTCTGGTACGAACAGCGGTTTTTGTCCCTCCAGTAACCATGCTTGTAACGGCGTAAAATTTACGGATGTATCACGAATACACACTGCGGTGTACTGGCGAAGTTCTGCGTTTTCCAGCGGATGGCGCTCACTGGCGAGCGGATGTCGCGGGCTGACGACAAAATCCCATTCAAGCTGGCCAATAGGTTCACTGACAATACCTTCAGTACTGGGGACGGCATGTGGCGCGCCAATCACCAGATCGGCACGTCTGCTGTAGAGCGCGTCCCAACAACCGTTGTATACCTCAAGGCAGACCGTCAGAGTTGTCGAGGAGAATTGTCGTTCGAAATCGTGGATAAACGCCACCAACAAAGGGGCGGGAATAATATTGTTCACCGCAATTGTTAATTCGCGCTCGACGCCATCATGGATCAGAGCGGTGTTACGCTTAAGCGCCTCCATATCACCGAGAATGGTCTTGCTATGTTCAATAAAATAGCGGCCAGCAGGTGTGATTTCGATATATCGACCTTTGCGAGTAAACAGCGCTACCCCCAGGCTTTCTTCCGCTTTTTTAATGGTGTAACTGATGGCTGAAGGCACCTTATTTAATTGTTCTGCGGCGATGCTGATGCTCTGATGCCTGGCGACCAGATGAATAACACGAAGGGTTTCGTCAGAGATGAACATAAGGTTTCCTGGTTGGCAGAGATCGGCTAAACCGATCCCGGTTCAGCCGTAATGTTAATGCCAATTATACCCAGGAACTAATGATGTTGGCCCAGTCGACTTAACAGTATATAAGCGATACAAGCTACAACAATCGAATCCACCGAAGGAATACTGGTTAGAGTGAAGAGGCCTTTTACCGTCATAAAACCTACAGCGGCGCCAAGGATCCATGCAACAAACGTCAGTACCTTAATCTGTGGCTCTTGCGTCAGCACCAATTCCTGATAACCATTTCGGCGATAGAGGAAAAAGTCGGCAATATAAATACCTGCTACAGGCGGCGTCGCGATACCGAGGAACAGTAGGAAGGGAATGAACCACGCCATAATATCCAGACTTCCGACTATCGCAGAGAGTACACCCAGGGCGATAGTAATTTGCCATTTAGGGAACCGGGTTAACAGTGTTGAAACCACTAACGTACCCTGAAACATATTTCCGGCATTCCCTGTTACACAGGCAAAGATCAGCAGCAGCGCGCCTGGCAATACGGCGCCAAATATTGTCATGGCTCCCAGCAGAGAACCCTGACCGCTGAGGGCGCTGGGCGTTGCGCCAGCCCAGTAAAGTAGCGGATAGGCAATTAGGAACGTCACAGCCGCAGAGATGAGAGCATGTTTGCGATTATGCACAAAGCTGCCGAAATCAGGTAGCGTAGCGACAAGTACGATAATGGTGCCGACGACGGTCGAGACAGCGACACCTGTATTCATGCTGACAACTTCCGCTGGCGCGGTGACTTCGCTGTGTGTCGCAATATAGAGGATATAGCACAGTACTAAGGCGATGATCGGCACCGCGACCTGTGCGACTTTACCCAATACGGCAAAGCCAAATGCCGTAGATGCGACGAATACCACGCAACCCGCTATCACCAGCAGAGGGACAGGAAGCGTTATGCCGTGCTGTAACAGTAAGTCATGGACAGAGTGACCAAACATATTTGCAGTCACGGCAATCCAGCCAAAAAGACTGATTGCCATCAGGATATTGATAGCAATGGCCCCTTTTTCACCGAAAGCGTACTTAACAATACCGTATGTCGGCAGACGGGCTTTTTCGCCAACGCTGATCGTGATGGCGGCAAGGATGGTAAGGATTAACCCACCCAACAGCACTACAGTAACCAGACTGCTACTGGAGAGTTGGTTGCCAAGACTTGAGGACGACAGCAAAACCGGTGTTACTGCGATCCCCAACAGAATCATGGCAATTCTCAAGCCTGATGCAGTATTCATACTCTCTTCTGTTTTACGCATATCCTGTTCCCTCTGTTAATGCGCATTACACGGTATGAAAATGACCGGTGTATTTGCGCCAGCTTCCTAATTCGGTAATTTCCCGTTGCCCTTCTGTCAGCCAGTTTTCCGCCAGTACACCCAAAACTTCACTGCCATCTTCGAGTTTGACTTTGCCGATTGCCAGTCCGGCTGGCTCACTCATCAGCAGTTCAGCAAAACTGGCCAGTGGTAATTGCCAAATTTCCAGAGCCACGTGAGTACCACCTTGGGCAACGCGGATCATCCCCGGATGTTGGTCGTTAATGCTCCACAAACGGTAGTGCGCATCAGTGCGGTCTTCGCGGATAAAGACACCGCCTGCATTTTGCATATTTTTATTGAGTTCCAGGCCGCGCATCAGGGTTCCGTTGACGGCCAGTAGGGTTGTTGTAGTCATCTTATTCTCCTAAAGCTAAAGGGTTATCCATGTGCCGTTTTGATGGTCCAGTGCAGATTTGATCGCCTGCGGGCTGGTGATCAGACCGCTGGCGTTCTTGCCCTGTTGTCGGCTGGCATTCATGAAATCGAGAATTGCTTCGACTTTGGGCTGCATGCTGCCGACGCCAAACTGACCTTCCTGCAGGAGCTTTTCGGCTTGCGCGATGCTGAGCGTTTCCAGCCATTGCTGCTGTGGTGTGCCGAAGTTAATCGCCACTTTTTCCACGCCAGTCGGGATAACCAGCAAGTCCGCTCCCAGTTGGCTGGCAAGCAGCGCGGAAGCGAGATCTTTATCTATCACCGCCTCAACCCCCTGCAACTGGTGATGCGCATCGCGTATGACAGGGATCCCGCCACCGCCGCAGGCGATAACGATATAGCCCTGCCGCACTAACTGCGCGATAGTGTCTCGTTCAATGATTTCCAGAGGCCTTGGCGACGGTACGGTACGTCGCCAGCCTCGTCCGGCATCCTCCATCATCGTCCAGCCAAGCTGTTGCTGGCGTTCACGTGCAGTGTGTTCGTCCAGAAATGCACCGATGGGTTTACTTGGGTTAGCAAAAGCGTCGTCGTGCTGGCTGACCCGTGTTTGCGTGATGAGTGCCACAACCGGCTTATGGAGGCTGCGGCGCGCAAGTTCGTTATGCAGCGCTTTCTGAAACATATAGCCGATCGCGCCCTGAGTATCGCCGACCGCATAATCCAGCGGGACCGGCGAGACTTCACTGCTAGCTAACTCGGATCGACGTAAAATAAAGCCCACTTGTGGGCCATTGCCATGAGTCAGTACCAGGTCCCATCCAGCTTCGACCATATCGGTAATGTGCTTCACGCTTTCCATGACGGCCTCGTACTGATCGGAGATACTATTACGCCGATCGTCCTGAATCAGCGCGTTGCCGCCAACGGCAACGACAGCCAGAGGTTTATTCACGGTTTTTCTCCTTGTGCGACGATCCGCGCCAGCGCGGCAATGGCATCAACAAAACAGCGCATTGGCGCGGTCGTGATCCCTGCGCCAATCTGACCGACACCTGCCTGTTTATGGGCGATCCCCGTATTGATGACCGGTAAAATCCCCCTGTCGGCCACCTTACGTGCATCGATTCCCGCCGCCGTCGGAGCAAAATTGAGTGCTGGCAGAGTAAATGCCGGATTGCCGCCCAGGGTGATTGCCTGCATGCGTCTGCTGTTGTTGGTGGCATCTGCAGGTGTTCCGCCAACAAATTTCACAATTGCTGGGGAAGAAGCCATGGCAAAACCACCCACGCCCGCGGTTTCGGTAATAGCGCTGTCGCCAAGATCGGCGGCGGCATCGTCTACTCCATAGCCGGGGAAAAATAACCCTTCAACCGCATTGGCCGGAGCCTGGAACCACTGGTCGCCTGTACCCGAAAGACGAATACCAAAATTCACGCCGTTGCGGGCCATAACGGTAACCATGGAACTGAAAGGAACATTGGTTGCCGCGTCCATCATTGCTTTGCAGGCCGCCATCGAGAGATTAAGAAAGAAGTGATCATTGCTGGTAATGAAGGTGACCGTTCGCTGCAACTGCTCCGCAGGTAAATTACTGGACAACAGCGCAGGCAGTAGGCGTTTGATGAGCAGGCCGGTCGCGGCGGCGTTACGGTTGTGAACCTCGTCACCCATATGCAGCGCCTGGGCCATGAGTGGTTTTAGCTCCAGTTCGCCAAGACGAATGACAGCCGCTTTCAGTGCCGGTGCCAGCTCGTCACGCATCCAGTACAAGCGATTGAGTACCTCATCGTTGTTCGCTCCGAAGCGTAAAACCTTACCCAGCCCTTCATTAAAATTGCTGAACGTACGCTGACCGTTAGTCTTGTTCTCGATGACCCACAGCGGCATCGACGGACTGATAATTCCCGCCATTGGTCCAACAGCGTGATAATGGTGGCACGGTTCAAGTTCGATATCTCCCGCCAGAATCTGGCACTCCGCCTCTTCATGGCTGGTGGCCCACCCTTCAAAGAGCATTGCGCCGATGATTGCGCCTTTTACCGGCCCACACATGTTTTCCCAGCTAATGGGGGGGCCGGAGTGAAGAATACGTTTACTTTTAGCCATTTCTGGAATTGCTTCATGAGCCTGCATAACATCGACCAGTACCGGTTGGGCGCTGAGATAGCGCTCCATGGCGATTTTATTCGCCTGTTCAACCAGCGGATGGTGTATTAAAGAGGCCAGCTCCAGTCCGGCATTCACATCTCCCTGTGCGGGCGGCTGCCAGCTCAACGCTATTGCTTCACCGCCGACTTTCTGAATATTGTTGGCGAAACTCTGTAATCCGGCGTTTACCACTTTCAGCGGCTGATTAAACAAGGTATTCATGCAATTACTTCCTTCTTCTCAATCTGAATCTGCGCCACGATGCTGGCCCATTGCGCAGCCTGGGCATTACAGTCAGCGATAATGACGCCAGCATCACGCAAAGCGCTGACCTGGCGACTTCTTTGCTGGGGATCGCTTTCGGTACCGCAAACGTGAGCAATCATCAGTGGTGCCTGCTGTTGATCAATCTGTGTGAGTTGTTCGAGTAATTCAGCAGCAGGTGCTTCAGACGCACCGTATCCCAACACCAAATCGAACAGAACGACGGCGGTCTGCGGATCGTTAAGTTCAGCGAGCAGACGTTGATTGCGTAATGTCGGGTCGATCATGGGATGTGGCTTACCTCGGGTAAAATCGTCATCACCCATATCTATCAGCGTGTGGTTATGGCTTTGCCAGATATTGGCAAGCGTTTGGTTACCCGACACCGGCGTGTTTGATGCGGCGGTAAAACCGTTTTGCTGACAGATGAGCTGCGCTTCGTAGCAGAATGTTCCTCCTGCAAAAACACCGCGGATAGCCTGACGAGTTGGAGCCAAACGCTGGCAGGCTTGTTGCAGTGCAGTAAGGTCTGACGGTGAAGGCTGATAGCGAGTTTCCGTTAGTGGGCGTTTGTTTAGCAACGCGACGGCAAGGTCTGCTGCGCCAGCAAGGGTTGTCGCTGCGGTTACGTTTGGTCGCGTAACGGTTTGTGGGTCGGCTCCCAGGAAATTGACGACGACCGGCTTGCCGGCAGACTGCGCCAGTTGCAGAATACGTTCAGCTACCACTGATGACGGTGGTTTGGAAATCAATACGATGACGTGGGTGTCGTCATCATCCATGAGTGCTTGCAGCCCAAACAGCATCGAAATCCCGCCGATGTCTTCGCTCAGATCGTGGCCGCCAGTACCGAGCGCCTGAGAGATACCTGCACCCAGTTGGTCAATACGACAGGTGACTTCCTGTAATCCCGTGCCGGAGGCTCCCACCACGCCGATATGACCGCGGTTTACTACATTCGCGAAACCCAATGGAATGCCGTTAATAATGGCGGTTCCGCAATCGGGCCCCATGACGATACGGTTACGATCACGAGCGAGGTTTTTTATCGCTTTTTCTTGCTCAATGCTGACGTTATCGCTGAACATCATCACATTCAGACCAAGATTCAGCGCTTTAATGGCTTCCGCCGCGGCGTAGTCACCAGGGACCGAAATCAGCGCCAGATTGGCATCAGGCACTTTCTCCAGCGCCATTTCTATACTCACTATATCCGGTGTTTTTACACCCTCGTCACCTTCATCTTCCGGTTTACTGGTCAGGCGTTGTTCTGCGATATCCAGCGCTTCGGCGCAGATATCCTCCTCTCCCATTACCGCTATGACCAGGTCGTTTGGCCCTGCTTTGACGTTGTCGCCAAGCCCGGCGTGACTAAGCTGCTCAAGATTTGTTGATGTTCCCATCACCACGGAAGCCTGCTGAATGCCTGGTAACGCGCTGATTTGCGCCGAAATCTGCATCAGGGATACGGAATCCTGATAGAGGTTTCTGAAAATTTTATTCTTTACTTTCATTGTGTTATGTCCGTCGTTTATCACCCGATAACAGATTTCGGGTACAGCGATTCCGCGTAGCGATCTGCGCTACGAGAGCATTTCATTTATTCAATGGTGTGCGTACAGCGTTCTCATGCCGTGAAGCAAACCGGCCAGGCAGTCGACGCCCGATGTCGCCCCAAATTGCATGACCTGTTCTGCACAGGCGATAATCGTTGTTGTAGGCGCGTCAGCATTAAGCTGTTTGAGCAACTCGCAAATCGGTTGCGAAAAATGACCTTGTAGCGCGCCGTGTAAATAATGCTGGCTGATGTCAGTTGTGTACGGTAGTTGCCGTTCAATAGCCTGTTGCAATCTGGTGTAGTGAGCCTCAAGACCGGGACAGAGTTTCCACTGCCAAAGCGCCGCCAGATAACCCAGTAGATAGTCATCGCCATCCGGCGTTAGCCCTTTGCCGTAACCGATTAACCGGGGGACCTGTTCTTCAAGTTGCTCCGGCGACTCTTGTGGCCTTAACCCCCGTTGGCGAATATTTCCCTGCCATTGCAGTGCGCTTTCTACCTCATGTTCCAGGCAAAACAGCAGCAGTTGAGAATCCAGCGTCCTGTAGTGCCGTTGGGGCCACAAACAGGTTTTCGGATCCAGCGATTCACATCGGAGTTGGGGCTGCCATACTGCGGCTGCGTTCAGGTCCACACGAAAACGCTGGGCTATTAATACGCCATCGGCTAACCGAATTGTCCCGGTTCCTGTGATCTCCCGCCGCCAGTCCCACCATTCTGGCAGCATGATCCGTGCCGCATCCGCCAGGTTTTGATACTTCTCTGCACACAGCAGCGTGAGGTGCCGTCCTTCTTCTGAGCGCAGATTCAGAGCATGCTGAAATGCACTGTGAACCCGCAGAATGTGTCGTCCTTTCACCGGAAAGAGATACCCTAGCGAAAGCGCAGAAAGTGCCGCCGGCGTCATGACGTTAGCCTTTCAACCCTGCGATAATGGCATCAGCGTGACTGACCCAACCAAAAATCGCGCCCTGGGCTTTGATCATCTCCAGCGCATATTTCTGGAACTCTGGAAAGTAGGAACCCACACAATCTTCAGGAATGATGCATTCATAGCCCCGATCGTTGGCTTCTCGTACCGTCGTCGTCACGCATACTTCAGTCGTGACGCCGCAGACAATTAACGTTTTGATCCCGTGATTTTGTAAAATCAGATGTAAATCAGTCTGGTAGAACGCACCTTTACCTGGTTTGTCGATAACCGGTTCACCCGAGACCGGGTACAGTTCAGGGATAATGTCGTGACCGGCTTCGCCCCGAACCAAAATGCGTCCCATAGGGCCTGTTTCGCCAATGAAAGTTTTACCGCCGCGGGTGAGTTTCGCCGCCGGGCAATCGCTAAGATCGGCGCGGTGCCCTTCGCGAGTATGAATCACAAGTAAGCCTTTATCGCGCGCAGCCGCTAATACCTTTTTACATGGCTCAATTGCGCTTCGAACCAACGAGACATCGTTACCTAATGCTTCACCAAAACCACCTGCCTCAACAAAGTCACGTTGCATATCGATCATCACCAGTGCGGTGGTATGCGGATCAAAAGGCAGAGCAAAAGGTTGGGCCTGGAAAGTCTGTTGCGTCATGATCAATCTCCTGTTCACAGAATAAGCAATTCGCTGGGTCTGTTACTGAGTATTCAGGAGAATAGCGATGTTAAACAGAAAAATAGTTTGGCGCTAAGCAACGAAAATTTTGCATTTGATGGGGGAGGAGTACGTCAAATGTGAAGGCGATCATAGCGCCTTCTTTAACAGCAAAAAAATTGATGCAGCGAGACTGTATAATTAAAAAAATTGTCGCAAGAATGTGACGCAATACACTTATTTTTTCTGAGGGATACCCTGGCCGAAGCCAGGGTTGTCCTTATTTTTTACTGCTGTACTGGGTAAACCACTCCAGCATTCTCTGCCAGCCATCCTTAGCGGACTCTTCGTGATAGCTCGGGCGATAATCGGCGTTAAACGCATGTCCGGCATCGGGATAGACCACGATTTCCGCTTTAGCATTGGCGGCGCGTAGCGCCTGACGCATTGTTTCAACGGTATCTTGTGGAATACTGGTGTCCTGGCCGCCATAAAGCCCCAGAACGGGAGCGTTAAGATCGGTCGCGATATCAACGGGATGTTTCGGCGAGTTGAGGGTTTTATCGCCCACCAGTTTGCCGTACCACGCCACCGCCGCTTTTAACTGTGGATTATGTGCGGCATACAGCCAGGTAATGCGCCCGCCCCAGCAGAATCCGGTAATCATCAGTTGATGCGCATCACCTCCGTTGCGGGAGGCCCAGCTGGCGACGTGATCCAAATCGGCCAGTACCTGAGAGTCAGGTACTTTGGCGACAAGGCCGCTGAGCAGCGTGGGAATGTCGGCAAAGTCATTGGGATCGCCTTCGCGAAAATAGAGCTCTGGAGCGATAGCCAGATACCCTTCCAGAGCCAGACGGCGGCAAACGTCACGAATGTGTTCATGAATGCCAAAAATCTCCTGCACGACAATAACCACGGGCAGCGGGCCATCGGTTTGCTTTGGTCGTGCGTGATACGCTGGCATATCATCGCCTTGTGAAGGTATGGATGTTACTCCGGCGATAATTGCGTTATCTGGAGTGTGAACCGTGGTAGACGTTGGTGGAGATACAGCAGGTGCAAAGCCAGATTGTCGTGTTGTCATGGTATTCTCCGTACCCTTAAATATTCAGCCAAAAAGCGCATTGTTAACTATAGACACATGCAACGAACCACATTGCCTTAAACGGGCTATCTTTTGTGCAGGGGTTCCTTACATCGCATCGTTTATGTGATTCAAGTCACTATTTGATGGTAATTGAATGCAATTGATTTACATCATAGTGATGACTGTCACGAAAATATGTTCATGCCTTCGGTAAAGTGTGTTTTTGCTTCTTCTGACAAAACCGATTCACAGAGGAGTTTTTATGTCTAAGTCTGATGTTTTTCATCTCGGCCTCACTAAGAGCGATTTACAAGGGGCTACGCTTGCTATCGTCCCTGGCGACCCGGAGCGTGTGGAAAAGATCGCCGCGCTGATGGATAAGCCGGTTAAGCTGGCATCTCATCGCGAGTTCACTACCTGGCGTGCTGAGCTGGATGGTAAAGCCGTGATCGTTTGCTCTACCGGTATCGGTGGCCCGTCAACCTCTATTGCCGTAGAAGAACTGGCACAGCTGGGCATTCGTACCTTCCTGCGTATCGGTACGACTGGCGCTATCCAGCCACATATCAACGTGGGTGATGTCCTGGTCACCACGGCTTCTGTCCGTCTGGATGGAGCAAGCCTGCACTTCGCGCCCATGGAGTTCCCGGCTGTTGCGGACTTCGAGTGCACCACCGCGCTGGTGGAAGCGGCGAAATCAATCGGCGCCACCACCCACATTGGCGTTACTGCGTCTTCTGATACCTTCTACCCGGGCCAGGAGCGTTATGACACCTTCTCTGGTCGCGTAGTGAGCCGTTTTAAAGGCTCTATGGAAGAGTGGCAGTCTATGGGCGTCATGAACTACGAAATGGAATCCGCCACGCTGCTGACCATGTGCGCTAGCCAGGGTCTGCGTGCCGGTATGGTTGCGGGTGTTATCGTGAACCGTACTCAGCAAGAGATCCCTAATGCGGAAACGATGAAACAAACAGAAAGCCACGCGGTGAAAATCGTGGTGGAAGCTGCGCGTCGTTTACTGTAATTCTCCCGTCTATTCAAAAAGGCCGACGCGTTCGGCCTTTTTATTTTGCGTAGTGCCTCGCAGGAAATTCCTTTTAAACTGGACGTTTATACAGCACAATTCTATTTTGTGCCGGTAAGTCGTAGCTGTAAGGGGGGCGTTGTGGATATTTCAATTGTGATGAGTGCCGTGCTGGCATTAGCCGCAGGACTGCTGGTCGGGTGGCTGGCAACAAAAGCGCACGCCGACAGGATCCGTGCCGATCTCATCGAAGAACGACGTGAACTGGATATCGCGCTAAGCGCCGCCCGGCAACAACTCTCACAGGAAGCCCACTGGCGTGATGAGTGCGAACTGCTTAATAACGAATTGCGCAGCCTGCACAGTATCAACACCTCTCTGGAAGCCGATCTCCGTGAAGTCACTACCCGGCTGGAAGCAACGCAACAGCATGCGGAAGATAAGATCCGTCAGATGATCAACAGCGAACAGCGCCTGAGCGAGCAGTTTGAAAATCTGGCGAACCGTATTTTCGAGCACAGCAATCGCCGCGTAGATGAGCAAAATCGCCAAAGCCTGAACAGCCTGCTGGCACCGCTTCGCGAACAACTGGACGGTTTTCGACGCCAGGTTCAGGACAGCTTTGGCAAAGAGGCGCAGGAACGCCATACTCTGGCGCACGAAATTCGTAATCTCCAACAACTGAATGCGCAGATGGCACAGGAAGCGGTAAACCTGACGCGGGCATTAAAAGGTGATAACAAAACGCAGGGGAACTGGGGCGAGGTCGTACTCACGCGGGTGCTTGAGGCTTCCGGTCTGCGCGAAGGCTATGAATACGAAACCCAGGTCAGCATCGAAAACGACGCCCGTTCACGGATGCAGCCAGATGTTATTGTTCGATTACCGCAGGGCAAAGATGTGGTGATTGATGCGAAAATGACGCTGGTCGCCTATGAACGCTATTTTAACGCTGAAGATGAATCCACCCGCGAGAGCGCGCTACAGGAGCACATCGCCTCGGTGCGAAACCACATTCGTCTGTTGGGCCGCAAAGACTATCAGCAGCTTCCTGGATTACGTACGCTTGACTATGTGCTGATGTTTATCCCCGTTGAGCCAGCTTTTTTACTGGCGCTCGACAGGCAGCCCGAACTGATTACCGAAGCGCTTAGAAATAACATTATGCTGGTCAGTCCCACCACGCTGTTGGTGGCATTGCGTACGATTGCCAATCTGTGGCGCTACGAGCATCAGAGCCGTAATGCGCAACAAATTGCCGATCGGGCCAGCAAACTTTATGACAAGATGCGGTTGTTTGTGGATGATATGTCGGCAATTGGTCAAAGCCTGGATAAAGCCCAGGACAACTACCGACAGGCGATGAAAAAACTCTCTTCAGGCCGTGGAAACGTCCTGTCGCAGGCCGAAGCGTTTCGCAGTTTAGGAGTGGAAATTAAGCGCGAGATTAATCCTGAGCTGGCTGAACAAGCCACTACGCAGGATGAAGAGTACCGCTTGCGCTCGGTCCCTGAAACGCAACAAGATGAGCCTTACTCCGATGATGAAGCGGTAAATCAGCAATCAAGCTAGTCCATTTGGGGTAGTTGAACCCGGCAGAAGGGTAGGGCAAATTGGCCCAATCTGTTACACTTCTCGAACATTTTTTGAATGAGCAGGCACTGAGATGGTGGATAATTCACAAGAAACGACGCACTTTGGCTTTCAGACCGTCGCTAAAGAGCAGAAAGCTGACATGGTGGCCCACGTTTTTCATTCTGTGGCCTCTAAATATGACGTTATGAATGACTTAATGTCATTCGGCATTCATCGTTTGTGGAAGCGCTTCACCATTGACTGCAGTGGCGTGCGTCGCGGACAAACCGTTCTCGATTTGGCTGGCGGTACCGGCGATCTGACGGCGAAATTCTCTCGCATGGTAGGCGAAACCGGCAAAGTTGTGCTGGCGGATATCAATGACTCGATGCTCAAAATGGGTCGTGAAAAGCTGCGCAATATCGGTGTAGTGGGGAACGTTGAGTACGTTCAGGCGAATGCGGAAGCATTACCTTTCCCTGACAACACGTTTGACTGCATCACCATCTCTTTCGGTCTGCGCAACGTGACGGATAAAGACAAAGCATTACGCTCAATGTATCGCGTGTTGAAGCCGGGCGGGCGTCTACTGGTGCTGGAGTTCTCTAAGCCGATTATCGAACCGCTGAGCAAAGCCTACGACGCGTACTCTTTCCACGTTCTACCGCGTATTGGCTCAATGGTAGCAAGCGATGCAGACAGTTATCGCTATTTGGCGGAGTCAATCCGCATGCATCCCGATCAGGACACCTTAAAAGCAATGATGCAAGATGCCGGGTTCGAAAGCGTTGATTACTACAACCTGACGGCAGGTGTCGTTGCGCTGCATCGTGGTTACAAGTTCTGACAGGAGATTGGGGATGCCTTTAAAACCCTTAGTGACCGCAGGCGTTGAAAATCTGCTCAACACCTTTCTGTACCGTTCCCCTGCGCTCAAGTCAGCCAGAACGCGTTTACAGGGAAAAGTGCTACGTGTTGATCACAAAGGATTTTCAACACCATTAGTTCTGGTGTTCAGTGAGCGCCAGGTCGATGTGCTGGGGGCATGGGAAGGCGAAGCCGATTGCACCGTAATCACACATGCCAGCGTGTTACCGAAACTACGCGATCGGCAGCAACTCACCACGCTTATTCGCAGCGGTGAGCTGGAAGTCCAGGGCGATATTCAGGTCGTACAGAACTTTGTTGCGTTGGCCGATCTGGCGGAGTTTGATCCCGCTGAACTGTTAGCGCCCTATACTGGCGATATCGTCGCGGAAGGGGTTAGCAAAGTGTTGCGTGGTGGAACGAAGTTCCTGTGCCGCAACATTCAACGCCAGCAGCGCTATGTTGCTGAAGCGCTCACCGAAGAGTGGCGCATGGCTCCTGGTCCGCTTGAGGTTGCATGGTTTGCAGAAGAAACGGCAGCCGTTGAGCGCGCGGTCGAATCTCTGGCAACACGGCTGGAAAAACTGGAGGCCAAATGACGCCAGGTGAAGTACGGCGCCTTTATTTCATCATTCGCACTTTTTTAAGTTATGGCCTTGATGAACTCATCCCTAAAATGCGTATCACGCTGCCGCTCCGGCTGTGGCGTTACTCGCTGTTCTGGATGCCCAACCGACACAAAGATAAACCACTGGGAGAAAGGCTGAGACTGGCTTTACAGGAACTTGGCCCGGTGTGGATCAAGTTTGGGCAAATGCTCTCAACCCGTCGTGATCTTTTCCCTCCTCACATCGCCGATCAGCTAGCGCTACTGCAGGATCGGGTTGCGCCATTCGATGGGCAACGCGCGAAAGAACAAATCGAAGAAGCGATGGGCGGACTGCCCGTCGAAGAATGGTTTGATGATTTTGAGATCACGCCGCTGGCATCTGCATCTATTGCTCAGGTTCACACCGCACGGCTGAAATCGAATGGCAAAGAGGTGGTGATCAAAGTTATTCGCCCGGACATCCTGCCGGTAATCAAAGCGGATTTAAAACTGATCTATCGCCTTGCTCGTTGGGTTCCTCGCCTGCTGCCTGATGGTCGTCGCCTGCGGCCAACAGAAGTGGTCCGTGAATATGAAAAGACGTTGATTGATGAACTGAATTTGCTGCGCGAGTCAGCGAACGCGATTCAGCTGCGACGTAATTTTGAAGACAGCCCGATGTTGTACATCCCGGAAGTGTACTCCGACTATTGCAGTCAGAACATGATGGTGATGGAGCGCATTTACGGTATTCCCGTTTCAGATGTCGCCACGCTTGAGAAGAACGGCACCAATATGAAGTTGCTGGCTGAACGCGGTGTTCAGGTCTTCTTTACTCAGGTTTTCCGTGACAGCTTTTTCCATGCGGACATGCACCCTGGGAATATTTTCGTAAGTTATGAGCACCCTGAAAACCCGAAATACATTGGTATTGATTGTGGGATAGTGGGTTCTTTAAACAAAGAAGATAAGCGCTACCTGGCTGAAAACTTCATCGCGTTCTTTAACCGTGACTACCGCAAAGTTGCTGAACTGCACGTGGATTCTGGCTGGGTTCCGCCGGATACCAACGTTGAAGAGTTCGAATTTGCCATTCGTACCGTGTGTGAGCCGATTTTTGAAAAGCCGTTGGCGGAAATTTCCTTTGGTCATGTGCTGTTGAATCTGTTCAACACTGCGCGCCGATTCAACATGGAAGTTCAGCCTCAACTGGTATTGCTTCAGAAGACGCTGCTGTATGTTGAAGGTGTCGGACGACAGCTCTATCCGCAGCTAGATTTATGGAAAACGGCTAAGCCATTCCTCGAATCCTGGATCAAAGATCAGGTCGGTATTCCGGCACTTGTCAGGGCATTTAAAGAAAAAGCACCGTTCTGGGTCGAAAAAATGCCAGAAATACCTGAACTGGTGTATGACAGTTTGCGCCAGGGCAAATATTTACAGCACAGTGTTGATAAGATTGCCCGCGAGCTTCACGCGAATCATGTACGTCAGGGACAATCCCGTTATTTATTGGGCATTGGCGCAACATTGTTGCTAAGTGGAACATTCCTGCTGGTAAGCCGTCCTGAGTGGGGGCTTATGCCGGGCTGGTTGATGGCAGGCGGTGTCCTGGCCTGGTTAATCGGCTGGCGCAAAATGCGCTGAATTTTTCATCGCCCAAGGCAGGCCGTGTAACGTATACTACGGCCTTATTAATTCATCATCTATGACAGAGGAACATGTATGGGTGGTATCAGTATTTGGCAGTTGTTGATCATTGCCGTCATCGTTGTACTGCTATTTGGCACCAAGAAACTCGGCTCCATCGGTTCCGATCTTGGCGCATCGATTAAAGGCTTCAAAAAAGCGATGGGTGATGATGAGCCTAAGCAAGATAAAACCAGCCAGGACGCTGATTTTACAGCTAAATCCATCACCGATAAGCAGGGCGAAGTGAAAAAGGAAGACGCCAAAAGCCAAGATAAAGAGCAGGTATAATCCGTGTTTGATATCGGTTTTAGCGAACTGTTATTGGTGTTCGTGATCGGCCTCATCGTTCTGGGGCCGCAACGATTACCCGTAGCGGTAAAAACGGTTGCTGGCTGGGTGCGTGCTTTACGTTCCCTGGCAACTACTGTTCAGAATGAACTGACCCAGGAGCTTAAGCTTCAGGAGTTTCAGGACAGCCTGAAGAAAGTAGAGAAAGCGAGCCTGACAAATCTGACCCCGGAGCTGAAAGCCTCAATGGATGAGCTGCGTGAAGCGGCAGAATCGATGAAGCGTTCATACAGCGTGCACGATCCTGAGAAAGCGAGCGATGAAGCGCACACTATCCACAATCCGGTGGTGAAAGAAGGTGAAGCGCAGCGAGAAGGGGTCACCCCTGCCGCCGCTGAAAACCAGGCCAGTTCGCCGGAGCAAAAACCGGAATCCACGGGTGCTACAACGCCAGAGCCGACGGAAAACGCTTCCGCCACGTTGATGGATGCAGAAAAGAAAGCTGCCGCACCTGTTGTCGAATCCTCACCCTCGTCGAGTGATAAACCGTAAACATGTCTGTAGAAGATACCCAACCGCTCATCACGCATCTTATTGAGCTGCGTAAGCGACTCCTGAACTGCATTATTGCGGTAATCGTGATCTTTCTGGCGTTGGTTTATTTTGCCAACGACATTTACCATATGGTTGCAGCGCCGCTGATTAAACAGATGCCGCAGGGCGCAACGATGATTGCCACTGATGTGGCCTCGCCGTTCTTTACCCCGATCAAGTTGACCTTCATGGTGTCGCTGATCCTGTCAGCGCCAGTGATCCTCTACCAGGTGTGGGCATTCATTGCGCCAGCTTTGTATAAACATGAACGTCGCCTGGTGGTGCCACTGCTGGTTTCCAGTTCGTTATTGTTTTATATCGGCATGGCATTCGCCTACTTTGTCGTCTTCCCGTTGGCGTTTGGTTTTCTGGCCAACACGGCTCCGCAAGGTGTACAGGTATCGACGGACATTGCCAGCTATCTCAGCTTCGTCATGGCGCTGTTTATGGCTTTCGGTGTCTCTTTTGAGGTTCCGGTTG
Source organism: Citrobacter sp. Cu231 (assembly GCF_030332265.1). Classification (NCBI taxonomy): domain Bacteria; kingdom Pseudomonadati; phylum Pseudomonadota; class Gammaproteobacteria; order Enterobacterales; family Enterobacteriaceae; genus Citrobacter; species Citrobacter sp. Cu231. The sequence continues at coordinate 11,870 of NZ_JAOWIE010000039.1, read as the reverse complement.
CCATCGTCCTGCTATGCTGGATGGGCATTACGACGCCTGACGATTTACGCAAGAAACGTCCTTACGTTGTAGTTGGGGCATTTGTCGTCGGGATGTTACTGACCCCGCCGGATGTTTTCTCGCAAACGCTGTTGGCGATACCGATGTACTGCCTGTTCGAGGTGGGTGTTTTCTTCTCCCGTTTCTATGTCGGTAAGCGACGTACGCGAGATGAGGACAACGAGGCTGAAGAAGCAAAAGAAGCCGAAGCCACTGAGAAAACTGAAGAATAAATTCAACCGCCCGTCAGGGCGGTTGTCATATGGGAGGAAGCATGTTTGATATTGGCGTTAATTTAACCAGTTCACAATTTGCGAAAGACCGGGATGAGGTCGTGGCGCGCGCCTTTGCTGCGGGCGTAAACGGTATGCTTCTGACCGGAACAAACCTGCACGAAAGTCAGCAAGCGTTAAAGCTGGCGCAACATTATCCGCATTGCTGGTCCACGGCTGGCGTGCATCCCCATAACAGCAGTCAATGGCAATCCTCAACGGAAGACGAGATTATCGCGCTGGCAAACCAGTCGAAGGTGGTTGCTATTGGTGAATGCGGCCTGGATTTCAATCGTAATTTCTCCACCCCGCAAGAGCAGGAGCGTGCGTTTGAGGCACAGCTTCGCATTGCCGCTGAACTGCAGATGCCGATTTTCATGCATTGTCGGGATGCGCATGCGCGTTTTCTGACATTACTGGAGCCGTGGCTGGATAGCCTCCCCGGCGCAGTGCTGCACTGTTTCACCGGCTCGCGTCAGGAGATGCAGGACTGCGTGGACCGAGGACTTTATATCGGTATTACCGGATGGGTCTGTGATGAGCGCCGGGGAATGGAACTACGGGAGCTGCTGCCGTTTATCCCGGTGGAAAGACTGCTGATAGAAACCGATGCGCCTTATCTACTTCCTCGCGACTTAATGCCGAAACCAGCCTCACGGCGCAATGAACCGGCGCACCTGCCACATATTCTTGAGCGTATTGCACACTGGCGCGGAGAAGATCCTCAATGGTTGTCAGCAACCATTGATGCTAACGTCAGAACGCTGTTCGAAGTGGCCTTCTAATGGCTTATATTTTTCGAAAGCCAGTATTTTTCACGCTCTGCTTAATCTCTTTATTCAGCAGGTTAAGCAGCAGCATGGAGCGCGCTTCGCCATCCGGCTCGGTGAAAATCGCCTTTAACCCCTCAAACGCCCCTTCAGTGATAATCACACTGTCCCCAGGCTGAGGGGTCTGAGGATCAACAATACCTTCAGGCTTGTAGATGGAAAGCTGGTGAATAACGGGAGAAGGGACGGTCGCTGGCGTTGCGCCGAAGCGTACGAAATGACTGACACCACGCGTGGCGTTGATGGTAGTGGTGTGGATCACTTCTGGGTCGAACTCGACAAACATGTAATTAGGGAATAGCGGTTCACTGACCGTGGCACGTTTACCGCGCACCATTTTTTCCAGGGTGATCATAGGCGTCAGGCAGTTCACCGCCTGCCTTTCCAGGTGTTCCTGGGCTCGCTGAAGTTGCCCACGTTTGCAGTACAGTAAATACCAGGCTTGCATAATAACTCTTATCCGCTTGTTCTGAGCGCCAGCATAGCAAAAGCCATGAGTTAAGTTAATTATACCTGTCTCAAAGCAGGCTGAAACCCAATGGGTATATACTCCCAGAGCTTAAATGCATCGCCAGAGTTCACGCTAATTTAACAAAAATACAGCATCACAATGATGAACGCCGTATAATGAAGCGCTTACGAAGAGGCCACAATGGACGCCATGAAATATCACGATTTACGCGACTTCCTGACGCTGCTTGAACAGCAGGGCGAGCTCAAACGCATTTCGCTTGAGGTGGATCCCCACCTGGAAATCACTGAAATTGCCGACCGCACCCTGCGTGCCGGTGGGCCTGCGTTACTGTTTGAGAATCCTAAAGGCTATTCAATGCCGGTGTTGTGTAACCTGTTTGGCACACCGAAGCGTGTTGCGATGGGTATGGGGCAAGAAGATGTCTCGGCATTACGGGAAGTCGGTAAACTGTTGGCGTTTTTGAAAGAGCCAGAGCCACCGAAAGGATTCCGCGACCTGTTTGATAAGCTGCCGCAGTTTAAGCAGGTGCTGAACATGCCGACTAAGCGGTTGCGCGGTGCGCCTTGTCAGCAAAAGGTCTTCTCCGGCGATGACGTTGATTTAAATCGTATTCCGATTATGACCTGCTGGCCGGAAGATGCGGCGCCGCTGATTACCTGGGGGCTAACCGTAACGCGCGGCCCGCATAAAGAGCGGCAGAATCTGGGTATCTATCGCCAGCAGTTGATTGGCAAAAACAAGCTCATTATGCGCTGGCTGTCCCACCGCGGCGGAGCGCTCGATTATCAGGAATGGTGCGCGGCGCATCCTGGTGAGCGCTTCCCGGTTTCAGTTGCGCTGGGTGCAGACCCTGCGACCATTCTGGGGGCCGTCACGCCCGTCCCAGATACATTATCCGAGTATGCATTTGCCGGGCTGTTACGTGGTACCAAGACCGAAGTGGTCAAATGTATTTCCAACGATTTGGAAGTACCCGCCAGCGCTGAAATTGTGCTCGAAGGGTATATCGAGCCGGGTGAGTTGGCCCCGGAAGGGCCGTATGGCGATCATACCGGGTATTACAACGAAGTAGATAGCTTCCCGGTCTTTACCGTGACGCATGTTACCCAGCGTGAAGATGCTATTTATCACTCTACCTATACCGGACGTCCGCCTGATGAGCCAGCAGTGCTCGGCGTGGCGTTGAACGAAGTATTTGTTCCTATTCTGCAAAAGCAGTTCCCGGAAATCGTCGATTTTTACCTGCCTCCGGAAGGCTGTTCATACCGTCTGGCAGTGGTGACGATGAAAAAACAGTACGCTGGCCATGCTAAACGCGTCATGATGGGTGTTTGGTCGTTTTTGCGCCAGTTTATGTACACCAAATTTGTTATTGTCTGCGATGATGACGTCAACGCACGTGACTGGAATGATGTGATTTGGGCAATTACTACCCGTATGGACCCTGCCCGGGATACGGTACTGGTAGAGAATACGCCAATTGATTACCTGGACTTTGCCTCGCCGGTTTCCGGCCTTGGTTCAAAAATGGGGCTGGATGCCACAAATAAATGGCCGGGCGAAACCCAACGTGAATGGGGACGTCCGATTAAAAAAGATCCTGAAGTGACTGCGCGTATTGACGCTATTTGGGATGAACTGGCCATCTTTAATGACGGCAAAAGCGCCTGAGGCGCGATCATTTTGCCTATTGATCCGACAGAGAGAGCGCATGACAACCTTAAGCTGTAAAGTGACCTCGGTAGAAGCTATCACTGACACCGTATATCGCGTTCGTTTAGTGCCTGACGCGGCGTTTTCCTTTCGTGCTGGCCAGTATTTAATGGTCGTGATGGACGAAAGGGATAAGCGTCCGTTCTCCATGGCATCAACGCCGGACGAGAAAGGATTCATTGAGCTGCACGTTGGCGCTTCTGAGCTAAATCTTTATGCCATGGCCGTGATGGACCGCATTCTGAAAGACCGGGAGATCAAGGTCGATATTCCGCATGGCGAAGCCTGGCTGCGTGATGAAGACGAGCGCCCGTTGATCCTGATCGCAGGCGGCACGGGGTTTTCTTACGTGCGTTCCATTCTGCTCACCGCGCTGGCGCGTAATCCCAACCGCGATATCACCATTTACTGGGGTGGGCGCGAAGAGAAACATCTCTACGATCTCTCTGAGCTGGAAGCGTTGTCAGTTAATCACCCGAACCTGCGCGTTGAGCCGGTGGTGGAACAGCCTGAAGACGGCTGGCGTGGTCGTACGGGCACCGTGTTAACGGCAGTATTGCAGGATTACGGTACTCTGGCGGAACACGATATCTACATTGCTGGTCGTTTTGAGATGGCCAAAATCGCGCGCGATCTGTTCTGCAATGAACGCAGTGCGCGTGAAGACCGTCTGTTTGGCGATGCTTTTGCATTCATTTAGTAATAAAAAACCCGCCCCTGACAGGCGGGAAGAACGGCAACTAAACCTTTCCCCGTCATAATTCACACTGCTTCTTTGTTGGCTGCCTTTTCTCACCCCGGTCACATAGTTATCTATGTTCCCGGGGATTCGCTCAGTTGCCGCCGCGATGCAGCGCGAATTATTTAGGGGAATTTATCTTTGATTAAACTCGCTCAAATACCGTTGCGATGCCCTGCCCTAACCCGATACACATCGTCGCCAGACCAAACTGCACGTCTTTGCGTTCCATCAGGTTGAGCAGGGTGGTGCTAATACGCGCACCGGAACATCCCAGTGGGTGGCCCAGGGCGATTGCGCCGCCGTTGAGGTTGATCTTCTCGTCTATCTGCTCCATCAGCCCCAGATCTTTAATACACGGCAGGATCTGGGCGGCAAAGGCTTCGTTCATTTCAAACAAGCCGATGTCGCTGGTGGAGAGTCCCGCTTTTTTCAGCGCCAGTTTTGAGGCCGGAACCGGACCGTAACCCATGATTGAGGGGTCGCAGCCGACAACAGCCATCGAACGAATACGGGCACGCGGCGTCAGACCCAGCTCACGGGCGCGGCTTTCGCTCATCACCAGCATTGCCGCTGCGCCGTCGGAGAGCGCGGAGGAGGTACCCGCAGTGACCGTTCCGCTCACCGGATCGAACGCCGGACGCAGGGTGGACAGCGCTTCAACGGTTGTCTCCGGGCGAATAACCTCATCGTAGTTAAACTGCTTCAGCACGCCGTCTGCGTCATGACCACCGGTTGGGATGATTTCATTCTTAAAGGCGCCGGACTGTGTGGCGGCCCAGGCGCGGGCGTGTGAACGTGCGGCGAAGGCGTCCTGCATTTCACGACTGATGCCGTGCATGCGCGAAAGCATTTCTGCGGTCAGGCCCATCATCCCCGCAGCTTTTGCTACGTTGCGGCTCATGCCTGGGTGAAAATCAACGCCGTGGCTCATTGGTACATGGCCCATATGCTCCACGCCACCAATCAGGCACGCCTGTGCATCGCCGGTCATGATCATACGTGCCGCGTCGTGCAGCGCCTGCATTGATGAACCGCACAGGCGGTTCACGGTGACCGCCGGAACGGAGTGCGGGATTTCCGCCAGCAGCGAGGCGTTACGGGCGATGTTGAAACCCTGCTCCAGCGTTTGCTGCACACAGCCCCAGTAAATGTCATCCAGCGCGGTTGGATCCAGTGCCGGATTACGAGCCAGCAGGCTACGCATTAAATGTGCGGAGAGATCTTCTGCCCGCACGTTACGAAACGCCCCCCCTTTTGAACGGCCCATCGGGGTACGGATCGCATCAACAATTACAACCTGTTCCATTGTGACTCCTTAAGCCGTTTTCAGGCTGCCAACCGGGCGGGCAGGCTCAACCTGGGGATAATACGGTTCGTTATGGCGCGCCTTATCACGCAGACCAGCCGGAACTTCATACAGCGCTCCGAGGTGCTGATATTGCTGGGCCATATCGAGATACTTCGCGCTGCCGAGCGTATCCAGCCAGCGGAACGCGCCGCCGTGGAACGGAGGGAAGCCCAGGCCATACACCAGTGCCATATCGGCTTCTGCCGGACTGGCGATAATGCCTTCTTCCAGACAACGCACCACTTCGTTGACCATTGGGATCATCATGCGGGCGATAATCTCTTCATCACTGAAGTCGCGTTTAGGCTGGCTGATATCTGCCAGCAAACCATCAACGGTGGCATCTTCTTCTTTCTTCGGCTTGCCTTTGTTGTCTTCTTTATAGCGCCAGAATCCAAGACCGTTTTTCTGCCCGAAACGGTTAGCATCAAACAGGGCGTCTATCGCGTCGCGATAATCTTTCTGCATCCGTTGTGGGAAACCTGCAGACATTACCGCCTGCGCGTGATGTGCAGTATCAATACCCACCACGTCCAGCAGGTAAGCCGGACCCATTGGCCAGCCAAACTGTTTTTCCATGATTTTGTCGACTTTGCGGAAATCCGCTCCGTCGCGCAGCAGCTGGCTGAAACCGGCAAAATACGGGAACAGCACGCGGTTCACGAAGAAACCGGGGCAGTCGTTGACCACAATTGGCGTTTTGCCCATCTGGCTTGCCCATGCGACAACTTTGGCGATGGTTTCATCCGAGCTTTTCTCGCCGCGAATGATCTCAACCAGTGGCATGCGGTGTACTGGGTTAAAGAAGTGCATCCCACAGAAGTTTTCCGGGCGCTTGAGCGCGCTGGCCAGTTCGTTGATTGGGATGGTGGAGGTATTCGAAGCCAGTACCGTATCCGGGCGAACTTTGTCTTCAGTCTCCGCCAGCACCGCTTTTTTCACTTTCGGATTTTCCACGACCGCTTCAACTACCACATCCACACGTTCGAAACCGCTGTAGTCGAGGGTAGGATGAATGGTGGAAATTACGCCCGCCATTTTCAGACCGTCAATTTTGCCGCGTTCAAGCTGTTTGTTCAGTAGCTTGGCTGCTTCGGTCATACCGAGCGTTAATGATTTGTCATTGATATCTTTCATCACAACCGGCACGCCTTTCCAGGCTGACTGGTACGCGATGCCGCCGCCCATAATACCTGCGCCCAGCACTGCCGCTTGCTTTGGCGCATCAATATTTTTGGTGAGTTTTTTGGCTTTGGCTTTCACGAACTGATCGTTCAGGAAGATCCCAACCAGCGCGCGAGCTTCACTGGTGTGCGCCAGTGGCACAAAGCTTTTATTTTCCAGATTCAGCGCTTCTTCACGACCAAAACGGGCCGCTGCTTCAATGGTTTTCACTGCGGTAATCGGTGCGGGATAGTGCTTACCTGCCGTCTGCGCCACCATACCTTTAGCGATGGTAAAGCTCATGGCCGCTTCAATTTTGCTGAGCTTCAACGGCTCAAGCTTCGGCTGACGTTTGGCTTTCCAGTCGAGATCGCCATTAATTGCCTGTCGTAATACCGCAATCGCGCCATCAAGCAGTTTGTCTTGCTTCACTACGCCATCGACCAGGCCGATTTTCAGCGCCTGCTCAGCGCCAACATCTTTACCCGCAGCAATAATTTCCAGAGCGCTGTCTGCGCCCAGCATACGTGGCATACGTGCGGAGCCGCCAAAGCCCGGCATGATACCCAACTTAGTTTCCGGCAGGCCGATGCGCAGGTCTGGTGTTGCCAGGCGATAATCGGTTGCCAGGACACACTCGCAACCGCCGCCCAGTGCGTAGCCGTTTACCGCTGAGAGGGTCGGAACAGGCAGATCTTCGAGGCGGTTAAAGACGCTGTTAGCAAAATGCAGCCACTGGCTCAACTGCTCTGCAGGCACGAGGAACAGTGAAAGGAATTCGGTGATATCGGCACCAACAATAAAGGCTGCTTTGTTAGAACGCAGCAGCAGCCCTTTTAAATTCGGTTGATTTTCCAGCACGTCAAGCGCATGGCCCAGGCTGGCAACGGTGGCCGTGTCGAGTTTATTGACCGAACCAGGGGCATCGAACACCAGTTCGGCGATGCCATCTTCCAGCCAGTCGAGGTACAGGGTGTCGCCTTTGTAAAGCATGTCAGTCTCCTGAATCCGCAAGGTGATCTGGTCATACCAGATGAATCGAAGTGTGTATTTTGTGTTAAAAAAATGCAAATGAATGATTAAAGAAATGACGATTTGATCACGCTCGGTAGAAATCACGCACTCACAAGGCGATGTGCTAAGATGCGGAGACTTGAGGTCAAAAAAACAGAAGGATAGAAAATGGAATCACTGGCCGCACTCTATAAAAATCATATCGTTACCCTACAAGAACGGACGCGCAACGCGCTGGAACGCTATAAGCTGGATGCGTTACTTATTCATTCAGGTGAGCTAATTAACGTCTTTCTCGACGATCATCCATATCCGTTTAAGGTCAATCCGCAGTTCAAAGCCTGGGTGCCTGTAACGCAGGTTCCTAACTGCTGGTTGTTGGTGGATGGTGTGAATAAGCCAAAGCTGTGGTTCTACCTGCCGGTTGATTACTGGCACAACGTTGAGCCGCTGCCGACCTCCTTCTGGACGGAAGAGATCGAGATCATCGCGCTGCCAAAAGCGGATGGTATTGGTAGCCAACTGCCTGCTGCTCGCGGCAATATCGGTTACATCGGTCCCGTTCCGGAACGCGCGCTGCAACTGGACATCGCGGCCAGTAACATCAACCCGAAAGGGGTGATCGACTACCTGCATTATTACCGTGCTTATAAAACGGATTACGAACTGGCCTGTATGCGCGAAGCGCAGAAAATGGCGGTGAATGGACACCGTGCCGCGGAAGAAGCGTTCCGTTCCGGAATGAGCGAGTTTGACATTAACCTCGCTTACCTGACGGCTACCGGTCATCGCGACACCGACGTGCCGTACAGCAATATCGTGGCGCTTAACGAGCATGCTTCGGTTTTACACTATACCAAGCTGGATCATCAGGCTCCGTCTGAAATCCGTAGCTTCCTGCTGGACGCAGGTGCGGAATATAACGGCTATGCGGCAGACCTGACGCGCACCTGGTCGGCGAAAAGCGACAACGACTATGCGCATCTGGTGAAGGATGTGAATGACGAGCAACTGGCGTTGATTGCCACGATGAAAGCGGGCGCCAGCTATGTGGACTACCACATTCAGTTCCATCAGCGCATCGCGAAACTGCTACGTAAGCATCAAATTATCACCGATATGAGTGAAGAAGCGATGGTTGAAAACGATCTTACCGGGCCGTTTATGCCGCACGGTATTGGTCACCCGCTGGGCCTGCAGGTACATGATGTTGCTGGCTTTATGCAGGATGACAGCGGTACCCACCTGGCTGCGCCGTCGAAGTATCCTTATCTGCGTTGCACCCGCGTTTTGCAACCGGGCATGGTTTTGACGATCGAACCGGGCATCTATTTTATTGAATCGCTGCTGGCACCGTGGCGTGAAGGGCAGTTCAGCAAACACTTCAATTGGCAGAAAATCGAAGCCCTGAAACCGTTCGGCGGTATTCGTATTGAGGACAACGTGGTGGTCCACGAAAACAATATCGAAAACATGACCCGGGATTTAAAACTGGCGTAATGGACAGTTGGTTAATCCCTGCGGCGCCGGTAAGCGTCGTTGAAGAGATCAAAAAAAGCCGCTTCATTACGCTGATCGCCCATACGGACGGTGTAGAAGCGGCAAAAGCGTTTGTTGAGTCAGTTAAAGCGGAACACCCGGATGCCCGTCATCATTGTATGGCGTGGGTGGCGGGTGCGCCCAATGACTCGCAACAGCTGGGATTTTCCGATGATGGCGAACCGGCGGGTACGGCAGGCAAACCGATGCTCGCACAGCTGATGGGGAGCGGCGTCGGTGAGATTACCGCGGTGGTGGTGCGCTACTACGGCGGTATCCTTCTGGGTACGGGGGGACTGGTAAAAGCCTATGGTGGTGGTGTGAATCAGGCGCTGCGGCAGTTAACGACACAGCGCAAGACGCCATTAACCGAATATACTTTGCAGTGTGAGTACGGTCAGTTGGCAGGTATTGAAGCTTTGTTGGGGCAGTTTGACGGTAAAGTCATTGCCAGTGATTACCAGGCTTTTGTTCGGCTCAGGGTGGCGCTTCCTTATGCCAAAGTGGATGGATTTTCGGCAAAACTGGCGGATTTTAGTCGTGGTTCATTGCAATTGTTAGCGATTGAAGAATAATCCCCACCTCATTTTAAAGAACTAAGGAAGCGGCAGAGATGCATTTTCGCGCCATCACCCGAATCGTTGGACTACTGGTCATCTTATTCTCGGGGACAATGATTATCCCCGGACTGGTAGCGCTCATTTATCGCGATGGGGCTGGGCGTGCATTTACCCAAACTTTCTTCGTTGCTCTGGCTATTGGCTCTATGCTGTGGTGGCCAAACCGTAAAGAGAAGGGCGAGCTGAAATCGCGCGAAGGATTTCTGATTGTTGTTTTATTTTGGACCGTGCTGGGGAGCGTGGGTGCGTTGCCATTCATTTTTTCGGAAAGTCCTAACCTCACGATAACCGACGCTTTTTTTGAATCCTTTTCCGGATTAACTACCACAGGTGCGACGACGCTGGTGGGGCTTGATTCATTGCCACACGCGATTCTCTTTTATCGCCAGATGCTGCAATGGTTCGGCGGGATGGGGATCATCGTGCTGGCAGTGGCTATCCTGCCTATTCTTGGCGTGGGTGGCATGCAGCTCTATAGGGCAGAAATGCCCGGACCGCTGAAAGATAATAAAATGCGCCCGCGTATTGCCGAAACAGCAAAAACGCTGTGGCTTATCTATGTATTACTGACGGTGGCCTGCGCGCTGGCGCTATGGTTTGCCGGGATGCCCGCGTTTGATGCCATTGGGCACAGCTTTGCCACAATTGCTATCGGCGGCTTTTCCACACACGATGCCAGCGTGGGATATTTCGACAGTCCCACGATTAATACGATTATTGCTATCTTCTTGCTGATCTCCGGCTGTAACTATGGTCTGCACTTCTCTTTATTAAGCGGGCGTAGTCTGAAGGTCTACTGGCGCGATCCGGAATTCCGTATGTTCATCGGCGTACAGTTGACGCTGGTGGTTGTCTGTACGCTGGTGTTGTGGATACATAATACCTATGGGTCGGCGCTCACGACCATCAACCAGGCTTTTTTCCAGGTAGTGTCGATGGCGACGACTGCCGGATTTACTACAGATAGTATTGCCCGCTGGCCGCTGTTCCTACCGGTGCTGTTGCTGTGTTCTGCGTTTATCGGCGGGTGTGCCGGGTCGACGGGCGGTGGCTTGAAGGTGATTCGTATCCTGCTGCTGTTTAAACAGGGTAACCGTGAATTGAAACGACTGGTACACCCGAATGCGGTTTACAGTATCAAGCTGGGGAATCGTGCGTTGCCGGAGCGAATTCTTGAAGCCGTATGGGGATTCTTCTCTGCTTATGCGCTGGTCTTTATTATCAGTATGCTGGCGATTATTGCGACCGGCGTAGATGACTTCTCTGCGTTTGCCTCTGTGGTCGCGACGCTGAATAACCTGGGGCCCGGGCTGGGGGTTGTTGCCGACAACTTTGCCAGTATGAACCCCGTAGCGAAGTGGATCCTGATTGCCAATATGCTGTTTGGTCGTCTGGAGGTCTTTACTCTGCTGGTACTTTTTACACCTACCTTCTGGCGTGAATAATGGAGTAACACGTGAAAACACTGATTCTTTTTTCTTCCCGGGACGGACAAACGCGCGAAATCGCCGAGTATCTGGCTTCTGAGCTCAAAGAGCTGGGTGTTTGGGCGGATGTGCTTAATTTGCATCGTACCGCGGAGCCCGACTGGCAAAATTATGACAGCGTGGTGATTGGCGCCTCGATTCGCTATGGTCATTACCATGCTGCTTTCCAGGAATTTGTGAAAAAGCATGCCACGCGATTGAATGCGATGCCGAGTGCGTTCTACTCCGTTAACCTGGTTGCCCGTAAACCGGAAAAACGTACGCCTCAAACTAACAGCTATGCGCGCAAGTTCCTGATGAGTTCGCCGTGGCGGCCAGATCGTAGCGCAGTTATTGCCGGTGCTTTGCGGTATCCCCGTTATCGCTGGTATGACCGCGTTATGATCCAACTGATAATGAAGATGTCAGGCGGTGAAACGGATGCGAATAAAGAAGTGGTGTATACCGATTGGGAACAGGTTGCGGGTTTCGCGCGGGAAATCGCTCAGTTAACCCACAAAACGGTGTCAAAATAAACGTAAAGTATAAAAAATAATCACTCGGAAAATTATTTTAAATTTCCCCTTGTCAGCCTGAAATAACTCCCTATAATGCGCCTCCACTGACACGGAACAACGGATTACAAGC
>NZ_JAOWIE010000038.1:0-3542 GCF_030332265.1 Citrobacter sp. Cu231 | reverse complement strand
GTTCTGCCTGTCTGCGAAGCAGCGCCCATACCCGACGATAACCATACGTGGGCAGCTCTCCGATAACATGGTGTATACGGCGAAGCACATCCGTATCATCCGTGTGACGGCTGCGGCGGCCGTCCTTCCAGTCATCGGCTCGTCTGAGAATGACGTGCAACTGCGCACGCGACACCCGGAGACAACGGCTGACGAAGCTTACTCCCCATCCCCGGGCAATAAGGGCGCGTGCGCTATCCACTTTTTTGCTCGCCCATATTCAACGGCTTCTTTAAGGAGTTCATTTTCCATCGTTTTTTTGCCGAGCAGACGCTGGAGTTCTTTAATCTGCTTCATGGCGGCAGCAAGTTCAGAGGCTGGAACGACCTGTTCTCCGGCAGCCACAGCAGTAAGACTTCCCTCCTGGTATTGCTTACGCCAGAGAAATAACTGGCTGGCTGCCACACCATGTTGCCGGGCAACAAGGGAGACCGTCATTCCCGGTTCAAAGCTCTGCTGAACGATAGCGATCTTTTCCTGTGTAGTACGCCGTCTGCGTTTCTCCGGCCCTAAGACATCAATCATCTGTTCTCCAATGACTAGTCTAAAAACTAGTATTAAGACTATCACTTATTTAAGTGATATTGGTTGTCTGGAGATTCAGGGGGCCAGTCTAACGGTTTACGTTACGCCCTTAGCTACCTGGCTAAACAGGATCAGAAAGAACACGGTATTATTCTGATGCGTAGCAGACTTCCCGAAAAAAGTAACCGCGGCCGACCACGACACAACTGAATTACAGCTGTATTAGAATTAAGTTTCCGTAAGTTGTTGGGAGGTGCTTGAGTTAATAGGCAGCAGAGGGGGCGCTGTAATCAGTGTAGGGGACCCGAATTTCTGCTGTGGTGCTTCAGTGGTTCGGATACAGGTAACGAATATGGTTCATAAATCTGACAGTGATGAATTAGCAGCACTGAGGGAAGACATCACTTGAAGCTTATGGGATTGAATGGCGACGTAAACCGCAGAGTCCTGTGCAGTGCGTTTCCGTATTATCCACGGATGAGAAAGTTGCGTTATTTCGTCGGTTGTTTCGTGGGCGTAGTGATGTATGGGGCCTTCGATGGGAAAGTAAAACTAGCGGAAAATAAAAGTACTCGCCTGCCTACGGACCTTTTTACTCAGGGTATTTTTGTTTTCCATAACGTTGCGTATTAACATGAAGGAGAACGAGGGGGATTAGGTAATCTCTTTCCATGAAAATACGCAAACGTTCATCACCGAAGTGAAAAATCAGTTTTTGATATTTAAATAATTTTTCAAATCATATTTCAGCAGGACACTACCAGCACCTAACAGCAGCACATCTTTGATGACAAAACTGTCAACTTTTCCCAGTTGTGGTAACAGACTTAGTGTGACTAAACCTGTAACAATAACGATAATATCTCCCAGTATGCCAGCAGCAGGCCTGAAGAAGCCGATACTCAGTGCTAGAAAAGTGATAGTTTCTACTATGCCGAGGAAATAGCTCCCCCCATGAACACCAAACATAATGTACAGGATATTCAGCCACGTGGGAGAAATCAGGGGCTTGAGGGCCATCACTTCAAAATCAAACCATTTATAGGTCCCGAAGAGCATAAATATTATAATAACAGACAGGCGAAGAATAACTATGTCATAATCTGATTTAATGTAAACATTAATAAATTTTTTCATTTCATTCTCCGGGTGGAAAATTATATGCACTAAAAAGGATTAAGTACGGGTATCAAGCATTTTAATTAAAGCGTTAACGGTTCCTGAATAGATATCATGTGGTGGAAGTCGATTTAACATCAGTGCCCCCTTTAGTGTAGAACAGACTATAACGGCGAGCTCATCCGGAAGAAGAACTGTTTTGAACTCTCCACTATTCTGCCCGGAGGTGATAATATCTTTAATCATCTGTATCTCCTGATGTGCCAGTTGACTTACAGCCTCCTGTAATTCAGGAGAAAACTGATGGCTGTCGGATAGCATGGCATAAATACCGCACATTTCCCCTCTTTCAGCACAACCAGCAAATGCATCAAGATATGTCCTGAGACGTTGTACACCTGAAGAAACATTATGGAGAGTTATATTAAGTCTATCAAATACTTCTGTTTTGTATTGGCAGTAGGCTATACCAAGATCAGTTTTCCTCGGGAAATGGTGATGAATACTGGCTTTTCTGATACCAATTTCTTTTTCCAGATCTGCGTAACTGAACCCCAAAAATCCGCGTTGCTGGATCAGAGTATCCGTTATGCGAAGTATATTCTCATAAGTAGACACGGCTTTACCTGTTATGTATTAAAGGGACTATTATACATATTTTAGCGATAGATAATGGCAGTTCCATCAAGTTTATTTTTTCCTCCCAATGAAGTGATTCGGAAATGAGAACCTCCTGCCTGCTCCGCTTTGTCTTTAAGCGCAGTTGCCACCTCTTCTGGTGTATATAGATTACCAACAGAAATATAGTCTGACGGCATCAAACCAACAACGTCCTGACGATTAATTTCATCTGCAGCAGTTGCGTAGCCTGTCAGAATGAGACCAAGGGCGACAATGGTAGTGCAGATAACATAATTCATGAGCAATTTCTCTTTATGTTTGCGATACTACACATGCTACCTTCTGATTGGTAGGCTTGCAAGATGGATTTATTTAAAATAAGAGGGATGATTTGTATCAAATTGTTTTGTATTTTTGTGTTTTGTATCACTGAGGTGAAGTTGTAAGATCTGGCCCTCTGCGAGGTTGGCTCTGTCGAAAGGAACAGGTGACGAGAGTTAACATCGTTGCCTTGGCTGCATGGGGGATATGTAGCTACCCCCTGATATTTCCGCCACGGAAGCCAATATGAACAACAATAACAATACGCCTCGTTTCCAGTATGCTTCATGTCGGATATTTTGTAAGCGCTATGTACTTCCCGGGACGCTTATCTTTTAGCCGTAGCTGGTAGTGCAATAAAAGCCTGGCAGCAATCCAGGCCTCTACGTTCTAAGAATCAACTGTCAGTGCAGAGGAATGCGCACGACGCTCTCGTTGTTATTGGCTTTTGCCGTCGCACCGTCGTTTTTCACGGTGACAAACAGCGCGTGCGCTTTGCTATCCGTCTTATATCACTGGTGCTGACAATGTGGATGAGGTCGCCTTTAAAAAAGGACATCGTTATATAACGGTGATCTCCGATCGCGATGGTCGTGCGCTGGCCTTAACGGACGATCGTGGCACAGAGAGCCTCGCCGGCTATCTTCGCACGCTTACTGACGGGCAGTTGCTGGCTATCAAAACGCTCTCAATGGACATGAATGCAGGCTATATAAGAGCAGCGCGTATCCACTTACCCTGTGCGGTTGAGAAAATCGCCTTCGACCGCTTCCATGTAGCAAAGCAACTTGGCGAAGTGGTTGATAAAACCCGTCAGAATGAACGTAAGCGACTCGTCAGAACCGTATTGATATTTACTGAGAGCTCAGATCAACTTTCCAGGGCAACAGATCGCGTACCCGGTTTGCCGGCCAGTC
>NZ_JAOWIE010000037.1:0-161952 GCF_030332265.1 Citrobacter sp. Cu231 | reverse complement strand
GATTCGAACCCCGGATACGTTGCCGTATACACACTTTCCAGGCGTGCTCCTTCAGCCACTCGGACACCTCACCATATTGTATTGCTGCCTGACAGCTTGGGGGGCAACGGGGCGCTACTATAGGGAGTTGCGCTAAAACGGTCAAGCAGAATTTACGTGCTCACTCTCGTTTGGTTACGCAATGTACATATTCCTCCGCCCGGGCAGGCGCGGAGGATAAGATTAGCGCTTAGAGTCCAGTTTTTCGCCGTTAGTCACAACTTCCTGGGCTTTGCTGTAACTCTCTATCAGCAACTGATAAGCCGGGAAGATCTTGGTATACACTTCCGCCCATTCAGCGGCGTCTTCACGGTTCCATGTCCCCTGAATTTCAGACGCGACGGCGGCGGTATCCATCGGGACGACGCCAGTCTGAACAACACGAGCCAGGGTGATTTCCTGCGCCATTTTGCTGTAAGTACCGGAAGCGTCGATCACTGCGAAAACTTTGTAGCCTTCCACAACCGCGCTGATGGCCGGGAAAGCCATGCACACGCTGGTGATCGTACCGGCGATGATCAGCGTCTTACGACCCGTTGCTTTGACGGCTTTCACGAAGTCTTCGTTATCCCAGGCGTTGATTTCACCTTTACGCGCTACGTATTGGGCATGTGGCGCATTGGCGTGGATCTCTGGGATCAACGGACCGTTAGGCCCCTGTGGTACAGATGCCGTGGTAATCACCGGCATCTTCGCCAGCGTTGCCATTTTAGCCAGCGCGGCGGCACGCGCACGCAGTTCTGGCATGGGCATATCGCCGACGGTCTGGAACAGCCCGCTTTGATGATCAATAAGCAGCATGACGGAATCATTCACATCGATGACCGGACGTGAGCCATTAAAGTTTGCAGGACTGGACATATTCTTCTCCTTCGATTCAGATTTGGCCAAAGCGGCCTGAGTTAAAATCGCGTACGGCTTCGGCGATTTCTTGCTTCGTGTTCATTACAAATGGACCGTAACCCACAATCGGCTCGTTCAACGGTTCGCCAGACAGCAGCAGCACGCAGGCATCGCTGGTGGCTTCAATGTGTAGCGTTTTCCCCTGCTGGCTGAACACCACCAGTTGCGCTTCGCCGGCAGGCGTGGTGCCGTTCACAGTGATATTCCCTTTCAGTACCACCAGAGCGGTACTCCATCCTTCCGGTTGGGAAAACGTAAGTTGATGATTACGTTGCAGGCGCATATCCCATACATTCAGTGGTGAAAAGGTATGTGCCGGGCCTTTTGTCTCTTGATAGTTACCTGCAATCACGCGCACGCTGCCTGCGTCATCTGGCAGGGCGACTGTGGGAATAACATCGCTACTGATGCCCTGATAGCCGGGCACGGCCATTTTGTCTTTTGCCGGAAGATTGACCCACAGCTGCACCATTTCCAGTTCGCCACCCTGGCGGGTAAATTCAGGTGAGTGGAACTCTTCGTGCAATATCCCTGCACCCGCGGTCATCCACTGCACGTCGCCGGGGCCGATAATGCCGCCGCGACCGGTTGAATCACGGTGTTCAACTTCGCCGCTGTAAACGATGGTCACCGTCTCAAAACCACGGTGAGGGTGCTCGCCTACGCCGCGTTTTTCATTACCTGGCGCGAATGTATGTGGACCGGCGTAATCCAGCAGCAGGAACGGACTTAACTGTTCTGCATGAGACTGGTAAGAGAACATCGAGCGAACCGGAAATCCATCGCCCACCCAGTGCGGGCGAGGTGCGGTGTAGACGCCTGTGACTTGTTTCATATGTGTCTCCTCGGTGGCGTTGTCTTGATGTTAATAAGCTTATATTCATGACAGCGAGCTGAGTAGTCGCTAAAATAGTCCTCACTGTCTCATAAATAGGACAATAAGATGACAAAGCCGGATCTCAATGATTTTGCATGGTTTGTACATGTTGTAGAGGAAGGGGGATTCGCGGCGGCGGGTCGGGCGCTTGATGAACCGAAATCAAAACTGAGCCGACGGATAGCGCAACTGGAAGAGCGGTTGGGGGTACGACTGATTCAGCGAACCACCCGGCAGTTTAACGTGACTGAAGTTGGGCAAACCTTTTACGAACATTGTAAGGCGATGCTGGTGGAAGCGCAGGCGGCACAGGATGCCATTGCCGTGCTGCAGGTTGAACCTCGTGGGATTGTGAAGCTGACGTGCCCGGTTACGTTGCTGCATGTGCATATCGGACCAATGCTTGCCCGCTTTATGGCGCGTTATCCTGACGTATCAGTGCAACTGGAGGCCACGAACCGCCGTGTTGATGTGGTTGGAGAAGGTCTGGACGTGGCGATTCGCGTCAGGCCTCGACCATTTGAAGATAGCGATCTGGTGATGCGAGTTCTGGCGGACAGGGGGCATCGTTTGTATGCCAGTCCGCAGCTAATCGAGAAAATGGGAGCGCTACATTCTCCGGCTGAATTGACTCGCTGGCCGGGTCTGAGCCTGGCCTCCGGTAAACATGTGCATCGTTGGGAGTTATTTGGCCCGCAGGAAGCACGTGCGGAGGTACACTTCGCGCCACGAATGATCACCACCGATATGCTTGCGCTACGTGAAGCTGCTGTTGCCGGTGTAGGGGTTGTGCAACTTCCTCAGTTGATGGTAAAAGATCAATTAGCTGCAGGCGAGCTGGTGGCATTACTCGACGGCTGGGAACCGAAGCGAGAAATTATTCACGCAGTCTTTCCATCACGCAGGGGATTATTGCCGTCAGTGCGCGCATTAGTCGATTTCTTAACGGAAGAATATGCGCGGATGATTGAGGATTAAATACCTGGCCTCAGCCCACAAAAAAGGCCGGTTAAACCGACCTTTTATTATCTGGACGCCGTTCAGGCGTTAAAAACAATCAGCGACTACGGAAGACAATGCGGCCTTTGCTCAGGTCGTACGGGGTCAGCTCAACAGTCACTTTGTCGCCCGTCAGGATGCGGATATAGTTTTTACGCATTTTACCGGAGATGTGTGCAGTAACCACGTGACCGTTTTCTAACTCTACGCGGAACATGGTATTAGGTAACGTATCGAGAACGGTACCCTGCATTTCAATATTGTCTTCTTTGGCCATCTAATCCTCTGGGGTATCACTACCGTAATTTGAACCGGCAAGATAATGCCGAAGTTCTTTTAATAAGTAAAGATTTGTGCGTTTAAAACACAGCAAATCGGGTTTGGCGCATTACTCTAACCACACACGGCAAAGCCGCACTTAAAGCGCAACGTGTAAGGGAACGAGGAGATAAACGATAGGCGTGGCCTGACGCGAACTGTTCCTTAACGGCGGCGGGGTAATGGGCTAAACCAACTCTGCGCGACAATTATAACACCCCGACAAAAAATGTGCCGAAAACATTCACTTCTGAGGCGAAAATAACGTCCTGGGAACCCAGAAATGGCTCGGTAGCCGCTGCTGGCGCAGTCTGCTCAGGTGTTCAAGGTACTCCCGACGCGGCGTTTCGACGGCGCCCAGCGAGGCTGTGTGGCTATTTAATACCTGGCAGTCGATTAATTTTCCGCCCTGATTTACAAATTCAGCGCAAAAAACGAGCAGTGCTGTTTTGGACGCATTTTCCTGACGGCTGAACATCGATTCGCCACAAAACAACGTACCTTGTGCCACGCCATACATACCGCCCACTAATTCATTTTGTCGCCACACTTCGATTGAGTGCGCATGCCCCAGTTCGTGCAGGCGGTGGTATGCGTCCACCACATCATGCGTAATCCAGGTACCTTCTTCCCGGTCATTCGCACAGCCTTCAATCACCTGCCCAAACGCGTAATTGAGCGTCACGCGATAAGGCGAATTTTTATGAAAGCGCTTCATGCTGCGGCTGAGGTGAAATTTGTCGGGCCAAAGAACAGCGCGCGGATCGGGCGACCACCAAAGGATAGGGTCGCCAGGCGAAAACCACGGGAAAATACCGCGCTGGTAGGCCATCAGCAGACGGGCAGGGCAAAGGTCACCGCCAAGCGCCAACAAGCCATTAGGCTCGCGTAAAGCGCCTTCCGGTGACGGGAAGGCTATAGAATGTCGGGACAGTTGCACCAGGCGCATGACAGCGAAACTCCACTACGCGAGTTTGATCGTTCAATAATAGCTTACAGACGTTGCTTAAACTGGTAATAACGCCCCTGCCTGGCTAACAGATCTGCGTGATTACCTTGCTCAATAATTTGTCCGTTGTCCATTACTATTATTTGATCAAAACGCGACAGCCCGCGCAGTCGGTGTGTAACCATCAGGACGGTTTTATCGCGCATCACATCGCTAATTAATTCAAGCATTTGGCTCTCTGTGGTGGCATCAAGCCCTTCGGTGGGTTCATCCAGCAGCATCAGCGGAGCATCGTGCAATAAGGCGCGGGCGATAGCCAGACGACGGAGCTCGCCGCCTGAAAGTTGACGACCGCCTTCGCCCAGCCAGGCGTTAAGGCCATCACCTTCAAGCAGTTTCTCCAGCCCGACGCGGCGCAATACTGCGGACAATGCGTCGTCGCTGGCGTGTGGTGCTGCCAGCAGCAGATTGTCGCGAAGCGTCGCGCTGAACAGGTGTACGCGCTGTGGCACGACGCTGATGCTCTGGCGCAGCGCGGTTTCAGTGAGGGCTGCAATCGGCTGTTCATTAATCAGGATTTCGCCGCACTGCGGATCCCATGCGCGGGTCAGCAATTGTAGCAGCGTTGATTTACCACAGCCGGTACGACCGAGAATCGCAATGTGTTCACCGGGCGTGGCCTGCAGGGAAAGGGTATCGAGCGCTTTTTGCGCCTGTCCCGGGTAGCTGAATGATACGTCGCGTAGCGTAAGAGTCACCTGCCCGGAAATCGTCGAGCCGGTATCCGGGAAGGCGACTTCCGGCTGCTGTTCAGTCAGTTCGGTGATGCGCAGCGCAGAGGCAATAACTTGGCCGAGATGCTGAAACGCGCCGGTTACTGGTGCTAACGCTTCGAACGCAGCAAGCGCACAGAAGACAAAGAGTGCGATCAGCGCGCCGGGTTGGGTATTGCCGCCCACGCCACCGGAGGCCATCCATAGCATCATAATCACCGCCAGCGCACCGACTAACAGCATCACCGCTTGTGATAATGCCGTTAATTCAGACTGACGTCGCTGGGCTTCATGCCACTGCAACTCAGTCGCTTCCATTTGCGCGCGATAACGTTCACTGGCACCAAAAATGGTCAATTCAGCCTGGCCCTGTAGCCAGTATGTTAACTGCTGACGATATTGCCCACGCAGATGCGTCAGACTTTGTCCGGTGCTTTTGCCTGCCTGATAAAAGAGCGGTGGCAGGATAAATAAGGTCAGCAGCATAATGCCACCGAGGGTGACAGCCAGCGTGAAATCGAGAACGCTTAACCCCAGCGTAACCACCATGATGACGACAAAAGCGCCCACCAGTGGGGAGATCACGCGTAAGTACAGATGATCGAGCGTGTCGACGTCAGCCACCACGCGGTTGAGCAATTCACCCTGTCCATAACGGGACAGGCCAGCAGGGGAGAGCGGCAGTAGTTTGCTGAAGGTATAAATACGCAAATGTTGCAACACGCGGAATGTCGCATCGTGGCTGACCAGACGCTCGAAATAACGACCCGCGGTACGGGTGATCGCCGCACCGCGTACGCCTGCGGCAGGGAGCATATAGTTAAAGCTGTAAATCCCGGTGACGCCAACCACTGCCGAAGCGGACAGGAACCAACCTGAAAGCGTCAGCAAGCCAATGCTTGCCAGCAGCGTGACGATGGCCAGAACGATCCCTAACGTTAACATCCATTTGTGACGTTTATACAGCGTCAGATAAGGTAGCAAAGCGCGCATTCAGATGTCCTCCTGACGATGAGCCAGTAATGTCGCAAACGCCCCGTTGGCTGCGCCCAGTTCGGTCCAGGTACCTTGTTCAACGATCTGCCCATCCTGCATCACCCAGATAACGTTCCAGTCGGCAAGATCTTCCAACTGATGCGTCACCATCAGCGTGGTCTGGCGGCGCGATGCCGCGTTCAACGCTTGCATCACGCGTTGTTCGCTGTGTGCATCAAGGCTGGCGGCGGGTTCGTCCAGCAGCAGTAACTGACACGGATTGAGTAAGGCGCGAGCCACGGCAACGCGCTGTGCTTGTCCAACGGAAAGTCGAGCCGCCTGATCGCCCACTGGCGTATCCACACCCTGCGGCAGCAGCGGTAAAAACTCGCTGACCCAGGCGCTGTCGAGTGCAGCTTGCAGCTGTTCTTCGCTGGCATCTGGGCGAGCCAGTAGCACGTTTTCACGTAACGTGGAGGCAGGAAGCTGAGGGTTTTGCCCGACCCATGACAGTTGTTTGCGCCAGGAGTCAGGCGACAGGTCGCGCAGTTCAAAGCCGTTAATTCGCAGCGAACCTTGATAAGAGAGGAAACCGGACAGGACATTGAGCAGAGAACTTTTGCCGGAGCCGCTGCGTCCAACCAGCACCGCGCGTTGACCAGCCGCCAACGCAAAATTGAGCGGACCGGCCAGCACTTTGCCTTCCGGCGAGGTGATGACCAGATCTCGTGCTTCAATTGACACGGCGTCTTTTGTCGCCAGCTCAATATCGCCACGTTCAGGATGAGCCAACGGGGTTTCCATAAAGGTTTTCAGGCTGTCCGCAGCCCCCACCGCTTGCGCTTTAGCGTGATAAAACGTGCCCAGATCGCGCAAGGGCTGGAAAAACTCCGGAGCCAGAATGAGCGCGAGGAAGCCTGCCGCCAGCGTGACGCCCGTCCCGTAGTGGCCGAAATCAAGTTCTCCAAGGTAGGAAAAACCAAAGTAAACCGCGACAAGCGCAATAGAAAGCGAGGTAAAGAATTCAAGGACACCGGATGACAGGAACGCCAGGCGCAGCACTTCCATGGTGCGTTGGCGGAAATCTTGCGACGCAGCACGGATGCTTTCCGTTTCGGCTTCACCGCGACCAAATATTCTTAGCGTCTCCATGCCCCGCAAGCGATCGAGGAAATGACCGCTGAGGCGGGCAAGAGCCTGAAAATTGCGGCGGTTAGCATCGGCTGCGCCCATACCGACCATTGCCATGAACAATGGGATCAACGGGGCAGTTCCAAGCAGAATAAGAGCGGCCACCCAGTTTGAGGGGAATACCGCCGCCACAATTAATAAGGGGACGCACACGGCCAGCGCCATTTGCGGCAGATAACGCGCATAGTAATCATGCATATCGTCAATCTGCTCCAGGATCAACGTGGCCCAACTCCCGGCCGGTTTGCCTTTTATCCAGGCCGGACCTGCCTGTTGTAGACGGTCAAGCACCTGGCGGCGAATTTCAAAGCGAATATGCTGCCCTGCGTGAAACCCGACCCGTTCGCGTAACCAGACGACCCATGCCCGCAGGATGAAAATCAATACCAGTACGATGAAAGGAAGCAGAAGCGCTTCTCGGGGAATATTGGCCATGATCATATGGTCCAGAATTCGGGCCATGAGCCAGGCCTGAGCGACGATTAACAGTCCGCTCACGAACCCCAACAGGCGCGAAATGTTCAGCCATCGTTGGGAAATTACACTTTGCTGTTTTAACCAGCGGGTCAGCTCTTTTTGACGGGTTTTATTCATTGCACGCTTAGCAGGTGAGTTATTGGAATTTTTGGGCAGGGCAATGTTACAACGAGGCAAAAATAAAGGCGACTTATAGTCGCCTTTTTTACTTTTGTTACTGATTTGTAAAACTTATTTGTTAGCGTCCGCAAGTCCGTCGAGATAACGTTCTGCATCAAGTGCGGCCATACAGCCCGTGCCCGCAGAGGTAATCGCCTGGCGATAAATATGGTCCATCACATCACCAGCTGCGAAAACACCCGGAATGCTGGTTTGGGTGGCATTGCCGTGAATACCGGACTGAACTTTGATGTAGCCGTTTTCCAGTTCAAGCTGACCGTCGAAAATAGCGGTATTCGGGCTGTGGCCGATAGCGACAAACAGCCCGGCAACGTCCAGTGATTCCACGTTGTCAGTGTTTTGCGTATCGCGCAGGCGGAGTCCGGTTACGCCCATTTGATCGCCGGTCACTTCTTCCAGCGTACGGTGGGTGTGCAGCACGATGTTGCCGTTCTCAACTTTATCCATCAAACGTTTGATGAGAATTTTCTCCGCGCGGAAGCTGTCGCGACGGTGAATCAAATGCACTTCAGATGCGATATTCGCCAGATACAGCGCTTCTTCAACAGCAGTGTTGCCGCCGCCGATCACCGCAACTTTTTGGTTACGATAGAAGAAACCGTCGCAGGTCGCGCAGGCGGAAACGCCACGGCCTTTAAATGCTTCCTCTGAAGGCAGACCCAGGTAACGTGCTGAAGCGCCGGTGGCGATGATCAGTGCGTCACAGGTGTATTCACCACTGTCGCCGGTCAGACGGAAAGGACGGTTTTGCAGATCAACTTTGCTGATGTGATCAAAAATGATTTCAGTGTCAAATTTGGTTGCATGTTCGTGCATACGCTCCATCAGCAGTGGGCCAGTAAGATCGTGCGGATCGCCAGGCCAGTTTTCCACTTCTGTTGTTGTGGTCAACTGACCACCTTTTTCCATACCGGTAATCAGGACCGGTTGCAGGTTAGCGCGTGCAGCGTAGACCGCAGCGGTATATCCCGCAGGGCCTGAGCCCAGAATAAGAAGTTTACTGTGTTTGGTTGCGCCCATGAGATCCCCATAGTTGTTGGCAGGCAATGAGCAGGATTGTAGGGAATTTACAGACGTAAAAAAAGAGTATGGCGATTTTGTTAACAATATGTGTAATAGCAGAAACCGATGAGCGGGGGTAATTATCCGTAATACTATAACGATTTCTACTTAAAATCGGTCAGTTATAAGGTGATAAAATGACGATTTTCCATCACTGCGAATGAATAACTGGCATGTTGTACTAAAAATCGATGTTTTGCTTTGACAATCACCTGCTGTTTTGCGAAAACATTCAAGGAAGAAAAAAACTGTGTCATGTATGTGCTGCATAATCATGCATGTAGATACCATGTTTACCGTGTTAGCGAAATCTACGCATGGTGTGGACAGATGCCATTCGTGATGTCGATAGCCGCCGACAGGCAACGGTCTTCTCACCATAAACCCAGGCATTGCGAACCGAAAATCCCTCTGGGTTGCGGTTAATTTTGATGGGTAGCGACTCTGAACAGTGATGTTAGTAGAGTCAGGCAGGAGTAGGGAAGGAATACAGAGAGACAATAATAATGGTAGATAGTAAGAAGCGCCCTGGCAAAGATCTCGACCGTATTGATCGTAACATTCTTAATGAGCTGCAAAAGGATGGGCGTATTTCTAACGTCGAGCTTTCTAAACGTGTGGGACTTTCACCAACGCCCTGCCTTGAGCGTGTGCGTCGGTTGGAAAGACAGGGTTTTATTCAGGGCTATACAGCGCTGTTAAACCCGCATTATCTGGATGCATCACTTCTGGTTTTTGTTGAGATTACTCTGAATCGTGGCGCCCCGGATGTGTTTGAACAATTTAACTCTGCAGTACAAAAACTTGAAGAAATTCAAGAGTGTCATTTGGTTTCCGGTGATTTCGACTATTTGCTGAAAACACGCGTACCGGATATGTCGGCATACCGTAAGCTGTTGGGGGAAACCCTGCTGCGTCTGCCTGGCGTGAATGACACACGTACTTATGTAGTAATGGAAGAAGTCAAACAGAGCAATCGTCTGGTAATTAAGACGCGCTAACACGGAACAGGTGCAAAATCGACGTAGTTTGATTACACTCCTGTTAATCCATACAGCAACAGTGCCGGGGTAACCCGGTGCTGTTGTCCGTTTTAGCATCGGGCAGGAAAAGCCTAAAACCTGGAGAGCCGTTTTTGAGCCAGGAATACACTGAAGACAAAGACGTCACATTGACGAAGTTAAGCAGCGGGCGCCGACTTCTGGAAGCGCTACTGATCCTTATTGCCCTTTTTGCCGTCTGGTTGATGGCAGCCTTACTCAGCTTTAATCCTTCGGATCCCAGTTGGTCGCAAACGGCGTGGCATGAACCAATTCATAATCTGGGCGGAATACCCGGCGCATGGCTGGCAGACACGCTGTTCTTTATTTTTGGCATCATGGCCTACACCATTCCCGTCATCATTGTTGGCGGCTGTTGGTTTGCATGGCGACACCAGGCCAGCGACGAATACGTCGATTATTTTGCCGTTTCGCTGCGCATTATTGGCGTTTTGGCGCTGATTCTCACATCCTGCGGACTTGCCGCAATCAATGCCGATGACATCTGGTATTTCGCCTCTGGCGGCGTGATTGGCAGCTTGCTCAGTACTACCCTGCAACCATTACTGCACAGCAGCGGCGGTACGTTGACGTTATTGTGCATTTGGGCTGCTGGATTAACGCTATTTACCGGTTGGTCGTGGGTTAGCATTGCGGAAAAACTGGGCGGTTGGTTACTCAATATCCTGACGTTTGCCAGCAACCGTACCCGCCGTGACGATACCTGGGTCGATGACGAAGAATATGAAGATGAAGACGAATCTATCGACGCCGCTGATGGTAAACCTCATGAATCGCGCCGGGCTCGTATTCTTCGTGGTGCGTTAGCGCGCCGTAAGCGTCTGGCAGAGAAGTTTACCAACCCACTGGGCCGTCATACTGATGCCGCGCTGTTCTCCGGCAAACGCATGGATGATGAAGACGAAATTGAATACAGCGCCCGCGGTGTTGTGGCCGATCCTAACGATGTGCTGTTTTCCGGCAATCGCGCGACGTTGCCTGAATATGACGAACTGGACCCGCTGCTGAATGGTCATTCGGTAACAGAGCCTGTGGCCGCCGCAGCTGCAGCAACAACGGCTGCGCAGGCCTGGAGCGCGCCGGTTGATCCGCTGCTGCAAACGTCGCCAGTGACCAACCCCGTTATGGAACAAGCGGCCCCAGCTGTAGCCTGGCAATCCGCGCCAGGCGCGCAAACCGGGGATGCGGTGATTGCGCCAGCACCTGAAGGTTATCCGCAGCCAACCCAGTACGCGCAGCCACCGGTACAGCAACAGTATGAACCCTGGCAGCAGCCGGTAGTGGAGCAGAGTCCTCAGCCACAATATTATGCGCCACAGACCGCGGAACCCACATATGCGCAGCCCCTCGCGCCGCAAGCGCAGGCATTTACCGCGGAGCAAAACTGGCAGCCGGAACCTGTTTACCAACCGGAACCACTGCAGCAACCTGTCAATCAACAGGAGTCAACTTTACAACAGAACGCCGCATTCCAGCAGCCTGCTTATCAGCCGGAGCCAGTGCAGCAACCTGTTTATCATCAGGAATCAACTTTTCAACAGAGCGCTCCGTTCCAGCAGCCTGTGGTTGAACAACCGACGGTGATGGAACCTGAGCCAGTGGTTGAAGAGGTTAAACCGACTCGTCCGCCGCTTTACTATTTTGAAGAAGTTGAAGAGAAACGTGCGCGTGAGCGTGAGCAACTGGCTGCCTGGTATCAACCGATACCAGAGCCGGTTCAGGAGCCTGAACGTGTTAAGCCGTCTATGCCATCTATGCCGACGGCTACATCCATTCCGCCCGTTGAGTCTGTTGCTGCCGTTGCGCCGCTGGCCGCAGGCGTAAAAAGCGCCGCTTTGGGGGCGGGGGCCGCTGCCGCAGCGCCTGTCTTTAGCCTTGCGGGTGGCGGTGCGCCGCGTCCACAGGTGAAAGAGGGTATTGGTCCGCAGTTACCGCGTCCGAATCGTGTGCGCGTGCCTACTCGTCGGGAATTGGCGTCGTATGGCATCAAACTGCCGTCACAGCGTATGGCTGAAGAGAAAGCCCGCGAAGAGCAGCTTGATACAGATGCGTACAGTGACGATGAAATTGATGCCATGCAGCAAGATGAGCTGGCACGTCAGTTTGCCCAGTCGCAGCAGCACCGCTATGGCGAAGAATATCAGGATGATACCCATCAAACTGATGACGAAGATTCAGCTGCAGAAGCGGAACTGGCTCGCCAGTTTGCCTCTTCCCAGCAGCAACGTTATTCTGGTGAGCAGCCAGCCGGAGCGAATCCGTTTTCTCTCGATGACTTTGAATTTTCGCCAATGAAAACGCTGGTGGAAGAGGGGCCGCATGAGCCGCTGTTTACGCCTGGCGTGATGCCGGAGCCTGTGCCACAGTACCAGGAACCTGTTGCACCGCAGCAGCATTATCAGCAGCCAGCGCAGCCTGTCGCACCGCAGCAGCATTATCAGCATCCAGCGCAGCCTGTTGCACCGCAGCAGCATTATCAGCAGCCAGCGCAGCCTGTTGCACCGCAGCAGCATTATCAGCAGCCAGCGCAGCCTGTCGCACCGCAGCAGCATTATCAGCAGCCAGCGCAACCTGTTACACCGCCGCCGCAGGATAGCCTGATCCATCCGCTCCTGATGCGCAATGGCGATAGCCGTCCGGCGCACCGTCCAAACACGCCGCTGCCATCGTTAGATCTGCTCACACCGCCGCCGAGCGAAGTTGAGCCAATTGATACATTCGCGCTGGAGCAAATGGCACGTCTGGTGGAAGCGCGTCTGGCGGATTTCCGCATTAAAGCCGATGTGGTGAACTATTCCCCAGGCCCGGTGATAACCCGCTTTGAGCTTAATCTTGCTCCTGGGGTTAAAGCGGCACGTATTTCCAACCTGTCGCGCGATCTGGCGCGTTCGTTGTCTACCGCAGCGGTACGTGTTGTCGAGGTTATTCCGGGCAAACCGTATGTCGGACTGGAGTTACCGAACAAAAAACGTCAAACCGTTTATCTGCGCGAAGTGTTGGATAACACCAAATTCCGTGATAACTCATCTCCGCTGACCGTGGTGTTGGGTAAAGATATTGCGGGCGAACCGGTGGTGGCCGATCTGGCGAAAATGCCGCACCTGCTGGTGGCAGGGACAACCGGTTCCGGTAAGTCTGTTGGGGTGAACGCCATGATCCTCAGCATGCTGTACAAGGCGCAGCCGGAAGACGTTCGCTTTATCATGATTGACCCGAAAATGCTGGAACTGTCAGTTTATGAAGGCATTCCGCATCTGCTGACTGAAGTTGTGACCGACATGAAAGATGCTGCTAACGCCTTGCGCTGGAGCGTCAATGAAATGGAACGTCGCTACAAGCTGATGTCGGCGCTTGGGGTGCGTAACCTTGCTGGTTATAACGAGAAAATAGCCGAAGCAGCCCGCATGGGTCGTCCGATTCCGGACCCATACTGGAAGCCGGGCGACAGCATGGATGTTCAGCATCCAGTGCTGGAAAAACTGCCGTATATCGTTGTGTTGGTAGATGAATTCGCCGACCTGATGATGACCGTAGGTAAAAAGGTGGAAGAACTGATTGCTCGCCTGGCACAAAAAGCGCGTGCGGCAGGGATACATCTGGTACTGGCGACCCAGCGACCGTCGGTCGACGTTATCACCGGTCTGATTAAAGCGAATATTCCAACGCGTATCGCCTTTACCGTCTCCAGTAAAATTGACTCGCGTACCATTCTTGACCAGGGCGGAGCGGAATCGCTGTTAGGTATGGGGGACATGCTTTATTCCGCACCAAACTCGACGATCCCTGTGCGTGTTCACGGCGCCTTTGTTCGTGATGAAGAAGTTCACGCGGTGGTTCAGGACTGGAAGGCGCGCGGTCGTCCGCAATACGTTGACGGCATTACCTCTGACAGCGAAAGCGAAGGCGGCGGTGGCGGCTTTGATGGTGGCGAAGAGTTGGATCCGCTGTTCGATCAGGCGGTAAACTTTGTGACCCAGAAACGCAAAGCCTCAATCTCCGGCGTCCAGCGTCAGTTCCGCATCGGTTACAACCGAGCTGCGCGCATCATCGAACAAATGGAAGCGCAGGGAATTGTCAGCGAACAAGGACATAATGGTAATCGTGAAGTGCTGGCTCCGCCGCCCTTCGAATGATTGCAAAGTTAAGTAATTCAGTATTTTCTACTTTCCTCATGCTGATTTTTGGCCTGAAATGGATAGCAGAGGGATCTCCCCGTTGGGAGTGACGTATTTTGAGGAATAACGATGAAAAGAATCGCAATCACCTGTGCATTACTGTCTAGCTTTGTGGTGAGCAGCGTCTGGGCTGACGCTGCCAGCGACCTGAAAAGCCGCCTGGATAAAGTCAGTAGCTTCCATGCCAGCTTTACTCAGAAGGTCACGGACGGTAGCGGCGCAGCAGTGCAAGAAGGTCAGGGTGATTTATGGGTTAAACGTCCTAATCTGTTTAACTGGCATATGACGCAGCCTGACGAGAGTATCCTGGTTTCCGATGGGAAAACGCTGTGGTTCTTTAACCCGTTTGTTGAACAGGCGACCGCGACCTGGCTGAAAGACGCCACTGGCAATACGCCGTTCATGCTGATTGCACGTAACCAGGCCAGCGACTGGCAGCAGTACAACATTAAGCAAAACGGTGATGATTTCGTACTGACGCCTAAAACCAGTAGCGGTAACCTGAAGCAGTTTACGATCAATGTTGGGCGTGACGGGACGATCCACCAGTTTAGCGCCGTTGAACAAGACGATCAGCGCAGCAGTTATCAGCTGAAATCTCAGCAGAATGGTGCGATCGAACCTTCCAAATTCACCTTTACCCCGCCGCAAGGTGTAACGGTTGACGATCAACGTAAGTAGAGGCGTGTGAGTGAGCAATCTGTCGCTCGACTTTTCTGATAATACTTTTCAGCCACTGGCCGCGCGCATGCGGCCAGAAAATTTAGCGCAGTATATCGGACAGCAGCATCTGCTGGCTGCGGGTAAGCCTTTGCCACGCGCTATCGAGGCAGGGCATCTGCACTCCATGATTTTATGGGGACCACCGGGAACGGGCAAAACCACCCTTGCCGAAGTTATTGCCCGTTACGCCAACGCTGATGTTGAACGCATTTCGGCGGTTACGTCTGGTGTGAAAGAAATTCGTGAAGCGATTGAGCGTGCGCGGCAGAACCGTAACGCTGGTCGGCGTACGATCCTGTTTGTGGACGAAGTTCACCGTTTTAATAAAAGCCAACAGGATGCATTTTTACCGCATATTGAAGACGGAACCATCACGTTTATTGGCGCGACAACAGAAAACCCCTCGTTTGAGCTGAACTCAGCGCTGCTATCACGTGCACGCGTTTACTTACTGAAATCGTTAACCACCGACGATATTGAACTGGTACTGGACCAGGCGATGTCAGACAAAGCGCGGGGCTACGGCGGACAGGATATCGTACTCCCGCCTGAGACGCGTCGGGCGATTGCCGAACTGGTTAATGGTGACGCGCGCCGGGCGCTGAATACGCTGGAAATGATGGCCGATATGGCCGAAGTTGATGATTCCGGCAAGCGCATATTGAAAGCAGAATTGCTCACTGAAATTGCCGGTGAACGCAGCGCGCGTTTCGATAATAAAGGCGATCGTTTTTACGATCTCATCTCCGCATTACACAAGTCGGTACGCGGGAGTGCACCGGATGCGGCGCTTTATTGGTATGCACGTATTATCACCGCTGGTGGTGATCCGCTGTACGTTGCCCGCCGCTGTCTGGCGATTGCCTCTGAAGATGTTGGTAATGCCGATCCTCGCGCTATGCAAGTGGCGATTTCTGCATGGGATTGCTTTACTCGCGTGGGGCCAGCTGAAGGCGAACGCGCGATTGCTCAGGCGATTGTTTATCTGGCCTGTGCGCCGAAGAGTAATGCAGTTTACACCGCCTTTAAAGCCGCACTTGCTGATGCCCGTGAACGTCCGGATTACGACGTGCCGGTCCACCTGCGTAATGCGCCGACTAAGCTGATGAAAGAGATGGGCTACGGTCAGGAATATCGTTACGCCCATGATGAGCCAAATGCATATGCGGCCGGAGAAGAGTACTTCCCTCAGGAATTGGCACAAACGCGCTATTATCATCCCACAAACAGAGGTCTTGAAGGCAAGATTGGCGAAAAGCTCGCCTGGCTCGCCGGACAGGATCAAAATAGCCCTATAAAACGCTACCGTTAGTGTTATCGTTGCGGTAATGTTGTCTCTGTATCCCTGTGACCGCAGGCTGTGGTCACTTTCTCCTATTTTAATTCGATAAGCACAGGATAAGCATGCTCGATCCCAATCTGCTGCGTAATGAGCCAGACGCAGTCGCAGAAAAACTGGCAAGCCGGGGCTTTAAGCTGGATGTAGATAAGCTGCGCGCTCTTGAAGAGCGTCGTAAAGTTCTGCAGGTACAAACTGAAAACCTGCAGGCAGAGCGTAACTCTCGATCGAAATCCATCGGCCAGGCAAAAGCGCGCGGGGAAGATATCGAGTCTTTACGTCTGGAAGTGAACAAACTGGGCGAAGAGCTGGATGCCGCGAAAGCTGAACTTGATACCTTACAGGCTGAGATCCGCGATATTGCGCTGACTATTCCTAACCTGCCAGCAGACGAAGTTCCGGTGGGTAAAGATGAAAATGATAACGTCGAAGTCAGCCGCTGGGGTACACCGCGCGAGTTCGATTTCGAGGTGCGCGATCACGTTACCCTGGGTGAAATGCACACGGGTCTTGATTTCGCTGCGGCGGTTAAGCTGACCGGCTCTCGTTTCGTTGTTATGAAAGGCCAGATTGCGCGTATGCACCGTGCGCTGTCCCAGTTCATGCTTGATCTGCACACTGAGCAGCATGGTTACAGCGAAAACTATGTCCCGTATCTGGTTAACCATGACACCCTGAACGGCACAGGCCAACTGCCGAAATTTGCTGGCGACTTGTTCCACACGCGTCCGTTGGATGAAGAAGCTGACAGCAGCAACTATGCGCTGATCCCAACGGCAGAAGTGCCGCTGACAAACCTGGTACGTGACGAAATCATCGACGAAGATGCGCTGCCGATCAAAATGACTGCGCATACGCCGTGCTTCCGTTCTGAAGCAGGTTCTTACGGCCGTGACACTCGTGGTCTGATCCGTATGCACCAGTTCGATAAAGTTGAGATGGTGCAGATTGTTCGTCCAGAAGATTCGATGGATGCGCTGGAAGAGATGACCGGTCATGCTGAGAAGGTCCTGCAACTGCTGGGTCTGCCGTATCGCAAGATCATCCTGTGCACTGGCGACATGGGCTTCGGCGCATGCAAAACCTACGATCTGGAAGTATGGATCCCGGCACAGAATACCTATCGCGAAATCTCTTCTTGCTCCAACGTGTGGGATTTCCAGGCTCGTCGCATGCAGGCGCGTTGTCGCAGCAAATCCGACAAAAAGACCCGTTTAGTGCATACGCTGAATGGTTCTGGTCTGGCGGTAGGACGTACGCTGGTTGCGGTAATGGAAAACTATCAGCAGGCTGATGGCCGCATTCAGGTTCCGGAAGTATTGCGTCCGTACATGAATGGCCTGGAATTCATCGGTTAAGCTACTTTTCTCTGCTAAAAAAGCGCCTCAGGGCGCTTTTTTTACACCTGTTTGACGCTGGACAATAACACCTACTCATTCAGGAGTAATACTGCCTTCGAACGAAGGTTGGTATTTATCACTGCCTTTCTGCAAATTCATTACCTACCTGTCTGTATATCGATAGTAACGTTATATAAAAATCTATACAACGAATATTTGCCTTTTGTTTATTGTGAGCAGCAGAGTGAGCCACTATGAAAACTAAGATCCCCGATGCCGTACTGGCAGCTGAGGTTAGTCGCCGCGGTCTGGTGAAAACGACGGCGATAGGCGGGCTGGCGGTGGCCAGTAGCGCGTTTACCCTGCCATTTACCCGTATTGCAAATGCCGCAGAGGCCCTTAATCCAAAACAGATTAATGAGAAAGTGATCTGGAGCGCGTGTACGGTGAACTGTGGTAGCCGCTGCCCGCTGCGTATGCATGTGGTAGACGGTGAAATAAAGTATGTCGAAACCGACAACACCGGTGATGACAACTATGATGGTCTGCACCAGGTACGCGCCTGTCTGCGTGGGCGCTCCATGCGTCGTCGCGTCTATAATCCTGATCGTCTGAAATATCCGATGAAACGCGTCGGTAAGCGCGGTGAAGGTAAGTTTGAGCGTATCAGCTGGGATGAAGCCTACGAAATCATTGCCAGTAATATGCAGCGTCTTATTAAAGACTACGGCAACGAGTCTATCTATCTGAACTACGGTACCGGTACGCTGGGGGGCACCATGACGCGCTCCTGGCCGCCGGGCAAAACGCTGGTGGCACGGTTGATGAACTGCTGCGGCGGTTACCTGAACCACTACGGGGATTACTCTTCTGCGCAGATCGCTGCCGGGTTGAACTATACCTATGGCGGTTGGGCAGACGGCAACAGCCCGTCCGACATTGAAAACAGCAAGCTGGTGGTCCTGTTTGGTAATAACCCTGGTGAAACGCGTATGAGCGGGGGCGGGGTAACCTATTACCTTGAACAGGCGCGACAGAAATCCAATGCTCGTATGATTATTATCGATCCCCGCTACACGGATACCGGCGCGGGTCGAGAAGATGAATGGATCCCGATCCGTCCAGGCACCGATGCGGCGCTGGTTAATGGTCTGGCGTATGTCCTGATCACCGAAAACATGGTTGATCAACCGTTCCTCGACAAATACTGCGTGGGTTACGACGAGAAAACCTTACCGGCCGACGCGCCTAAGAACGGTCACTATAAGGCATATATTCTTGGGCAGGGCAAAGATGGTATTGCCAAGACGCCTGAGTGGGCGGCGCAGATTACTGGCATTCCCGCTGAACGTATTGTCAAACTGGCTCGTGAAATTGGTAGCGCAAAACCGGCATACATTAGTCAGGGGTGGGGGCCGCAGCGTCACGCCAATGGTGAAATAGCGACTCGCGCTATTTCTATGCTGGCTATCCTGACCGGTAACGTTGGCATCAACGGCGGCAATAGCGGGGCACGTGAAGGCTCATACAGTTTGCCGTTTGAGCGTATGCCTACGTTGGAAAACCCTGTAGAAACCAGCATCTCGATGTTTATGTGGACGGACGCGATTGAGCGAGGCCCGGAGATGACGGCCCTGCGTGACGGTGTGCGCGGCAAAGACAAGCTTGATGTTCCCATTAAGATGATCTGGAACTATGCTGGTAACTGTTTAATTAACCAGCACTCTGACATCAACCGTACGCATGAAATCCTGCAGGATGAGAAGAAGTGCGAGATGATCGTCGTCATCGACTGTCATATGACTTCCTCGGCTAAATATGCGGATATTTTGCTACCGGATTGCACTGCCTCCGAACAGATGGACTTCGCGCTGGATGCCTCATGCGGGAATATGTCCTATGTGATTTTCACCGACCAGGCAATCAAACCACGCTTCGAATGTAAGACTATCTACCAGATGACCAGCGAACTGGCGAAACGCCTTGGCGTTGAGCAGCAGTTTACAGAAGGCCGAACTCAGGAAGAGTGGATGCGTCATCTCTACGAGCAGTCACGCAAAGCGATTCCTGAACTGCCAACGTTTGAAGAATTCCGTAAGCAAGGGATCTTTAAACAGCGCGACCCACAAGGGCATCACGTCGCGTACAAAGCGTTCCGTGAAGATCCTAACGCTAATCCGTTGACCACCCCGTCAGGTAAGATCGAAATTTATTCGCAACAGCTTGCCGAAATTGCGGCAACCTGGGAACTGCCGGAAGGTGATGTGATCGATCCGTTGCCGATTTATACCCCTGGATTTGAAAGCCTGAACGATCCGTTGGTGGAGAAATTCCCTCTGCAACTGACCGGCTTCCATTACAAGTCTCGTGTCCATTCGACCTATGGCAACGTGGATGTTCTAAAAGCATCCTGCCGTCAGGAAATGTGGATCAACCCTATGGATGCGCAGCGACGCGGCATTAACAACGGCGACAAGGTGCGTATCTTTAACGATCGTGGTGAAGTGCATATCGAGGCGAAAGTGACGCCGCGTATGATGCCTGGTGTGGTGGCATTAGGCGAAGGCGCCTGGTATGACCCGGATGCAAAACGCGTGGATCAGGGCGGTTGCATTAACGTCCTGACAACTCAGCGTCCGTCTCCTCTCGCGAAGGGGAACCCGTCACACACGAACCTTGTTCAGGTTGAAAAGGCGTAAGGAGTAACCGATGACAACCCAGTATGGATTTTTTATTGATTCCAGCCGTTGCACCGGTTGCAAAACCTGCGAACTGGCCTGCAAAGATTTCAAAAATTTAACCCCGGAGGTCAGCTTCCGCCGCATTTATGAGTATGCAGGCGGTGACTGGCAGGAGGACAACGGCGTCTGGCATCAGAATGTCTTTGCCTATTACCTCTCCATTGCCTGTAACCACTGTGAGGATCCGGCCTGTACCAAGGTATGTCCGAGCGGCGCGATGCACAAACGTGAAGATGGTTTTGTCGTTGTCGATGAAGACGTGTGCATTGGCTGTCGGTATTGCCACATGGCCTGTCCTTACGGTGCGCCGCAGTACAATGCTGAAAAAGGGCATATGACAAAATGTGACGGCTGCCATGAGCGTGTCGCTGAAGGCAAGAAACCTATCTGTGTCGAATCCTGCCCGTTGCGTGCGCTGGATTTTGGCCCGATTGAAGAGCTGCGCAAAAAGCATGGTTCCCTGGCTGCGGTTGCGCCACTGCCGGGTGCGCACTTTACCAAACCAAGTATTGTCATCAAACCTAACGCCAATAGCCGCCCGACCGGGGATACCACAGGTTATCTGGCTAATCCGAAGGAGGTGTAAGATGGGAAGTGGATGGCATGAATGGCCGCTGATGATCTTCACGGTCTTCGGACAGTGTGTGGTTGGTGGCTTTATTGTTCTGGCGCTGGCGCTGATGAAAGGGGACTTACGTCCTGAAACGCAGCAGCGCGTGATCGCCTGCATGTTTGGACTGTGGGTATTGATGGGTATTGGCTTTATTGCTTCTATGCTTCATCTGGGCTCGCCGATGCGCGCCTTTAACTCACTCAATCGTGTAGGGTCTTCGGCGTTGAGTAACGAAATTGCCAGCGGCTCCATCTTCTTTGCCGTTGGTGGTATCGGCTGGCTGCTGGCCACGTTGAAAAAAATGTCGCCCGCGTTACGCAATCTGTGGTTAGTTGTCACCATGGTACTGGGCGTGATTTTTGTCTGGATGATGGTACGTGTGTATAACACTATCGATACTGTACCGACCTGGTACAGCGTCTGGACACCGTTGGGCTTCTTCCTGACGATGTTTATGGGCGGTCCGCTGCTGGGGTATCTGTTACTGAGAATTGCCGGTGTTGACGGTTGGGCGATGCGCTTGCTGCCGGCTATCTCAGTGCTTGCTCTGGTGGTGAGCGCCATCATGTCAGTAATGCAGGGGGCTGAACTGGCGACGATCCACAGTTCGATTCAGCAGGCGTCTGCGCTGGTTCCGGATTACGGATCGCTCATGGCGTGGCGGATTGTGGCGCTGGCATTAGCGCTGTGCTGCTGGATTGTACCGCAAGTGAAGGGTTACCAGCCTGCAGTTCCGTTGCTTTCCGTCGCATTTATTCTGTTGCTTGTTGGAGAGTTAATAGGTCGTGGCGTGTTCTACGGCCTGCATATGACCGTTGGTATGGCGGTAGCGAGCTAAATGATAAACCGGGGCTTAGCCCCGGTTTTTTACTTCTGTTTCGTTAACGTGTCGTAGCTGGTCATCAGATTGCGATAATCGGGGATGTGGTTAGAGAACAACGTTGCCAGCCCCTCGATATCGTTGCGCCAGTCGCGGTGCAGCTCGCATGCGACGCCAAACCACGTCATCAGTTGAGCACCGGCCTGCGACATCCGATCCCATGCTGAATGGCGGGTAATTTCATTAAATGTGCCTGAGGCATCGGTGACAACAAAGACGTCAAAACCTTCTTCAATAGCCGAGAGCGCAGGGAAGGCAACGCAAACTTCCGTCACGACGCCGGCGATAATCAGCTGCTTTTTGCCGGTCGCTTTCACCGCTTTCACGAAATCTTCATTATCCCACGCGTTAATGTTTCCGGGGCGAGCAATATAGGGCGCGTCGGGAAATTGCGCTTTTAGCTCCGGCACCAGCGGCCCATTGGGTCCGGTCTCAAAACTGGTTGTCAGAATGGTCGGGAGTTTGAAGTATTTTGCTAAGTCACCGAGGGCAAGCACGTTATTTTTAAATTTATCGGGATCGATATCCCGAACCAGAGAGAGCAGGCCAGCCTGATGGTCGACCAGCAGTACTGCCGCATTATCTTTATCAAGTCTCACGTAAGGTTTAGTCATGATATTTCTCCTGTTCAGCATCAGTGGGGAAAATTTGATGAGTTTAAGTCTACAGAGAGAGCGAAATTTGGATTAGATAGGTAAAAAGGAACTCACAGTTCTATTTTGAGGACAATGCAGGTTTGCATCCCGCATAGAGTTTAGTAAGAAATAAAAGCACGGGGAGTCCATGAAATTTTTCGACTGAACGGAACGCGATATTTTTGTTTTAGATCAATAAAAACAAGCAGATGTGTTTTTGAGCTTTTTATCTATTCACATTAAGAATCAGTAATGCAAATCGATCGGCCAGAAAGCGCCACAGCCCTCTGATTACGCCGATTGACAATGTTTTTGGCAGTGGCATGATGCGCATGAAATTTGAACTTCCTCACGGTTTTTATTCATGTCCACCTATACTCGTCCCGTCATGCTGCTGCTGTGCGGGCTGCTTCTGTTGACCCTGGCGATCGCCGTGTTAAACACGCTCGTCCCGCTTTGGCTCGCCCATGAAAACCTGCCCACCTGGCAGGTAGGCGTGGTGAGCTCGTCTTACTTTACCGGTAATCTGGTAGGGACGTTGTTGACCGGGTATTTAATCAAACACCTTGGCTTTAATCGCAGCTATTACATCGCCTCGTTTATTTTTGCTGCGGGTTGTGTCGGGTTGGGGATTATGGTGGGATTCTGGAGCTGGATGACCTGGCGCTTTATCGCCGGTGTTGGCTGCGCCATGATTTGGGTGGTGGTGGAAAGCGCGCTGATGTGCAGCGGGACTTCGCGTAATCGCGGACGTTTACTTGCCGCCTATATGATGATCTATTATGTGGGGACGTTTTTAGGCCAGCTGCTGGTGAGTAAAGTATCCACGGAATTGATGAACGTCCTGCCGTGGGTGACAGGGACTATCCTGGCTGGTGTTTTGCCACTGCTCTTTACTCGCATTGCCAATCAGCAGGGTGATGAGCAGCAGTCCACACCTATTGTCTCCATGCTGAAACTGCGACAGGCGCGCCTGGGCGTGAATGGCTGTATCATTTCCGGGATTGTGCTGGGGTCTTTGTATGGCCTGATGCCGCTGTATCTCAACCATCAGGGAGTGAGCAACGCCAGTATTGGCTTCTGGATGGCTGTTCTGGTTAGTGCCGGAATTCTGGGACAGTGGCCGATTGGCCGCCTGGCGGATAAGCTGGGACGCCTGTTGGTTTTACGCGTCCAGGTTTTCGTGGTCATCGTTGGCAGTATCGCCATGCTAAATCAGGCGGCGATGGCGCCCGCATTGTTTATGTTGGGTGCGGCAGGTTTTACCCTCTATCCGGTGGCGATGGCCTGGGCCTGTGAAAAGGTGGAACATCATCAGCTGGTCGCCATGAATCAGGCATTGTTATTAAGCTATACCGTGGGCAGCCTGCTTGGTCCTTCATTTACCGCGATGCTGATGCAAAATTATTCAGATAGCTTGCTGTTTATCATGATCGCCAGCGTATCGTTTATTTATTTACTGATGCTGTTACGTAAAACGGGCCATACGCCCAATTCTATTGCGCATGTTTGATCTGATTTAACACAAACCGACCAGGTTCCCATACATATTGTTTATGTATGCTTTATGTGGACCTGGTATTATTTAATCGCACGCATCTGTCCTGAAAATAAAGTGTGCAGAAGGTTATAGTTTTACATCCCGCCGTTTCCGCTCGTTCATTTTAACGCGCATAATCCCACGCCTTATATATTAATACTCAAAAAGCTTCTACGAAGGATCGCGTATGGCTGGTGTGCAGGAAAAACAATTGCGATGGTACAACATCGCATTGATGTCGTTTATCACCGTTTGGGGTTTTGGCAACGTTGTTAACAACTATGCTAATCAGGGACTGGTTGTTGTCTCCTCATGGATATTTATTTTTGCGCTCTATTTTATTCCCTATGCGCTGATTGTTGGACAACTTGGTTCTACTTTTAAAGATGGGAAAGGCGGGGTCAGTACCTGGATTAAGCACACGATGGGGCCAGGTCTTGCCTATCTTGCTGCATGGACCTATTGGGTCGTGCATATTCCTTATCTGGCGCAAAAGCCGCAGGCCATTCTGATTGCGCTGGGATGGGCGCTAAAAGGCGATGGGTCACTGATAAAAGAGTATACCGTTGTGGCCCTGCAAGGACTGACGCTGGCGCTATTTGTCTTTTTCATGTGGGTTGCGTCCCGTGGTATGAAATCACTGAAAATTGTGGGCTCAGTGGCGGGCATCGCGATGTTCGTGATGTCTATTCTGTATGTCGTGATGGCGGTAACTGCTCCGGCGATCACCGATGTGCAGATAGCAACAACCAATATCACATGGGAATCGTTCATCCCGCATATCGATTTTACCTATATTACCACGATCTCAATGCTGGTCTTTGCCGTTGGCGGCGCCGAGAAAATATCACCTTACGTTAATCAGACACGTAATCCGGGCAAAGAATTTCCGAAAGGGATGCTCGTCCTGGCTGTGATGGTGGCAGTGTGTGCGATCCTCGGGTCGCTGGCCATGGGGATGATGTTTGACTCCCGGCATATTCCTGATGATCTCATGACCAATGGTCAATATTACGCCTTCCAGAAATTGGGCGAGTATTATGGTATGGGTAACTCGCTGATGGTTATTTACGCTATTGCCAACACATTAGGACAGATCGCGGCATTAGTATTTTCTATTGATGCACCGCTTAAAGTTCTCTTGGGCGATGCGGATCGTAAATATATTCCGGAAAGCCTGTGTAAAACCAATGCCTCGGGGACACCGGTCAATGGTTATATTCTGACGCTGGTGCTGGTAGCGATTTTGATTATGTTGCCAACCCTGGGGATTGGCGACATGAACAATCTCTACAAGTGGTTGCTAAATCTCAATTCAGTCGTGATGCCATTGCGTTATCTATGGGTGTTTGTGGCGTTTATTGCTGTTATTCGCCTGGCGCAGAAGTATAAGCCGGAATATGTCTTTATCCGGAATCGATCGCTGGCGATGACGGTGGGGATCTGGTGCTTCGCTTTTACCGCATTTGCTTGTCTGACCGGGATCTTCCCGAAAATGGAAGCCTTTACCCCTGAGTGGACATTCCAGCTCACGCTGAATATCGTGACGCCGTTTGTGCTGGTAGGATTGGGGTTGATTTTCCCGCTACTGGCGAGAAGAGGGCGCTAAGGTAGAGTCTGGTGGGTAACGGGTCCGTTACCCACCATAAATATCAATACATCACTTTATGTCCATATTGCTCGAGAATGCCTTTCAGGCGCTCCATGGTCTCTTTCTTCGGCGGCTTAACGCCATCCAGCTTGTACTCTTCACCCATCGCCACCCATTTGTGCTTGCCCAGTTCGTGGTAAGGCAGCAGCTCGATTTTTTCGACGTTGCCCATATCGCGGGTAAACTCGCCCAGGCGGTGTGCGGAATCATCATCGTCAGACCAGCCAGGCACGACTACGTAGCGGATCCAAACCTTGATATCTTTGTTAGACAAATAGCGGGCGAACTCCAGCGTACGATGGTTAGATACGCCTACCAGATTCTGATGGATTTCATCGTTCATCTGTTTGAGATCGAGCATCACCAGGTCGGTGACTTCCAGCAGTTCATCAATCACCGGATCGTAGCGGCGAACAAAACCGTTGGTATCCAGACAGGTATGAATGCCTTCTTTTTTACAGGCGCGGAACCAGTCACGTACGAATTCAGCTTGCAGGATAGCCTCACCGCCGGACGCTGTCACACCACCGCCGGAGGCGTTCATAAAGTGGCGATAGGTCACGACCTCTTTCATTAATTCATCGACGGTGACTTCTTTACCGCCGTGCGTATCCCATGTGTCGCGGTTGTGGCAATACAGGCAGCGCATCAGGCAGCCCTGGAAAAAGGTAATAAAACGTATGCCCGGGCCATCAACAGTGCCACAGGATTCAAAGGAGTGAATGCGACCAATAACTGACATTGCGGTGTTTCTCCAGGTGTGGCCCATCCGGGGCCAGTGTTAGTGCACAGTTATTAACTGTGTCGAGTCTGTTTTGGCTGATATCCATAAGTATAGATAGCTGACAAAGCAGGCTATTAAAAAGGCCCCACTTACGTGGAGCCTTTATTGTACGCTTTTTAAAGTACGATTTCAGTCAAAACCAATTACATGGTCTGAGTGAAGGTACGAGTAATAACGTCCTGCTGCTGTTCTTTAGTCAGGGAGTTAAAACGTACTGCGTAGCCAGAAACACGGATGGTCAGCTGCGGATATTTTTCCGGATGTTCCATCGCATCCAGCAGCATTTCACGGTTCATGACGTTCACGTTCAGGTGCTGACCACCTTCGATGGATGCTTCGTGGTGGAAGTAGCCATCCATCAGACCAGCCAGGTTGGTCTTACGAACTTCGTCGTCTTTACCCAGTGCGTTCGGAACGATAGAGAAGGTGTAAGAGATACCATCTTTAGCGTATGCAAACGGCAGTTTAGCAACGGAGGTCAGAGAGGCAACAGCACCTTTCTGGTCACGACCGTGCATTGGGTTAGCACCCGGTCCGAATGGCGCGCCAGCACGACGACCGTCTGGGGTGTTACCCGTTTTCTTACCATAAACCACGTTAGAGGTGATGGTCAGAACAGACTGAGTCGGGATAGCGTTACGATAAGTAGTCAGTTTCTGAATTTTCTTCATGAAACGTTCTACCAGATCAACCGCCATGTCATCAACGCGAGAGTCGTTGTTACCAAACTGCGGGTATTCGCCTTCGATTTCGAAGTCGATAGCCAGACCGTCTTCGTCACGAATCGGCTTAACTTTCGCATATTTGATTGCAGACAGGGAGTCAGCAGCGACGGACAGACCAGCGATACCACACGCCATGGTGCGGATAACGTCACGGTCATGCAGTGCCATCAGAGAGGCTTCGTAGCTGTACTTGTCGTGCATGTAATGGATAACGTTCAGTGCGGTGACGTACTGTTTAGCCAGCCAGTCCATGAAGTGATCCATGCGGTCCATCACTTCGTCGAAGTTCAGAACGTCGCCTTTGATCGGTTCAGATTTAGGACCAACCTGCATTTTCAGTTTTTCATCAACGCCGCC
The DNA here is from genome assembly GCF_030332265.1 of Citrobacter sp. Cu231. Classification (NCBI taxonomy): domain Bacteria; kingdom Pseudomonadati; phylum Pseudomonadota; class Gammaproteobacteria; order Enterobacterales; family Enterobacteriaceae; genus Citrobacter; species Citrobacter sp. Cu231. The sequence goes on along the minus strand of NZ_JAOWIE010000037.1, from coordinate 134,645 downwards.
GTTGATTGCGTACAGCATGGTTTTCGCCAGGTTTGCACGCGCACCGAAGAACTGCATTTGTTTACCAACAACCATCGGGCTTACGCAGCAAGCGATAGCGTAATCGTCGTTGTTGAAGTCCGGACGCATCAGGTCATCGTTCTCGTACTGCAGAGAAGAGGTGTCGATGGACACTTTAGCGGCGAATTTCTTGAAGTTCAGAGGCAGTTTTTCAGACCACAGAACGGTGATGTTCGGCTCCGGAGAAGGACCCATGGTGTACAGGGTGTTCAGGAAGCGGAAGCTGTTTTTGGTAACCAGAGTACGGCCATCAACGCCCATACCACCGATAGATTCAGTTGCCCAGATTGGGTCACCGGAGAACAGTTCATCGTATTCTGGGGTACGCAGGAAGCGAACCATACGCAGTTTCATGACCAGGTGGTCAATCATTTCCTGAGCGTCTTGTTCGGTGATTTTGCCTGCTTTCAGATCGCGTTCGATGTAAGCATCCAGGAAGGTGGATACGCGACCGAAGGACATTGCTGCGCCGTTCTGAGATTTAACCGCGGCCAGGTAGCCGAAGTAAGTCCACTGGATAGCTTCCTGAGCGTTGGTAGCCGGACCAGAGATATCGCAGCCATATTTAGCAGCCATTTCTTTGATCTGACCCAGTGCGCGGTGCTGTTCAGCGATTTCTTCACGCAGACGGATAGTTGCTTCCAGGTTTACGCCGTTTTCCAGATCGGACTGCAGAGAGACGAACTGAGCGTATTTGTCTTTCATCAGGTAGTCGATACCGTACAGCGCAACGCGACGGTAGTCACCGATGATACGGCCACGGCCATACGCATCTGGCAGACCAGTCAGAACACCGGATTTACGGCAGTTCAGAATGTCTTTGGTGTAAACATCGAATACGCCCTGGTTGTGGGTTTTGCGGTATTCGGTGAAGATTTTTTTCAGCATCGGGTCCAGTTCGCGGTTGTACGCTTTGCAGGAACCTTCAACCATTTTGATGCCGCCAAACGGAATGATCGCACGTTTCAGCGGAGCTTCAGTCTGCAGACCAACAATTTTCTCGAGCGCTTTGTTGATGTAGCCAGCGTCGTGAGAAGTGATGGTAGAAGCAACGGAGGTGTCAAAGTCAACAGGCGCGTGAGTGCGGTTTTCCTGTTTAACGCCTTCCATCACGCTGTCCCACAGTGCAGTGGTCGCATCAGTTGCGCCAGCCAGGAAGGACTCGTCACCCTCATATGGAGTGTAGTTTTTCTGAATGAAGTCACGTACGTTTACTTCATTCTGCCAGTCACCTTTGGTAAAACCTTCCCAGGCTGTGGCTAACTTTTCATTAAGCTCGGACATGTAACACCTACCTTCTTAAGTGGATTTTTTATTTACTGCGTGTAATGGGCATCATCAGATTAATGATGATCGTTACCACGCAGATAAATGACCCAGTATGTCAACCCGACCAACAAACCGCCGCCGATAATGTTACCGATCGTAACCGGAATCAGGTTATCGGTGATGAAATTCATCACGGTCAGGTGAGAAAAATTCTCCGGAGAAGACCCAACAGCGGTCCAGAATTCCGGGGTGGCGAAATCGCGTATTACAATACCCATAGGGATCATAAACATGTTTGCGATACTGTGCTCAAAACCGCTGGCAACAAACATTGCGACCGGTAATACCATGATAAACGCTTTGTCCATCAGGCTGCGGCCAGAGTAGCTCATCCATACCGCCAGGCACACCATCAGGTTAGCAAGGATGCCAAGGCTTACTGCCTCAACAAAAGTATGGTGCACTTTGTGGTCGGCTGTTTGCAGGACGTTGAGCCCCCACGCGCCGTTGGCGGTCATGTATTCGCCGGAAAGCCACATCAGTAGCACGAAGAGCAAGCAACCCACCAGGTTACCGACATACACGTTAAGCCAGTTTTTAGCCAATTGGCCCCAGGTAATACGACCACTGGCTTTTGCTACGACAATCAATACGGTTGAGGTGAAGAGGTCTGCGCCGCAGACAACGCAAAGAATCAGCCCTAGGGAAAAGCAGATACCACCTACTAATTTTGCCATGCCGAAAGGCATAGTTCCGGTACCGGTTGTTGCGGTGATATAGAAAACAAAGGCAATTGAAATGAATACACCGGCAGTAATTGCCAGATAGAACGTCTTAAGCGGATGTTTCGTTGCTTTATAGACGCCTGCTTCTTCGGCAACTTTGGCCATTGCAGCAGGAAGAATAAGATCAAAAGGGTTGTCAGCTTTCACACTAACTCTCTCTTTATTAAGTCGGCGACGAGATACTAACAAAGCATTATAGATGAGAATTTGATATAGATCATATCTCGCCTGGCTTATAGGCCCGTAAGACGCATGGTTTTTATGCGATTACGGAGTAACTTGTTGATTATCCACATAAAAATAAATTTTAAAAATTATAAAGTGAGTTGAATTTTTTCTTTTTGTCTCCTGTTAGACGGTTAATTAAAATGGAGTAATTGAGATAAAAAACTGCATTAATACGCTAATTTTTTTAATATCAACCACTAATATTTAACCTTGTTTTTACATTTATTTTCCGATTTGACCAAAATAAAAAAAACAGGGCGCTCAAAGCGCCCCGTAATATATCCCAGACAAAACTTTTAGCCTACTTAGCGCAGGCTGACTGTCATTATTTTGACCAATGTGCCGCTTTCGCGCGCTGTAGTTTTTCATAGGCTTTCAGCAGAGACTGATGCGCCGGGAAAGCCTGCAGATCGCTATCAACGGTTTGCAACCCGTAGAATGGCGCTTCGCCACTCAATGCTGCACTTGCCGCTTCAACCGCCTCGGCACCGTACATGCGGACAAACGCATTCAGATATTGCAGCGGCTGACGATCTTCTTCCTGAGAGAGCAGAAGCAGCGTTTGCAGACAGCGGTAGTAGTTGGCACGTTCAGCGCTAAAGACGGAGGCATTGAATTCCATCGTCCATTCTGTCCAGACCAGCGCCTGCTCCAGGTCGCCACCGGCCAGCGCCAGCATCACTTTTAGCTCGCCAATACGCAGGGTGTACCAACCGTTATCCGCGCCGGTTGCCAGACCAAGTAGTTCGCGTACGCGGGTGAAGTCGTCAAAGCCTTCTTCATCCAGTTGTTCGATCAGGTTGAGATAGTCTTCTTTATCCCATTCACTTCCCGGCAGAGAGAGGATGGTGTCACGCAGATGGGCGCCCATGGCGTTGTTGGCTAACCACAGATCTTCAGCCGGGTAGATGTCAGACATTCCCGGAACAATAATGCGGCAGGCGTAAACGCTCAGATGCTCATAGTCGGCGATATACACTTCTTTATCTTCAGCATTGAAGATAGCCATTAGGGTGGCGAACTCTTCTTCCGTGGTGCCAGAGAAATTCCAGTCAACGAACGGATAGTCGGCATCCTGCTTGAACAGATCCCATGAAATCAGACCGCTGGAATCAATGAAGTGGGTTTCAAGGTTAGTGTGTTCAGCCACTTCTTCGTCGTCAAAAGTCGGTGGGGTGAAGACATCAAGGTCTTTCAGACCACGGCCCTGCAACAGTTCAGTGACGGTACGCTCCAGTGCTACGCCGAAATCCGGGTGCGCGCCGAAGGAGGCAAAGCAGGTACCGTTCGCCGGGTTGAACAGGACAACGCAAATCACCGGATACTTGCCGCCCAGCGAGCCATCGTAGGCGAAAATTGGGAAACCTTCCGCTTCCAGTTTGGCGATGGACTCCACCACAGCCGGATAGCGCGCCATGACTTCGGCCGGGATTTCCGGCAGGCTGATGCTTTCCGCAATAATGCGGTTCTTCACATGACGCTCAAAGACTTCAGACAGGCCCTGAACGCGAGCTTCGTTTCGCGTGTTACCCGCAGACATGCCGTTAGAAACATACAGGTTGCCGATAATATTCATCGGTATATAGACGGTCTGGTTATCAGACTGGCGGGTAAACGGCAGACCGCAGACGCCACGTTCTTCATTACCGGACTGTAGATCGATAAGCATGCTGCCAGTCAGTTCGTTTTCTGGATCGTAAAACGCTCGCAGTCGTGCATCCAGCAGACCTTCTGGTACATCGTCGTTTTCAGTCAGCGGGAACCATTTTTCGTTCGGGTAATGCACGAACGGACCGTTGGCGATGGTTTCACCCAGCCAGAAATCCGCAAAGAAGTAGTTAGTCGACAGACGCTCAAAGTATTCGCCCAACGCGGAAGCCAGTGCCGCTTTTTTTGTCGCGCCTTTCCCGTTGGTAAAGCACAACGCGCATTCTTTGTCGCGAATATGTACAGACCAGACGTTAGGGACGGGATTCAACCACGAGGCTTCCTCAATTTGAAAACCAAGGTCGAGCAATTTTTGCTGGAAGCGAGCGATGGAGTCTTCCAGAGCGGCATCTTTGCCGGGGATAAATGTTTGCGTCATGAAAATCACTTTTGTCGTACGGAAAGCGCGCAATGATACGGGTTTTCAATGAACGGCGCTATCGTCGCCGGATTCCAGGCGTAAATAAAAGCATTAGCTATGCTTTCTTACAGCCAACCACGTTTAGAGCATATTAATGAAAGCATTCGATTTACACCGTATGGCGCTTGATAAAGTGCCGATGGATTTTCTGGGCGAAGTTGCTTTGCGCAGCCTCTATACCTTTATATTGGTTTTTCTGTTTTTAAAAATCACCGGACGTCGCGGCGTACGTCAGATGTCGCTTTTTGAAGTCCTGATCATCCTTACGCTGGGTTCCGCAGCGGGAGACGTGGCGTTTTATGATGATGTTCCAATGCTGCCGGTGCTGGTGGTCTTTATTACCCTTGCAGTGCTGTACCGGTTGGTAATGTGGTTGATGGCACACAGCGAAAAAATGGAGGATTTGCTGGAGGGGAAGCCCGTTGTGATCATTGAGGATGGTGAGCTGGCATGGTCAAAGCTCAATAGCGCCAATATGACGGAATTCGAGTTCTTTATGGAATTGCGTTTGAACGGCGTAGAGCAATTAGGACAGGTGAAACTGGCCATTCTGGAAACGAACGGGCAAATCAGCGTCTATTTCTATGCCAATGAAGATGTAAAGCCGGGACTCAGTATTCTGCCAAAACGCTGTACGCAACGCTTTAAGATAATGCCTGAAGCTGGGGACTATGCCTGCATACGTTGCAGTGAAGTGGTGCAAATGAATGCCGGCGATCATCAATTATGCCCGCGCTGTGCAAATCCAGAATGGTCGAAGGCCAGTCGGGCAAAACGGGTTACCTGACAGCGAAAATCTCGGTTTTTACCCGTCAATCCGATAGATTCTGTTGTGTGACCAACGACACATTTTTACCCTGGTCATTTTTACCCATTGCGGCGCGTGTCACTGAATGATAAAACCGATATCCACAGGAATAACTTATACCAATATCTGTCACCGGATTATCGTCAATGACAGGATGTTGATTGGACAACAACACAACGTGGTGAGGGGAAATGGCTCAGGTCTTCAATTTTAGTTCAGGTCCGGCAATGCTACCGGCAGAAGTACTTAAACTGGCTCAACAGGATCTTCGCGACTGGAACGGTCTTGGCACGTCGGTGATGGAAATTAGCCACCGTGGCAAAGAATTCATTCAAGTCGCAGAGGAAGCAGAGCAGGATTTTCGCGATCTTCTCAGTATCCCCTCCAACTATAAAGTGTTGTTCTGCCATGGCGGTGGCCGTGGGCAATTCGCGGGTATCCCGTTAAATATTCTGGGTGACAAAACCACGGCGGATTACGTGGATGCTGGGTATTGGGCCGCCAGTGCAATTAAAGAAGCGAAGAAGTACTGTACGCCAAACGTTATCGACGCCAAAGTCACCGTTGACGGACTGCGTGCCGTTAAGCCGATGAGTGAATGGCAGCTTTCTGACAATGCGGCGTACTTGCACTATTGCCCGAATGAAACCATCGATGGCATTGCGATCGATGAAACGCCGAATTTTGCCAGCGACGTGGTGGTTACGGCGGATCTGTCCTCGACCATTCTTTCCGCACCGATTGACGTTAGCCGCTATGGCGTAATTTATGCCGGAGCGCAGAAAAACATTGGCCCGGCGGGGCTGACGATTGTCATCGTGCGTGAAGATTTGCTGGGTAAGGCCCATGTGTCTTGCCCGTCAATCCTCGATTATACCGTGCTGAATGACAACGACTCCATGTTTAATACGCCGCCAACTTTTGCCTGGTATCTGTCTGGCCTGGTCTTTAAATGGCTGAAAGAGCAGGGCGGTGTTAACGCGATGGATAAAATTAACCAGCAAAAAGCGGAACTGCTGTATGGCGTAATCGATAACAGCGATTTCTACCGTAATGACGTGGCGAAATCGAACCGTTCTCGCATGAACGTCCCGTTCCAGTTGGCTGATAGCACGCTGGATAAACTCTTCCTGGAAGAGTCTTTCGCTGCGGGCCTGCATGCGCTGAAAGGGCATCGTGTGGTCGGCGGTATGCGCGCGTCCATCTACAATGCAATGCCGCTGGAAGGTGTAAAAGCGCTGACCGATTTCATGGTCGATTTCGAGCGTCGCCGCGGTTAATCAGCTTTATTTTCATCCCCACAGCCAACCTGTGGGGTTTTTATGTCTGTTTTTGAGAGTCGAGTTTCATGGAATCCCTGACGTTACAACCCATTGCGCGGGTGGATGGCACCATCAATCTGCCTGGATCCAAAAGTGTTTCTAACCGCGCTTTGCTGCTGGCTGCATTAGCAAATGGCACCACTGTTCTGACCAACCTGTTGGACAGCGATGATGTCCGCCATATGCTTAATGCTCTGAATGCGTTAGGGATTATCTATACCCTTTCAGCCGATCGCACGCGTTGCGAGATAATCGGTAATGGCGGTGCGCTGCATGCAGAAGGTGCTGTGGAGCTGTTCCTTGGCAATGCCGGAACCGCAATGCGCCCGCTGGCCGCAGCGCTGTGCCTGGGCAACAATGACATCGTGCTCACGGGCGAACCGCGCATGAAAGAGCGCCCGATTGGTCATTTGGTTGATGCGCTACGCCAGGGCGGAGCCAACATTGAATACCTGGAGCAGGAAAACTATCCGCCTTTACGTCTGCGCGGTGGTTTCACCGGAGGACAGGTTGAGGTTGACGGCAGCGTATCCAGCCAGTTCCTCACGGCATTGCTGATGACTGCGCCGCTGGCGCGGCAGGACACGACGATCGTCATTAAAGGCGAGCTGGTATCCAAACCTTACATTGATATCACACTGAACCTGATGAAAACGTTTGGTGTTGAAATTGAGAATCAGAACTACCAGCGCTTTGTCGTGCAGGGTCAGCAGCAGTATCAGTCGCCGGGTGCATATCTGGTTGAAGGTGATGCTTCATCAGCTTCCTATTTTCTCGCGGCAGGCGCTATTAAAGGCGGTACGGTAAAAGTCACCGGGATTGGCCGCAACAGTATGCAGGGTGATATTCGCTTCGCTGATGTACTGGAAAAAATGGGGGCGAAAATCACCTGGGGTGATGACTTTATTGCCTGTACTCACGGTGAGCTGAATGCAGTAGATATGGATATGAACCATATTCCCGATGCGGCGATGACCATTGCCACGGCTGCGTTGTTCGCTAAAGGCACCACGACCTTACGTAATATCTACAACTGGCGCGTCAAAGAGACCGACCGCCTGTTCGCGATGGCGACCGAGTTGCGTAAAGTGGGGGCGACGGTGGAAGAGGGCGAGGACTATATTCGCGTTACACCGCCAGCGACGTTACAGTTTGCAGATATCGCGACCTACAACGATCACCGCATGGCGATGTGTTTCTCGCTGGTGGCGTTGTCTGACACGCCGGTAACCATTCTGGACCCTAAATGTACTGCCAAAACCTTCCCGGATTATTTCGAACAGCTGGCGCGTATTAGTACACCTGTCTGATTTTATTGCCGCACCCTTGGGTGCGGCACATTCCGTCATCTCCGGCTGTCTATTTATTCTACACTCAGCTTCAATGATTCTGCATTTTTCACACAAAGATAACGATCGTTGTCGTTGGCGCGTATAATGCGCGGCGTTCACGTTAACGTATGCCCGTTTAAGGAGAAAAAGATGACGGCAATTGCCCCGGTTATTACCATTGATGGCCCAAGCGGTGCAGGAAAAGGCACCTTGTGCAAGGCAATGGCGGAAGCATTGCAGTGGCATCTGTTAGATTCAGGCGCGATCTACCGCGTACTGGCGCTCGCAGCGTTGCATCACCATGTTGATGTCACTTCTGAAGATGCTCTGGTACCGCTTGCCTCACACCTGGATGTGCGTTTTATCTCAACGGACGGCAACCTGGAAGTCATTCTGGAAGGCGAAGATGTTAGCGGCGAAATCCGCACCCAGGAAGTGGCGAATGCCGCCTCTCAGGTCGCTGCGTTTCCTCGCGTGCGCGAAGCGCTGTTACGCCGCCAACGCGCATTTCGTGAAGCGCCCGGCCTGATTGCCGACGGGCGTGACATGGGAACCGTGGTGTTCCCGGATGCTCCGGTGAAAATTTTTCTGGACGCCTCCTCGCAAGAACGTGCGCACAGACGTATGCTACAGTTGCAGGAAAAGGGCTTTAGTGTTAACTTTGAACGCCTTTTGGCCGAGATCGAAGAACGCGATTACCGCGATCGTAATCGTGCTGTAGCGCCGCTTGTTCCCGCTGCTGATGCTTTAGTTTTGGATTCAACCCGATTAAGCATTGAGCAAGTGATTGAAAAAGCGTTACAATACGCGCGCCAAAAACTGGCTCTCGCTTAAGTGCGACCGAATTTGCAGTACCCCCGTTGCAATGGATTGACAGCGGGTATGTTAAACAACCCCATCCGGCACGGAGCCAGGTGGACGTTAAATATGAAACCTGAAGATTAAACATGACTGAATCTTTTGCTCAACTGTTTGAAGAATCCTTAAAAGAAATCGAAACCCGTCCGGGTTCCATCGTTCGTGGTGTTGTTGTTGCTATCGACAAAGACGTAGTACTGGTTGACGCTGGTCTGAAATCTGAGTCCGCCATTCCGGCAGAGCAGTTCAAAAACGCCCAGGGCGAGCTGGAAATCCAGGTTGGTGACGAAGTTGACGTTGCTCTGGATGCAGTAGAAGACGGCTTCGGTGAAACCCTGCTGTCCCGTGAAAAAGCTAAACGTCACGAAGCTTGGATCACGCTGGAAAAAGCTTACGAAGAAGCTGCAACCGTTACTGGTGTTATCAATGGCAAAGTCAAGGGTGGCTTCACTGTTGAGCTGAATGGTATTCGCGCGTTCCTGCCGGGTTCTCTGGTAGACGTTCGTCCGGTCCGCGACACGCTGCACCTGGAAGGCAAAGAGCTTGAATTCAAAGTAATCAAGCTGGATCAGAAGCGTAACAACGTTGTTGTTTCCCGTCGTGCCGTTATCGAATCCGAAAACAGCGCAGAACGCGATCAGCTGCTGGAAAACCTGCAGGAAGGCATGGAAGTTAAAGGTATCGTTAAGAACCTCACTGACTACGGTGCATTCGTTGATCTGGGTGGCGTTGACGGCCTGCTGCACATCACCGACATGGCATGGAAACGCGTTAAGCATCCGAGCGAAATCGTAAACGTTGGCGACGAAATCACTGTTAAAGTGCTGAAGTTCGACCGCGAGCGTACTCGTGTATCTCTGGGCCTGAAACAGCTGGGCGAAGATCCATGGGTAGCTATCGCTAAGCGTTATCCGGAAGGTACCAAACTGACTGGTCGCGTGACCAACCTGACCGACTACGGCTGCTTCGTTGAAATCGAAGAAGGCGTTGAAGGCCTGGTTCACGTTTCCGAAATGGATTGGACCAACAAAAACATCCACCCGTCCAAAGTTGTTAACGTTGGCGACGTAGTGGAAGTTATGGTTCTGGATATCGACGAAGAACGTCGTCGTATCTCCCTGGGTCTGAAGCAGTGCAAAAACAACCCATGGCAGCAGTTCGCGGAAACCCACAACAAGGGCGACCGTGTTGAAGGTAAAATCAAGTCTATCACTGACTTCGGTATCTTCATCGGCCTGGACGGCGGCATCGACGGCCTGGTTCACCTGTCTGACATCTCCTGGAACGTTGCAGGCGAAGAAGCAGTTCGTGAATACAAAAAAGGCGACGAAATCGCAGCCGTTGTTCTGCAGGTTGACGCAGAGCGTGAGCGTATCTCTCTGGGCGTTAAACAACTCGCAGAAGATCCGTTCAACAACTGGGTTGCACTGAACAAGAAAGGCGCAATCGTAAACGGTAAAGTCACTGCAGTTGACGCTAAAGGCGCAACCGTAGAACTGGCTGACGGCGTTGAAGGTTACCTGCGCGCTTCTGAAGCTTCCCGTGACCGCGTTGAAGATGCAACTCTGGTTCTGAGCGTAGGCGACGACGTTGAAGCGAAATTCACCGGCGTTGATCGTAAGAACCGTGCAATCAGCCTGTCTGTTCGTGCTAAAGACGAAGCTGATGAGAAAGATGCAATCGCAACTGTTAACAAACAGGAAGATGCTAACTTCTCTAACAACGCAATGGCTGAAGCTTTCAAAGCAGCTAAAGGCGAGTAATATCGAGTGCTCTAAATCCTTTGTGCTGTTAACAGCACAAAGGGTGACGAGTAGCTTGACAGATTACAGGATTCGTCCTGTAATCAATGACAAAGGGCGGCTACGGCCGCCCTTAATCAATGCAGCAGCTAATTATGCCTTTAAGGAATCGGAGGAATCATGACCAAGTCAGAATTGATTGAAAGACTTGCAACCCAGCAACCTCATATTCCCGCGAAAGCGGTTGAAGATGCAGTTAAAGAGATGCTGGAACATATGGCCTCGACTCTTGCGCAGGGCGAGCGTATTGAAATCCGCGGTTTCGGCAGCTTCTCTTTGCATTACCGCGCACCACGCACCGGACGTAATCCGAAGACCGGCGATAAAGTGGACCTGGAAGGAAAATACGTTCCGCACTTTAAACCAGGTAAAGAACTGCGCGATCGCGCCAATATTTACGGTTAAGTTTTTAGCGAAACTTAACGCCGAGAAAAGCACCCGCATGGGTGCTTTTTTCATTTCTGTTTGCTAATTCCGGAATCCTCATCCCAGTTAATTTGTACGTTACTTCCGCCGCTAAATGTCAGCGGAACGCACGCCGTATAACGATAAATTGTTGCCAGACAACTGTCGAAGAGTGCTGCACACTCCCTGCTACAGGGAGGTAATTGATGAAAATAACAACGGTTAGTACGTGCGCATTATTCGGCATTCTCCCGCTTATATTATTACCCGTGCTGCCAGGCATGCTGTGCATCAGCGTTGTATTTTGTCTGGCGTGTGTACTCTGTCTTTTTTCCTGTAGGCATTTGCGTTTTGCCGGAATAACCCTACTGTTCTTTCTTTGGGGCATCCTGGCAGCAAAAGATGCTCTGTGGGCTGGTAATACGCTCCCTGCGAAAACCCAGCAAGCTGTTGTGCGGATAACCGGAACTGACAATATGACGACGCACTATGGTCAGATTACGCATCTGCAGGGGAAACGCCTCTTTCCCTCCGTCGGAATTATCCTGTATGGACAGTACTTACCTGGTGACGTTTGTGCGGGTCAGACATGGGCGATGACGCTGAAGGTCCGTGCCGTACACGGCCAATTGAACGAGGGAGGATTTGATAGCCAGCGTTATGCGTTGGCGCAGCACCAACCCTTGACGGGACGATTTTCGCAGGCCTCGGTTATCACACCACAATGTAGCCTGCGAGCGCAGTATCTTGCCTCGTTGAAAACCACGCTTGCTGATTTCTCCTGGCAGCAGGTCATACTGGGGCTGGGAATGGGGGAGCGCTTGTCCGTGTCGCAAGAGGTGAAATACATTATGCGTGATACCGGCACGGCGCATTTGATGGCGATTTCCGGGCTGCATATTGCATTTGCCGCCCTTCTGGCTGCAGGAATAATTCGCGCGAGCCAATTTTTCATGCCAACCAGGTGGATTTGCTGGCAGATTCCGTTAGTAGGGGGGATCGTCTGTGCAACATTCTATGCCTGGCTAACGGGGTTGCAACCCCCGGCATTACGGACGGTTGTTGCGCTGCTGGTCTGGGGGGCGCTAAAACTCAGCGGCAGGCAGTGGAATGGATGGTCGGTGTGGATCTGTTGTCTGGCAGCCATTCTGGTGGTAGATCCTGTCGCCGTTCTTTCACAAAGTCTGTGGTTGTCTGCTTTTGCCGTTGCAGCGCTGCTGTTCTGGTATCAATGGGTTCCTGCGCCAAATTGGCCGTTATCGTTCGTTGGACGTCAATTCCTGGCGCTTGCTCATCTGCAACTGGGTATTACGCTTCTGCTTCTGCCGGTGCAAATCGCGATGTTCCACGGTTTCAGTCTGACCTCTTTTCTGGCGAATTTGTTTGCCGTACCGCTGGTCACGTTTATTGCCGTACCCTTGATATTAGCAGGCATGATCGTGCATTTAACCGGGCTGGTGATGGTTGAATCGGGCCTGTGGTTTTTAGCCGATCGCTCTCTGGCGCTGCTGTTTTGGGGACTCAGGAGCCTGCCTGAAGGGTGGACCAATATTGATGCACGCTGGCAAGGGTTTGCATTTTTACCCGGACTGACGATCATCGCATGGCGCCTAAATATCTTGCGTACGCTACCGGTGGTCTGTTTCACGGTGCTGATTATATTGAGTGGGCCATTCTGGCGTACCTCACGTACTGATGTGTGGCAAGTGCATATGCTGGATGTCGGGCAGGGGCTGGCGATGGTGATTGAGCGTAATGGGAAAGCGCTGCTTTATGATACAGGTCTGGCATGGCCTGAAGGTGATAGCGCGCAACAGCTGATTATTCCCTGGTTACGCTGGCACAATCTGGAGCCGGAAGGGGTAATTTTAAGCCATGAGCATATGGATCACCGGGGCGGGTTAGGCTCGCTGCAGAAAGCCTGGCCGTCGCTATGGATAAGAAGTCCGCTAGGTTGGGAAGGGCATCTGCCCTGTTTTCGCGGGGAAAGTTGGCGATGGCAAGGATTAACCTTTAGTGCGCACTGGCCGGTGCGTGGCAATACAGATGTAGGGAATAACCACTCTTGCGTGGTTAAAGTTGATGATGGGTATCAGAGTATTCTGCTGACCGGCGATATTGAGTCTCCCGCTGAACAAAAAATGCTAAGTCACTACTGGCAGCATCTGCAGTCTACGGTGGTGCAGGTTCCACATCATGGCAGCAATACCTCATCATCACTGGCGTTGATTCAGCGGGTCGGCGGACAGGCTGCGTTAGCCTCAGCATCCCGTTACAATGCCTGGCGTCTACCGTCCTGGAAGGTGAAACAGCGTTATCAACAACAAAATTATCAATGGCTGGATACACCACATCAGGGGCAGATCACGCTGGATTTCTATCAAAACAACTGGCGAATACACAGCTTGCGGGATCAGATTTTACCTCGTTGGTATCATCAGTGGTTTGGCGTGTCGGAGGATAACGGGTAGAATATGCGGCTATTCTAACAAATGCCGGTTTTTTGAATGCATAACGATAAAGATCTCTCTACGTGGCAGACGTTTCGCCGACTATGGCCAACCATAGCGCCTTTTAAATCGGGTCTGATCGTGGCGGGTATAGCGTTAGTCCTTAACGCGGCCAGCGATACCTTCATGTTATCGCTCCTTAAGCCATTACTGGATGATGGTTTTGGTAAAACCGATCGCTCAGTGCTGCTGTGGATGCCGCTGGTGGTCATTGGACTGATGATAGTTCGTGGCTTAACCAGCTATGTCTCCAGCTACTGTATCTCATGGGTGTCAGGCAAAGTGGTTATGACCATGCGCCGCCGCCTGTTTGGTCACATGATGGGCATGCCGGTCTCCTTCTTTGATAAGCAGTCTACAGGTACGCTGCTGTCACGTATTACCTATGATTCAGAGCAGGTCGCGTCATCATCTTCTGGCGCGCTAATCACCGTGGTACGTGAAGGTGCCTCGATTATTGGCCTGTTTATCATGATGTTCTATTACAGCTGGCAGCTGTCATTGATCCTGATTGTGCTGGCGCCAATTGTGTCAGTGGCAATCCGAGTGGTTTCCAAGCGCTTTCGTAACATCAGTAAAAACATGCAAAACACCATGGGGCAGGTTACGACCAGTGCGGAGCAGATGCTGAAAGGCCACAAAGAAGTTTTGATTTTTGGTGGCCAGGAAGTCGAAACCAAGCGCTTTGATAAAGTCAGCAACAAGATGCGTCTGCAGGGGATGAAGATGGTTTCTGCCTCTTCTATCTCTGACCCTATCATCCAGCTGATTGCGTCTTTGGCGCTGGCCTTCGTGTTATATGCGGCCAGCTTCCCAAGCGTAATGGAAAACCTGACGGCAGGGACAATTACCGTTGTCTTCTCCTCAATGATCGCGCTGATGCGTCCGTTAAAATCGCTGACTAACGTCAACGCGCAGTTCCAGCGCGGTATGGCAGCATGCCAGACTTTATTTACTATTCTGGATAGCGAACAGGAAAAAGATGAAGGTAAACGCGTTATCGAACGTGCGACCGGCGATCTCGAGTTCCGCAATGTGACTTTCACCTATCCAGGACGTGAAGCACCGGCTCTGCGCGACATCAACCTGAACATTCCAGCGGGCAAAACCGTTGCTCTGGTTGGCCGTTCGGGATCTGGTAAATCCACCATCGCCAGCCTGATTACGCGCTTCTACGATATCGATGAAGGGCAGATTCTGATGGACGGACACGATCTGCGCGAATATACCTTGGCGTCCCTGCGCGATCAGGTCGCGTTGGTTTCGCAGAATGTGCATCTGTTTAACGATACAGTCGCCAACAACATCGCCTACGCGCGTACCGATATGTACAGTCGCGAGCAGATCGAAAAAGCGGCACAGATGGCCTACGCCATGGATTTCATCAATAAGATGGATAATGGGCTGGATACGGTGATTGGCGAAAACGGCGTCCTGCTTTCCGGTGGCCAGCGCCAGCGTATCGCTATCGCCCGCGCCTTGTTGCGTGACAGCCCGATTCTGATCCTTGATGAAGCAACGTCGGCTCTCGATACCGAATCCGAACGCGCGATTCAGGCTGCTCTGGATGAACTTCAGAAAAACCGTACTTCCCTGGTGATTGCTCACCGTCTTTCTACCATTGAACAAGCGGACGAAATCATCGTGGTGGAAGACGGTATTATTGTTGAACGTGGAACCCATAGCGAGCTGATTGAGCAGCGCGGGGTCTATGCGCAATTACACAAAATGCAATTCGGCCAATGATCGCACGAATCTGGTCTGGTGAGTCGCCACTGTGGCGGCTGTTACTTCCACTCTCCTGGCTGTATGGCCTGGTGAGTGGCGGGATCCGCCTATGCTACAAGCTTGGGCTGAAACGCGCATGGCGCGCGCCAGTACCGGTTGTGGTGGTCGGAAACCTTACAGCCGGCGGCAATGGCAAAACACCGGTGGTAATTTGGCTGGTTGAACAACTGCAGCAACGCGGGATTCGCGTGGGCGTAGTGTCGCGTGGTTACGGTGGGAAAGCGGCTGCTTACCCGTTGTTATTGACTGCAGAGACCACCACCGCAGAAGCGGGTGATGAACCGGTGCTGATAGCCCAACGTACCGGCGTGCCGGTAGCGGTATCCCCGGTAAGATCGGATGCGGTAAAAGCCATTTTGGCCCATCACGACGTGCAGATCATTGTGACGGACGATGGTCTACAGCATTATCGTCTGGCGCGGGATGTTGAAATCGTGGTTATTGATGGTGAACGTCGGTTTGGCAATGGCTGGTGGCTTCCCGCAGGCCCAATGCGGGAACGCGCAGGTCGCCTTAAATCGGTAGATGCGACTATTGTGAACGGTGGAGTTGCGCAGCCAGGGGAAATCCCGATGCGACTTGAACCTGGACTGGCGGTTAATTTACGCACGGGCGAACGCCGCGATGTGGCGCTCCTGCCCAATATTGTCGCTATGGCGGGCATCGGCCATCCACCGCGTTTTTTCGCCACACTGGAAGCGTGTGGGGCCAGAGTGCAAAAATGTATCGCGCTGGCAGACCATCAGTCTCTGACCTACAGTGAGGTCAGCGCGCTTGCCAACCCCGGACAAACGCTGGTGATGACGGAAAAAGATGCGGTTAAATGTCGTGCATTTGCTGATGAAAACTGGTGGTATTTACCGGTTGACGCTCATTTGTCAGGCGACCGGCCTGACGTGTTGCTGGATAGCTTAATCTCGCTGACTCGCTAACGGGTTCATACTGCGGCAGCGAATCATTTATGAGGCCATAAATGTCGTTGCCGCGTCTTTCTCTGACGGATGCCCGCCATCTTCACCTTGCGGCCCAGGGGCTGCTGAAAAAAACACGCCGCCGGGCAACGCCTGCAGATATTCTTCCCACCATTTCGCGCATGTCGTTACTGCAAATCGATACCATCAATATTGTCGCGCGTAGCCCCTATCTGGTGCTGTTTAGTCGTTTGGGCAATTACTCGCCCCAGTGGCTGGATGACTCACTCCTGCAAGGCGAATTGATCGAATACTGGGCGCATGAGGCCTGCTTTTTGCCACGCAGCGACTTTATGCTGATCCGCCACCGCATGCTGGCCCCGGAGAAAATGGGCTGGAAGTATCAAGCGGCGTGGATGAAAGAACATGCGCAGGAGATCGAGCAACTGCTCCAGCACATCCAGCATAACGGAGCAGTACGCTCTGTCGATTTTGAGCATCCGCGCAAGGGTGCCAGCGGCTGGTGGGAATGGAAACCGCACAAACGCCATCTTGAAGGCTTGTTCACTGCCGGGAAAGTCATGGTAGTTGAACGGCGTAATTTCCAGCGCGTGTATGATTTAACCCATCGCGTCATGCCGCACTGGGATGATGAACGCGACCTACTTTCGCAGGAAGATGCTGAAAGCGTCATGCTGGATAACAGCGCCCGCAGTCTGGGGATTTTTCGCGAACAGTGGCTGGCAGACTATTACCGACTGAAGCGCCCGGCGCTAAAAAGCTGGTGTGAGGTGCGCAAAGAACAGCAACAAATTATTCCTGTCGACGTTGAAGGGCTGGGAACGCTATGGCTGCATAGTCACCTTCAGCCGCAGTTGGAACAGGCGCTGGCGGGTAAATTAACGGCGACCCATAGCGCTGTTTTATCGCCTTTTGATCCGGTGGTTTGGGATCGTAAACGGGCAGAGCAGCTATTCGACTTTAGCTATCGGCTGGAATGCTATACGCCAGCGCCGAAACGTCAATATGGTTATTTTGTCTTGCCGTTGCTGCATCACGGGCAGTTGGTTGGGCGGATGGATGCCAAAATGCACCGCAAAACGGGCGTACTGGAGGTTATTTCGCTGTGGTTGCAGGATGGCGTCAAACCAGGGGGCACTTTGCGAAAAGGATTGTTTCAGGCGATTGATGATTTTGCCCGCTGGCAGCAGGCAACTCGCGTAACGCTGGGGCGCTATCCTGAAGGTTTATTTGCTGATGCACGCCATGGTTGGGAAATAGACCCAGCCCTGTAAGCGATTATGTTAATATTTACGGATTCACAATCCGGTCCATCTGGAGGAACTATGGATCATCGTCTGCTTGAAATCATTGCCTGCCCGGTATGCAATGGCAAACTCTGGTTTAACCAGGAAAAACAGGAACTGATTTGTAAACTGGATAACCTTGCTTTCCCATTGCGTGATGGCATTCCCGTGTTACTGGAAACCGAAGCCCGCATTCTGACTGCTGATGAGAGTAAATCATGAGTTTTGTGGTCATTATTCCTGCGCGTTATGCGTCCACTCGTCTGCCGGGCAAGCCGCTACTGGATATCAACGGCAAGCCAATGATCGTGCATGTCCTGGAGCGTGCGCGTGAATCTGGCGCCGAACGCATCATCGTTGCGACCGATCACGAAGATGTTGCTCGCGCGGTAGAAGCGGTAGGCGGTGAAGTATGTATGACTCGCGCGGATCACCAGTCCGGTACGGAGCGCCTGGCGGAAGTTGTCGAGAAATGTGGCTTTAGCGACGATACCGTTATTGTGAACGTTCAGGGTGATGAGCCGATGATCCCGGCGGTCATTATTCGCCAGGTCGCTGAGAATCTGGCGCAGCGCCAGGTTGGTATGGCGACCCTTGCAGCCCCGATTCACAGCGCGGAAGAGGCCTTTAATCCGAATGCGGTAAAAGTTGTTCTGGACGCCGAAGGGTATGCGCTCTATTTTTCACGCGCGACCATTCCGTGGGATCGTGACCGTTTCGCCAAAAGCCTGGAAACGGTGGGTGACACCTTCCTGCGTCATTTGGGTATTTACGGCTATCGTGCCGGGTTTATCCGCCGCTATGTTAACTGGCAGCCCAGCCCGCTTGAGCATATTGAAATGCTGGAGCAGTTACGCGTGCTGTGGTACGGCGAAAAAATTCACGTTGCCGTCGCAAAAGAAGTCCCCGGAACCGGCGTAGACACAGCCGAAGACCTTGAACGCGTGCGCGCTGAAATGCGTTAGTTTTTCTCATGACACTCCCCCCGGTGATGCGAATTTTTGGGAGGAGTGTCGTATCGTTACGTTTTCCCTCCACTTTTCTTTTCATCAATTGATCTCATCCGGGTGACATCTGTCTGCACGACGCTCATTATGAAAGCAGTAGCATTAATGAGGGCAATCTGAAATGGAACAGTTGCGTGCCGAACTCAGCCATCTGCTGGGCGAAAAACTCAGTCGTATAGAATGCGTGAATGAAAAAGTGGATACGGCCCTGTGGGCACTGTACGACAGCCAGGGAAATCCAATGCCGCTGATGGCAAGAAGTTTCACTACGCCGGGTATGGCGCAGCAGCTGGCATGGAAAACTTCGATGCTGGCGCGCAGTGGAACGGTACGTATGCCCGTTATTTATGGAGTCTTAACGCACGAGGAGCATCCCGGTCCCGATGTGCTACTGCTTGAACGTTTACGCGGGGTGCCGGTTGAAGCGCCAGCCCGAACGCCCGAACGTTGGGAACATTTAAAGGATCAGATTGTAGAAGGTCTGCTGTCATGGCATCGGCAGGATAGCCGTGGCTGCGTGGGAATGGTGGATAACACGCAAGAGAATGTCTGGCCATCCTGGTATCGTCAACGAGTTGAGGTGCTGTGGACTACGTTAAGTCAGTTCAACAATACCGGGCTGACGATGCAGGACAAGCGGATCCTGTTTCGGACCCGCGAGTGTTTGCCCGCTTTATTTGAAGGATTCAATGATAACTGCGTGTTGATCCATGGTAATTTCAGTTTACGCAGCATGCTTAAAGACGCCCGTAGCGATCAGCTTCTGGCCATGGTGGGGCCCGGTTTGATGCTGTGGGCACCCAGGGAATATGAATTGTTCCGTTTAATGGATAATGCGCTGGCGGAAAGCCTGCTATGGCAATACCTGCAGCGCGCGCCAGTAGCGGAGTCGTTCATCTGGCGGCGCTGGTTATATGTGTTATGGGATGAGGTGGCACAATTGGTTAACACCGGGCGTTTTAATCGTTCCAACTTTGACCTGGCTACGAAATCACTGCTGCCGTGGCTCGCCTGAACCTTTTAGCCACTGCCATATGCGCCCCAGCGTTTCGTAACCCGCGCGGTCGCTATGCATCAGCCAGACGGGTGAAGGAATCGCGCGTTCCCACGGATTAAGCGGAGAATCAATCGCTAACTGATTAGCTGGCGCTGGCAAAGGATGTAACCCGGCCTGCTGGAAGAAGATCATCGCTCGCGGCAAGTGTGAGGCTGAGGTTACCAGCAAGAACGGCGCGTTACCGATGGCCTGTTTTACCGCGGCGGCTTCTTCTTCGGTATCTTTCGGTTGATCCAGGGTGATTATTTCATCGGCTGGCACCCCCAGCGACTGCGCAACGCGTGCACCAGCTTCAGCGGTACTGACGTTATTAGTTTTTGCGGCAGCACCAGTAAAGATAAGCTTAGATCCCGGGTTTGCGCGCCATAGGCGAATACCTTCACTCAGACGTGGAAGGCTGTTGTTGATCAGGTTTGAACTTGGTGCCCACTGCGGATTCCAGGTATATCCGCCCCCCAACACCACAATGTACTCCACTTTTTGTGTATCCTGCCAGGTTGGATAACTATCCTCAATCGGTTTCAACAAGCTATCGGCGACGGGCTGCAAACTTAAAAGTAACAGCGCCAGCCAACTCAGGCTAATACACACTTTCCCTGTTTTTTGAAAACGGCTAAACCAGATCAGTGCCAGGCCTATACCCATCATAATTAGCATCAGCGGCAGCGGCAGCATCATACCGCCCATCACTTTCTTCAGCGTAAAAAGCATGCTTTTTGGTTCCTTTTTTAACCATACAGCAGGGGATCTGCAGGGATATTACACCAGGAAGGTTCCTTCTTGGCGTGGGTGTGACAAAATAGCGGTTTTACTTAGTCACCCTAAAGCCAGTATGTGGAGAGCCCGATGCGGGATCGCAATTTTGATGACATTGCAGAGAAGTTTTCCCGTAACATTTACGGCACCACCAAAGGTCAACTAAGGCAGGCTATCCTTTGGCAGGATCTGGATCGATTACTGGACTCGTTCGGTGAGCAAAAACTGCACATTCTGGATGCCGGTGGTGGTGAAGGGCAAACGGCCATTAAAATGGCAGAACGTGGACATTTTGTCACATTATGCGATCTGTCAGGCGAGATGATCGCTCGTGCGCAACAGGCGGCAGAGGCAAAAGGTGTGAGCGGAAACATGCATTTTATACAATGCGCCGCTCAGGATGTTGCTTCGCATTTGGAAAGCCCGGTTGATCTGATATTGTTTCATGCTGTGCTGGAGTGGGTGACAGATCCGGTCGGCGTGTTGCAGAGTTTATGGTCAGTGCTGCGTTCTGGCGGCGCGCTGTCGTTAATGTTCTACAATGCTAACGGTCTGTTGATGCACAACATGGTCGCAGGGAACTTTGACTATGTTCAGGTGGGGATGCCGAAACGTAAAAAGCGTACGCTTTCACCGGATTACCCACGCGATCCGGGGCAGGTCTACCAGTGGCTGGAAGAGATCGGTTGGCAAATTACCGGTAAAACGGGCGTCCGCGTGTTTCATGATTATCTGCGAGATAAGCACAAACAGCATGACGATTACGAAATGTTACTTGAGTTAGAAACGCGCTATTGCCGTCAGGAACCGTATATCAGCCTTGGGCGCTATATTCACGTCACCGCGATTAAACGTCCGGCCCGAGCCGCAGATGCAAGGATAATTTATGAGTGAATTTTCCCAGACAGTCCCCGAACTGGTTGCCTGGGCCAGAAAAAATGACTTCTCCATCTCTCTGCCGGTAGACCGACTTTCGTTCCTGCTGGCTGTCGCCACACTGAACGGTGAGCGACTCGACGGCGAGATGAGTGAAGGTGAGCTGGTGGATGCGTTCCGCCATGTGAGTGATGCGTTTGAGCAAACCAGCGAAACCATCGGCGTGCGCGCCAACAACGCGATCAACGATATGGTGCGTCAACGTCTGCTGAACCGCTTTACCAGCGAGCAGGCTGAAGGCAACGCCATTTATCGTTTAACGCCGCTCGGAATTGGCATCACGGATTACTATATTCGACAGCGCGAATTCTCTACGCTGCGTCTTTCCATGCAGCTGTCAATTGTTGCCGGTGAACTGAAGCGCGCGGCGGATGCGGCGGAAGAAGGTGGCGATGAGTTTCACTGGCATCGCAACGTCTACGCGCCATTGAAATATTCGGTGGCGGAGATTTTCGACAGCATCGATCTGACTCAGCGCATCATGGATGAACAGCAGCAGCAGGTAAAAGACGATATCGCGCAGTTGCTGAACAAAGACTGGCGAGCGGCGATTTCCAGCTGTGAACTGCTGCTTTCTGAAACGTCTGGTACGCTACGTGAATTGCAAGATACGCTGGAAGCGGCAGGGGATAAGCTACAGGCTAACCTGTTACGCATTCAGGACGCCACGATGACGCATGACGATCTGCATTTTGTCGACCGGCTGGTGTTTGACTTACAAAGCAAGCTCGATCGCATTATCAGTTGGGGCCAGCAATCTATTGATTTGTGGATCGGTTACGATCGACATGTGCATAAGTTTATCCGTACCGCGATCGATATGGATAAAAACCGCGTCTTTGCCCAGCGTCTGCGCCAGTCTGTGCAGACATACTTTGACGAACCGTGGGCGCTGACCTATGCCAACGCCGATCGTCTGCTGGATATGCGCGACGAAGAGATGCTACTGCGTGACGAAGAGGTCACTGGTGAGCTTCCGGCCGATCTGGAATACGAAGAGTTTAACGAAATCCGTGAACAGCTGGCGGCGATCATCGAAGAACAGCTGGCTATCTACAAATCCAGACAAACACCACTGGATCTCGGTTTGGTCGTGCGCGAGTATCTGGCGCAATACCCACGTGCCCGTCACTTCGACGTTGCGCGTATTGTTATTGATCAGGCGGTACGTCTTGGCGTAGCGCAAGCAGATTTCACCGGACTGCCCGCAAAATGGCAGCCGATTAATGATTACGGAGCCAAGGTACAGGCGCATGTCATTGACAAATATTGAACAAGTGATGCCGGTAAAGCTGGCGCAGGCGCTGGCGAACCCGTTATTTCCAGCGCTGGATAGCGCCTTACGTTCAGGCCGACATATCGGCCTGGATGAACTGGATAATCATGCCTTCCTGATGGATTTTCAGGAATATTTTGAAGAGTTTTACAGCCGCTATAACGTGGAATTGATCCGTGCGCCGGAGGGGTTCTTCTACCTTCGTCCACGTTCAACGACGCTCATTCCCCGTTCGGTTCTGTCTGAACTGGACATGATGGTCGGTAAAATTCTTTGTTATCTCTACCTCAGCCCGGAACGCCTGGCGAACGAAGGGATTTTTACCCAGCAAGAGCTGTATGACGAGCTGCTGACGCTGGCGGATGAAGCCAAACTGCTGAAGCTGGTGAACAACCGTTCAACCGGTTCGGACGTTGATCGCCAGAAACTCCAGGAAAAGGTTCGTTCTTCGCTAAACCGCCTGCGCCGTTTAGGCATGGTGTGGTTTATGGGTCATGACAGCAGCAAATTCCGAATTACGGAATCAGTCTTCCGCTTTGGCGCGGATGTGCGCAGCGGTGACGATCCGCGCGAAGCACAGCGTCGCTTAATTCGTGATGGCGAAGCGATGCCGGTCGAGAACCGCCTGCAGCTCAACGATGAGCCCGAAGAGAATCAGCCGGACAGTGGAGAAGAAGAATAATGATTGAACGCGGTAAATTTCGCTCACTTACGCTGATTAACTGGAATGGTTTTTTTGCCCGTACGTTCGACCTTGATGAACTGGTTACCACGCTGTCAGGCGGTAACGGTGCGGGTAAATCCACTACCATGGCGGCATTTGTTACAGCGCTTATCCCTGACTTGACCCTGCTGCATTTCCGTAACACCACCGAAGCCGGTGCAACCAGCGGTTCACGTGATAAAGGCCTGCACGGTAAGCTGAAAGCGGGTGTCTGTTACTCAATGCTTGACGTCCTCAACTCGCGCCATCAGCGTGTGGTCGTGGGTGTGCGTCTGCAGCAGGTTGCTGGCCGCGATCGTAAAGTGGATATCAAACCGTTTGCCATTCAGGGACTGCCGATGTCCGTGCAGCCAACCCAACTGGTAACGGAAACACTGAATGAACGCCAGGCGCGCGTGCTGCCCCTCTCTGAGCTGAAAGAGAAGCTTGATGAGATGGAAGGCGTGCAGTTTAAGCAGTTCAACTCGATAACCGATTATCACTCGCTGATGTTCGATCTGGGCATCATCGCCCGTCGTCTGCGCTCAGCCTCAGACCGCAGTAAGTTCTATCGCCTGATTGAAGCATCGCTGTACGGCGGGATCTCCAGCGCCATTACCCGCTCGCTGCGTGACTACCTGCTACCGGAAAACGGTGGGGTGCGTAAAGCGTTCCAGGATATGGAAGCTGCGCTACGTGAAAACCGCATGACGCTGGAAGCGATTCGCGTAACCCAGTCTGATCGCGACCTGTTTAAGCATTTGATCAGCGAGGCGACCAACTATGTGGCCGCAGATTATATGCGCCACGCCAACGAACGTCGTATCCATCTTGATAAAGCGCTGGAATATCGCCGTGAGCTGCATACCTCACGCAAGCAACTGGCCGCAGAGCAGTATAAGCATGTGGATATGGCGCGTGAACTGGGTGAGCATAACGGCGCTGAAGGCGATCTGGAAGCCGATTATCAGGCTGCGAGCGATCACCTGAATCTGGTGCAAACCGCGCTGCGTCAGCAGGAAAAAATTGAACGCTACGAAGCGGATCTCGAAGAACTGCAGGTTCGTCTCGAAGAACAAAATGAGGTGGTCGCGGAAGCCGTTGACCGCCAGGATGAAAACGAAGCCCGCGCGGAAGCCGCCGAACTGGAAGTAGATGAGCTAAAAAGCCAGCTTGCCGATTACCAGCAAGCGCTGGATGTCCAGCAAACGCGCGCCATCCAGTACACTCAGGCGATTCAGGCGCTAAATCGGGCGAAAGAGCTCTGTCACTTACCGGATCTGACGCCCGACAGTGCTGTCGAATGGCTGGAGACGTTCCAGGCGAAAGAGCAGGAAGCCACGGAAAAACTGCTGACGCTGGAACAAAAAATGAGCGTGGCACAAACCGCGCACAGCCAGTTCGAGCAGGCTTATCAGCTGGTGGCGGCTATCAACGGTCCGCTGGCGCGCGGTGAAGCCTGGAGCGTGGCGCGCGAACTGTTGCGGGAAGGTGTTGAGCAGCGCCATCTGGCGGAGCAGGTTCAGCCGTTACGTATGCGCCTCAGCGAGCTGGAGCAGCGTCTGCGCGAACAGCAAGACGCCGAGCGTCTGCTGGCTGAATTCTGCAAGCGTCAGGGTAAACAGTTCGACATCGATGAGCTGGAAGCGCTGCACCAGGAGCTGGAAGCACGTATCGCCGCCTTGTCTGACAGCGTCTCTTCTGCCAGCGAACAACGTATGACGTTGCGTCAGGAGCAGGAGCAACTTCAGTCTCGTATCCAGCATCTGATGAAGCGTGCGCCTGTCTGGCTGGCCGCGCAAAATAGCCTGAACCAGCTTAGCGAGCAGTGTGGCGAAGAATTTACCTCCAGCCAGGACGTCACCGAGTACCTGCAACAGTTGCTGGAGCGCGAGCGTGAAGCCATTGTTGAGCGTGATGAAGTCGGCGCGCGCAAAAATGCGGTTGATGAAGAGATTGAACGTTTAAGTCAGCCGGGCGGGGCGGAAGATCAGCGTCTGAACGCGCTGGCGGAACGCTTCGGCGGCGTTCTGCTGTCTGAAATCTATGACGATGTTAGCCTTGAAGATGCGCCGTACTTCTCTGCGCTGTACGGTCCTTCGCGTCATGCTATCGTGGTGCCGGATCTGTCGCTGATCACCGAACAGCTTGAAGGACTGACGGATTGTCCGGAAGATCTCTATTTCATCGAAGGGGATCCTCAGTCGTTTGATGACAGCGTTTTCAGCGTTGATGAGCTGGAAAAAGCGGTAGTAGTAAAAACCGCCGAGCGTCAATGGCGTTATTCCCGCTTCCCGACGGTGCCGATTTTTGGTCGTGCCGCGCGCGAAAGCCGTATCGAAACCCTGCATGCCGAGCGTGAAGGGCTGTCTGAACGTTTTGCAACGCTCTCCTTTGACGTCCAGAAAACCCAACGTCTGCACCAGGCGTTTAGCCGCTTTATCGGCAGCCATCTGTCGGTGGCGTTTGAAGCCGACCCGGAAGCGGAAATTCGTCAACTGAATGGCCGTCGCGTTGAACTGGAACGTGCGCTGACCAATCATGAAAATGATAATCAGCAAAGCCGTATGCAGTTTGAACAGGCGAAAGAGGGGGTTTCTGCTCTTAACCGTCTGCTGCCGCGTTTGAATCTGTTGGCAGATGACACGTTGGCCGATCGTGTGGACGAAATTCGTGAGCGTCTGGATGAAGCCCAGGAAGCAGCGCGTTTTGTGCAGCAGCACGGCAATCAGTTAGCCAAACTGGAGCCGATGGTTTCGGTTCTGCAAAATGACCCTGAGCAGTTTGAACAACTGAAGGAAGACTACGCATATTCCCAGCAGATGCAGCGCGATGCGCGTCAGCAGGCTTTTGCCCTGACCGAAGTGGTGCAGCGCCGGGCGCACTTTAGCTATTCCGACTCGGCCGAAATGCTGAGCGGTAACAGCGATCTAAACGAAAAACTGCGTGAACGTCTTGAACAGGCGGAAGCTGAACGTACCCGCGCCCGTGAAGCTTTGCGCAGCCACGCCGCGCAGTTAAGCCAGTACAATCAGGTCATGGCGTCGCTGAAAAGCTCGTACGACACCAAAAAAGAGCTGCTTAACGATTTACAACGTGAACTGCAGGACATTGGCGTTCGCGCGGACAGCGGTGCCGAAGAGCGTGCGCGTATCCGTCGTGATGAACTGCATGCGCAGCTCAGTAACAACCGCGCTCGTCGCAACCAACTGGAAAAAGCGCTGACCTTCTGCGAAGCGGAGATGGATAACCTGACCCGCAAGCTGCGCAAGCTGGAACGCGATTATTTTGAGATGCGCGAGCAGGTGGTTACTGCGAAAGCGGGATGGTGTGCGGTAATGCGAATGGTGAAAGACAACGGTGTTGAACGTCGTCTGCACCGTCGTGAATTGGCGTATCTGTCCGGTGATGAACTGCGCTCTATGTCGGATAAGGCGCTCGGCGCGCTGCGTCTGGCCGTTGCGGATAACGAACATCTGCGCGATGTGCTGCGCATGTCTGAAGATCCAAAACGTCCAGAGCGTAAAATTCAGTTCTTTGTCGCGGTTTACCAACATCTGCGTGAACGTATTCGCCAGGATATTATCCGTACCGACGATCCGGTTGAAGCCATCGAACAGATGGAGATTGAACTGAGCCGTCTGACGGAAGAATTAACCTCCCGCGAACAGAAGCTGGCGATCAGCTCTCGCAGCGTGGCGAATATTATTCGTAAGACGATCCAGCGCGAACAGAACCGTATTCGCATGCTGAACCAGGGGCTGCAAAGCGTGTCGTTTGGCCAGGTAAACAGCGTGCGTCTGAACGTCAACGTACGTGAGACCCATGCCACCTTGCTGGACGTACTTTCCGAGCAGCATGAGCAGCACCAGGATCTGTTTAACAGCAATCGTCTGACCTTCTCTGAAGCGCTGGCGAAGCTGTATCAACGTCTGAATCCGCAGATTGACATGGGACAGCGTACGCCGCAAACCATAGGTGAAGAGCTGTTGGACTACCGTAACTATCTGGAGATGGAAGTTGAGGTAAACCGAGGTTCTGACGGTTGGCTGCGTGCTGAATCAGGCGCGTTGTCAACGGGGGAAGCGATCGGTACCGGGATGTCTATTCTGGTGATGGTCGTACAAAGCTGGGAAGATGAAGGGCGTAGACTGCGCGGGAAAGATATTTCTCCTTGCCGTCTGCTGTTCCTTGACGAAGCTGCGCGACTTGATGCGCGCTCTATCGCGACCCTGTTTGAACTGTGCGAACGTCTGCAAATGCAGCTGATTATCGCCGCGCCGGAAAACATCAGCCCGGAGAAAGGCACAACCTACAAACTGGTGCGTAAAGTCTTCCAGAACACTGAACACGTTCACGTGGTTGGTCTGCGTGGGTTTGCGCCTCAGTTACCTGAGCCGCTGCCAGGGACCGAAGATGCCTCCTCGCAGGCAAGCTGAATAAAAAGGCGGTCAAATGACCGCCTTTCTTCTTTTCCGAAAAGTCTCAATTGCAGGTGCAATTTCTTTTAACTTCTTTACATTATACCAGGTAAAACATTGGCGAAGTTTATATACTGAAGTTAAGCCTGACGGGTATGCAGGCTTACTCGTCATACTTCAGTTGTATTGGCGTCTACAGGCGTTCCACACCCGGTTAATGGTGCCTGGCTATAGAGTATGATAAAGAAAACAGGGGGCAAGGGATGTTGCTTAATAAAATGTATGGTCGTCGGCTGTCGGCAATCAGTTTGTGCCTGGCCGTAACATTCGCTCCACTGTTCAATGCGCAGGCCGATGAGCCTGAAATGATCCCTGGCGATAGCTCAGCGAGCATCAGTGAACAGCCAACAGCGTTATCGCAACCGCAGGTACAATCTTCCGCGACGGCTATCATGGCGGGAATTCAACCGCTGCCGCAGGGCGTGTCCGTTGATCAAGCCCGCGCCGAATTACAATCTCAACTTCCAGCGGGCTTCACGCCGGTTTATATGAACCAGCTGGAACTGCTGTATGCCGCACGCGAAATGAAACCGATGTGGGAAAATCGTGATGCGGTAAAAGCCTTTCAGCAACAGTTAGCCGAGGTGGCGATTGCCGGGTTTCAGCCGCAGTTTACCTCCTGGGTTGCGCTTCTGACTGACCCGGCAGTGTCCGGCCAGGCGCGAGACATTGTGCTGTCTGATGCAATGATGGGATATCTGCACTTTATAGCCAATATTCCCGTTAAAGGAAATCGCTGGCTCTATAGCGATAAGCCCTATGCGCTGACGACGCCGCCGATTTCCGTGATCAAACAGTGGCAGGTCGCGCTGGATAACGGCCAACTGACGTCGTTCGTCGCCAGCCTGGCGCCACAGCATCCGCAGTACGCCGTAATGCATGACTCACTACTCAAGCTGGTGAGCGATACGCAACCCTGGCCACGGTTAACCAGTACCGCGACGCTGCGTCCGGGAGAGTGGAGTAACGACATTCCCGCGCTGCGTGAAATTTTGCGCCGTACTGGAATGCTGGGGTCTGCCGTCAGTACGTCTGCTAAAGAAGGTCGTAGCGCTTACGATCGTGAACTTGTCGACGCGGTAAAGCGGTTTCAGACATGGCAGGGGCTTGGCGCCGATGGCGCGATTGGCCCTGCGACGCGTGACTGGCTGAACGTAACGCCTGCTCAGCGTGCGGGAGTGCTGGCGTTAAATATTCAACGCTTGCGCCTGCTGCCGAGCGATCTGTCTACCGGTATCATGGTAAACATTCCTGCCTACTCGCTGGTTTATTATCAGAACGGAAATCAGGTGCTAGCCTCGCGCGTTATCGTCGGGCGCCCCGATCGTAAAACGCCGATGATGAGCAGTGCGCTGAATAATGTGGTCGTTAACCCGCCGTGGAATGTGCCGCCGACGCTGGCCCGAAAAGATATCTTGCCTAAATTATGGAATGATCCGGGGTATCTTGAACGCCATGGCTATACCGTGATGCGCGGCTGGAACAGTAAAGAGACGATAGATCCGTGGCAGGTTGACTGGGCCACCATCACCGCCTCTAATTTGCCGTTCCGCTTCCAGCAGGCTCCGGGTGCACGTAACTCGCTCGGGCGCTATAAATTCAATATGCCGAGTTCGGATGCTATTTATCTGCACGATACGCCGAACCACAATCTGTTCCAGAAGGATACGCGGGCGTTAAGCTCCGGCTGCGTACGTGTGAATAAGGCATCTGAGTTAGCGAATATGCTGCTACAGGATGCGGGATGGAATGATACGCGCATCTCGGATGCCCTGAAGCAAGGGGATACGCGATACGTGAATATCCGGCAGAATATTCCGGTTAACCTCTATTATCTGACCGCATTTGTTGGCCCGGATGGCCGCACGCAGTATCGTACAGATATTTACAATTACGATCTGACAGCGCGATCCAGTGCACAAATTGTGTCAAAAGCTGAACAATTAATCAGATAAATGAAGCAGTTCGAGGAAAATGATTGTCGTAAGTTATGCGGGAAACGGGGCGGAATGGCTGTAAGCCCCGTGTTTCCTGGGGTTGGGAGCCTTGACGTGGACTACTTAGCCAGATAAGGTTTCTCGCGTGCGCTAGAGCATACATACGATAACATTGACCTTGTAGACCTTAATACCATGGACAAATTTGACGCTAATCGCCGCAAACTGCTGGCGCTTGGTGGTATTGCCCTCGGCGCTGCCATCCTGCCTACGCCCGCGTTTGCCACTCTTTCCACCCCACGTCCGCGTATATTGACTCTGAATAACCTGCATACCGGTGAGTCAATAAAAGCAGAGTTTTTTGATGGCAGGGGCTATATTCAGGACGAATTAGCAAAACTTAACCACTTTTTCCGTGATTTTCGGGCCAATAAAGTGAAATCCATTGACCCGGGATTGTTTGATCAACTCTTCCGTCTGCAGGGCCTGCTGGGCACGCGTAAACCCGTACAGCTAATCTCAGGCTATCGCTCTATCGATACCAATAACGAACTCCGTGCACGCAGCCGGGGTGTGGCAAAGAAAAGCTACCACACCAAAGGCCAGGCCATGGATTTCCATATTGAAGGCATCGCATTAAGCAATATTCGCAAAGCTGCGTTATCTATGCGCGCAGGTGGTGTAGGATACTACCCCAGCAGTAACTTTGTGCATATCGACACCGGGCCTGCCCGGCACTGGTGATCCATAAGCTTAATGAAACAGGAGCTGTATGAACTATCGTATTATTCCGGTCACTGCATTCGCCCAGAACTGCTCGTTAATCTGGTGTGAGCAGACTCGTCTGGCCGCGCTTGTCGATCCCGGCGGTGATGCCGAGAAAATCAAACAGGAAGTGGATGCCAGCGGTCTGACGCTTATGCAGATTCTGCTTACCCACGGTCATCTTGACCATGTAGGGGCAGCGGCTGAACTGGCACAGCATTATGGTGTTCCGGTTATTGGTCCGGAAAAAGAAGATGAGTTCTGGTTACAGGGGCTCCCAGCTCAGAGCCGCATGTTTGGCCTGGGCGATTGTGAGCCGCTGACGCCCGATCGCTGGCTGAATGAAGGCGACAGAGTAAGCGTTGGTAACGTGACGTTACAGGTGCTGCATTGCCCGGGCCACACGCCGGGACATGTGGTTTTCTTTGATGAGCAATCAAAGTTACTGATTTCTGGTGATGTGATTTTTAAAGGCGGCGTAGGGCGCAGCGATTTTCCACGCGGAGATCACAACCAATTGATTGATTCGATTAAACGTAAACTTTTACCATTGGGTGATGACGTGACGTTTATTCCGGGTCACGGCCCACTTTCTACACTGGGTAACGAACGGCTACATAACCCGTTCCTGCAGGATGAAATGCCCGTCTGGTAACACCGTAGATAAATAAAAAGGCCGCGATTGCGGCCTTTTTTATGCGCGATAAATTACAGTACTGCGACAATCGCTTCGCACAGCGGTGCCATGTTATCTGGCGTCATTCCTGCGACGTTTACACGCCCGGAAGCGACGGCATAGACACCAAACTCTTCACGCAGACGCAGAACCTGTTCTTTTGTCAGGCCGCTGAAAGAGAACATGCCGTTCTGTTTGATGATAAAGCTGAAGTCGCTGTTCGCACCTTTTTCCTGCAGCGTATTCACGAACAGTAAACGCATGCGCTGAATGCGTTGGCGCATATCAGTCAGTTCCTGTTCCCAGATAGCCCGCAACGCGTCGTTGCTCAGAATCGTGGCAACTACGGATGCTCCGTGGGCTGGCGGGTTGGAATAGTTAGCGCGAATGGCGGATTTCATCTGACTAAACGCACGGTCGACGGTTTCAGCATCAGCTGCAACCAGCGTACAGGCGCCTACGCGCTCATTGTAAAGACCAAAGTTCTTGGAGTAGGAACTGGCGACAATCAGCTCTTTGTGCAGCGCGGCGAACGCGCGCAGACCTTCGGCATCTTCTTCCAGACCGCGGGCAAAGCCCTGGTATGCGAAGTCAAACAGCGGCAACCATCCTTTTTCGACAGAAAGCTGAGCCAACGTTTGCCACTGTTCAAGCGTAGGATCGATACCGGTTGGGTTATGGCAGCAGCCGTGGAACAGTACTACATCGCCAGCCTGCGCTTCGCTGAGGCTTGCCAGCAGCGCATCAAAGTCTAATGAGTGGTACGCTGCATCATAATAGTTGTATTCACGAACTTCCAGACCGGCAGAGTTAAAGACGCTCTTATGGTTCGGCCAGCTTGGATTGCTCACCCATACGCGTTTAGTCGACGTATTTTTTGCGAGGAAATCAGCTGCCACTCGCAGTGCGCCAGTGCCGCCAGGAGTCTGTGCTGTACGTGCGCGCTTATCAATGATAAGCGAACTCGTTTTACCAAACAGTAATTCCTGAGTGCAACGACCAAACTCTGGAATACCGTCAATGCCAAGGTAATTTTTGGTGGTTTCATTTTCCAGTATATATTGCTCGGCTTTTTTAACGCTGGTCAGTACTGGCGTTTTGCCTGTCTCATCTTTATATACACCGATCCCGAGGTTTATTTTTCCAGGGCGATCATCGGCACGAAACAAATCAGCCAGACCCAAAATGGGGTCGGCAGGAGCAGCGGTAATGTTCTCAAACATGACGAGGTTCCATAGTGATTACAGAAGGGAAGTCCGCTATCAGGTTAACGGTAGATTTACAAAATGCCAACCGTTACTGGCGAAAAGCTGAGGTGTTTTTTTAAGACGCAAGAATCCGCTGGCAGATATAAAAAAACAGGACCGAAGTCCTGTTTTTAAGGCATTTAACAAAGAGGTCTGCTATTAGAACTGGTAAACGATACCAACTGCAACGATGTCGTCAGAGTTCACGCCCAGTTTGTTGTCAGAATCGATTTGGTTAATCTTGTAGTCAACATAGGTGGACATGTTTTTGTTGAAGTAGTAGGTCGCACCTACTTCGAAGTAATCGACCAGATCCACATCACCGATACCTTCTACGTCTTTCGCTTTAGACTTGTTGTAGGAGAGGGACGGACGCAGGCCGAAATCGAACTGGTACTGAGCAACGACGAATACGTCTTCAGTTTTGTTCGCAAAACCGCTGTTACCAGCACCTGAGATGCGGGTCGCGTTACGGGTTTCACCGTAGTTAGCTGCCAGGTAGATGTTGTTAGCATCGTATTTCACGCCGGTCGCCCACTGCTCAGCTTTTTTACCGCCATTGCCGTAGAAAGAGTTTTCCTGCGCGTTGGTGCGGTCAGCTGCGCCGTAAGCACCCACGATACCGAAACCATCCATTTCGTAGCTTACAGAACCGCCAACGCCGTGCCGTTAGAGCGACCGGTATTGCCATCACGTTCGTTTTTACCCAAATACTGGATACCGAAGTTCAGACCGTCAACCAGACCGAAGAAGTTGGAGTTACGGTAGGTTGCAACACCACCAACACGACCAACGAAGAAGTTGTCGCTGTATGCGGTATCACCACCAAATTCTGGCAGCATATCGGTGTAACCCAGAGCATCGTAAACGATACCGTAGTTACGACCGTAGTCGAAAGAACCCAGGTCTGCGTATTTCAGACCAGCGAATGCCAGACGGGTTTTGTTGCCGTTCTGAGCGTCACTACCGCCTTCAGAGTTGTTACCGGCAAAGTTGTATTCCCACTGACCGTAACCGGACAGCTCGGAGTTAATCTGAGTTTCCCCTTTGAAACCAAGACGAGCATAAGTCTGATCGCCATCGTCAGCAGCGCTGTCAGAAAAATAATGCAGACCAACGGTTTTACCGTAGATATCCAGCTTGTTACCATCTTTGTTGTAAACTTCTGCAGCGTTAGCTGCCCCGGCTACCAGCAGAGCAGGGATAACCACTGCCAGAATATTGCGCTTCATCATTATTTATTACCCTCATTGGTTTTTATATGACACCTGCCACTGCCGCCAATAAATTCCGTCAATTAAAATTTACGGAACTATTGATGAGAGTTTGGTGTCTTTATGTGTCTGACAGGCATCTTTCCATTCAAACTATCGTTTCGCTACCGTCAAAGTGCTACAAATATAAAGATTTGGTTTCAGGAAGAAAAAATGTGTAACAAAATGTTGTTTTTGTGCAACTTTGTGAACAACGTCAAACTTCAGATGTCTCTGCACTAAAATTCACCGCTTTTAATTCTATTTATATGATTTTCTTATGTTTAATTTTGATAAGGCATTTTTTGCTGTGTTGCATCGCAAAGATCCGGTTTTCCAGATGGCTATTTTTGGACGTCTGGAATGCTGTGCGCGTGGTCATAAAGTGTACTATTTAATCAGAAAATGCTAATCCACAATAAAAGTGCTGATTTTTTTTTGTGCGAATGTGTTGCGGTGAAATAATAAGTAACAGGAAAAGGGAAAGTTGTGTTTTAAGTGAAGAGTCCCATCGTGGGGAAACGGGTACAAAAAAGGCCAGCAGTGCTGGCCTTTGAATCAAACATTCAGGTTTAGAAAGTGGCGTTACGCGGTGTACGCGGGAATGGGATAACGTCACGGACGTTTTGTACGCCAGTAACGTAAGCGATTAAACGCTCAAAGCCCAAACCGAAGCCGGAATGCGGAACGGTACCGTAGCGACGCAGGTCGCGATACCACCAGTAATCTTCTTTATTCAGACCCATTTCCAGCATGCGGGCATCCAGTACGTCCAGACGTTCTTCACGCTGAGAACCACCGATGATTTCACCGATTCCCGGGGCCAGAACGTCCATTGCCGCAACGGTTTTACCATCTTCATTAAGGCGCATATAAAACGCTTTGATATCTTTCGGGTAGTTTTTAACTACGACCGGCGCTTTAAAGTGCTCTTCAGCAAGATAACGCTCATGCTCGGAAGAGAGATCCACACCCCAGTAAACCGGGTTTTCGAACTTTTTGCCGCATTTTTCCAGAATGCTCACCGCGTCGGTATAGTCCACTTGTGCGAAGTCAGCGTCAATAAAACGTTCCAGGCGCGAAATCGCATCTTTGTCGACACGTTCAGCGAAGAATTTCATATCATCCGCACGCTCTGCCA
Source organism: Citrobacter sp. Cu231 (assembly GCF_030332265.1). NCBI lineage: Bacteria > Pseudomonadati > Pseudomonadota > Gammaproteobacteria > Enterobacterales > Enterobacteriaceae > Citrobacter > Citrobacter sp. Cu231. Next base: position 99,898 of record NZ_JAOWIE010000037.1, on the reverse strand, counting down.
ATACGGCTTTGAACGCGTATTTCAGCATCGCTTCAGCCAGACCTGCAACATCGTTCAGGTCGGCGAACGCCACTTCGGGTTCCAGCATCCAGAACTCTGCCAGGTGACGACTGGTGTTAGAGTTTTCCGCACGGAAAGTCGGACCAAAGGTATAAATTTTGGACAGGGCGCAGGCGTAAGTTTCGCCGTTTAACTGACCGGAAACGGTCAGGAACGCTTCCTTACCAAAGAAGTCTTTATCGAAATCGACTTTACCCTGATCGTTACGCGGCAGGTTTTCCAGATCCAGCGTAGAAACACGGAACATTTCACCCGCACCTTCCGTATCGGAAGCGGTGATCAGCGGAGTCGATACCCAGAAGAAACCCTGCTCGTGGAAGAAGCGATGCAGCGCTTGCGCCAGCGTATGACGTACGCGCGCTACCGCACCAATCATATTGGTACGCGGACGCATGTGCGCCACTTCACGCAGATATTCAATGCTATGACGCTTAGCCGCCATTGGGTAGGTATCAGGATCTTCAACCCAGCCCGCGACTTCAACCTCAGTGGCCTGAATTTCAAAGCTCTGTCCTTGCCCAGGGGATGCAACGACTTTACCCGTTACAATAACTGAACAACCTGTCGTCAGGCGCAGTACGTCCTGATTGTAATTGGGCAGAGAATTATTGATGACGGCCTGTACAGGATCAAAGCAGGAACCGTCATAAACGGCGAGGAAGGAGATGCCAGCTTTTGAATCTCGGCGGGTACGCACCCATCCGCGCACGGTGACTTCGCTGTCAACGGCTACGCGGCCCTGGAGTACGTCGGCTACAGGCACAACGCTCATAATATTCTCTCTGTTAATAGTCGGATATATAAACACATGTCCACCCGTAATGGGGGGATACCTATGTTACCTGGCATCTGCAATCAGACAAGCAGAATTAGTAGCTGGAGTGAAAGATTTCGGAAATAAATGCGAATTAGGGAGCCCAAATGGCTCCCTGGAAGGTTTAACTGGCTTTTTTAATATGCGGGAGATCGAAGGCTTTGCGCAGCGCACGAACAAACGCTTTATCGTGGCAGATGGTTTTACCCGGGCTGTCAGATAACTTCGCCACTGGTTTGCCGTTACATTCCACCAGCTTGATGACTATATTGAGCGGCTTAACCTGGGGAATATCACAGGTTAGTCGTGTCCCAATGCCAAAACTCAACTGCACACGAGAAGAGAAGTGGCGGTAGAGCTCAATCGCTTTTTTCAGATCGAGGTTATCTGAAAACACCAGCGTTTTGCTCAGCGGGTCAATGCCCAGTTTTTCATAATGGGCGATGGCTTTTTCACCCCATTCCACCGGATCGCCTGAGTCATGGCGTAAACCCTGGTAGCGGGTCGCAAACTCGACGCCAAAGTCGCGTAGAAACGCATCCATGGTGATGCAATCTGTCAGCGCGATGCCGAGTTGGTCAGGGTATTCATTTAACCAGGCGGCCAGAGCAACGCGCTGGCTGGTGGCAAGCTCGGGGCTGATTTGCTGATGAGCCTGGAACCACTCATGCGCCTGCGTACCCATTGGTGTTAATGACAGGCGGCGGGCGAGATCGTAGTTGCTGGTACCGACAAACCAGGACTCTTGCTGCAGGCGTTTAACAATAGCCTGCTGGACTTCACGTGAAAAACGACGACGCGTGCCGAAATCCATCAGATGGAAGCGGGACATATCGACATCTTTTGTTAAAGCAGAGAATTCTACTAGTTTACTTTCCAACTCATCGAGTGCCTGTGGGACGCCTGATTCAGGCGAACGGTAATGGTGTACCAGCTCGCTTATTACCGCCAACAGCGGAACTTCCCACATGATCACTTCGCGCCATGGACCAGTTAAGCGAATGTTCAACTTACCGTTATCATTGGTGACGCAAACCTGTTCCGGGTTATAGCGGAAATCACGTAACCAGGTAAGGTAATCAGCTTTGAAGAAAGGCAGGCCGGAGAGCCACTGGTACTCGTCCTCCTGCAGTCGCAGGTGCTGCATAGCATTCACCTGCTCACGAATAGAATCGGCATAAATACCGAGCAGGTCATCGCCACGGCAACGAAATTCAGCCGCTACTTGTACATCATAGTAGTGGTGAAAAACGGCTTGCTGCATATGCAACTTATAAGCGTCTGTATCCAGCAGCGAGTGCAGAACAGGAGAAGCGAATTGTGTCATAGGTGCGCAGTAGCATCCTCTCACGGGAGCGTTTAGTACAATAAACAACTAAGAAAACCGCTGGAGTATACCCTGTTTAGCGATTTATTGAACCCCGATCACACCATAAGCTGTCTTTCTGGTCGAGGGCAATTCGTGCCGCGTGTTATAAAAATGTAGCAAAAAGGGCGTTTGTGCCTGAAAAGATGAACATTCTGCGTAGCGCGATTTACGCAACAGGAATAGACTGAAGCCGAGACTCTACCAAAGATGCTAAAGGTTTTTTTATGACACAACAGCCACAAGCCAAATACCGCCACGATTATCGTGCTCCGGATTACCAGATTACTGATATTGACTTGACCTTTGACCTGGATGCTGAAAAAACCGTGGTCACCGCAGTGAGCCAGGCTGTCCGTCATGGCGCGTCCGACGCGCCCCTGCACCTGAATGGCGAAGATTTGACCCTGGTGTCAATCCACGTGAATGATGAACCGTGGCAAGCATATAAAGAAGAAGAGGGCGCTCTGGTCATCAATCAACTGCCGGAACGTTTTACGCTGCGTATCGTGAATGAAATTAGCCCAGCGGCGAATACCGCGCTGGAAGGGCTTTACAAGTCAGGAGATGCGCTGTGTACCCAGTGCGAAGCAGAAGGTTTCCGCCATATTACCTGGTATCTTGATCGCCCGGACGTGCTGGCGCGCTTTACTACCAAAATTATCGCTGATAAAACCCAATATCCGTTCCTGCTTTCCAACGGCAACCGCGTGGCGCAGGGCGAACTGGAAAACGGTCGCCATTGGGTTCAGTGGCAGGATCCCTTCCCTAAACCGTGCTATCTGTTTGCGCTGGTAGCGGGTGATTTCGACGTGCTGCGTGACACTTTTACCACCCGCTCCGGGCGTGAAGTGGCACTGGAACTGTACGTCGATCGCGGCAACCTGGACCGCGCGCCGTGGGCGATGACCTCGCTGAAAAACTCCATGAAATGGGATGAAGAGCGTTTTGGCCTCGAATATGACCTCGACATCTATATGATTGTCGCCGTGGATTTCTTCAACATGGGCGCGATGGAGAATAAAGGACTGAACATCTTTAACTCCAAATACGTGCTGGCACGTACCGATACCGCTACTGACAAAGACTACCTCGATATTGAGCGCGTCATTGGGCACGAATATTTCCATAACTGGACTGGCAACCGCGTGACCTGTCGCGACTGGTTCCAGTTGAGCCTGAAAGAGGGGTTAACCGTGTTTCGCGATCAGGAATTCAGTTCCGATCTTGGCTCACGTGCGGTAAACCGTATCAGCAATGTGCGTACCATGCGCGGTCTGCAGTTTGCTGAGGACGCCAGCCCGATGGCGCATCCTATCCGCCCGGATATGGTTATCGAAATGAACAATTTCTATACCCTGACCGTGTATGAGAAGGGGGCAGAAGTCATTCGTATGATCCACACCCTGTTGGGTGAGGCTAACTTCCAGAAAGGGATGCAGCTGTACTTTGAGCGTCATGATGGCAGCGCTGCAACCTGTGATGATTTTGTGCAGGCGATGGAGGATGCGTCCAACGTCGATCTCTCGCATTTCCGCCGCTGGTACAGTCAGTCCGGTACGCCGATTTTGACCGTGCGTGATGACTATAACCCATCAACGGAAGAGTACACGCTGACTATCAGCCAGCGCACGCCGGTCACGCCGGATCAGGCAGAAAAACAACCGCTGCATATTCCTTTCGCCCTCGAGTTGTATGACAACGAAGGGAAAGTGATCCCGTTACAAAAAGGCGGGCACTCGGTGAATTCAGTACTCAACGTTACCCAGGCAGAGCAGACGTTTGTCTTTGATAACGTCTACTTCCAGCCGGTACCCGCGCTGCTGTGCGAATTCTCCGCGCCGGTGAAACTGGAATATAAATGGAGCGATCAGCAACTTACCTTCCTGATGCGTCATGCGCGTAACGATTTTTCTCGTTGGGATGCGGCGCAAAGCCTGCTGGCGACCTATATTAAGCTCAACGTTGCCCGTCATCAGCAGGGACAGCCGCTGTCACTGCCGGTACACGTGGCCGATGCATTCCGCGCGATTTTACTGGATGAGAAAATCGATCCGGCGCTGGCGGCTGAGATCCTGACGCTGCCTTCGGTAAATGAAATCGCCGAACTGTTCGACATCATCGATCCGGTGGCGATAACAGAAGTACGTGAAGCGTTAACCCGCACGCTGGCGGCAGAGCTGGCGGATGAATTCCTCGCCATCTATAACGCTAATCATCTTGATGAGTACCGCGTAGAGCATGCCGATATTGGCAAGCGTACGCTGCGCAACGCCTGCCTGCGATTCCTGGCCTTTGGCGAAACCCATCTGGCTGACACGCTGGTCAGCAAGCAGTACCGTGAAGCGAACAATATGACCGATGCGCTGGCGGCGTTGTCTGCGGCAGTAGCGGCGCAACTTCCTTGCCGTGACGCGCTGATGCAGGAGTATGACGATAAGTGGCACCATGACGGTCTGGTGATGGATAAATGGTTTATCCTGCAATCTACCAGCCCGGCGGATAATGTACTGGAAACGGTACGCGGCCTGTTGAAGCATCGCTCCTTTAGCATGAGCAACCCGAATCGCATCCGTTCGCTGATCGGTGCCTTTGCAGGTAGCAATCCGGCGGCATTTCATGCGGAAGATGGCAGCGGCTATCAGTTCCTGGTCGACATGCTGACTGAGCTCAATAGCCGTAACCCGCAGGTAGCGTCACGTCTGATTGAGCCGCTGATTCGTTTAAAACGTTATGATGCAAAACGTCAGGCGAAGATGCGTGCGGCGCTGGAACAGTTGAAAGGCCTGGAGAATCTCTCCGGCGATCTGTTCGAGAAGATAGCTAAAGCATTAGCCTGATAATATTGCCGGATGGGGCCGGCCTACCATTCACGTGTAGGCCGGATAAGCGGTAGCGCCATCCGGCATTTTTAACCATGCCTGCGTAGCTGAACTTCATTTTCGCCACGTTGCATCACCCGGTTCAACACCTCAGCTTCCAGTTCTGCCAGACGCACTGAACCAATCCGGCGTGGTCGCGCAATATCCACCGTTAAATCCAGTCCGATTTTTCCGTCTTCAATGAGCAATACGCGATCGGCCATTGCTACTGCTTCGCTGACATCATGGGTGACTAACAATACGGTAAAGCCGTGTTCCTGCCATAAAGAGACAATCAGATCCTGCATCTCAAGGCGGGTTAACGCATCCAGCGCGCCGAGGGGTTCATCCAACAGCAGCAGACCGGGGCGGTGAATTAAAGCCCGCGCCAGGGCCACGCGCTGTTTTTGTCCACCAGAAAGGGCCGCAGGCCATTCCTGGGCACGACTCTCCAGTCCAACTGCGGCCAGCGCATCTCGCGCTGCATTGTGCCAGTGACCTTTCAGACCCAGACCGACGTTATCGGTAACCGTCTTCCATGGTAGCAGACGCGCATCCTGAAACATCATTCGTGTATCATCCTGAATCTCTGCCAGCGGTGTGGTTCCGGCGAGTAATGCGCCTGAGGTGGGCGACTCCAACCCAGCCAGCAGGCGCAGTAACGTGCTTTTACCTCCGCCGCTGCGACCGACCACGGCAACGAACTGTCCGGCTGGAATATGCAAATCTAACTGATTGAGCACCGTATTGGCGGCGTATTGTTTCGTCACGGCGCTCAGCAAAAGCGGTGTGCCCTGGTTCAGGCGAGCGGTGTTCATACATTAGTTTCCTTTAAATGGTAAGCCGGGTTCCAGCGTAGCCAGATACGTTCCAGTAATTGCGCGCTGACATCGGCAAGTTTGCCGAGCAGGGCGTAGAGAATAATGGCTACCACGACTACATCGGTTTGCAGAAATTCACGAGCATTCATTGCCAGGTAGCCAATACCGGCATCAGCCGAAATAGTTTCCGCAACAATGAGCGTCAGCCACATCAACCCGAGAGCAAAACGTACGCCGACCATAATCGAGGGCAGGGCACCGGGGAGGATCACATGAATAAACAGTGAAAAGCCGGATAACCCATAGCTGCGCGCCATCTCTACCAGCCCGCGATCGATGTTACGGATCCCATGCCAGGTGTTGATGTAAATCGGGAACAGCGTGCCCAGCGCGACGAGAAAGATCTTGGCGGACTCATCAATACCGAACCATAAAATGACCAGTGGGATCAGCGCCAGATGCGGGACGTTACGCAGCATCTGCACCGACGTGTCCAGCAGGCGTTCTCCCCAACGCGAAAGGCCGCTTATCAGCCCCAGCGTCAGGCCAATTGATCCACCGATGGAGAATCCGATCAGCGCCCGCCAGGCGCTGATCGCCAGATGCTGCCAAAGTTCGCCGCTGGCTGAAAGCGTCCAGAAAGCTTCGATCACGCCCTCCGGTGAGGGCAGTATGCGGGTGGACAGCCAGCCCATTGATGATGCGAGCTGCCAGAGTGCCACCAGACCGAGCGGTAAAAACCAGGGCGCGAGGCGCAATAACCATCTGTTTTTCGGCGTTGCCATTAGCCGCTCCTTAGCTTTGTGCGACTTTGCGCGGGATGAATTCATTCGCAACCGCTTCGCCTTGCTGTTGCAGGCGCTGTGGTTGCGGAATTTCTGGTATCGCGACATCCAGATGTGGGAACAGCAGCTCACCGACCTTGTACGCCTCTTCCAGATGCGGATACCCGGACAGCACAAAACTGTCGATTCCCAGCGCGGCATACTCGTTAATACGCGCTGCGACCGTAGGGCCATCTCCAACCAGGGCGGTCCCTGCGCCACCGCGCACCAGTCCTACTCCTGCCCACAGGTTCGGGCTAATTTCCAGTTTGTCGCGTTTACCGTTGTGCAGCGCAGCCATTCGCTGCTGACCAACCGAATCCGTTTTTGAGAAGGCGGCCTGGGCTTTGGCGATGGTGTCGTCATCCAGATGGCCTATCAGACGATCCGCAGCCTGCCACGCCTCTTGTGTTGTCTCTCGTACGATCACATGCAGACGAATACCAAAGCGGATCTTGCGCCCGAGCGCCGCCGCTTTGGCCCGTACTTGTTCAATCTTCTGTTTCACCTGTTCAGGCGGTTCGCCCCAGGTCAGGTAGAGATCAACCTGCTCGGCAGCCAGATCTTGTGCGACATCAGACGAGCCGCCGAAATAGAGTGGAGGATGCGGCTGCTGGATCGGCGGGAAGAACAGTTTTGCCCCGCGGACATGAATATGTTTGCCGTTGAAATCCACGGTTTCACCTTGCAGTAAGCGTCGCCAGACCTGAGTAAATTCACCAGAGGCTTCATAGCGCTCGGTGTGATCGAGGAACACGCCGTCGCCAGCCAACTCCTGCGGATCGCTACCGGTCACCAGGTTAAATAGCGCCCGACCATTAGAAAGCCTGTCGAGCGTTGCTGCCTGACGCGCGGCAACCGTCGGTGAGGTGACGCTTGGACGCAGCGCGACCAGAAATTTTAATCGCTGAGTAACCGGAATCATCGAGGAGGCGACCAGCCAGGCATCTTCGCAGGAGCGTCCGGTGGGGATCAGCACACCGGTAAATCCCAGACGATCGGCCGTTTGCGCAATTTGTTGCAGATAACCATGATCGACCGGGCGCGAACCCTCTTCCGTTCCAAGATAATGACCGTCACCGTGGGTGGGTAAAAACCAGAACATGTTCAGACTCATAATTTTTCTCCTGCCTGCTGAGTGGGTTGCCAGATACGCTGGCGAATATCGATTTTTTTCGGCACCAGACGGTTGTCATAAAACAGATCGGCGGTTTGTTGCTGCAATGCGGCAACAGAGTCGCTGATGAGGGTAATGGTGGTTGGCGGGCGGTGATCCAGATAGGACGCAATCACCGGTTCGGGCAGACCCATGGTTTTAGCCAGCAGGGTGATGCTTTGCTGGCGCTGGCTGAGGGTTAACGCATCGGCCTGGCTAAAGGTATTCAGTACGCCAAGAACAAAAGCGCCATTTTTCTCGGCATAAGGACGAGCGGCGAGATAAAACGAACCGGTCTGCTTCAGATCTGAGCCGTCTTTGAGCACGCGCACATCACCTTGCAGTAACGCGGCGGAATAGTAGGGATCCCAGATAGCCCATGCCTCAACGTTTCCTTGCTGGAAGGCCGCTCGCGCATCGGCGGGGGTCAGATAAGTCGGTTGAATATCGGTAAATTTCAGCCCGGCCTGTTGCAGCGCTCGGAGCAGTAAATTGTGGGCGCTTGACCCTTTCTGGAATGCGACTTTATGTCCTTTAAGCTGCGCGACGTTCTGAATCGGGCTATCTTTTGGCACCAGAATCACTTCAGCTTTCGGTTTGGGGGGCTCAACGCCCACGTACACCAGATCGGCTCCGGCAGCCTGGGCGAATATTGGTGGAATGTCACCCGTACTGCCGAGATCGATACTGCCGATATTCAAGGCTTCCAGCATTTGCGGCCCTGCCGGGAACTCAACCCACGAGATTTTGGTCTGTGGATAGCGCTTTTCCAACAATTGATGGCTTTTTGCCAGCACCATACTGACGCTTCCTTTCTGATAGCCGATACGCAGGGCATCGGGCGCAGACTCTGCGGCATACGCCAGCGTTGACAGTGACAGCAACCCGGCCAGTGCGAGCCATGATCTGTGGCGCTTGAGCAAATTAAGCATGGGCAGTACCCCGCAGTGTGTTCAGTTGGGGGAGTTGGATATCGCGACGATGCAATGCCAGCCAGAAGGTGGCGAGTGCACTGTCCAGGCGCTGCTGCAGGTTGGGCGTAAACTGCGGTTTATGCTGATAATCGATGACCTGTGAATCATCGGCAAATACGCCGTGCAGGATCTCCTGGGCTTTTAACGTACTTAGTACCGGTTTCAGCGCGTAATCGACGGCCAGTAAATGCGCCACGCTGCCGCCGGTCGCCAGCGGCAACACCACTTTTCCTTCCAGCGCCCGCTCGGGAAGCAGATCGAGCAGCGTTTTCAATACGCCAGAGTAAGCGGCTTTGTAGATCGGCGTGGCGACAATCAGCCCGTCAGCATCCTGCAATTGTTCGCTAAATGTCTTCAGCGTCGGACTATCAAAACGGGCATAGATGAGGTCTTCCGGGGCAAAGTTGTGCAGGTTCCAGTGAAAGACTTCGACATCCTGACCATTGAGTTTTTCTCGGGCATATTCCAGTAACGCGCTGGAGCGAGAGGGAAAGCGTGGGCTTCCCGCCAGAGTAATGACGCGCATAATTTTAATCTCCACTTATAACTAATTGTTTGCCTTTGTTTAACATTGATAACAATTATTGCAGTCTGGCAGAGAGGATATGTTTATCGAAATGATTTATGCGGGATAGAAAAGTTGAAAAATGGATAAAATGAGTGAGACAGGAAAACGATTGCTATTTATTGCCGCAGGTCAATTCCCTTTTTGCTCACGATCGCACATAATACGCCCCCGGTTTGCACACCGGGAATCCAGGAGAGTTCATGTACTACCCCTTCGTTCGTAAAGCCCTTTTTCAGCTCGATCCAGAGCGCGCTCATGAATTGACATTCCAGCAATTACGTCGCATTACCGGCACGCCGCTTGAAGCGCTTGTCCGCCAGAAGGTACCTGCAAAACCGGTTACCTGTATGGGGCTGACGTTTAAAAATCCGCTCGGGCTTGCTGCCGGACTGGATAAAGACGGGGAGTGTATTGATGCGCTCGGCGCGATGGGATTCGGTTCCATTGAGATTGGCACCGTAACGCCGCGTCCTCAGCCGGGTAACGATAAACCGCGTCTGTTCCGTCTGGTTGATGCAGAAGGTTTGATCAACCGCATGGGGTTTAATAACCTGGGTGTTGATAACCTGGTTGAGAACGTTAAAAAATCGCATTTTGACGGTATTCTGGGGATTAATATTGGCAAGAATAAAGATACCCCGGTAGAGAATGGCAAAGATGACTATCTGATTTGTATGGAAAAAGTCTATGCTTATGCGGGTTATATCGCGATTAATATCTCTTCACCGAATACACCGGGATTACGTACGCTGCAATACGGTGAGGCGCTGGACGATCTCCTGACGGCAATTAAAAATAAGCAAAATGATCTGCAAGCGATCCACCATAAATATGTTCCAGTGGCGGTAAAGATCGCGCCGGATCTTTCTGTGGAAGAACTGATCCAGGTTGCTGACAGTTTAGTTCGGCATAATATTGATGGCGTAATTGCGACTAACACCACGCTCGATCGCTCTCTCGTTCAGGGAATGAAAAATTGCGATCAAATGGGTGGTCTTAGCGGGCGACCATTGCAATTAAAAAGTACAGAAATTATTCGCCAGTTGTCTCAGGAATTAAAAGGTCAACTGCCGATTATCGGAGTTGGTGGTATCGACTCGGTCATCGCCGCACGTGAGAAAATAGCTGCCGGTGCTTCACTGGTGCAGATTTATTCGGGCTTTATTTTTAAAGGTCCGCCGCTGATAAAAGAAATCGTCACCAATATCTGAATGCTACCTTAATCACAATCCAGGGCTTTATTTCTGGCCCTGGTTGTTTTATATTCCTTTACTGTTGCTTATTTAAACATTCTGAGCTTTTATTATTAAGGCAATAAGCGAAGCGGCAAAAGGATACTGTCGTAATGGCGATGATTAAGGAAAGGAGAGAAACTGATGCGAATTAAACCCGACGATAACTGGCGCTGGTATTATGATGAAGAGCACGATCGTATGATGCTCGATTTAGCCAATGGCATGTTATTCCGTTCGCGTTTTGCTCGTAAAATGCTCACTCCCGATGCATTTTCACCGTCGGGTTTTTGTGTTGATGACGCCGCGCTTTATTTTTCCTTTGAAGAAAAATGTCGCTATCTGGATTTAGCCAAAGAACAAAAAGCGGAACTGGTGCTCAATGCACTGGTGGCGATTCGTTATCTTAAACCACAAATGCCAAAAAGCTGGCACTTTGTCGCGCACGGTATTAACTGGTCGCCAACCGTGGGTGATGCCGCCTGTGTGGATTTAAGCGATACCGATGAACAGGTAAACCTGTTAGTGGTCGAGCCGGGTGAAAACGCCGCGCTTTGTCTGCTTGCACAACCTGGCGTGGTTATTGCTGGAAGAACCATGCAGCTTGGTGACGCGATTAAAATAATGAATGACAGACTGAAACCGCAGGTCGTTGTTGACAGTTTCAGCCTTGAGCAGGCGGTTTAACTCTCCAGCCTGATTGTCGTTTTCGGAACACAACTGCAGCACAGAATTGTCCCGTCATCTCCTATCGCTGATTTTTTCAGCGGGTTAACTTCGCCTTCTACCAGTCGAATTCGACAACATCCGCAAATCCCTGCCCGACATGAATAGGGAATCCGGATACCCTGATTTTCCAACTGTTCAAGCAATACCTGTTGATTATTGCCTGGGAAGGTCTGCCCCTGCCAGTCAATCAGTACCGTGGCATCAGGCTGTTGTTCCTGTGCGGTATCATCTGACTCCGCCGCGCCGTATGCTCTGGCGGGGCCGGTTGCCAAAATTTCGACGTCATCGCCAACGCGAATCACGCCGCTGTTGCGCGCGATGAGATTCTGGCCGAAATCAACATCGCCGTTATCCACGGCCGTGCGGAAAGTTTGCAGCGTGGCGAGCGGCTCGCCAGATGGATGTTTCTGGCCTTTCTCTGGGCTGACGGTGGTGAATATGCATCGGCTACAAGGTTTTGCCACATCAAAAATGACGTCGCCAATGCGAATCACTTTCCAGGTATCTTCTTCCCAGGCGCCAGCCCCTGAAATCACCAGATTAGGGCGAAACTGTTCCATTTTCACGCTTGCCGGGCAGCGTTGCTGCAGATCGCGCAGCGACGCTTCATTGGTCAGCAGGTAGGGATAACCGTCGGCGAAGGATAAAGGAACATCATCGTGGCGCTTCACCCGACGCGTCAATTGTGGGCCAACCCAGCGCAGCTGCACGTCACGGGAGAAAAAGCTGCTCAGCCATTGGTTGATAGCGGATGGCGCGATACGCGCGGTAAAATGGTTTCCCCACACTTCTGTCGGCGCATCCTGGGTGGCGAAATCGGCAAATCGCACCAGCGCGCTGCTGCCGTCTGGCGCCGTAAGATGCAGTCCATCGTGGAAAGGGGAAGGGGTAAAGCGGACCATTTGCGGGAACTGTCGGGCAGTAATGAACGTTCCGTCGGCTTCGGTAATCATAAATATACGGTCAAAGGCGAGGCCGCTGACGTCTGCCAGGGCGTGCGTGAGCCCAATTCCACGCATAGATTTAACCGGATGAATAAAAAGTCGGGTCAACGTTACCACTGTACAGCCCCTCGAGCGAAAATAAGCCTTCAACTTTATGACATACAGCCCATATTAGCTATAATGCGCAGCAATTTTATTGGAGTAAAAGTGACATTATGAATTCTCTGTTTGCCAGTACGGCCCGCGGGCTGGAAGAGCTGTTAAAAACTGAACTGGAAAACCTCGGCGCGCTGGAGTGCCAGGTCGTTCAGGGTGGGGTCCATTTTAAGGGCGACACGCGGCTTGTTTACCAGAGCCTGATGTGGAGCCGCCTGGCCTCGCGCATTATCCTGCCGATGGGAGAGTGCAAGGTCTACAGCGATCTTGATCTGTACCTCGGTGTTCAGGCAATCGACTGGACAGAGATATTTAATCCCGGTGCGACGTTTGCCGTCCATTTTAGTGGCCTGAACGAGACCATTCGTAACAGTCAGTACGGCGCGCTGAAGGTCAAGGATGCGATTGTCGATGCCTTCACCCGTAAAAATCTGCCGCGTCCAAATGTGGATCGTGAATCTCCGGATCTGCGCATCAACGTCTGGTTGAACAAAGATACCGCCAGCATTGCGCTCGATCTTAGCGGTGACGGTTTGCATCAGCGTGGTTATCGCGATCGCGCTGGCCAGGCGCCGATCAAAGAGACGCTGGCTGCGGCCATCGTTATGCGTTCTGGCTGGCAGCCAGGTACACCGTTGCTCGATCCGATGTGCGGCTCCGGCACGCTGCTGATTGAAGCTGCGATGTGGGCAACCGATCGTGCGCCGGGCCTGCACCGCGGGTACTGGGGTTTTAGCGGTTGGGCGCAGCACGATGAAGTCGTCTGGCAAGAAGTCAAAGCCGAAGCACAGGTGCGTGCGCGTAAAGGGCTGGCTGACTACTCCTCGCATTTCTATGGTTCCGACAGCGATGCGCGGGTAATTGAAAAAGCGCGCAGTAACGCCCGCCGCGCGGGTATTGCCGACCTGATGACGTTTGACGTTAAAGATGTTGCCAAACTGAGCAATCCGCTGCCGAAAGGACCGTATGGTACGGTTATCAGTAACCCACCATACGGCGAACGTCTGGATAGCGAACCGGCGCTGATAGCCCTGCACAGCCTGCTGGGGCGGACGATGAAAAACCAGTTTGGCGGCTGGAATTTGTCGTTGTTTAGCGCCTCGCCGGATCTGCTCAGCAGCCTGCAATTACGTGCCGACAAGCAGTTCAAAGCGAAAAACGGCCCGCTGGATTGTGTACAGAAGAACTATCACGTTGCAGAGACCACCGCGGACAGCAAGCCAGCCACGGTCGCGGAAGATTATGCCAACCGCCTGCGCAAGAACATCAAGAAGCTGGAAAAATGGGCGCGCCAGGAAGGCATTGAATGCTATCGCCTGTATGACGCTGACCTGCCGGAATACAATGTTGCAGTTGACCGTTACGGCGACTGGGTTGTGGTTCAGGAATATGCTCCGCCGAAGACAGTTGATGCACAAAAAGCACGTCAACGCCTGTTCGACATTATCGCCGCAACGCTGTCGGTACTGGAAATCGCGCCGAATAAACTGGTGCTGAAAACCCGTGAACGGCAGAAAGGGAAGAATCAGTATCAGAAGATGAATGAGAAGGGTGAATTCATTGAGGTAAGCGAGTACAACGCGCGCCTGTGGGTCAACCTGACAGACTATCTTGATACCGGTTTGTTCCTCGATCATCGTATTGCACGCCGCATGCTCGGTCAGATGAGTAAAGGTAAGGATTTCCTTAACCTGTTCTCCTACACCGGCAGCGCCAGCGTACATGCAGGATTGGGCGGTGCGCGTAGCACCACGACGGTTGATATGTCGCGCACCTACCTGGAATGGGCGGAGCGTAACCTGCGTCTGAATGGCCTGAGTGGCCGCGCGCACCGTTTAATTCAGGCCGATTGCCTGGGCTGGCTGCGCGAAGCCAATGAACAGTTTGATCTGATTTTCATCGATCCGCCGACGTTCTCTAACTCAAAACGTATGGAAGACTCGTTTGACGTACAGCGCGATCATCTGGCGTTGATGAAAGATCTAAAACGCCTGCTGCGTAAAGACGGCACAATCATGTTCTCCAACAACAAACGTGGATTCCGTATGGATCTCGACGGTCTGGCAGCACTGGGATTGAAAGCACAAGAAATTACTCAAAAAACGCTTTCCCAGGATTTTGCCCGTAACCGTCAGATCCACAACTGCTGGCTGATTACCGCAGCCTGAAAGGAAAATTAAATGTCATTAATCAGTATGCATGGTGCATGGCTGTCGTTCAGCGATGCGCCGCTTCTCGATAATGCTGAACTGCATATCGAAGATAACGAGCGCGTCTGTCTGGTTGGCCGTAATGGCGCAGGCAAATCGACGCTAATGAAGATCCTGAATCGTGAACAGGGTCTTGACGATGGGCGTATTATTTATGAGCAGGATCTGGTTGTGGCGCGTCTGCAGCAGGATCCGCCGCGCAACGTGCAGGGTAGCGTCTACGATTTCGTCGCTGAAGGAATTGCAGAACAGGCAGTTTACCTCAAGCGTTATCACGATATCTCGCATTTGGTGATCGCCGATCCGAGTGATAAAAACCTTCAGGAACTGGCGAAGGTTCAGGAACAGCTGGATCACCACAATCTGTGGCAGCTGGAAAACCGTATTAATGAAGTACTGGAACAGCTTGGCCTTGAAGCAGACATGGAGCTGGCATCGCTTTCCGGCGGCTGGCTACGTAAGGCGGCGCTGGGCCGCGCGTTAGTGAGTAACCCGCGCGTATTGCTGCTGGATGAACCGACGAACCACCTGGATATTGAAACCATTGACTGGCTGGAAGGGTTCCTGAAAACCTTCAATGGGACAATCATTTTTATTTCCCACGACCGTTCGTTTATCCGCAATATGGCGACGCGCATTGTCGATCTTGACCGCGGCAAGCTGGTTACCTATCCGGGTAACTACGATCAGTATCTGCTGGATAAAGAAGAAGCATTACGCGTAGAAGAGTTACAAAACGCGGAATTTGATCGCAAGTTGGCACAGGAAGAAGTCTGGATCCGTCAGGGTATCAAAGCGCGTCGTACGCGTAACGAAGGTCGCGTGCGTGCGCTGAAAGCCATGCGTCGCGAGCGTGGTGAACGTCGCGAAGTGATGGGCACAGCGAAGATGCAGGTCGAAGAGGCAAGCCGTTCTGGCAAGATTGTCTTTGAGATGGAGAATGTTGATTACCAGGTTGACGGAAAGCAACTGGTGAAAGATTTCTCCGCGCAGGTGCAGCGTAGCGACAAGATCGCGCTAATCGGACCTAACGGCTGCGGCAAAACTACGCTGTTGAAGCTGATGTTAGGTCAGCTTCAGGCTGACAGTGGACGCATTCATGTTGGAACTAAGCTGGAAGTGGCATATTTCGATCAGCATCGCGCCGAACTGGATCCGGATAAAACCGTGATGGACAACCTTGCTGAAGGTAAGCAAGAGGTGATGGTTAACGGCAAACCCCGCCACGTGCTGGGCTACCTTCAGGATTTCATGTTCCATCCGAAACGCGCGATGACGCCAGTACGCGCGCTCTCTGGCGGGGAACGCAATCGCCTGCTGTTGGCGCGTTTGTTCCTGAAACCCAGCAATTTGTTAATTCTCGATGAACCCACGAACGATCTGGACGTCGAAACGCTGGAACTGCTTGAAGAATTGATTGATAGCTATCAGGGCACCGTGCTGCTGGTGAGCCACGACCGTCAGTTTGTCGATAATACCGTGACCGAATGCTGGATCTTCGAAGGCGGCGGTAAAATTGGCCGTTATGTCGGCGGTTATCATGATGCGCGCAGTCAACAATCGCAGTATGTGGCGTTTAAGCAGCCAGTTGCGAAAAAAACAGAGGAACCTGCTGCTCCTAAAGCAGAAATTGTCAAACGCAGCACCAGCAAACTAAGCTATAAACTGCAGCGCGAACTGGAGCAACTCCCCGCGCTGCTTGAAGAACTGGAAGCTAAGCTGGAAGCCTTACAGGCTCAGGTTGCTGACGCCACGTTTTTCAGTCAGCCGCACGAGCAAACGCAGCAGGTATTGGCTAATCTGAACGAAGCGGAACAAGAACTTGAGCAAGCCTTTGAGCGCTGGGAGTATCTTGAGTCTTTGAAGAATGGCGCATAATTAAAGGAGCACATATGTGCGAACATCACCATGCCGCGAAGCATATTTTGTGCTCGCAGTGTGACATGCTGGTGGCGTTACCTCGCCTGGAGCATGGTCAGAAAGCGGCATGTCCACGATGTGGCACTACGTTAACCGTTGAGTGGGACGCCCCCCGGCAGCGTCCCACTGCCTATGTTTTAGCCGCACTATTTATGCTGCTGCTGTCAAACCTCTTTCCCTTTGTGAATATGAACGTCGCAGGGGTGAGTAGTGAAGTGACACTGCTGCAAATTCCGAGCGTGCTCTTTTCTGAAGATTACGCCAGTCTCGGTACCTTCTTTATCTTATTCGTACAGCTGGTTCCGGCCTTTTGTCTGCTGACGATCCTGCTACTGGTAAACCGCGCTCAGATGCCTGATCGGCTTAAAGCATGGCTGGCGCGTATTTTGTTTCAGTTAAAAAGCTGGGGAATGGCAGAAATCTTCCTCGCGGGCGTGCTGGTGAGCTTTGTTAAGCTGATGGCCTATGGCGATATCGGCGTAGGTAGCAGCTTCATCCCGTGGTGTTTGTTTTGTGTACTCCAGTTGCGGGCGTTCCAGTGTGTGGACCGCCGTTGGCTGTGGGATGATATTGCTCCTATGCCAGCTATCGAACAGGAATTAAAGCCTGGTGTGCCTGGAATCCGGCAGGGTTTGCGCTCTTGCTCTTGCTGCACTGCTATTCTTCCCGCTGACGAATTAGTATGTCCGCGATGTCAGACCAAAGGTTATGCGCGGCGTAAAAACAGTCTGCAATGGACGTTGGCATTACTGTTTACGTCTATCATGCTTTATCTTCCTGCCAATATTCTGCCGATTATGATCACCGACCTGCTCGGGTCAAAATTGCCATCGACGATCCTTGAGGGGGTAGTTTTAATCTGGAGTGAAGGTTCTTACCCGGTGGCAGCGGTTATCTTTATTGCCAGTATTATGGTGCCGACCTTAAAAATGATCGCGATTGCCTGGTTGTGTTGGGATGCTAAGGGGCACGGCAAACGCGACAGTGAACGGATGCATTTTATTTATGAGGTTGTAGAATTTGTTGGTCGCTGGTCAATGATCGACGTTTTTGTAATTGCCGTACTCTCTGCGCTGGTGCGCATGGGGGGGTTAATGAACATTTATCCTGCAATGGGTGCTTTGATGTTTGCTTTAGTCGTCATTATGACAATGTTTTCTGCGATGACATTTGATCCGCGTCTGTCGTGGGACCGTGAACCAGAACCAGATCATGAGGAGTCCTGACAGCATGGAATCTAAAAGTGGGGAAGCCAAAGTGCAGAAGGTAAAAAACTGGTCTCCGGTATGGATATTCCCAATCGTCACTGCGCTCATTGGTGCATGGGTGCTGTTTTATCATTACAGCCATCAGGGACCAGAAGTTACGCTGATCACCACCAATGCCGAAGGCATTGAGGGGGGGAAAACGACAATTAAGAGCCGCAGCGTAGATGTCGGCGTCGTTGAAAGCGCGACCCTGACAGATGATTTGACCCATGTGCAGATTAAAGCCCGTCTTAATTCCGGTATGGAAAAGCTGCTGCATAAAGATTCTGTCTTTTGGGTGGTGAAGCCGCAGATAGGGCGTGAAGGTATCAGCGGTCTGGGTACGTTGTTGTCTGGGGTATATATTGAACTGCAGCCCGGCAATAAAGGCAGCAAACTGGAAAATTACCAGTTGCTGGACTCGCCGCCGCTGGCGCCGCCGGATGCCAAGGGGATCCGTGTGGTGCTTGACAGCAAAAAAGCCGGACAGCTTAGTCCGGGCGATCCAGTGTTATTCCGTGGATACCGCGTAGGTTCTGTTGAGACCAGTACCTTTGATCCGCAAAAGCGAAGCATTAGTTATCAACTTTTCATCAATGCGCCTAACGATCGCCTGGTCACCAGCAATGTGCGCTTCTGGAAAGACAGCGGGATCGCGGTCGATCTGACGTCTGCGGGAATGCGTGTAGAAATGGGATCCCTGACGACGCTGTTTGGTGGCGGCGTGAGTTTCGACGTCCCAGAGGGGCTGGACCAGGGGCAACCCGTCGCGGAAAAAACCGCGTTTAATTTGTACGACGATCAAAAGAGTATTCAGGATTCTCTGTATACCGACCATATCGATTATCTGATGTTCTTTAAGGATTCTATTCGCGGTTTACAGCCGGGCGCGCCGGTAGAATTCCGTGGGATCCGTTTAGGAACCGTCGGCAAAGTGCCTTTCTTTGCGCCAGGTCTACGCCAGGCATTCAATGACGATTACCGTATCCCGGTGTTGATTCGTATTGAACCGGAACGTCTGAAAGCGCAGCTTGGCGAGAGCACCGACGTGGGGGCGCATCTGACGGATCTGCTGAACCGTGGGTTAAGAGCTTCTCTGAAGACCGGGAACCTGGTAACAGGGGCACTGTATGTGGATCTGGACTTCTATCCTAAAGATCCACCGTTAAAAGGCATTCGTGAGTTTGACGGCTACCAAATCATTCCGACCGTGAGTGGAGGGCTGGCGCAAATCCAGCAGCGTCTGATGGAGGCGTTGGATAAGATTAATAATCTGCCGTTGAACCCAATGATTGAGCAGGCGACTACGACTCTGTCGGAAAGTCAGCGCACGATGAAACATCTGCAAACTACGCTGGATAACATGAATAAGATTACTTCCAGCCAGTCAATGCAGCAGCTTCCGGGGGATATGCAGAACACATTGCGCGAACTGAATCGGAGTATGCAGGGCTTCCAGCCGGGCTCCTCTGCCTACAACAAGATGGTGGCAGATATGCAACGTCTTGATCAGGTTCTGCGTGAGCTGCAGCCGGTACTGAAAACGCTGAACGATAAGAGCAACGCGCTGGTGTTTGAAGCGAAGGATAAAAAAGATCCAGAGCCGAAGAGGGCGAAACAATGAAAAAGTGGCTAATGGTGATGATGGCGGTCTGGCTGACGTCATGTAGCTCCAGCGGAGAAAATAAAAGCTATTACCAGCTTCCTATTGCACAGGGTGGGGTACAGAGCACAACTAACCAGGGGAATCGTCTGTTGTGGGTTGAGCAGATTTCGGTACCTGACTACCTGGCGGGTAATGGCGTGGTATACCAGACCAGCGATGTAAAATACGTGATCGCCAATAATAATCTCTGGGCCAGTCCATTAGACCAGCAACTGCGTAACACGCTAGTGGCGAATCTCAGCACCCAATTACCGGGATGGGTTGTTGCTTCTCAACCATTGGGAAGCGTACAGGACACTCTTAACGTCACCGTGACAGGCTTCCAGGGGCGCTATGATGGGAAGGTAATTGTAAGTGGGGAGTGGTTGCTGAATCATCAGGGTCAGTTAATTAAACGTCCGTTCCACATCGAAGCGGTGCAGACTCAGGATGGTTACGATGAAATGGTGAAGGTGCTGGCCAGTGCCTGGAGCCAGGAAGCGACGGCTATTGCTCAGGAGCTGAAACGCCTGCCTTAAGCTTAAATAATTGTAAATTATGCCGCCTCTGGTTCATTGCCCGGGGCGGTTTTTTTTATTTTTTTAGCCGTGGAGATAGCTGTTCTGACTGACTATTTTTGTACAAATGATTTTTCGGGTAGCTCACAAATATGACACTGGCGTGAATTTTGCGCATTGACGGGTCTGATGTTTAGGGGTATTCGTTTAGTGTGATTGCACACTTAGTAATCACTGTTTTCTTTTCCACCAGACCTAAAGATGAGGGAAACGAGGCATGAAGAGACAAAAACGAGATCGCCTGGAACGGGCACATCAACGTGGTTATCAGGCCGGCATTGCCGGACGCTCAAAAGAAATGTGTCCCTATCAGACGCTGAATCAGAGGTCATACTGGCTGGGAGGCTGGCGAGAAGCCATGGGGGATAGGGTTTTAATGGCCTGATTCTGTCTCTTTAGATAAAAGAAACCTCCGCAGAGCGGAGGTTTCGCCTTTTTGCCCACCAGACAAGACGAATAAACGTTAATGACTGGCAGATACACGGACCTGGATTAGAACGCGGAAGTATCCTGGAACAGACCCACTTTCAGATCGTTTGCGGTATAGATCAGACGACCATCAACCAGCACTTCACCATCAGCCAGGCCCATGATCAGGCGACGGTTAACGATGCGTTTGAAGTGAATGCG
Source organism: Citrobacter sp. Cu231 (assembly GCF_030332265.1). NCBI lineage: Bacteria > Pseudomonadati > Pseudomonadota > Gammaproteobacteria > Enterobacterales > Enterobacteriaceae > Citrobacter > Citrobacter sp. Cu231. The sequence goes on along the minus strand of NZ_JAOWIE010000037.1, from coordinate 79,163 downwards.
GTAAGTCACTTTCTTCGCGGTCGGCAGAACCTGGCCGGTGAATTTAACTTCGCCTACGCCCAGCGCGCGGCCTTTACCTTCGCCACCCAGCCAGCCGAGATAGAATCCAACCAACTGCCACATGGCATCAAGACCCAGGCAGCCTGGCATCACCGGATCGCCGATAAAGTGGCATCCGAAGAACCACAGGTCCGGGTTGATATCCAGTTCAGCTTCAACATAACCTTTGTCAAAGTTGCCGCCGGTTTCGGTCATCTTGATGACACGGTCCATCATCAGCATGCTTGGTGCAGGCAGTTGTGGCCCTTTTGCGCCAAACAGCTCACCGCGACCAGAGGCAAGAAGGTCTTCTTTTGTATAGGATTCGCGTTTATCTACCATGTTCTCTGTAAGCCTTATTTTATTGAAGCACGCAGGATAGCTAACACGTGTACGCTGAACAAGTCCGATCAGTTCGGAATAATCCAGTTCAGCCAACGTAGCGGCCAGGGAAAACGGTGACGACCTTCCTGTTGCGTTGCCGTAGCAATACGCTCCTGGATAGTTTGCATCAACGTTGTCTGACCTTCACCATCCCACACCAGATTTAACAACAGTGGCAGCGCATCGGTCACGTCGTCCACCGCCCAGATAGTGAATTTTTCTTCTTCTACAGCCTGTAGCAGCGTGGGCTGCAGGCTCAGATGTCTGACATTAGCTGAAGGAATAATAACGCCCTGCTTGCCGGTCAGCTCACGCTGCTGGCAGATGGCGAAGAAACCTTCAATTTTCTCGTTCAGACCACCAACAGGTTGCGCGCGACCAAACTGATCGACAGAACCGGTAATGGCGATGCTTTGATTAACAGGAACGTCGGCGAGGGCGCTAATCAATGCGCACAATTCGGCCATGGATGCGCTGTCGCCGTCGACTTCGCTGTACGATTGCTCAAAGGTCAGTGAGGCGGAGAAGGGGATTTGCTGTTCAAGCTGGAGTTCCGACATCAGGAACGCCTGCATAATCATCATGCCCTTGGCATGAATATTTCCGCCGAGCTCGGCTTTGCGCTCAATATCCGTAAATTCGCCATCGCCAATATGCACCACACAGCTGATACGTGAAGGCTCACCAAACGCGCGCGGATGTCCAGGGAATTCAATCACCGACAGGGCGTTAATTTGGCCAATACGCTCGCCTTCCGTCTCAATAAGGATCTGTTCCTGAAGGATCTCATCTTGCATACGTTCAGCCAGGAAACCTTCCCGCCATTCTCGCTGAGCTAGCATCAGGCCAAACTGCTCAGCGTTGCAGGTGTCGCTCTCGCATAACGGAGCCACTTCTTTGAACTGCCGGATTATCCATAATGGATTAAGCGGCAATGTATCCTGTTCGCCGGTGTAGCGCACGGCTTCACGAATCAGTACCTGCCAGGCATCAGGAGCGGGATAAGGTAAATGGTTACGCGTAGCGGTATGCGTTACCCACTGACACCACTGCGTCATGGTTTCGGCATCCACTATCTGTAGATTATCTTCAAACTCGCTATAAATAGCCTGCTCAGCCAGTTCTGGCTCCATTTCCTGGAAGTCTGCCAGTGATTCACGTTCACCCACTAATATCACTTTCAGTTTGAGCGGCATAGGTGGAACGGAGACAGGAAGTGGGCGCGACTCATCAAAAGCTACCCAGTCAAAACGCTCGTGGCTGACAATGGCTTTCAGGCGCATCCACAGCAGCGGCTGGGCCAACAGCGTGCGCAATGAAATAACCAGCACGCCACCGTTAGCCTGATGTACAAGTCCTGGCTGCAGGGTCACTTCGCCATTGAACTGACGCAGGCAGCCAAATAGCTGTTCGGCTTCAACCCAGTCAGCGCTGACTACCTGAGTTAACGTTGCAAAATTGTCTTCTGCTTTCTCAGCTGTACGATAGCGAATAGTGTGACCGGAGATATCATAATGACCTCCGGTCAGGCTTCCGGCATCCGTGTGCAGCGTACGTGCTGCTGCTGCAATAAGGTTGAGATACTCAAGCTCTTCCGGCGCTTTTACCAGCATGAACGAGGACGTCGTCCAGTGCTGAAGAAGCTGCTCTAATGCAAATTGTAAACGCGGTTGAGTATCGCTAAGTAAGGTGTCGGTGTCGTCAGTGACGTGCGGCTGTGCAAATACTTCCTGATAACTGTCGGTATCAGGAACCAGATCACGCCATGCAAGTTTCGTAATGGTCAAAGTTGATGTTTTTTAGTCTGTTGTAAAAAACGCGATTATACCGTAACCATCATCACTGCACACGTGGAAAGCGCCGGGAAACGAATGTGATGACGCGCGGCAGTTCACAGGCTGGATATTCTTTTCTTCAGATGCCGAAAAAGCTGATATTCTGATAAGAGTTACACGGTAACATTGAGATCGCAATGAAATATCAACAACTTGAAAACCTTGAAAGCGGCTGGAAATGGAAGTATCTGGTGAAGAAGCATCGTGAGGGGGAGTTAATCACCCGTTACGTAGAGGCCAGCGCTGCCAAAGAAGCCGTTGATTTATTGCTAACCCTCGAAAATGAACCGGTTCGGGTCAATACCTGGATTGAAAAACACATGAATCCGGCGCTGCTAAATCGTATGAAACAAACCATACGAGCAAGGCGTAAACGGCATTTTAATGCTGAGCATCAGCATACGCGCAAAAAATCAATCGATCTGGAATTTATGGTCTGGCAGCGCTTAGCGGGGCTTGCGCAGCGGCGTGGTAAAACGCTTTCTGAAACTATTGTGCAACTCATTGAAGATGCAGAGCATAAAGAGAAGTACGCGAACAAAATGTCGACATTGAAGCAGGATTTACAGGCGTTGCTGGGAAAAGAATAGCGGTAGGGTGTGGTTCGGCGTAACGTTCTGGTGCGTTTTTAACGAAAAACAGCTGAAAAAAAACCCCGCAAAGCGGGGTTTTTTACTAGACGATAACTTAAGCCTGAGGCTGAGTTACAACGTCTTTGATACCTTTAACTTCGATCTCAACACGACGATCCGGAGCCAGGCAGTCGATCAGTGCAGCGCGAGCTTTCACGTTGTCACAGGTGTTGCCAGTAACCGGGTTGGATTCGCCCATACCACGTGCAGAGATTTTGTCAGAAGGAATACCTTTAGAGATCAGGTAATCAACAACGGACTGAGCACGTTTCTCGGACAGACCCTGGTTGTAAGCGTCAGAACCGATGCGGTCAGTGAAGCCCAGAACCACTACGGAACCGTCTTTCGGATCCAGGTTGCTCAGCTGGCTGTACATCTGGTCCAGAGCCTGCTGGCCTTCTGGTTTCAGAGTTGCTTTGTTGAAGTTGAACAGAACGTCAGACTTCAGAGTGAAGTGTTTGGTCTGTACTTCTGGAGCTGGAGCCGGAGCCGGTGCAACTACTGGAGCTACAGTTTCCTGACCGAAACGGTAAGAAACGCCAACGCTCAGCAGGCCGTTATCCGGACGACCACCAACGGTGTTCGCGTCACCGATGTTGTTGGTCCACTGGTATTCCAGACGGGTAGCGATTTCAGGAGTAATTGCATACTCTACGCCACCAGCGAATACTGGGGATACACCAGTGTCGTGGTCTTTGAAACCTTCGTTGTTTTTAGCGTCTGCACGCCAAACCATACCACCCAGACGGGTATAAACGTCCAGATCGTCAGTGATTGGGTAACCCAGTTTAGCGGTCAGCTGAACGCCCTGAGCTTTGAAAGCGCCGTTTTGATGAGTAGCGTCGGTGTAGCCTTTGTACGGCATACGACCTAACCAGTCGTAACCCATTTCAAAACCAACGTACGGGTTAACCTGATAACCACCGAACGCACCAGCACCCAGTTGGCTTTCGTGGGTAGGACCGGCGTTGTTGATCTGGTTGTTACCAATGTCATGGTACTGAGACCAGCCCATTTTAGCACCAGCGTACCAGGTGTTATCTTTCGGAGCGGCCTGCGCCACGGTAGCGAAACCAGCCAGTGCCACTGCAATTGCGATAGCTGTCTTTTTCATTTTTTGCGCCTCGTTATCATCCAAAATTCGCCATGAATATCTCCGAAGAGAGATAACACGGTTAAATCCTTCACCCGGGGACCAGTTCAATAGTTACTCTACCGATATCTGCGGCTTACGCCGAGCACCCCTGGCGATGTAAAGTCTACAACGTAGTTGAAAACTTACAAGTGTGAAGTCCGTCAGGCATATGAAAAAAAAAGGCTTGTATACACAATATTTAACATTTTTGGATGAATAAATGTACTGAGGATATCCTGAAAACCGCTTCAGACAAGCGTTCTCACGAAAAACCCGTTAAGGCTCAAAACCAAATTGAGACATGAAAAAAAATTCCAGGATAAATCCTAATTTTACTTAATGATACAAATTCGAGTGAATTTTTAGCCCGGAATGCTGTCTCCCCGCAAGTGTCTGAGCGCGAACAGGACGCATAATAAACCCCATCGCATTACCTTCATCTGCCGCTTTTACCAGTTCGGCATGTTCATCTTCGGTTAACTCCTCCGTCAGCCAGCCGATAACGACGCTGTAGTTGCCCGTGCGCAGTGCTCGAACCATAGATTCCAGCGTATTGCAGGGAGAGAGCTGACTAATTTGCATGACTTTCGTCAATGGAAGCCCGGCCGACTGTACCCACTCCCGACTTAATTTTTGCTGAGGTGTCAGCCACAGCTGCCAGCGGGATTGCTGCCCTAACTGTTGCAGGAGTGGAAGCAGCAGGAGCTGTGTCATCATGGGCTGGTCTTCGCGATAGACCACTTCACTGATAAGCCCAGTGGTAGCGTTCTCTGACGACACGCGCGCAATGCTGCTTGATGCAGAAGAGAACGACGAAGAACGATTTGCATAACCTGAAGTGTACATAATCAATCCAGCCCTGTGAGTTACTGTATGGATATACAGTAACCCTGCCATCAATAAAGATCAACCTTATTTTCGGAAACAGGTTCGCAATTTTTAGTCGCCGTCACGGGAAAAATTAAATTCATCTTGCCCCATTCGAATAAGTTGCCTATTTTCGTCATTAACGGATCTGCTACTGAAAATCATTTGGTTACGTTATGATTTAAAAGGATTTTTATGAAAGAACTTTCTTATGCAAGGATCTATAAATCTCAAGAATATCTGGCTTCTTTGGGGGCGATTCACTATCGCTCATTGTTTGGCAGCTACAGTCTGACTGTTGGGGATACGGTCTTTGCCATGGTTGCCAGCGGTGAACTATATCTTCGGGCATGTGAGCAGAGCGCTCAGTACTGTGTAAAAAACTCTCCTGTCTGGCTGACATTTATCAAGCGCGGACGTCCGGTTGTACTCAATTATTACCAGGTGAACGATGCCCTGTGGCAAAACCAGCCGCAGTTGGTGATGCTATCACGCTATTCGCTGGATGCAGCTGTTAAGGAAAAACAGAGCCGCTTTGCACAACATCGTCTGCGGGAGCTACCCAATATGACGTTTCATCTGGAGACTCTGCTAAATGAAGCAGGAATTAAAGATGAGGGGACATTGCGTTCGCTGGGAGCACAAATGTGCTGGCTGAAACTTCGGCAAAATAACCCCGCCTTGACGGTAAAAATACTCTACGCCCTTGAAGGAGCTGTCGGGGGAGTGCATGAAGCTGCGCTCCCGGCGACGCGTCGCCGGGAGCTGGTAGAGTGGGTGAGTTCTCTTACGTCGAAACTGGGGTATTAGAGGGCAGCACGGCAATTTGCTGCTGTAATCGCCGGATCTCCGGGAGTAAGGCAATCAATAGTCCAACTTGCTGTATGACCAGTGGCTCTTTACTGTCCGAACGCGGCTCAAGACGCTGAATTCGCTGCTTCAGTCCCTCCAGTGCCTGGTATACGCGCTGCTCGTCAGCGGGTTGATGGTGAAGCGCATCATCAACATAGCAGACGGCATCGTCTAGCAATGCCAGGACCTCCGGATTGGTTAGCTGTTCGCGATGCGCGCCCAATGCGGAAATATAGCTGGTAAACGTATGGTTCAGACACAGCAAGCGGAACGCCGTTTCGCGCGTTTGGGCCGTGACGTCCGGTTCACTCGACATGTTCGACACCACGGAGGCCAGTTCCGCGTCACGATTGTGCGCGTCCCTCCGGGCGATACGGTATGTAAGGCGATTATCGCGACCCTGATGATATTGTTCGAGTATTGCATCAAGATAACGACAGTTTGCATCAGTCGCCCGTTCAATCACCCGCGGCAGATTACGAAAACGCCAGTCTGGCCAGATAAAGCTGACAGCAGCCCAGGCGATAGCGCAACCAATCAGCGTATCAATGACACGCGGCAGTGCGACCTCAAAACCTTCACCAAGCAGGTTAAAGCACAGTAGCACCAGCAGCGTGATAAACATTGTGGCATGCGCATACTGGACGTTGCGAAAAGCAAAAAACAGTACGCCGGTGATCACTAAAAGTATCAATTGCCCTTCGAGAGAAGGCACAAACCACAGGATCGGTAAACCAATAGCGATCCCGACGAGTGTACCGATAATCCTCAGCGCCAGGCGATGTCGTGTTGCGTTGTAGTTTGGCTGACAGACAAACAGGCTGGTCAACAGGATCCAGTACCCGTGGTTCATACCTGTTATCTGGATAATGGCATAGCCGACGCAGAGCACCAGCGACATACGGATAGCATGGCGAAACAGGGCGGACTCGGGCGTGAAATTACGACTCAGACGTAACCAGATATCACTGAACCCATGCGGACTGTCATCAGCAAGCTGATTTTCAGACTCATTGCGTGAGAGTACCTGAGCCTGTTCGGACTCAATAGTAGCCAACTGGGCATCGATGGCTCGCAGATTCGACAGCAAAAATCCCAACGTGTTGAGCAGATCGGCTGGCTCACCACTGGCACGCATGCGCTCAAGCGCAGCATCTATATGGGTGAAAACGCGCTCAAAGTGTGGGTCGTGCTGATAAGGTGTGCGCAATAAAATACAACGGGACAGCTGTGAACAGGCTTGCCCCTGCATCGACATCAGACGCTGGAAGCGGAACATCACATCGCTGTGGCGGAAATGATCGCGCAGCGTTTGGTACTGAATATGCGAGGAGCTGGCGCGTTCATGGATATCCTGCGCCACAAAATAGTAATGTAGCGTACGCCGAGTTCCCCGTTGCCCGCGGTCGCCGCGCAGGCGAGTCAGTAACGACACCTTCGTCTGGTTTAACGTCGCCATCAGTTGCCCATTCGCGAGAGCTAAATCATACAACGGTGCCTGGCTTTCATCTTCTATATCGGGATCAAACAGACGCGATTTCAGTTCCAGATAGTGCGCTAACTGTTCGTAGCTACGTGCCAGATTATCCTGCAAGGGACGGATGGGGAACAGAAGATGCCCGGTCAGTGTTAACAGGTTGTACCAAATAGCGCCAGCGAGCAGCAGGATCGGTTGCTGATACCACTGATCGTAAAGCGAAGTGCCAAGCATCGTGTAAATGGCGATCAGCAACGCGCCAAAAGCGATGGTTGCATAGCGTTGACCTAATCCACCCAGTAATATAAAGCCGCTGGTGGAGAGCGTTAACCCAATGGCAAACAGCCATGGCCATGGGAAGAGCAGTTCGACAGAAGCCGAGGCAATAAAAAAGCAGACCAACGTAATAATCAAATTGCGTAGCCGGCCTGCAAGACGATCGTCCAGGTCGGTCAGTGCGGCAGCAACCATACCCAGCGTGAGCGGGATGGTTAGTTTAACGTCGCCCAGCCACCAGGGCAGTGCCGTTGTGCCGCAGAGCGCGATAAAAATCCGCACGTAGTACAGCCAGGTGCTGTTCCAGGTATAGCGTTTGAGCAGAGGACTTAACATAAAGGCCATCGGTCCTGATTATTCAAAGCGACGACGCGCATTGGCTTCACGTGCTGCACGAGCAACTTCTACTGATACCACCCGGCGACCAACTGGCCAGAGTGCAATTGCGGCGATTTTAAAATTCGCGATGCCAACCGGAATACCGATGATGGTAATGCACTGGGCAATACCGGAGACAATGTGCATCAGGCACAGCCACCAGCCGAAGAAAATCAGCCAGAAAATATTGAGCACTGTGCCGCCGGTATTCAACAAAACGTTTTTACCTGCCGGGTTCAGTTCATCGACATGAATTGCTTCGTTGCCATAAGGAAACAGCGAGAGTCGGGTTATCTCCCAACATGAACGGGTCAAGGGTAGAGTAAAAATAAGCACAATACTGACCAGCGTAGCCAGTAACCAGGCTAAGGTGGTGGCGAAGCCCCCGAGCACAAAATTTAAAATATTCAGAACAGTACGCATAAACCCTCGGTTAACTCTGGTTTTCTGTGATTTCGGCAATTGTAACGTTTTTTTGGGCTGGAGCACGTTTTCTCTGGCGGTTACACTGATAAGTAAACCTCTTCGTGTGGATCCGCCTGAGTCTTATGGAACTGAAAGCAACTTCTCTTGGAAAACGTCTGGCACAACACCCTTACGATCGGGCTGTTATTCTCAATGCCGGGATTAAAGTTTCCGGCGATCGTCACGAGTATCTTATTCCCTTCAATCAGTTACTGGCTATTCATTGTAAACGCGGCCTGGTATGGGGCGAGCTGGAGTTTGTGCTCCCGGATGATAAGGTGGTGCGACTTCACGGTACAGAGTGGGCGGAGACGCAGCGTTTCCATCACCACTTGAACGCACTCTGGCAGCAGTGGAGTCAGGAAATGAGCGCCGTCGCTGCGGGAGTTTTACAGCAACAGCTGGATGCGATCGCGGCACGTACCAGTGATAACAAATGGCTGACGCGCGAACAAACGACAGGGCTGCAGCAGCAGATCCGTCGTGCCTTTGCCGCGCTACCACTTCCAATCAACCGACTGGAAGAATTTGATAATTGCCGTGAGGCGTTGCACCAATGCCAGGCATGGTTGAAGGACATTGAAGCCTGTCGCCTAAAGCACAATCAAGCCTATACCGAAGCAATGCTGGAAGAGCATGCCGAGTTTTTCCAGCAAATTGAATCCTCACCGCTGAATCCGGCCCAGGCGCGTGCTGTGGTCAACGGTGAGCAATCCTTATTGGTCCTTGCTGGGGCGGGAAGCGGCAAAACATCCGTATTGGTCGCCCGTGCGGGCTGGTTGCTTGCGCGAGGAGAGGCAGCGGCTGAACAGATCCTGCTGCTGGCGTTTGGACGAAAAGCGGCCCAGGAGATGGACGATCGGATCCGTGAACGCCTGCATACGCAAGACGTCACCGCGCGCACGTTTCATTCGCTGGCGCTGCACATTATTTCGCAGGGCAGCAAAAAAGTTCCGACGGTTAGCAAGCTGGAAAATGATGCCGCCGCTCGCAGTAAACTCTTTATAACGACCTGGCGTCAGCAGTGCAGCGAGAAAAAAGCTCAGGCCAAAGGCTGGCGGCAATGGTTAGAAGAAGAGATGCAGTGGTCTGTACCCGAAGGCAACTTCTGGGATGACGAAAAATTACAGCGCCGTCTGGCTTCCCGGCTGGATCGTTGGGTTAGCCTGATGCGTATGCATGGCGGAGCGCAGGCGGAGATGATTGCCACTGCGCCAGAAGAGATCCGCGATCTGTTCAGTAAACGCATTAAGCTGATGTCGCCCCTGCTCAAGGCCTGGAAGAGCGCGCTGAAGGATGAGAATGCCGTCGATTTTTCCGGGTTGATTCATCAGGCTATCGTTATTCTGGAGAAGGGGCGGTTTATCAGCCCGTGGAAGCACATTCTGGTCGATGAATTTCAGGATATTTCTCCTCAGCGTGCCGCTCTGTTAGCCGCCCTGCGTAAGCAGAACTCACAGACTACGCTGTTCGCCGTGGGGGATGACTGGCAGGCCATTTATCGCTTTAGCGGGGCGCAACTTTCGTTGACTACCGCATTTCAGCAAAACTTCGGCGAGGGCGATCGTTGCAATCTGGACACGACTTACCGTTTTAACAATCGTATTGGTGAAGTTGCAAACCAGTTTATCCAGCGAAACCCTCACCAACTTACGAAACCGCTCAACAGTCTGATGACCGGTGATAAAAAAGCCGTCACGTTGCTCGATGAAAATCAGCTGGATCTGCTGCTGGATAAGTTGTCAGGGTTTGTGAAGACTGAAGAGCGGATTTTGGTGTTGGCGCGATACCATCATCTGAAACCAGCGAGTCTGGAGAAAGCGGCCACCCGCTGGCCTAAGCTACAGCTGGACTTTATGACTATCCATGCCAGCAAAGGACAGCAGGCGGATTACGTCATTATTGTGGGGCTTCACGACGGTAATGATGGTTTTCCAGCTCCGGCCCGCGAGTCGATTATGGAAGAGGCGTTGCTCCCGGCGGTGGAAGATTTTCCGGATGCAGAAGAGAGACGCCTGCTGTATGTGGCGCTAACACGTGCGCGGCATCGGGTATGGCTGCTATTTAATAAAGAAACACCCTCATGCTTTGTTGATGAGCTTAAGCAACTGGATGTTCCGGTTATCCGAAAACCCTGAAACGCAGGCGGCGGTAGCCACCTGCTTGGGATCATTTGAGGCGTTCTGCAAGATAGCGGGCGTAATCTGGGATCAAGATGTCCGCAGCATCGTTGAAGTTTGGCGACTGAATAATAAAATCGGCCGTCGACACGTTGGTGGCGACCGGGATATTCCATACCGTCGCCAGACGCAGCAGGGCTTTGACATCCGGATCGTGTGGTACGGCGTTGAGCGGATCCCAGAAGAAGATCAGCACATCAATTTTCCCTTCTGAAATGAGCGCGCCCACCTGCTGGTCACCGCCCATTGGGCCGCTCAGCATGGCGTTGACGTCCATTCCGGTCGCGCGTTGGATTAAGTTTCCTGTCGTCCCGGTGGCATACAGAACATGCTTTTCCAGCAAGGGTTGGTGGCGTTCCACCCAGCTCATCAACATCTTTTTACAGTGATCGTGTGCAACCAACGCAATATGCTTACGCGCTGGCAATGTGCGAGTCGTTAATTCCATAGTACAGCTCCCAAGTTAACCTGGTTACAGAGTACTGGAAGCGCTTGACGCTGCAAGAGAAAGACCAAAAAAATGCGATGCGAAGATAAATGTCATGAAGGAGGTTGTTTTTGGGCCCATTGCAAAAAGTTACTTCGCGTTTGCGCGTCAGCCTGTTGGAACCAATATTTTAAGCGCTGTTCGGTCAGCGTTTGCGACTGAGGCGGCACGCGATCCAGTTCAGAAACCCCGGATAGCAGAGAGCTGTCATCGGCCATCATTGTGGCGAATTGTGGCAACGAAGCATGTTTAGCCGCTTTGTTATAGCGTTCTGTTTCCATTTCATAATCCACGGTTTTCGCCGTGGAGGTGATGGACAGAATATCCAGCTTGACGGGGATAGGCATAGAGTCCCCATCCAGCAGTTCCACGCGGGGAACCTCATCGAAACGAGCGGCATCCAGCTCATTGTTCAGACGCGGGAGGTGAAAATTAACCTGACTGACGAGTTGGGTATCAAAGCTTATGACCAGCGGGGATGAGATATAGAGACGTTCTTCGTGGCTGGACAGACGAATGGATTTTTCTACGCGAAACACGAGCTGGTGCCGACCATTTTCCAGCTCAATACTGTCGGCACCACGTAGTAATGAGCTGGAGACTTTTTTTCCGTCGAGCACCAGCAGGTCAATATCATTTGACAGACGTAAAGAGGTAGCAAAAACGGTTACCGGCAAACACAGGGCTATTAAGGCTGTCACAATGCCGGTTTTCATAGGTTTCTCCTGACCAGAAATTATCTGTATAAGATGTATCTAAATTTTTCGATAATCATGTTTACTAACATATAGACATATTTTTGAGTTTAGCTCTCATACGCCAGTATGGGATGAATGGTTGCGTGCTCAGGTTTGTCGTACACTTTGCTAAACAGCCTGGAGGAAAACGATGAAAGAGACCGATATTGCTGGCATTTTGACAACGACCCGCACGATTGCACTGGTGGGAGCAAGTGATAAACCCGATCGCCCAAGCTATCGGGTCATGAAATATTTACTTGACCAGGGCTATCACGTTATCCCTGTTTCGCCGAAGGTTGCCGGGAAAACGCTGCTGGGACAACAGGGCTATGCGACGCTGGCGGATGTGCCTGAGAAAGTGGATATGGTTGATGTCTTTCGTAATTCAGAAGCGGCGTGGGGCGTTGCTCAGGAAGCTATCGCCATCGGTGCGAAGACACTGTGGATGCAGCTTGGCGTGATTAACGAGCAGGCGGCCGTGTTGGCGCGTGACGCAGGGCTGATGGTGGTAATGGATCGCTGTCCGGCGATTGAGATCCCGCGTTTGGGGTTGGCGAAGTAAATTCGTGCGGATGATTGGATACGAATCCGGCCTACGACAGATATCGTTGTAGGCCGGGTAAATGCGATCAGTTACGCAGGCGCGGAGCCTGAAGCTGTTTACGGATTGTTCGCGCCAGTTCATCCATTGACGGTTGCTCCGGATGTTCTTCCTGTAGCTCGCTACTCAGCTGTGCTTCGGCCAGATACGTATGTACGGGCAGGCCATTATCGTCTTCCATCACCACGTGATACCAGGGAGCGGCGCGAAGTTCGTCGTTGACCGCCTACTCATCGGCTGACGGCTCATCAAGCGAATATTCCGGGTCGATATCCACGACCACTCCGAGGTAACCTAACAGGGAATGGCGGACCTGCTGGCCGATACCGAATTTGCTGGCAATCATAGTCACCTCCCGGGAAATAGATACCCTCTATGTAAGGGTAATATTCCACTTTTCAAGTTACATGATGCGACAGGCAAACCCTTTCAGATACAGCCCTTCCGGGTAGGTAGCGATCACCGGGTGATCGGCGGCCTGACGGAACTGCTCTATAAATTGTACATCACGACCAGCATCTATTGCGGCATCAGCGATGATTTTCTGAAATAAATCGGTGGTCATCAGCCCGGAACAGGAGAAAGTCAGCAGTACGCCGCCCGGATTGAGTAATTGAATCGCCAGCATATTAATGTCTTTATAACCGCGGCAGGCGCCCATCAACTGGCTTTTGTTTTCGACAAATTTAGGCGGATCCATGACGATGACATCAAATTTCTCACCGCGATCGCGATAGGCGCGCAGCAGTTTGAACACGTCATCACGCACGAACTCGGCTTTGTTCAGCTCCAGTTTGTTCAGTTCCACGTTCTGGCGGGCAATATCAAGCGCCTCCTGGGAGGTGTCGACGCTGACTACCTGACGGCATCCACCCATTAATGCTGAGACAGCAAAGCCGCCGGTATAAGAGAAACAGTTCAGGACACGTTTGTTTTCCACGTAACGACGCGTGGCCAGGCGACTGTCGCGTTGATCGAGGTAATAGCCAGTTTTGTGACCGTGCTGAATATCAACCAGTAGCTTCATGCCGTGCTCTTCAATCGGCAGCAGAGCAGGCGGCAATTCGCCTGTTACAGGCCCTTGGGTCAGCTCCATACCTTCTTTTTTGCGCACGGCGACATCGCTACGGTCATAAATTGCGCAGTCCGGGAAAACAATTTGCAAGGCGCTGATCAGCGCCGCACGTTGATATTCAGCACCAGCGCTGAGCAACTGCAATACCAGGAAGTTACCAAAGCGGTCAATAGTGATGCCTGGCAAGCCATCAGATTCGCCAGCGATCAGACGGTAGCTGTCCAAGCCATCTTTGCTTGCCAGCCAGTCACGCCATGTCTGTGCTTTCTGCAGACGACGAGTGAAGAAATCAATATCGATGGATTCAGACTTGTCAAAGGTCCAGACGCGCGCGCGGATCTGTGACGCAGGTGAGAACGCGCCGCGCGCTAACCATTTACCCTGGTGATCAACAATATCAACGGTTTCACCAAGGTTGGCTTTGCCTTCCATACGGGCGACAGCACCGGAAAATACCCACGGATGGCGGCGAACTAAGGACTTTTCGCGCCCTTTGGCTAACACTAAACGAGGATAATGTAGAGTTGTAGATTCAGTCATGCGGAGCAACCTCTCACAAACAGTGACGCGGGCTGGAGTAAAATACCAGCCTGAAACCATTAAAATAAAATGGCGCGTAGAGTAGCACAGATGATGAGGTCAATCATCAGCGCATGGCGCTGAGCGTTTCGGCACAAAACGCTATCGCAGAGGCACAGTTTCTTTTATGCCCACCGTTTACATTGCTATTTCTTAATGAGAAAAAGGAAATACAATGAAAGCTATCTTCTCTCTGGCTACCGCCGCCATTGTCGCGCTGAGTTTTGATGCCTCTGCAGCCTCGGCGTTTCGCCTCACCAGCACCGACATACCCGCTAACCTGCAATTAACGCAAAAACAGGTGTTTAAGGGGTTTGGCTGCAGTGGTGACAATATCTCCCCGCAGCTGAGCTGGCAAAATCCGCCAACTGATGCCAAAAGTTTTGCCATTACGCTGTTTGATCCCGATGCGCCAACGGGAAGCGGCTGGTGGCACTGGACCATTGTGAATATTCCGGCCCAGGTGCATTCGCTTCCTGGCGGGGCCAGCACGAATAAGATACCCGTAGGAGCTGTTCAGGGACGTAATGATTTCGGTTATGCTGGATTTGGGGGCGCCTGCCCGCCGCCGGGCGATAAACCTCACCGCTATCAGTTTACCGTGTGGGCGTTAAATACCGACGCGTTGCCAATTGACAGTAATGCCAGCGGCGCGCTGGTCGGTTTTATGCTGAACAGCCATGTGATTGCCAAAGCTGAATTAACCGCGACGTACGCAAGATAATAGAGGATGAACGGGTGCAGGATGTACATTTTCGCCATAACAACCTTACCACCGCAGAGGTGCGTTCCGGCCATTTGCACCGCCTGCACCGGGTAAAACTGTTTTCTGCTGCTATTTGCCACATTACGCAGGGAAGTAAGGTCATTATTCAGGACGAAAACCGCCTGGTTGCGGGGCCGGGCGAGCTGATTATCATCCCAGCCAATACGCCTCTGGAGATTATTAATCAGCCGGAGCAGGGGGCATTTCGCTCGGATTTGCTGTTGCTGTCGACAAATATCATTACCGCGTTTAAAAATAACTGGGTCGAGGATTTCCCACCGGCAAAGTTGACATCGCTCTGCACGCCCATGAGCAGCGGTTTGGCATTTATGTGGGAAAGCTTGCTGGATGCAGTACGCCAGAATTTACCGGCAAAATTGCAGGAGCATCAGGCGATGGGATTATTTCTGGCGTTACTGCACGATGGTGTGGCGGGACCACTGCTTATCGAGCGTCGATTTAATCTAACCGAACAGGTGCGACAACTTATTATGTTATCCCCTGCTAAGCTATGGACAGCTCAGGAAATTGCCGGTCATCTTTCCATCGGTACCTCAACGCTACGCAGACGATTGCAGATGGAGTCGCAGAGTTATCGGCAAATCGTGGAGGAAGTGCGTATGTCCTGCGCACTCTCTCAGCTGCAATCGACCACGCTGCCGATTGGTGAAATTGCGTTACGCTGTGGTTATCTGTCAGGTTCACGGTTTACCGCAAGATTTCGCCAGCATTATGGATGCCTGCCGAAGCAGGTGCGTTGAGGCATCGGGAACTGTTTCTTCATTTATGTTGATAAGGAGAACCGCCATGTCGAAAGTCTGCATCATCGCCTGGGTTTATGGCCGGGTTCAGGGGGTAGGATTTCGCTACACCACCCAGCATGAAGCGCAACGCCTCGGACTGACCGGCTACGCAAAGAATATGGATGATGGCAGCGTAGAGGTTGTTGCCTGTGGCGAAAGTGAGCAGGTGGAACAACTGATGAAGTGGTTGAAAGCCGGAGGACCGCGTAGCGCCAGAGTTGACCGGATCCTCAGCGAACCGCACCGCCCTGGCGACGAGCTAAAAGGATTTAGTATCCGCTATTAAATGCATTTCACCGGTTTCGGCAGGCCGGCAATTTTAGTCGCCTGCTTAGCCGGACCTTTCGGAAACAGGCGGTAGAGATAACGGCTGTTGCCTTTCTCTTCGCCAAACTTGTTGGCCATCGCTTTTACCAGCATGCGTATAGCGGGGGAGGTATTAAACTCCAGATAAAACTCGCGAACAAAACGCACAACTTCCCAGTGTTCCGCGGACAGCGTAATACCTTCGTTTTCGGCAATGGCAGCCGCCAGCGGCTCGCTCCATTCGGTAGTATCTTTTAGATAGCCTTCGCTATCGGTACTGATTTCTTTACCTTCAAAGATCAACATAATTTGTCACTGCGTTAGTCAAACTGGCGGCAGTTTACCAAAAAAGAAAGCCCCGCATAAGCGGGGCTGGATAATGCGTGTTGACACCTTAATCGCGGCTGGCGAAGCCCAGAATGCTCAGCAGGCTGACGAAGATGTTGTACAGCGAAACGTACAGGCTAACGGTGGCACGGATGTAGTTGGTTTCACCGCCACGGATGATATTGCTGGTTTCAAACAGGATTGCGCCTGAAGAAATCAGGATAAACACCGCGCTGATCGCCAAATGTAACGCCGGCAGCTGCAGGAAGATATTCGCAACCATACCAATCAGCACCACCACGATACCTGCCATCAGCATACCGCCGAGGAAGGACATATCCTTACGCGTGGTCAGCACATAGGCCGAGCAGCTGAAGAAGACCAGCGCCGTACCGCCCAAAGCCATGGCGATAACATCACCCATGCCTGCAGACAGGTAAGTATTCAGTATCGGTCCCAGAATGTAGCCCAGGAAACCGGTGAAAGCGAAAGCGGACAGAATACCGACCGGTTTATCCGCCGTTTTATAGGTCAGGAACATCAGACCATACATACCCACCAGCGTCAGGATAAGTCCCGGAGAAGGCAACATCAGTACGGTACTGGCGGTCGCCGTGAGCGCTGAAAACGCCAGCGTAAGGCTGAGCAGGAAATAGGTATTGCGCAGCACCTTATGTGTGCTGAGTAGCGATGTACGATCGCGTGAAGAACTAATAATACGATCCATGAGTCACTCTCTTATGACAGATGTAATTAATGATGAAGGATAATGAAATCAAGGGGAATGACACAGCGGTTTTACCCATCTTTACGCATTTTAACCCGCCAGGCTTAAGCATATTATTTCAACAAAAGCTCCCGAATCAGATGTTAGCACTGTATGTGCAAAAATGTCAGATCCACCTCTGCCAGGTAACTGAAAAATATTGCGTTATTCCCGAATCTCTCTGACAGTGATTGAGGTGTCTACAAAAACAGAGCGATAAGGTAAAGGGAATGATTCAACACAAATCGAAGATATTGACGTTTACGCTGTTGGCTGTCTGTTTGATGTCTATCAACGGCGTGACGAGGGCGGCAAATGTGCCTGCAGGTACACTACTTGCAGAAAAACAGGAGCTGGTCAGGAATAACGGCAGTGAGCCAGCGTCGCTGGATCCGCATAAAGTCGAAAGCAACGTTGAGTTTAATTTAATCAGTGATATGTTCGACGGGCTGGTGGCAGTTAAGCCGGATGGCTCTATTGAACCCCGTCTTGCCGCGTCCTGGGAGAACAAAGACAACACCGTGTGGACCTTTCATTTGCGTCCGGGCATAACCTGGTCAGATGGGTCAGCTATTACCGCGCAGGATGTTGTCTGGAGCTGGCAGCGTCTGGTCTCTGTACAAACGGCTTCCCCTTATTCTTCGTATCTGGGCAATATGCATGTTGCGAACGCCGTCGATATTGCTCAAGGGAAAAAAGATCCTGCCATGCTAGGAGTCAAAGCCCTCGATGATAGCATGCTGGAAATTACTCTTACGCAGCCGACGGCGGCGTTTCTGGCGATGCTGGCGCACCCGTCTCTGGTTCCACTGGATAAAGTGCTGATAGGCCGCTTTGGCGATAAGTGGACCCGACCAGAACATTTTGTCAGTAGCGGACCGTACAAATTGTCGCAGTGGGTGGTCAATGAGCGCATTGTTGCCGAGCGTAACCCACATTACTGGGACAATCAGCACACGGTCATTAATAAGGTTACCTATTTGCCCATCAGTTCAGAGTCTGCTGACGTTAACCGCTATAAGGCCGGTGAAATTGACATCGTGTATAGCGTACCGGTCAATCAATTCGCGCAGCTGAAAAAGACGATGGGTGATGAACTTCATGTCTCACCTCAGCTTTCAACCTATTACTATCAGTTCAATACGACCCGAGCGCCGTTTAATGACCCGCGCGTGCGTCGTGCGCTGAATATGGCGTTAGATAAAGACATCATTGCACAAAAGGTAATGGGGCAGGGGCAACGCGCAGCGTGGCTTATCAGCCAGCCGGAAATAGGGGGAGTACAACTGCATGCGCCGGAATATGCGTCGTGGCCGCTTGAAAAACGTATCACTGAAGCGAAGAAGCTGCTGGCTGAAGCCGGTTTTGGCCCCGAGCATCCGCTTAGTTTAAATCTGCTCTATAACACGTTTGAAACCCATCAACGTATTGCTATTGCCGCATCATCAATGTGGAAGAAATCCTCGGCGTAGAGGCGAAGCTGCAAAATCAGGAATGGAAAACCATGCTGGACACCATGCATACCGGTAATTTTGACGTCGTACGTTTCGCGTGGATCGCTGACTATGATGATGCCTCAAGTTTCCTCAACATCTTCCGTACCGGAGATAGCGAAAACACCACCGGCTACAGCAATCCCGCCTTTGATGAAGCGATGCGTAATGCAGCGAAAGCAACTTCGCTCCAGGAGCGAGGCAAATATTACCAGCAGGCTGAAGACCTTTTAGGGGCAGATGTGCCAGCGATTCCGGTTTACCACTATGTTCGCACGCATCTGGTGAAGCCGTGGGTGGGGGGATTCGCACCGGATAACCGCGGAAACTACTACACCAAAGATATGTACATCAAAAAACTTTAAGCGCTGGAGCCCGTATTTGTGCTGAATAAACGGTCAATTTGTTGTTATTTAAGTCAATTAACAGCATTTTGGCTGTTTTTCAGGCAAACGAACACATTGGTGCTTTACAGGTCCGTTCGGGATGTTTATAGTGCGCCTCATTGGAAGCGTGGCCGAGCGGTTGAAGGCACCGGTCTTGAAAACCGGCGACCCGAAAGGGTTCTAGAGTTCGAATCTCTACGCTTCCGCCAAATTCGAAACCCAAGTCGTTATGCGACTTGGGTTTTTTGTTTTTTATCCGTTTCCATTATGCCATTGCCGTCCGGATTGCACTGGAGGGCATGAGAATTCATCAGACTTAGCATTCCGACTTCCCAGAGAGCTTGTTCATTTGACGACAACAGTACAGCTGAATCTGTGTTGTCTTCATTGTTATCGAAAATGATCCTGCTGTTGCAACAGATGTTGCCCTGCAGCCAATCGTTCAGATATTGAGAGCGGTTTCAGTGGTTAATTGCGGCATGAAAATAGCTGGTGATTACTGAGGATGGTTACCAGTCGAAGGTGGCAAAGCCAGGCAGTACTTAGCCCGAGGTCGGTTCTGTGAGAAAGATGATCTCGTTTAATATGTGATTTTTTCACGATACAAATACTAACCGGTGATTTCATGATGTGTATATCCTCGCGTTCAGTGGAGCAGCGCAGACAGACCCTTTGCAGTATTGCCTTTGGCGCTTGACCTGCGTCCGTGAATATGAGGCTGGCAGGTCCCTCACAGGCCAGATACCGTTGTGACGGCCTCTTACCCATGTCAACGCCATGATCTTTGACCATTCTGTCTTAACTGGAAGTAGATATTTGACGGCGTGGGGGAAAGCATCTCGATACCCACCCCTGACACACATTGAGCAGTGCTGGAGTATGGATTTTGTGTCGGATAGTCTGGTTAACGGAAACCGTTTCCATGCACTGACTGTAGAGAATAATTTTAATCAGAAATGTCAGGCGTTCCATGCCAAAATATCATTGAAGACTGAGGACGTTGTCAGCGCAATAAAAGCGCTGAGAATGCAGGATAAGTGCCTGCTGGTATGTCTTAAGACAGAAAACGGCAGCGAGTTTATCTCAGATCAGTCTGGATAAATGGGCATATGAACAATGTAATCACGATGTACTTTTCCTTCCTGAAAACTGACAGATAACCCGTTTGTAAAGTTTCTGAAAGGCAAAGTGCCTTGATTTATCACCAGACTGATTCTGCAATCAAACTATTTATAGAAGGTGGTTATTTAACACGAGTCACAAAACGAAATGTTTAAATATTTTGGTGATACGAAATGAGATTTTGCCTAGTTTAAATGTGATGAATCTTATATATTCATAAATAATTTAAAGGATATAATTCCAACACAAAACTTAATGATAATACGAGCCATTGATGGCGAGGAAAAATTTATAATATTTTAATATTGGTCTCGTTGTTTATCACTGTGATGATCACTGAAGATAAAATCATTGCGACACTTTTTTTATATTCAATCCGGGCATCGCGGACACCAGGGAAAAGTCTATTTCGATTATATAGAGTCGGGGTTGGAGGTCGTTAGAATAATTGTTTTTCATATTTATATGTCATTTTTGATTGATGGCATTTAAGTTCCCCGAAATAACTTTGCAATTTAATCAATAAGTCAATATATACATTGGCAGCATCAGCGTGCTACACGTTTTATCATTGTCTTTTTTTACCTACTGATTATTGGATTTTTAAAAAAGATCTGACACCTTGACTGATTACAGAAAATCATGAGATTTTGGTACTTACATTACAAATTTAATACTATTTAAAATAATCATGATCCTGACAGTGGTAGAGTCGTTAACTCTGAAAATGTTCTAGTAATGTGAAATATATATACTCCTGCCACAATGTTGCAACGACTACAGTGATTGACTGCCAAAGTAGAACGCGTGATGAAATGGTATGACAACACGCAATAGTGCTGGAGAACATGACAAAGGATACAGACGCAAGGGTAAGCCGATGACAAAGATAGTCCCAAACACATTTTGTTTGTACAGCAATATCACGTTCAGCGCCCTGGTGGATGAACTGAATGATGAGTTCAGGCGTTTACAGCCAGGGCGGGACACTATGTGTGTGATGTTCACGGACGGGGATGCGGCTACACCACTACGAGTCAATCCTGCCTGCCGGAAAACGTTTTTTATTGTATCATTGGTCCGGTCGGTTTTAGACGTGTCGCCCAGTATACATGCTGGTGCGGACCTGGTCGTCAGTAAAAAAATACAACCAGCAGCGTTAAAACAGCAGATGTTGCGGGCACTGAAAGCTCGTGAGACAAACCGTTTTCGTCCTGCTAAAGAATGGAAACGAAAATGCGCTTCCATTACTGAACAGCAGGTTCTGGCGTTGCTTCTGCATGGCTATCCTACATCGCAGGTAGCTGAAAGGATGAATCTGACGGTGCAGGCTGTTAGCCGCTATCGGATATTGGCTGTGAAGCGTGCTGGGCTCAGGAACTTTAACGAACTGGTGCTGGACCACATAAAATACAACAGAGTACTGCCAGCTCTGTCTGAGAAAGGGAGCCGTGTATCAGCGAAATGAAATCATGTGACTGTAGTGACTTGTACTGGTACCTGCCACGTGTAAATCAACGTTATATACTGTGTGTAAAAATCATAATTAATGAAATCATATTATAACCAATAGTATTAAGTGTAGTTGCGACTTTATGCCCAATAGGATGCCATTATTCAATAAGTCATCTAACGGAATCTGACAATATGATCCCCGTATGGCTAACGCTTCTAAAATCAGTGATAGCAATAACTATACCTTTAACAAAAATACAGATGTTAACTAAATCGATTTTAGGACGTTATTACGACTAAGAAATTTCGTTAATAACTGTCGTGAAGATAAATCAATATTCGAAACTAAGTTATTGAATAGTTGCTTTTTGTGGTTTATTTATTAAATAGTAGAGAATAATGATTTTCTTATTACACTTTAACCCTAATCAAGGCCAGTGCTTCATAATGGAGTGATTTATTTAATTAGTGACGCCCGAAAAGGATGCCATGAGCCTAGCAATCAAAATTATCCTGATTATTTTAGTTTTGTTTTTTTGTTTTCGTGAATATGCTGCGATGTCTAAGAAGTCATGTGAATGGAAGTTGAGAATGAAAGATGAATGGTTAAATGAGATAGTCTGGATGGTGTGTCTCATTCTATGTCTTTTGTTTTTTTGGGGGATGCTTTATGTTTCCTCAATGGTGATATATGAATTGGTTATTATTGGTGAGAAGTTTCATTTTCGATACGGCAATAATCTATTGCCTCCCAGTACTTATTGTCTTTTATTTATATAAGAACAAAAAATAGTGTTCAAAAGAGTATTGCACGTACGCATGCTACCACTGCACATCCCGGCGCGCGAATGTCATTCCAGCGTTCATTTTAATGGGGGCTGTGAGATATCTTTTTTTGGGCTAGATTTGATGCACTTGTTGGAACTAAAGTTGCGTACATTACTCCTTGATTAAGGAGCGCTTTACTACCGCCCGGTTGAATTCTGCAATTTTGTGTAGATACCCCTCGGACTGTTCATGAGAAAAGACTTTATACTTCGAACCAGGTTGGATTGGATAAAGTGAAAACGACTGGCCTGCCAATGATGGCATCTCGCCCAGCCGCCTTCAGGAAGATCACCGTTGTGCTCGCCCGGTAATTTTTTGGCGCGTATCCTCATTGAGAATTTCGCGCAGCTGCATGAACAAGGGATGCGTGCTGGTGTACTCCTGACCATAAGTAAGATTAAATGCATAATTGAAGTCTGGCGGATTAATCCCCTGGTTGTGCTGGAGGATCGTTTCGAGTTTGTCGAGTGCCTTGACGGCTCTGGCTTCCGGTGAAGCGGCACATTCGTATTCCTGCCAGAGTGACAGAATTTCCTCCCGTTGTTTTTCACCAAGCGCACGAGTGAGATGCAACAGCGCGTCTTTCTCCTGTTCTCCCTTATCCGGGTGCAGATCCCGCTCGACAGCGGGAATATCACCATGGATTGCTTCTCCCAGATCGTGAACGAGACACATCTTGAGAACTCTGAGCATATCTACCCCTGCTAATTCATCCTCAAAGATCATGGCCATCAGGCTCAGGCGCCACGAGTGCTCGGCCGTGCTCTCCGTTCTACCAGTAGAGGTATGCGCACTACGAAGCACACTTTTGAGTTTTTCTGCCTCCTGAAGGAAGATCAAACGCTCTTTAATTTTTACGATATCCATGTCTTGCCCATACCGGTCGTTGAGGATGGATATTCTATAGCCAGAGTGTTCCCGCGTGAAACAACTTGTCATGTTCGAGAGAAGCACAGATGAACGACATAGAGCGACCGCTTTGGGTGAGAAACTGACATTGTAGTGGCCTATCTTTCCTGTTTTTTTGCTCTGGTTCTTGCTCTAACGAGAGATTGTAGTGTCGTTTGTACATCAGAATCGGATATCATTATCTACTATTCAGGGCGCTTTGGCTGAGTTTGAGAGTTCATCCCCTCAATAAAGACTGCTTTTGAGGGCTAAAATAAATTACAATGTTCGATTGTTGAAATGTTGAGTTAATTAAAAGTATACTTTACTTGTGGGGTCATATGTATCGTAGCGGCTTTCCAAAAACACTGAGGTATAATAGCGACTTGCTGATAGTGTTATATCTCCTTTTAAAGTTGAAGAATGTAAAGGCGGTAGCGGCTCAACTTCACCTTACCCCACCAGCAGTCAGTCAGAAATTATCACGACTAAGGGAAATCTTTAACGATCCTTTGTTGGTACGAAGTAAAAAAGGGATGATTTTAACAACCCTAAGTGAAGTTCTTCTTCCAAGTCTTGAAAGTATTGTGCTGAAAATTGAAAGTTTCTACAACATCAGCGAATACTACAACAATACAATTATTCCATTAAAAAGAGAGTATGTGCTATCGGTTAATGCGGATACTCATTTTTACGAGGATATTGGGTTTCTTGATGCCTGTGTGCAAGAATCAGGTGGCGATCTCGATGTCTCTTTCTCTATCTTGTTGAGGGATGATAATTCCATTCATGATTTACTTTCAGCGAAACTTGATTTTTATTTTGGCAATGTGAATGTATTGGAAGATAATTTAACGCGTATAAAGGTAAGCGACCTGGAATACTCATTCGCGGTAGGGAAGCATCATCCTCTTGCAGGGAAGAAAATAAAACTATCGTCAATTGATGAATTAAATGAGTTTAAATACATAGCCTTGTTAAGTTTACCGGAAAAACTAGAGGAAAAGTATAAAGATGTTTTTGGTCGTGAGCCATTTAGACCCTTCATCAAAATACAATCAATCAGAACGATTGCTGACTTTTTGAATCGAAGTGATTACTTTTCTTTTTTAACCGTCCGTTCAATAAATAAGCTGGGATTATCACGCGTTTATGTCGGCACTGAAAGTATATTCTTACAGCAATATTTGTACTGGCATAAAAATATGGAAAATGATAGCTTTCATAGATATTTGAGAAATTCTTTTATTGAAACTTTATCAAAGAAAGATGTATGACATTAACTACGTAATGTCGGCAAGGGGGACAGGTGAATACGCACAATGTGTCGGTTGAATATTTTTCCGGCCAGATACTTATCCTTCGATTGTCCCGGTCATAACAGCCGTGGTCGTGCCGCGAACGTTGGCTCCTCCGTTCGGTTATCTATTCTTCTACACCCGGTTTACTGACCTCATACGCCTGAGTTAGCTAAAGCGCGCGAGAGCAGTAACCCATCGATATCTGTCATCTCCTTTAAGGTTCTGACCATGGTAATAAATTTGAGCAGAAAATAAACGCAGGGGAAAACCTCAAAAGACGATCTTGTTCATCAGATTCAACAAATTAGAGGTATTGCCTATCTCGATTTGTGAAGATTACGGATAACAATACGTAAATAAATAAGGATGTTGTATATGAATTTCAGGCCATAAGAATCCTTGTAGAAAATTTGCTCCGCAACGAGTTGCGACTCTCTGTTGCTGGATATTTTCAATACCTTCTACTGTTACATTTTGAGTTAGCGTATGGCAATCGTATATAAATTGCCGTAAGTGTTCGGGCGTTTCGCTGAGAGTCCAGAACGCATGTTTATCGATTTTAATCCCATCAAATTTAAAAAGAAGTGAAGAAACGTCATCAAATAACGCTGGCGCAATGTCATCCAGCCAGATGGGGATATCGTTAGCACGAATCAGGTTTAGGTTGTGATTTAACACACGTGCCGCCGAGGGAGAAAGGCGACTAATATTTTCCGGATCCTGTAGTTCAATAATTATGTTGTTATGTAGTTCTGGCAGAAGCTGTTCTATAGCAAACATATCGCTTAATAAGGCAACGGGTAAGTTTAAATAATAACGAGAATAATCATTTCGCTGTTTGATTATATTTAACTGCTGTACCAATAGGGTTTGATGTGAGGCGGAACTCAGCGACGAAAAAAATGTCTCGCAATCCTGAGCAGGTAAAGGACCACTCAGGACTTCATAACCGTGAATTATCCGTTTTGTGACAGAATAAATTGGTTGTAAACGTAGCATTACGTGCATCATGTTCTCTTATCAGCAGCGCACTTAAAAGCTGCGGTTGCCTTTAACGATATTGCCATCATCATCAATCAATTCAAATGTAGCTCGCTTTGGCTCACCTAAGGAAACAATATCTGCATTGATTATTTTGGCGCTAAAGGGTGATAGCATTCCCGGATCAATTGTTTGCATGCTCTTTTCTCCTACCAGACTTAATGAGCGATAGGTTGCAAAATATGGCGTTGGATTACTTATCTTTATTGCCAGTCTACCCGGCATTCTTTGTGGCTCTATCTTTTGTTCTTCAACGACTTTATCTGGTGAAGGAGACAAGTTTTCCGGGCGGAAAAACAGTTTAAGCTGCAAACGAACCGCAACTTTTACCGCTGATAAACTGGCTGGTAGTTTCGTCTCTACTGGCGAGATTTCATACATATTCAGCCAGTATAATGATTCGCGATCGGTTGCCTGAGGTATGTGAGTGGCCAGTAGTCGGAGATTTTTTTTCTCTTGTGGTTCCAGACGAAAAACGGCAGGTAAAGGAATTACTGGAACGTTGTCTACCGTTTCCGGCGTATTTTTCAAGTCACCATTATCCACCCACGTTTGTACGATCACCGGATAACTATTATTGTTAGCCAGCAGTAACGAGCGTTCTCGATCAGACGCTGAAAACACCACTCGAGAGGACTCGATGGTCATCCCTGCCTGACAGACATTGCCGAGTAACAGGAGGTGCAGAAGATATATTCTTAGCTTTTTCATTATTGTACCTGGATGATCACCTGTGCTGTTGCATTAAACTTACCCGGCGTAATGGTTTTCCCCGGTAAAGCCTTAAACGTGGCGTTTATTGTTTTTGTGTAGGTTGTAACTCCATTCACCACTGAACCTGCGGAAGCATCATCCAGCACCGGATACCATCCGACCGCATTGCCACCTAATACCGCTCCGCTGAGCGTGCTGAGGAGATTCAGCGGCGAGCCGTTGGCTCGGGTAAACTGGATGCCCACACCGGTAGCGATATTTGGAGAAGAGTTGTAATTATCGGAAAGGAGATAACTGACGCCGGAACCTGCCGTACCAAAGCCTTCCGAAACAGCGGCAGCGGCGTTAGCTGGATTGACCAGAATTCCCATCGCGGTCTGATTTGCGGCAACACCGCTGACAAAGGCACCAACACCCGTATTGGCTGGACTTCCCGTTTGACAGTTAAAACGGATAGCTATAGGTTTCTGCCGTGTTACGCCCGACGAAAGTTCTGAAACAGAAATTGTCGGAAAAACGACAGTTGGCGTCACGTTTGTCACCGAACAGGTCGCTGAACGACGGATATATATACGGTTATACAAATTTACAGCGCCGGGCCAGGCATTATACCAACCACTATATTGTGAGTTTGAGTCGCTGCCGATGGTCAGACCGGATGAAAAGCCTCCTCCCTGGAATGCAATGTAGGTGGCTGGCTGTGAATGTGGGTAAATACCTGTAAATACCGCTCCCGCGCTTCTGTCGAGTCGAAAGAGCTCAATCCTGGTGTCACTGAAGTCTTTGGCTTTTACCAAAATCCAGCCCAAAGAATCACGATCGAGATTAGTTAGCGGTCTGGATTTCCAGTAACGGCTGTAATATTCACCGGTCACCATATTGGTTGCACGTAGTGCCATTCCGCTGGCATAGGTTTGATAGCTTTCCGGTAACCCGTTGCTTGCACCGACTTCGACTTGTCCACCATATGTTGAGTCACCGTTAGTGGCATAGTATTCATACAACTTGCCGTCTTCGCTGGCAGTACAACGAAATAGAATTTGGTCGCTGTTGTAGGACTGAGCGCCGGATTGCAAGACGTTGACAACGCCGGAAGCGATCAAAGTCCCATTTGGTTGAAAAGTACTGTTATTAATATTTATTACCGTGGGTAATGTCCCTGCAGAACCCGATGAATCGGTAGCTCCATCCCAGTTCGCCGCCGTGCCTTTTCCTGGCTCGGTGTAATAATTAGAGCTTGAGTTAGTATTAGTCGTAGTGATTCGATAGCAGGCGGCCCATGTAGGCTCAACCAGCAGCAACGCAAACAGCATCAGAAACGCCACAGATATTCTATTATTCATGATTTATTTCCCATCAGATACTGATGCATGGCAGGTCGAGTCTGTAAAGGGACTGCGATATATCGGTGTCCTGTAAGTCATACTTTAAGAGACATTGTTCGGATGGCGATTCACCCCATTTCACACGCAGCGTTCCTTTTTTCTTTGGTGCGCGGGCATACACCTGATTTCCCTGGCCGACGAGACCAATAACAGTGTCTTTACTGTCATAAACATCCGCCCCTAACGGGAGACTTCCTTCAGCTTTTCGCTGGATCTTGATTAACAGGGGATATCCGACCAATGTTCTGAAGCGCACCTTGACGACTGCTCCGGCATAAGGTGCTACGCGTTGCTGGTTTTCGGCCAACTCCGCGCTCTGGTTTTTTATACCTTTGGCGTCGAGGCCGATATCGTTGTACCGATAAGGCACCAACGAAGGGACAATGGCATATCCAAAGTTGTTAATTTTTGCCCCCATACCGTTTTGAACCTCTGCGCCATCTACACCTTCAGCTTCGATAACACCAAAAGTATCGCCAAGGTAGGGACCAAGTGTAACGCCACCAGAATGGGCAACCAGAGCACCACGTAAGCTTGCCCCCCCTTGGGTGTAATCACGACTATGTGATGCGCTACCGTTAACTGTGACCCAAGGCAATTGTTGGGTGACGTTTGCGCCTACGGTAGTGCCGGTTCCTGCGTTGTCATAAGCCCCATTCACGGTGTAACTAAGTGCTTGATTTTCTCCCAGCGTCCCAGTGAGTGAACTTTGATAAAAGGTGCTGCTATCGTCTCCGGATTGGTGGCTTACGCCAGTGGTCAGAATAGGCGAACGAGAACCTTCACCAAACGGGACCGTGATTGAAAACATCAGGGTGTTTTGCGTACGACCAGAATAACCAGAAGCATTATTGCTATAGCCTTGTGAAGACTGCACGCCATAACGAGTGCTGCCGGTTTGCTGCCTGCTCAACGAGAGGTTATAACTGACTGAACCCCAGCTATTGGAGTATCCCATCTGATACTGCGTGTCGCGGCTACGACGGTCACGATAATCGCTGGTTGAACCAGAAACGTAGAGTTGCCCGTAGCTGGATAGCCCCTGACTTATTGTCAGTACGAACTGATTTTTCTGTTGATAGGTGCTGGAATTCCATGTGCCGTTGCGATCGTGCGCATCGCGCAAACCTAGTACATCGCCGAGATCGCGGTAGCCATCGGTCGAGTATCGATAGCCCGCCAACGCGACAGTAGTTGCCGTCGGAGAAAATGTACGACTATAGGTGGCTCCCAGACGCCAGCCATTAAGGTTTTCACCCAGAATATCCGCTCGCGAATAAACGGCATTCAAACCCAGCGCCCCTAACTGATTAGTGAAGACAAAACCGCCCAGCAAAGACTAATACCCCTGCGAAATTCGTACACCACTATTCGCCGTTATGGCATTGCTTAAGCCAGTTTGCCACGTCAGATCGGTGAAATTTGCGTCACTGTCGCCAATGTCCCGTACCTGCCCGGCAGAGAAATTCACATGGGAACGTCCAGGCCGCATGGAGTTTGGCACGGCAGAAAATGGTACGGTAAATGACGAAATACGCCCATCGGCTTCCTGAATTTCAACAACTAAATCCCCTTCATAACTGGTGGGGTAAAGGTCATCAATGACAAATGCTCCCGGCGTCACGGTGGTTTGATAAATTTTATTGCCTGATTGAGACACAGTGACTTTTGCTGCAGTAGATGCAATACCGCGAATTGTTGGTGCATAGCCTCGTTGAGATTCCGGCAACATACGATCGTCCGTTTCCAACTGGAGTCCGCGAAATCCAATACTGCTAAACAGATTGCCAGAGGTATAACTGTCGCCCAGTGTCAGTTGACTGCGCAAGGCCATGATAGGTCTCTGAACATAAGTTCGTAGTGGTGTCCAGTGGTTGCTGCCTGGACCTGAATCGCTAGAATAACGGTTATAGTTTGCCTGGTGGCGGAATTGCCACAACCCCAGGTTTAACCCGGCGTTGAGGCCTAAATAAGTAGATTCTGACGTCTGACCAGACGTATCAGTGCGATAGTAGTTCGTATCATAATTCGCAAACGCGACTGTTTCTCCCGCAGACAAATCGCCTGCAGAAACTTTGCCACGAGGGGTACGCACCATGAGTGCCTGAGGAATAAATAAATCCAGTCGTAACCTCGCAAAGTCAAAATGGTTTGACGAATCTTTAATCTGACTTTCCAGCGTTGCACATTGCGCCGTATGATCTACTGGCGTAATACTCTGTGGGTCGACGCCACCTTTGGTTAACAGTTCTTGCGATAGGCAAGGAGATACCTTTCCCTGAGCATTGGGCGCAAAAACGAGCGATTCTCGGGAATAGAAATTACCGTTAATAAAAATATCGACCTGATACGTACCAGCGGCAACGCTATTTGCATGGTTAAACCGCGCAATGATCTGTTGGTCTTTTGCGTTACCAAGCAGCATGGCATCATCAAACTGATATTGGTTTTCAGCCTCCAGTTGAGTTTCGGAAAACGCAAAAGATGGACATAAAATTAGAGCGATGAGTAAGCATTTGATAGGAATTCTCCGCCCCGAAATAAGACGGAAATAAACCTGACTACTTGGTACATTGCTATGCAAAGTTTTAGCTTCTGGAATGTACAGCATCCATTCCTCCAGTAATTGAATAAACTCTGCACTCAGAGTTGAAAAGTTAGTTTTTGAGTGGAGCTTCAGCACTCGTATGACCACCGTAGTCATTCACCAAAGTAAATTTAACTTTCAACGGTTTTGAAGAAAGCCGGCTATTTTTAGCGACCCAAAGCATTTGAGTTTTGGGAGCAACCATACTGGCAGGAAAAGCAATTTTCTGTGTACCAGCAATAACGTCTGCACTAATGAAAGAGGCATAATAACCTGAATCATTAATCACGGTGAGCTGTACATTTCCACGTTCTTCTTTAACGGAAAAATGAATCTGATTCACCACGTCATCAACACTGCCAATGATCGTTTTTGGTCTGTAAAATATTTTATTTCTGTTTCTCAGAACGACGACCATTTGGTTTTGTGCTTTGGCCATATTCTTCGGTGGAATTTGCACAAAGTTAAGATAAAAAACAGATTCGCGATCTTGAGGTAGATTCTTTCCAGTAAAAAAAAGGCGCACCGATTGACCTGTTCTGGGTTCAATACGAAATAAAGCGGGCACCGCCATAAAAGGGCCATCGGCATTATCTGGGGTAGATGCTGGATTATTTTTATCTGACCAGATTTGCATTATATAGGGAATGTTATCATTATTAGTAAATTGTAAGGTTTCAGATTGAGCATCCCCTGGATAAATGACCCTGGTGTTGAGCATTACCACACTAGCCATTACTGGCGTGGTTACTGTTAAAACTAATGCAGCCCACAATAGCGCGTTGAGGATTTTTCTTGGCATTATAATTTCTCGTGTATAAATACCCCTTCCATAAACTGGAAGGGGATTGGTGCTTATTGGTAAGACACAGCGTACTGTACGCTTCCCAGAACTGAGCCAGCGGTAGCAACGCCTTCGGCATAGTATTCAACTGCAAAGTCATAGGATGCTGAAGTTGCGTTAGCTGCAAGGTTTAAGCCAGGAGAGCCAGTTTGACCTGTCAGATCTAACGGTGTAGTTGGGTTTGCAGGATCAACCAGTTGTAATGAAACATTCGTTGCGCTACCGGAGTTTCCCATACGACCATTACTGGTCAGGTTATTTCCGACAAATACCGTTTTGATCGCGGTTGCAGAGGTGGTAGCTGTACAACCACTCAGAGAAACAGCGAAAGGCGTTTGGCCCGCGGTCTGACCGGAAGCAGCCAGGGCAGATTTAGGCACCGTAGGCAAAAGAACCAGCGGTGAAGAGGCATTGCCGTTAATACTAACAACGCACGTTTGATCGGCTACTTCACCCTGAAAACGAATAGTGTTATCCGCCACTGCTGAAGCCGAGATAGCAACAGTACAAATGAGAGCTAGCGTCATTCTTTTCATATTTAATTTTCCTTATTTCTGAATCAAGCATATAACAATGTTATTTGCCAATATATAACTACACTTTTACGTCTCTCTCATTAATGCAATGTCTTAATTAAAGAGCCAGCAAAATCCGTTATTGAAATGGGTAACTGTATGTTTATTAAGGTGTTTAATGAAACTACATGATCAATATTTGTATTCGATATATTTTTAACTGCAACGCCTCCTATTCAATCAGGTTCTCACCAACAAGTATCTTATATAACTCACTAATTGACCTGACGTTAAATTTTGCATAAATATTAGAACGATGCGTCGATACCGTCTTTACGCTGATAAATAGTAAGTCGGAAATTTCTGAGCTACTTCTTCCTTTCATTATTAGCTTCAGGATTTCACTCTCTCGACTTGAAAGTGAAAGGTAATGAAGCGCATTCTTTTCTTTCCTTCTATAGCTTTCATTCGATTCTTTTGCTAACAATATGTTAAGTTCGTGATTTATAATGCTTGAGTAGATCTCTACTGGATCATTTCTTTTTAGTACAATATCGCAGAAGGTATTATAAAAATAAGCATTATGCTTATAGTCCCAGTGACTGCATATCGCCACAGTTTTTACAGTTCGATGAAGCTTTGCTATTTTCTCAATTACCCTAATTTTTTCCGAAAAAAAACGGCATCAAAATCAAATATGATCAATGAACTGTTTTCATTTTTCAATAGGCTCCTGAAAACCTCATTCAGGTCTATGACATCTGTAAGAATAAAGTTTACCTTCTGATAAGTTGGAAGCTTCCTGATTTCTGATAGTAGATTACTCAGCGCAAATTTCAGGAGATTATCTTCACTAAACACGATGAAATTAATGTTCAAATTTGACAAATAATGCGTCCTATCACCAGTTATCGGTAATGTCATTAATATCCTCACTTTGTATATGTAATTATCTTATTTTGATTAAGTCTGCGTATATAAGAAAATACCCATTTGAACTAGGAATCATCTCATCCACCAGGATGAGATGTATAAAGTTCTTGTTATGTAGTCTATGTTGAGCCAGGAACCAGTAGGCTTTTATAAAATGGTTTTATCCTAAAATCAATGCAATGCTAAATCAGAGGCCTTTTGTATACTCCAGATAAACTCAGACAGAACCTATGCTATTTAATGATGAACATGCTCTTTAATGAGTATATTCTTTGTGACAGTTGTCGACTTTTTTCTGTAGCAGACGCCTATCTATGTTCCAGTATTCATCTCGTAACGCCCATTAAAACTCTTTGGTTCAGCGCCTCAACGGTTCTGCTAGTTGTCGGATAACCAAAAAACAACGCTATAACTACTGATTACCCAGATAATTCTTAATAGATTACCCACACTCAGGCCAGCCACTTAATATAATGATTGTTATTTAACACATTTATAACAAAATACTTCTAACTACGTTAGAAGAGGTTGCAACATTGACTAATAGCAGATGCTCTATTGCAAATTCTTTGTGGTGTGGTTCCATTTCCCCACGCCAGAGGAGCAGTTATATACGACGGCAATCGACGCATCTGTGTTCCTGTGTAATCGTCTTTACTTCGGTCTTTTCATGTCATCACTGTTTACATTATCTATAAAAAGTGACAGTTAGAGATAGTGCGTTTACGACAGAGATCATGGATATAAAATCCAATATTCGAATCTCGCGACGAATACTCATTCATATCGCACCGTGTTAACCAGTGGGAAGCTGGCTAACTATTGTTCTCATAACTCGTATTGCGCCTAATGTGTAACTATTTTGCTGTTAAGCCGCGAAGTACAAAAGTGTTAAATCCTAAATAATGCATAGAAATTTCGTTACGCAATAAATATTACATTTTAAATGAAGTTAGTGAAAGTTATTTTTTCTAACTGAGGGGATAAGGATTATTTATTTCATCATAATTTTTACTGTTATATTAATGAAAATGTTTTATAAGAAAATAACTTTTACAATGGTCTAACCACGTCATAAATTAACAATCTAAACTCCTCCTGAGTTTTTATTAAGTTCAGATAATATGGAAGAAACATTTACTCGGTGTCAACTTATCCAGTAATTCGCTCGAAAATTATCATTTGTATTTTTATAACAACCTTTCTGTGATTACATGTTCATTATCCAACATACTGAACTATAAGGTGACAATAATTATTACTGTGATGAGACAAGCTCAATACCAACCACGGGTTCATCTGTTACCGCCAACGTGCTCTGTGATCCTTCTCACGTAATGTAAATTTAGCTTCAGGCGCTCCAGTTACACTCATCCGATGCTTCAAAAAATATAATTTTTTTATAAGGTTAGACCGTTATATAAGAAAGCGCCCAGAACAAATGGGTGTTTTCTTATATATAAGACAATAACAATAAAAGATAATAACAAAAATAAAATAGGGATATTTAATAACGTTATTATAAACAATAACCGAAGACATAACTCATTGATATAAAAACTAACCTGGCATTTTTTTAAGAATAGCGCCATGAGACAGGATGCAGGCAATTCATATATCCGAAATATAGAAACCTTTTATTCATCAAATGGTGAATTTTAAGAGTTACATTTTTACAACATTTAATTCCTTCCGGGAGATGACTGAACATATGAACATTTCACGTATGCGCAACATTAACTCAGTAATATTTAATAAAAAACTGCTTGCCAGTTTGATTACTCTTTTTGTTAGTCCGGCCTATGCTGCAGGAGCATGTGACTATATCTCACCAGTGGCTCCTGTTCCTGGAGTAACCTGTTCATTAGTCGATGACTGGAGGAATATTAATATTAACAATGATATTCTTAAAAGTGATAACCTTGCCCCTGCTTATCATTTTGAGTCTTACCATGCCGATAACATTACTTACAAAACAGTTATTAATCTGGAAGATGGGAAAACAATTACGTCAGATGTTACAGGCATTATGGCTTTAGGGTTTCCTTTGGCGTCATATGACTCTCATGGAGAGCCATATGTAAATGCAGAGCAAATTGAAATTAATGTTTCAGGGAATATATATACTGGTAGATCCACCGATATTGATGGTTCTGCACCACAAGAACCAATTGTAGGGCCTTCTGGCTCTATGATCTTTGCCGAGAATAATATTCGAGAGACACAACATTCGGGTATTTATATGGCGGGGGCTTCTGGTATGCTCTTAGGTTTGGGTGTTGTACATCAGAACGTAGATAGTCAGATTATCAATAAAAGCGCCAGCAAGGATACTGCGGCTGTTTATATTAAGGCTCTCGAATCCCGCGTTACAACCTCCGGTATTATTCGTTCTCAGGTTGGCGATGCAGTACGACTACAAGATACAGGCCCCGTTTATAATTATAGCAGCGGGGGATATGTCATTCACGACCCAGAAAATATTTTTGACGTTAAACTTCAGGCTGGTAGCGTCGTTGAGGGGGGAGCTGAAGGGGCTGGTCTGAAAATTATCGGTGGCGCTACCTCTAATATTATTATTGATGCAGGTGCAACATTGGGGGCTCTATCAGACATTGCTATTAGCGCTGATGGTTATGAACATTATGGTTATAATGATTATGGTGAATTTGTATCGCGTCATTATACGGGCGCGGAGACAAACATCACGAATGCAGGAAGTCTGAATGGTGTTATTCAACTGACTAGCGGAAAAGATACCTTCATTAATGAAGTGACTGGTGTCTGGAATGTTAGAGAGTGGTCAGATTCTGATCGTGATGGCATCAGGGATACCATTGCACCTGTGGCAACAAGTGACTTTGGTGGTGGAACAACAGAGTTAATCAATCGTGGACAAATTATACTGGCGGCCAACAGTGATGGAACCCCTAACGATGCACTCTTTCAAAATCTGAATACATTTAAAAACCAGGGTCGATTGACATTGGCCAACGGTGTTGCAGGCGATCGGTTCATAATTGGAGGTGATTACATTGGCGATCAAGGTGTAATTGAACTTGATACTCATCTTGGAAGCGACGACTCTCCGTCAGACAGAGTGATTATTAATGGCTCGACATCAGGTCAAACCTATCTATCGGTTAATAATATTGGCGGGAAAGGTGCTCAGACAGTTGAAGGCATCAAGGTTATTGAAGTCCAGGGGGCCTCATTAGGTGAATTTGTACAGCAAGGCCGTATTGTCGGTGGTGCATACGAGTACTATCTGCATAAAAATGGTGTGAACGACCAAAATGGAGATTGGTACTTGCGATCGCAACTTCCTGCAATAATACCGCCGACTACGGACCCAGTACCACCTATTACTGACCCAGTACCGCCAACTACTGACCCAGTACCACTTACCCCTATTAACAGGCCCGAACCTGGCAGTTATATGTTTAATCATATGGCAACAAATACTCTCTTTTTGCTACGTCTACACGACCGCTCAGGGGAGACTCAATATACAGATATCCTGACAGGAGAGGACAAAGTAACCAGTTTGTGGTTACGCCAAACTGGTGGACACAACCGAGCCAGTGACAACAGCCAGCAGTTGAAAAATCAGGGGAATCGCTATGTTACTCAGATTGGGGGAGATATCGCTCAATGGAGTAGCGATGGCCTGGATCGCTGGCATCTCGGCCTGATGTCGGGATATGCGAGACAAAATAGCAATACAGTATCTGAATACTCTGAATATACATCCAGCGGCTCCGTTGAAGGGTACAGTGTGGGTCTTTACGGTACGTGGTATGCCAATAATAAGGATAAAACAGGTAGCTATATTGATACATGGGCACTTTATAACTGGTTTGATAACGAGGTAAAAGGTGAGCAACTCGCAACGGAAAAATACAAATCCCGTGGGATAACTGCCTCACTTGAAGCGGGCTATACTTACAAGCTAGGAGAAAGATACAGTAATGGTGATAAATACTTTCTTCAGCCCAAAATTCAGCTTGTGTGGATGAATGTCAGAGCTGACGATCACACAGAGCGCAACGGTTCGCGAATTTCATTTGAAGGCGATGGTAATATTCAGAGCAGAGTTGGTGTCCGGGCTTATATCAATGGTCACAACACGATTGATAACGGGAAAGATCGCCAATTCCAGCCGTTTGTTGAAACGAACTGGATCCATAACACCCGAGCTTTTGGTGTAACTGTCAATAACGACTATAACAATATTGATGGAACTAAAAACATTGCTGAATTGAAGGTGGGGGTCGAAGGACAACTGTCCAAAAACGTGGATTTGTGGGGCAATGTGGCACAACAGCTGGGAGATAATGGTTACAGCGATACCCAGGCTATGTTGAGCCTTAAATACCGTTTCTGACCACAAAGGAAATCAGTCAAGCTTGTTATAGTTGACTGATTTCATGATTAATCTATTGATATTGCTACATGCATCTCAGATTGTACAACAGGAACGACTATGCAACCTCGGGTTTTAATTGTTACAACTGAAGCTCCTGATATATTTTTCAGTGGCCTTAGCTTCTTTAATCAAGAGTTTTGGGCGGAGTTAAAACGTCGCAACTATCCTTTTAAAGTTTTATATCTGAATAACCAAAAAACACGACCATCCCAATTGGCTGACTATGAGGTAATAGTTGAGCCTGCTTTACCTTTTGATTCATCGTTTGAGTCTCTTGTTTTAAACGTAGCATGGAGTACATCACAGAAAATTGCTCCAATTTTGAAGGAATTCAATCCAGATGTTATCTCTGTACACGAGAATACTCCATTGCTTCCGTTCTATTTCGAATTGGAACGTGTTCAGTTCACTCTGCATTCAAGCTATATAGGCATGCAGCATTATCTAACCCGGACGCAAAAAGGTATGCAGAATTATTGGGAACAACGAATCGCCGTCAGGCAAAGTGGTGCTCTCATATTGCATAGTAATTGGGCTCATCGTTCAGTTATTGATTTTGTATCCGCTGATAGTATTACACCCAATATCTTTCCTATCGGCGTTGACTTCACTCACTACCCGACAAAGAAAATACATCATCCTGAAGGGAAGATTGTCATTAGCTTTTTTGGACGTTTTACTGATATTGTTAAAAACTTTTATGTTTTTCGCGATGCTATCAACACATTACCTTCGTCATATCGAAATCGCGTGGAAGCAAGAGTCTATGGCCCTGAAAAAATCCCTGATTATCTGGTAAATGAGGGGTTTAAAGGACTGACATTCGTTCAGGGAGAAGATAAAAAACAAGCGCTGGCTGAAACTGATATTGTCGTTTTTCCAAGTATACAAGAAAGCTACGGAATCGTGGGGCTGGAAGCATTACTATCAAACTGCGCGCTTATCGCTACACCAGGGTTAGGTATGGATAGCTATATGAAATCTGAATATAGCTGTGAACCAACGGTTTCCGCGATACAGAATAAGATTATAGGCTATTTATCAAATGTGAAAAAACTGCGTAGCGATCAAGCTGAGAATACTTTTCGAAATAGCGTCAACCGCTCTGAGTTTACTCTTGGGAAAATGACTGAGTCGTATATAAAAGTCTGGAAGGAACTGTATGAAAAAAATTTAGCATCATCATTCGGCAATAAATAGCAAGTTGATAATCACAAAGATGAGAAAAAGTTGTACCCAATACCACGACACTTTTTTCTGATTATGTGTTCTTCTGAGAAAAAGATTGGCAGTGACGGTAAGGTAGCTAAATTTCCAGCAACCACCGCATTGAGCGGCATTGATGATTACGAGTTAGAATCAGTCTTGCATCGGGGAAGTCTGCAGAAAGAAGAAAATTTCTGAGCCCACTTTCTACATCTATGGACTCCCCGTTTTGTACGTACAGAATTTTGTTTTGCGTTGTAGCTTACATCTATCCGGCCAGGAAGATCACTTTTCGCATTTACTTTTCGTAAAAATGAGGTGAGTGGCATATCGGATAAAATGCTCTGCTTATGCGCAGGAGGGGAAAACAAGCTCCCTGTGCAACCCCCCGCATCTAACTCTCAGAAATGAGAGGCCGATCCTCTGAGCAGGACTTTTGTCCTCAATCCTCTTCAAACGTCTGGTTACAATCCCTGCATATCTCCAATACTCATAATTCAGGAATTGTTATGACTGCACATATTAATGCTAAAGCGGGTGATTTTGCGCCAACCGTGATTATGCCGGGCGATCCGCTGCGCGCTAAATTTATTGCCGAAAATTATCTTATGGATTACCGCGAAGTTACCAACGTGCGCAATATGCTGGGCTATACCGGTCTTTATTTTGGGCAACCTGTTTCGGTGATGGGACACGGCATGGGTATTCCGTCTATGACGCTATACGCCCATGAGTTGGTACATGATTTTGATGTGAAGAGAATTATTCGCGTTGGTAGCCTGGGGGCAACACAACAGCATGTAAAAATGCGCGACATTATCCTGGCTCTTGCTGCCGGAACGGACTCTGTCACAAATTTAAAACGTAGCGCGGGCTACACGATGGCGACATCCGCTCACTTCCCATTACTACAACAAGCGTGGATGCTGGCGCAGAAGGCCGGGATTGACATTAAAGTCGGCAATATTTTTAGTGGCGATCTTTATTACGATCCTGACGAAAACCTCATTCCGGCACTGGAAAAGTTTGGTGTACTGGGTGTGGATATGGAAGTGGCCGGCTTATACGCCTTAGCACACCAATTTAATATTGAAGCACTGGCTATTTTAACGGTGTCCGATCATTGCCTGACAGGTGAAGAAACCACGGCAGAGGAACGACAATTAACCTTTAAAAATATGATTGAGCTGGCGCTAAATACAGCCGTTACGGCTTAGCATAGGCTTTTAATTGAACCAATCAGGGATGTCATTATATGAAGAATAAAATAGCGCTTACACTGATTAGTTTTCTGGCAAATTTTATTATGGCGGGGTTTGCCAGTCAGTTTGGAATGCTGATTGAACCGATTGCGGTACGTTACAGTGCTGATGTGAATACCGTTGCTTCGATATTTTCGCTGCTTAACGGTGGGGCGTTAGCTGGGACCATTGCTGCCTTTTTCCTGATAGAAAAAATTGGCGTCAAGCGAATGACGTTTATTATCTATTCGATAGTGTTCCTTTGCGCTCTGGCAATGCACTTAAGCCCTGGCTTATGGCCAGTGATGGTCGCCATGACTCTGGTGGGATTCTGCGGTGGGATTGGTCTGTGCGTGGCGGGAACGATTGTCGTTTCGGTGTGGCAGGATCGCATTCAAAGTACGATGCTGGTGGTGCAAGACGCCACCTTTAACGTCGCAGGCGTTGTTTTCCCGCTGATCACCACCTTCGCCCTGACGCACAATATGTCATGGAGTTACAGCTATCTGAGCGTTGGTATGGTGGCCTTACTTACGTTAGGTGTTGTGGCGCTCACTCGTTTTACTGCCTGTGAAACCGCACCTGCGGAGGATCGGACAGACGCGGTGAAATCTGAGTGGAACCCAGGGATTATCAGCGGAGGAATTGGTCTGTTCTTAGGTATGTTGGCGTTGTATACCTTCCTGACCTGGGCACCATTATTTGTGAAGAACAAATTTGGCATTCCTTTTGAAGAAGCTGGCAATATTATTACGCAATACTGGGGAGCGGCGTTGGTTGGGGCGTTAGTATCAACCGTCATTGTTTCTCGTGTAAGGATACATTATTTCCTGTTGAGTATTATATTGCTCGCTTGCGTAATTACTACCATTATTGTATCGAAAGAAAATATCTCCGGACTTGATTATCTGGCATATAGTTACGGATTTGTTTGTGCGGCGCTGTATAACTCCTTCATCGCCTATGGAGTTTCATTTGTGAAGCGCGCAAGTAGTCAGAACGTTTCTTATATTTTAATTAGCGGTAGCGCCGGGGCCATGTTTAGTCCAGCGATCAGTGCGTTAATGGAAAAAACAATGGGATTGCAGAAAATCATGTACGCAATACCAGTATTATATTTAATTATCTTTATCATGTTGATAGGTACATTAAGACTTAAACGTAACAAAGTGCAGTAATAACACTTACCTCTCTAATTAGATAGTCAGTCGCCACACCATTTATTTGGTGGGGCGGCACTCAACCTTGCTCAAAGGAATTGAAAATGCTGAAGAATAAATTAATGATTAAAAAAGCTGTTCTGGGCGCAGTCGTTGCTATGAGCTGTACGCAAGCGCTTGCTGCTGATTATACCGATGGCAACATCCGAAAAAATGATTTTAACTGGATGCAGATGAACTTAATGCAAAGTGTGGATGCGAAAGTGCCATATGGTATTCGTAATGACACTTATCTGGAACTGGAGTTTGGGGCACGTTCCGGAATTATCGATCTGTATGGTTATGTCGATTTCTTCGATATTTTGGACCGCAAGCAGGATGACCGCCACGGCGGCGATAACTTCTTCGCCAAGATATCCCCACGGTTTTCCCTGGATGCTCTTTTTAATAAGGATTTATCCGTTGGGCCGTTTAACGAATTCTATATCGCAACGGTAAATAACATTGGCGACCGGGAGTTATTTGAGCATTATGTCGGTCTGGGCACGGATGTTAAGGTTCCGTGGTTTGGCCTTGTGGGAATGAACATCTATGCGCATTATGTGCGAGAAAACTACGGTGCGGATAATGAAGGCAAGTGGGATGGCTATATGTTCTCGACCAACTGGTCGACGCCGTTCTATACCTTTGCCAACGGCAGCTACCTGAATTATCAGGGTTACTTTGACTATCAGTTCGCCGCTAACAAGATTGCTAATCAACCGTTATACAGCAATAACGCGATTGAATGGTATAACGGCATCTACTGGCATTCAGAGCATTATGCGGTAGGTTATGGCCTTAAGTATTTCCGTAACATGGCATTGATGGAAAATCACGGTGGAGCAGGGCGCACCACCGGACTCGGTCACTATTTCAACCTCAGCTATAAATTCTGATTGTGCTGAACTGACACACTTACCCTCTTTGCGGGGATGGTGTGTCAGTCAATGATGTCATTGCCGAGGAATTTTCGTAGCCCATCCAGATCCTTAATTTCCAGTCCTTGTTTCGTGCGCGTTACCAACTCGGCATCCGTCAGGGCTTTAACCGCCCGCCGATAGACCCGATCGGTGGTACCGAATCGTTCTGCTTCCTGATATTTTTTATGGAAACCATCCATCGGTTGTTTGTTCTGATGCTGGCGATACAGGTCATACGCCACGTTATGAACGATAGGGTAGAGCATCCGGTGCAGGAAGATTTCCAGCATATCCTGATAATCAATCGCCATCGCACTGGCAAAAAATATCGCCAGTCTGGGATGTTGGTTCAGCGCTTCTTCCAGACGTTCGCAGCTACACACCGCCACGGTCAGCGGCTCTTCGGCCACGATATCGAGCTGGCAGCGATACCCGGTAAAAAACTCCATTTCACCAAACAGTTGCTCATCGCATTCCATTGCGCCAAGCTGAAAACGGCGACCATTTTCCGCACTGTAACGCAGGGAAATTCTCCCTGATTGCACCATGATAAGTCGATCGACTACCTGTCCCTGGTGATAGAGATACTCATCTTCGTGGATAATCTGCGTTTCAGAGAGTAGCTCCTGGAATATCTTCTCAATTAAGGCATCATCCTGCTGCCAGATATTGTGAAAACGACCTTTTGTGAGGGGCTTAAGCTGCATGACTCAACGTCTTAGTGTTTGCGAAAATTCTTATCACTGACTGTATGCTATCTACTGCTTAATGTCATTAAGAGCAGGTTTCGGACAATAAAAGGGCCAGCCCCATGCCGGCCCTGAGAATTTAAGGATGACTGATAAAACGAGACAACCGCTGGCGCAGGAGGCGATTTTCCTGCCGCAGTTGAACGTTCTCTTCCAGCAACGTCAACGCAACGGCTATTCCTGGCCAGTCAAGCTCCAGTTCCTGACGCAGGCGCACCGCGCGACGCATTATGGTTAGCGCATGATCGTCGAACGTTTCGTCTTCATGGGGTTCTATCACTCCTAAGCCGACAATCTCATGCAGCTCCTCTTCTGATACCCCGGTGTACAGACAAAATTCGGTAATAGTAAAGGTGACGGTGACGTTAGCCATTATGCTTTCCCCCACTCTTTGCGCGGATCAAAGGACTTTTGTGCATCCGCCAGTTGCTGCCACAGGGCGGCGCTGGTGTCGTCTGGTTTTGGCGGCATGACGATTTTGATCACTGCATACAAATCGCCAGTGTGTTTTTTACTTACCAGGCCCTTGCCCTTAATGCGTAACCGCTGCCCGGCCTGGCTACCCGCTGGAATGGTCAGCAGGATGCTCTCTTTTAGCGTAGGAACCGTTACTTTCGCGCCCAATGCGGCTTCCCATGGTGCCAGAGGAACCACCACTTCAAGATCCTGATTAACGATGTCGAACAGCGGATGCGGTGCAATATGAATTACCAGCCACAAGTCACCGTTCGGCCCACCGTTTTCACCTGGGGTGCCCTGGCCTTTAAGACGGATACGCTGACCGTTGCCGACGCCAGCCGGAATTTTCACATTCAGCGTTTTGGGAATTTCACGTTCTACCATGCCGAATGCGTTGTAGACCGGCAGGTTGTAACTGATCGTGCGGCTATGCTCAGTAAGCGTTTCTTCCAGGAACACCGCAACTTCAATTTCAATATCGTGTCCGCGGCTGGCATGACGCTGGCGCGGCTGGTGTGCATGCTGACCAAAAATGGAGGAGAAGATATCGTCGAAATCTTCGGCGCTGTAGCTTTGCCCCTCACCTTGCTGGAATTGACGGTTGAACTGTGGGTCGTTGCGATGCTGCCACAGCTGGTCGTACTCGGCACGTCGCTGTTCATCACTCAGGACTTCCCAGGCTTCAGCAACCTCTTTAAACCGGGCCTCAGCGTCAGTCTCTTTGCTGACATCAGGATGATATTTACGGGCGAGTCGACGATAGGCGGTCTTGATTGTCTTGAGATCGTCTGTCGGTTTCACGCCCATAATGGCGTAATAATCCTTTAATTCCATAGCGTTCTCTCGTGTAAATCAACACTTGAAGAAGGTGTACCCCGACAACAGGTAACACCGCTAAGTTTAGGGTAATCCTGATAACGGCGAATGCCAACCGGGAAGAAAGGATATTGGTATAAATGATGTGATTGCGCACCACCAACAGCGCTTTTTGCCAGTTGTGTGGTGCGAAAAGTGAGATTAGCGAAAGGTCAGGATTTGGTGATCAGATAGCGAACCGTATCTGCGTAGCTCTTCACAAAAGAGTTCAGGTCATCCGATTTCAGTCCTTTCGGATTGATCATATATTTACCGTTGATAAAAATGGCGGGCACACCGGTTAAATCTACAGCTTTAGCCATTTCTTGCTGTTTTGCGGTTAGTGATTTCACGGCAAAACTGTTCCATGCGGCATCATAATCACTGGCGCTGACGCCCGCGCTGATAAATACGTTACGAATATCGTCCGCTGTTTTAATGGTTTGTTTT
This sequence comes from Citrobacter sp. Cu231, assembly GCF_030332265.1. Lineage (NCBI taxonomy): Bacteria > Pseudomonadati > Pseudomonadota > Gammaproteobacteria > Enterobacterales > Enterobacteriaceae > Citrobacter > Citrobacter sp. Cu231. The sequence goes on along the minus strand of NZ_JAOWIE010000037.1, from coordinate 35,190 downwards.
TTCTGCACGGCATCAAAAAGCAACGGTTTAACTTTATCTTGTACATTCAACAGCATGGCGACGGACCAGGCATGCGTCATGTCTTGCCCCAACGGGCCTAAAAAGTCGACATGGTATTCGGTGAGTTTTACATCAGCAGGCAAGACTTTTTTCACGTTATCGGTGATTTCAAAAACTTCATCGTACTGATAACAGGAAGGGCAATAGAATGAGAAAAACTTCAATGCAGCTGGTGCGGAAGCGACAGGTTTTTCCAGTGAGATGAACTCTTTGCCGTCGGTAAATGATGCTGCCTGGGCGCTCATTGTAAAAAGTAACGCAATCAGGGGTAATAAATATTTTTTCATTTCCATATACTCTAAATAACATTTAACAAACAAATTTCGGCGAATGAATACACCATTCATTGCGTCTGGCTATAATACGATAATGACCTGAAAATGCGCTGACCCTTACTTTCATTTACGCATTCGTAAGTTGTGGTCATTATTTATGTGCAGTCATAGAAATACTCACGGGTATTCTTCGCAAATAGTGAATAATAACTTCCGTGATATTTATGTGGTTATTTTTAGCAATGTTATAGTGTAATGAATAAAGGCGAAAATAGAGTCATTATCATTTCGCTTGTAAAACGTGAGTGGTAAGGCGTTGCGCATACATTATGCCAAAGTATCTGAAAGATTTTCTTGTCGCACAGGAATGAATAGGGTAAGTGTCAGAGACGAGCAACCAAATGGATATCGTTATGATTGACCGCCTGGATCACCTGGTACTGACCACCAATAATGAAGAGGCTTGCGTACGTTTTTATGTCGAACTATTAGGAATGAGGCTGGAAACTTTCGCGCAAGGGCGCAAAGCCTTCGTCTTTGGTAATCAAAAGATTAACCTCCACATTCGGGGAAAAGAGTTTGAACCCAAAGCTTATCTACCTACACCGGGGGCGCTGGATCTGTGTTTTATCACCACGCGTACGCTGGATGAAGTGATGGCAACGTTTCAAACGCATGGGATCGATATCGTTGAGGGACCGGTGGCGCGCACTGGCGCGACAGGAGCGATTCGCTCGGTTTACATCAGAGATCCCGATCTTAATCTGATTGAAATTGCGGTATATCCAGCCGACAGCAGGACATAACTTTACAGCACAAAGGTTGCCAAAACCTGGCGAGTGGTTAAGATAACTCGCATCAATCAGTGAGGGTATAATGGCGAAACGTCAACGGATGGGATGGTGGTTCCTCTGTCTGGCATGTGTTGTGGTGATGGTTTGCACCGCACAACGCATGGCAGGTCTGCATGCGTTGCAGATGAACACTGTTGCCGCCAGCATTGTCGTAAGCGCACCCGCTCAGACCGATGAGGCCTCACCCGTTACCCCGTGTGAACTGAGCGCGAAGTCGTTACTTGCCGCACCTCCTGTACTGTTTGAAGGCGCTATTCTGGTGCTGTGTCTGCTTTTGTCGCTGCTGGCGCCAGTGCGGGCATTTCGTTTGCCTTTTTTCCCACCGCGAGCCATCTCGCCCCCCACTCTCAGGGTACATCTGCGATTTTGTGTCTTCCGTGAATGACAGAACAGCTGTTGCTGACTGTTAGATAATTATTCACGGAGAAAATTTATGATGACTGTTTTCAGGCAGGCGCTGTTCTGTCTGTTATTGCTATGGCTGCCCGTATCCTGGGCGGCTGAACCCGGCTGGCTGCGTTCACCCGATAACGATCACGCCAGCGTACGGTTACGCGCTGATACGTCCGCTGGTGGCGAAACCCGTCTGTTGCTGGATGTTAAACTGGAAGATGGCTGGAAAACTTACTGGCGTTCGCCGGGTGAGGGCGGGGTCGCACCTTCTGTCGCCTGGCAAGGGGAAATGCCCGTGGTCGACTGGTTCTGGCCAACCCCTGCACGCTTTGAAGTTGCAAACATTACTACCCAGGGGTATCACGATCAGGTGACGTTCCCAATGGTTGTGCGCGGCAGATCACCTGCCACGCTCAACGGTATTTTGACGCTATCTACCTGTAGCAACGTATGCCTGCTGACGGATTTTCCCTTTTCCGTGACGCCCACAGCTCAGGACCCGGCTTTTGCGCATGACTATGCTCAGGCGATGGGGCAGGTTCCGCTGGCCAGCGGCCTGACCGATGCTCTGAGCGCCGGCGCGCGGGCGGGAGAGTTAGTCGTCGAAGCTCATCGCCAGGGCGGCTGGACTCAGCCTGAACTTTTTCTGGATACCGTTGATGATGCGGATTTTGGTATGCCGCAAATTCACGTCGAAGGTGAGACCCTACGCGCTACGGTACCTGTTCATGACGGTTGGGGGGAAGGCGCGCCGGATTTACGCGGTAAGTCAGTCACGCTGGTTCTGGCGGATAACGGTGTTGCCCAGGAAAGTCGTCTTACGATTGGCGAAGCCCCGGTTATTGAAAACGCCTCACTCCCGTTGTGGCAGGTGGTGTTAATGGCGTTATTGGGCGGTTTGATTCTCAACCTGATGCCCTGTGTGTTACCGGTTCTGGGCATGAAGCTGGGCTCAATTTTGCTTGTTGAGGAAAAAAGCCGTCGCCAGATCCGCCGTCAGTTTCTGGCATCGGTAGCCGGAATACTGGTTTCCTTTATGGCCCTGGCGCTATTGATGACGGTGTTGCGTTTAACCAATCAGGCGCTCGGCTGGGGGATCCAGTTTCAGAATCCGTGGTTCATTGGCGTGATGGTATTGGTGATGCTGACGTTCAGTGCCAGCCTGTTTGGTTGGTTTGAATTCCGCCTGCCGTCGGCGATGACCACGACGCTGGCGACTCACGGCGGCAACGGCCTGTCGGGACATTTCTGGCAAGGCGCATTTGCGACGCTGCTTGCTACGCCGTGCAGCGCCCCGTTTCTGGGAACAGCGGTGGCGGTAGCTTTAACCGCTTCGCTGCCAACATTGTGGGGGCTGTTTATCGCACTTGGGGTGGGGATGAGCTTGCCGTGGCTGCTCGTGGCCCTGCGTCCCGGTCTGGCGCTGCGTTTGCCGCGTCCAGGGCGCTGGATGAATATTTTGCGGCGTCTGCTCGGTGTGATGATGCTGGGTTCGGCTATCTGGCTTGCGACACTGCTGCTCCCGCATTTAGGGTTTGGTGGGCAAAGTGGCGCGAAAGAAAGCGTGAACTGGCAACCGCTAAGCGAGCAGGCGATAGAGGATGCACTGGCGCAACATAAGCGCGTGTTCATTGACGTGACTGCCGACTGGTGCATTACCTGTAAAGTAAATAAATACAACGTCTTGAATACAGATGACGTACAAGCCGCTTTACAACAACCGGATGTGGTGGCGTTGCGCGGCGACTGGACACTCCCTTCTGAAGCCATCACCGAATTTCTCAAAAAACGCGGCCAGGTTGCTGTGCCGTATAACCAAATTTATGGCCCCGGTCTGCCGGAAGGCCAGGCGTTACCCACGTTGTTAACCCGCGATGCGGTACTGCAAACGCTGACCAATGCCCAAGGAGTCACTCCATGAAGATGATGATTGTTCTGCTGTTAACCCTGTTTTCTGCCGTCAGCGTAGCGAAAGAGCCAGCACCGTTTACTCCGGAACAGGAAAAGCAAATTGAAGCATTAATTCAGGAAGCCCTGTTCAACGATCCCAACAGCCCGCGGATTGGCGCAAAGCAGGCAAAACTGACCCTGATAAACTTCACTGATTACAACTGCCCATACTGCAAGCAACTGGATCCGATGCTGGAAAAAATAGTGCAGAAATACCCTGACGTGGCGGTAGTGATTAAACCGTTACCGTTTAAAGGGGAAAGTTCGGAACTTGCGGCGCGGACCGTGCTGACTACCTGGCGTGAGCATCCGCAGCAGTTTCCGGCGCTACATGAAAAACTGATGCAGAAGAAAGGTTACCATACCGACGTCAGCATCAAACAGGCGCAGGAAAGAGCGGGTGTCAATCCGGTGACGTTGGACGCCCAAAGTGCGGAAACGCTGAGCACTAACCTGCAATTGGCGCGGCTGGTGGGTGTGCAGGGAACTCCCGCAACGATTATTGGCGATGAACTTATTCCCGGTGCAGTGCCGTGGGAAACTCTTGAGGAAGTGGTAAAAGAAAAGCTGGCGGCGGCCAATGCTCAGTAAGCTGCGCCGCTGGCTGCGCGAAGGACTGATTTTACTGGCGCTGTTGGCAGGGACGATGCTACTGATGGATGTCTGGCGCGCGCCGCAGGTCCCTGCCTCTTTTGACAGCACGCATTTGCAAACGCTGGAGGGGGAAACCGTCACCCTGGCGACGCTCAGTAAAGACAAACCGGTGTTGCTCTATTTCTGGGCGAGCTGGTGCGGTGTATGTCGCTTTACAACGCCGGAAGTTGCCAGACTGCGTTCAGAAGGGGAAAACGTGATGACCATTGCGTTACGCTCCGGAAGTGAAGCCGAGGTATCTCGCTGGCTGTTGCATAAAGGCGTGGAGTTTCCGGTGATCAATGATGCGAACGGAGCCATCTCCCGTAGTTGGGATATTAGCGTCACACCGACATTGGTGGTGATGTCACAAGGACGGGTAGTATCAACAACCAGCGGTTGGACCAGCTACTGGGGCATGAAGCTTCGGTTGTGGTGGGCGAAAACGTTCTGATATTCGTGCCGGGGAAACCCGGCATTTTTTTATCATTCCCCGTAAATGGGAAGACATATTTCGTTGCCTGGCGAAGCTGGCACGGCGTTCAACGTCCAGAACAGGTTATCTTCGCTTTTCAGGAAAATTGAAAGTGAGTTCGGCGTTAAAACAACGCGGTAGATGATTCGTTTTGCGAAAGCGTTCCCGGAAAAATGTCATATTTCTGTCACACTCTGTTGTGATTGATAACAACAAGAGGTCGTAGGGATGAATAAATCGTTAATCGCCGCAGCCGTGGCAGGGGCTGTATTACTGTCTACCGCCGCGCAGGCTCAGACCGCGCCGGAAGGCTATCAGCTTCAACAAGTATTGATGATGAGTCGGCATAACTTACGCGCACCTTTAGCCAATAACGGCAGCGTTCTTGAACAGTCCACCCCCAAGCAATGGCCAGAATGGGATGTCCCCGGCGGACAACTGACTACTAAAGGCGGTGTGCTGGAAATCTATATGGGCCACTATATGCGGGAGTGGCTGGCAGAGCAGGGGATGGTGAAATCGGGCGAATGTCCGGCACCGGATACAGTCTATACCTATGCTAACAGTCTGCAGCGTACGGTCGCCACGGCGCAGTTCTTTGTCACCGGCGCTTTCCCTGGTTGTGACGTTCCGGTTCATCATCAGGAAAAAATGGGTACCATGGATCCCACCTTTAACCCGGTGATCACCGATGATTCTGCCGCCTTCAGCCAGCAGGCCGTTCAGGCAATGGAGAAAGAGCGTAGCAAAATGCAGCTCAACGACAGCTATCAGTTGCTTGAGCAAATGACCGACTACAAGGACTCACCGTCCTGTAAAGAAAAGCAGCAGTGTTCCCTGACCGATGCCAAAGATACGTTCAGCGCGAAATATCAGCAGGAGCCTGGTGTTTCGGGGCCGCTGAAGGTGGGGAATTCGCTGGTTGATGCCTTCACGTTGCAATATTACGAAGGTTTCCCGATGGACCAGGTCGCCTGGGGCGAGATTAAATCCGATCAACAATGGAAGGTATTGTCGAAGCTGAAAAACGGCTATCAGGACAGCCTGTTCACCTCCCCTGAAGTGGCGCAGAACGTCGCCAAACCGCTGGTGAAATATATTGATAATGCGTTGGTTACGGAACGCGTGAAAGCGCCGAAAATTACCGTGTTGGTGGGCCATGACTCAAACATCGCATCGCTGCTCACTGCGCTGGATTTCAAACCATACCAGCTTCACGATCAGAACGAGCGTACGCCGATTGGCGGGAAGATAGTCTTCCAGCGCTGGCATGACAGTAACGCGAATCGTGACCTGATGAAGATCGAATACGTGTATCAGAGCTCGCAGCAGTTGCGTAATGCTGAGGCCCTGACGCTGAAGTCTCCGGCGCAGCGCGTAACGCTGGAGCTGAAAGGCTGCCCGATAGATGCGGATGGTTTTTGTCCGATAGATAAGTTCGACAGCGTGTTGAATGAGGCGGCGAAGTAAAAGAAAAACTCCCCCGCGAGCGCGGGGGAGTCAGAGCGCTAGACGTTTTTGCGTTCGATAGTCTGTTCACCCCAAAAGAGCGAATCTTTGTCTGTTTTCTCAAAGGCTTTGATGAGTACTTCGTCGCTACCTTCTTCCCAAATTTTTTCCGCCAGTTTCTCGTCATAATTCGCGACTTCAAAAATGGCTTCGGCTATTTCCGGCGATGTATTGCGCAGACTTGCCCATTCACCGACGTGATGAGCTTTCGCTTCTTGAGTTGGCATTCGAATCCTCCTGTTGAAGATTAGCCGTTGAGTTTTACTGCCAGACCCGCGACATATTCACCCTGATAGCGGGCGATAGATAATTCTTCCTGACTTGGCTGGCGAGAGCCGTCGCCTCCGGCGATGGTCGTTGCGCCGTAAGGTGTACCGCCGCGAACTTGAGAGACATCAAACAGTTCTTGCGCCGCGTAACCGATGGGCACAATCACCATCCCATGGTGGGCAAGCGTAGTCCAGGTTGAGGTGATGGTTTGTTCCTGGCCACCACCGGTGCCCGTTGAGCTGAATACGCTGGCGAGTTTGCCGTACAGGCCGCCAGAAGCCCACAGTCCGCCAGTCTGGTCGAGGAAGGTGCGCATCTGGCCGGACATATTGCCAAAGCGTGTCGGGGTACCAAAAATAATGGCGTCGTAATCAGCCAGTTCTTGCGGGGTTGCGACTGGTGCGTTTTGGGTTTTGCCGCCAGCCTTGAGGAAAATCTCAGGCTGCATGGTCTCTGGTACGCGCTTAATAATCACTTCCGCACCATCTACCTTATTTGCGCCTTCTGCGACTGCATGGGCCATAGTTTCAATGTGTCCGTACATGGAATAATAAAGCACCAGAACTTTTGCCATTTTACACTACTCCTCGAGTTAACCGTGTCCGTAGCGATTCGCTACCTACATTTAAAGATATGACGTACTGTCAGGAGTGCAAATTTCACAATCACTTCTTTGATTTATAACAATTTTTACACAACCATGTTTTGTAGCAAAATGATACATATTTAAACGGGCTGATTTCAGTAATGATAAGAAAGGCTTATTGATTTCTTGTGGTGATTATTTGTATATCGCCACTTATCCTGTTGCAGAATATTACAGCCAGCCATTGTTCAGGCCATGCTTCACTATGCTTGATCCCACGCAGTTATTTTCAGGGCATCGCCCATATCGCTGCGTGAGGTATCACTCCTCAGTACCTATGCAATATGATGTCTAAACAATGACGGAGGTCAGTAATGGCAAACCATCGGGGCGGTTCCGGTAACTTTGCGGAAGACCGCGAAAGAGCATCAGAAGCAGGTCGAAAAGGTGGCCAGCACAGCGGGGGCAACTTTAAGAATGACCCGCAACGCGCTTCAGAGGCAGGCAAAAAAGGGGGCAAAAATAGCCACGGCAACAACAAATCGTAATTGCCAGGTTATCTGTCAGATATAGCGTGACGGCTGAGGATCAGAGTCAGACGTTACGAAGCCACCGCCGCCGGGTTTTTCCGGCGGTTTTTTTTATCTGCAAGGTTGAACTGTAACAAAACGCAACGCAGACTAACGATATTCAGTTAATCGGGTGTCTCATGTCATTACTTTCTCGTTATTCCTTCTCTGTTAAACCTCAGGAAGCGATCCTTATTGTGATCACCATGTTCTGGGGTGGCACGTTTCTGGCGGTGCAATATGCCGTTACCCTGAGCGGACCTTTTTTCTTTGTTGGCGTACGTTTTGCCACCGCTGCGCTGGCGGTCGCGCTTTTGTCGTTACGCACATTGCATCAGCTAACGTGGCTGGAATTCAAAGCAGGGGTGGCAATCGGTATCGCCATTGCGCTGGGCTATAGTCTGCAAACATGGGGACTACAGTTTATTCCCAGCAGTAAATCGGCGTTTATTACTGCGATGTACGTGCCGTTGGTACCGCTTTTACAATGGTTGTGTCTGGGACGTATGCCCGGACTGATGCCGTGTATCGGTATTGTTCTGGCCTTTATCGGGTTGATTTTCCTTGCCGGGCCGGGAGGCAATGTGTTGGCTTTAGGCGAAGGGGAGTGGATAACGCTCGCTGGCGCGGTGGCGATTGCGGCGGAAATTATCCTGATTAGCGCGTGGGCGGGAAAAGTGGATGTGCGGCGGGTAACGGTGGTACAACTGGCAACTGCTTCTATCGTGGCGTTTATTGCGATGGCCCCTGCCGGAGAGTCCGTACCGTCGATGTCTACCGGATTGCTGGTTGTGGCGTTGGGGCTGGGGATTTTCAGTGCGATTATCCAGGTTACCATGAACTGGGCGCAGCGCAGCGTTTCGCCGACGCGCGCGACGGTCATTTATACCGGCGAGCCGGTATGGGCAGGGATCTTTGGTCGTCTGGCGGGGGAACGCTTACCGCTCCTGGCTTTGCTCGGCGCGGCCTTCATTATTGTTGGCGTGCTGGTCAGTGAACTAAAGTTCAAAAAGAAAAAAACGGTGGTACAAGAGGTACCGCCGGAGTCGCTTTAATTTAACCATTCACCGCGTGATTTGGTATGCTGACGCCCTCACAAGAAGGAGAGGGCGCATGGTTCAACGCGCAGAGAAAAAAACAGGTAAGCGCTCGCAGGCCGTCAGTGCAAAACGCCAGGCCATATTAACCGCGGCATTAAATATCTTCTCCCAATATGGGATCCACGGCACGCGCCTCGAACAGGTCGCTGAGCAGGCGGGGGTGTCAAAAACCAATCTGCTTTATTACTACTCGTCAAAAGAGGTGCTTTATATTGCCGTTTTACGGCAAATCCTCGACATCTGGCTGGCACCGTTGAAGGCGTTTAGCGAAGACTTTGCGCCGCTGGCGGCCATCAAAGAATATATTCGTCTTAAGCTGGAAGTGTCCCGGGATTACCCTCAGGCGTCACGGCTGTTTTGTATGGAGATGCTGGCAGGCGCACCGTTGTTGATGGCTGAATTAACGGGCGATCTCAAAACGCTGATTGATGAGAAGTCCGCGCTGATCGCCGGGTGGATTAAAAGCGGGAAGCTGGCGCCGGTCGATCCGCACCATCTGATTTTTATGATTTGGGCATCAACCCAGCATTACGCCGATTTTGCTCCACAGGTGGAGGCGGTGACGGGCGCAACGCTGCGTGATGAAGCCTTTTTTAACCAAACCGTTGAGAGCGTGCAGCGAATGATTATTGAAGGGATCCGCGTGCGTTAACCGGCCGGCGGTAACGGACAGCTTAAATCACCTTCTTCGCACTGTAAGAGCGAGGCGAGAAACGCTTCGCGCTCGTTGGTTTTATCCGTCAGGCACTGGCTGGATATCATCGCCTGGACACTGCCGCCTTCGGTACCGGAACTGATTAACGCACAGTCCGCATCGCGCAAGGTTATCCATGCGTTTTGCGCTTTTTTCAGTAAATCGCGCTGGGTTGGGGCGGCGCGCTTCAGCGCATTCTGATAGGTTTCATTCAGTTTGGCATCTGCCGTCTTAAACTGTCCTGCCGCACAGGTGTTCATTTCAATCTGCGTGTTCGCGCTGGCGCAGTCATCCGCCAGTACCTGGCCGCTAAGCAGCAGCGCTGCACATGTCAGTAAAATTCGTTTCATGTTTCCCTCTGACTTTACAAAAAAGGCCCCGTTACCGGAGCCTTAATTAACCACAACCTTAACCGATTGTCATCAGGCTGGCGTTCCCCCCGGCAGCGGCGGTATTGACGCTCAGGGAGCGCTCAATGTACAGCCTCTCCAGCAGAATATTGCTTTCGCCGCGGGCAAAGCCCTGGACCGAGACAATCGCCCCTTCGCGGGCCGCCACCGCTTCGCACAATGCGCGAAGCTGATCGGAATCACCGTGGAAAATAACGGCATCAAACGGCTGCGAGGTGATGTTGTCTGCTTTGGCAAACTGAATGCGCCCGGAAACCTCAGTTGGCAGGCATTTTGCCAGGTCGCGATGGAATGCATCATCAGGCCACAGGATTAAGCTACCTACGGAAGCCACGGCGGCAACCTGTACCAGTGCATCTTGTTCGTCATCGGCAATACATAGCACGCGTTCGCGCGGCAACAGCGTCCAGGTATTGCGCTCGCCGGTGGGGCCTGGCAGCAGACGTTGGGTACCGGCTTGCGCCAGTTCGCCAAACTGCTGGCAGAGCGCACGCAGCGATGGACGATCGGTTGCCCATTCACTGAGCGCTTCCAGCGGCTGAATGAGTGCAGTTTTTAGCTGCGCATCAACCGGGTAGTCTGCATCCTGACGCGCAAGCGTGATGCCTAACGCATTTTCCGGACGGTTAGCCAGCAGGCGATACAGATACAGCGGTCCACCTGCTTTTGGCCCGGTTCCTGACAAGCCTTCGCCGCCGAATGGCTGCACGCCGACGACGGCACCGACCATATTGCGGTTAACGTACAAGTTACCCACATGTGCCGATCCCGTGACCTGGGCAATGGTTTCATCGATACGGGTGTGCACACCCAACGTCAGGCCGTAGCCGGAGGCATTAATTTGCTCAATGAGGCTGCCCAGATTGTTACGGGTGAAACGCACGACATGCAGTACCGGGCCGAACACCTCTTTTTGTAATTCGTCGAAGCTTTCCAGCTCGATAAGCGTTGGCGCGATAAAGGTACCTGTTTGCCATTCACGGGCATCGTCGCTGTTTTCACGCACGGCCTGGAATACCGGACGTCCTTTGGCGCGCATAGACTGAATGTGGCGCTCAATATTGTTTTTCGCTTCTTCATCGATAACCGGCCCGATATCGGTCGTCAGGCGGCCCGGGTTGCCCATGCGGCATTCCGCCATCGCGCCGCGCAGCATTTTCAGCGTGTGGTCGGCCACATCATCCTGCAGACACAGGACGCGCAGCGCGGAGCAGCGCTGTCCGGCACTGTCAAATGCAGAGGCCAGGACGTCGACCACGACCTGTTCCGTCAGGGCGGAGGAGTCGACAATCATTGCGTTCATCCCACCCGTTTCGGCGATAAGTGGGATTGGGCGCCCCTGAGCATCAAGGCGGGTTGCGATATTGCGTTGTAACAGCGTGGCGACTTCTGTGGAGCCGGTAAACATCACGCCGCGAACGCGCTCATCGGAAGTGAGCTGCGCCCCAACGGTTTCACCCTGACCGGGCAACAGTTGCACCACGCCCGGAGGGACTCCCGCTTCAAGCAAGATTGCGATGCCCTGAGCGGCAATCAGCGGGGTTTGTTCTGCCGGTTTCGCCAGCACGCTATTGCCCGCTGCCAGCGCGGCGGCAATCTGTCCGGTGAAAATAGCCAGCGGGAAGTTCCATGGGCTGATACAGACCACCGGGCCTAATGGACGATGAGTTTCATTATCAAAGTCATCGCGGACCTGGCCGGCATAATAGTGCAGGAAGTCGACCGCTTCGCGTACTTCCGCAATGGCGTTGCTGAAGGTTTTACCTGCTTCACGCACCAGGATGCCAATCAACTGCTGCATCTGACCTTCCATCAGCACGGCGGCGCGATGCAAAATAGCGGCGCGCTCCTGGGGCGGCGTGGCGAACCAGATCGGCGCGTTATTTACCGCGTTCTGCAACGCCAGTTCCACTTCGCTGTGTGTCGCTTCACGCACGTAACCGACAATGTCTTTCGGTTCAGCCGGGTTGACGACTGGCGTCATTTCACCGTCAGCGACTGGTTGTTCGAGCATTGGTTTGGCGTGCCATTTTTGTAGCGCGCTGTTGAGCAGGGCAGAAGACAGCGAGGCCAGACGATGTTCGTTAGCTAAATCCAGTCCGCCTGAGTTTTCCCTGCCTTTACCGTACAGGTCTCGCGGCAGGGCAATCTTCGGATGCGGCAGCCCGGCCTGACCTTCCTGCTGTGCCAGTTTTTCAACGGCTTCGACAGGATCAGCAACCAGTTCATCCAGCGGCAGGGTGGTGTCTGCAATACGGTTGACGAATGAGGTGTTGGCGCCGTTTTCCAGCAGACGACGCACCAGGTACGCCAGCAGCGTTTCGTGCGTGCCGACCGGCGCATAAATGCGGCATGGACGGTTCAACTTGCCATCAGCGACTTTGCCGGTGACCTGCTCATATAGCGGCTCACCCATGCCGTGCAGGCACTGGAACTCGTACTGCCCTGGGTAGTAGTTTTGACCCGCTAACTGATAAATGGCCGCCAGCGTATGGGCGTTGTGGGTGGCAAACTGTGGGTAGATCAGGTTGGGGACGGCCAGCAGTTTTTTCGCACAGGCCAGATAGGAGACGTCGGTGTACACCTTACGGGTGTAGACCGGATACCCCTCAAGACCGTCCATCTGAGCGCGTTTGATTTCGCTATCCCAGTACGCGCCTTTGACCAGGCGGATCATCAGTCGGCGGCGGCTGCGTGTAGCCAGATCAATGAGATAATCAATCACATACGGGCAGCGCTTCTGGTAAGCCTGGATTACAAAGCCAATCCCGTTCCAGCCCGCCAGCTCAGGTTCAAAGCACAGTTTTTCCAGCAGATCGAGGGAGATCTCCAGTCGGTCGGCTTCTTCAGCGTCAATGTTAATGCCGATATCGTACTGACGTGCCAGAAGAGTAAGCGATTTCAGTCGAGGATAGAGCTCGTCCATGACGCGGTCATACTGCGCGCGGCTATAACGTGGATGCAGCGCCGACAGTTTGATAGAAATACCTGGTCCTTCATAGATACCACGACCGTTCGAGGCTTTACCAATGGCGTGGATCGCCTGTTGGTATGAAACCATATAAGCCTGAGCATCAGCGGCGGTCAGCGCCGCTTCGCCCAGCATGTCATAAGAGTAGCGGAAGCCTTTTTCTTCCAGTTTACGCGCATTAGCCAGCGCTTCGGCGATGGTCTCCCCGGTGACAAACTGCTCACCCATTAAGCGCATTGCCATATCGACGCCTTTACGCACCAGCGGTTCACCGCTCTTGCCGATAATACGGTTCAGTGAGCGTGAGAGACTGGCTTCGTTATGCGTAGAAACCAAACGACCGGTAAACAACAACCCCCAGGTCGCCGCGTTGACGAACAGGGACGGGCTGCGTCCAATGTGCGACTGCCAGTTACCGTTGCTGATTTTGTCGCGGATTAACGCATCGCGGGTTGCCTTATCAGGAATACGCAACAAGGCTTCGGCCAGACACATTAGCGCGACACCTTCCTGCGAAGAAAGAGAGAACTCCTGCAATAAACCCTGTACCATCCCGGCGCGCCCGCTGGCGGTCTTCTGGTTGCGCAGTTTATCGGCCAGGCTGTACGCCAGCTTATGCGCCTGCTCGGCGATGGGCTGCGGCAGGCGAGCCTGCTCCATCAGCATTGGCACTGCGTCGGTTTCGGCACGGCGGTACGCGGCGGTAATTGCTGCGCGTGAAACAGACTGTGGCAGGATCTGTTCGGCGAACTCCAGGAAAGGCTGATACGCTTCATTCTGCAGCGTGGTGGATTCCTCACCCTCATTCGCAGCGCCCGCCAGCAGAGCTGGCAGTTCAGGAAGCGCATCGTCATTTTCCAGTCTTTCGAGATAATTAAAGATGGCTTGCTTAATCAGCCAGTGTGGTGTGCGATCGATTCGTGATGCTGCTGTTTTAATACGCTCGCGAGTGGCGTCATCCAGCTTAACCCCCATCGTGGTGGTTCCCATGCCATTTACTCCTGTTGTACTTAAATACGGGTCTGATAGTTACCGAGAAATATCCACCATGTTGCAACTTTGTGCAACCATGTTAAATGTGACTTGGTTTGCAAGCTTGGAAATGAATGAAATGTTAATAAATATGATCGTTATGCCAGGGACTGAAAAAGTTACTGAATCTTTTTCTCTGCGGTAGTTAACACTTTTAAAAGGTGCAACCAAAAAAAATGTGAGAGAGTGCAACCTACAGAAAAATGCTATCTACTCTGGATTAAATTTGATGTAAATGGTGTGTTAAATCGATTGTGAATAACCATCGCTTCCGGCAGGATACGGTCGCCTGGTAAACATAGATATCTTTGCCACGTTCCGGCAGGGTAATAAAACGGCAAGCCACGGCATTGCTGATACATAATTTTGGAGAGTTTTGATGGCTATTAGCACACCGATGTTAGTGACATTCTGTGTCTATATTTTCGGCATGATATTGATAGGGTTTATTGCATGGCGTTCGACCAAAAACTTTGACGATTACATTCTTGGTGGGCGCAGTCTGGGTCCATTCGTGACCGCGTTATCCGCCGGGGCATCTGACATGAGCGGCTGGCTGCTGATGGGGCTGCCTGGCGCAATTTTCCTGTCGGGGATTTCAGAAAGCTGGATCGCTATCGGTCTTATTTTGGGCGCATGGATCAACTGGAAACTGGTGGCCGGACGTTTACGCGTACACACCGAATACAATAACAATGCACTGACGTTACCGGATTACTTTACCGGACGCTTTGAAGATAAAAGCCGGATTCTGCGTATTATCTCCGCGCTGGTTATTCTGCTGTTTTTCACCATCTATTGTGCTTCCGGTATTGTGGCAGGGGCGCGTCTGTTTGAAAGCACCTTTGGTATGAGCTACGAAACCGCGCTGTGGGCGGGGGCGGCCGCGACTATCATTTACACCTTTATCGGTGGTTTCCTGGCGGTAAGCTGGACCGATACTGTCCAGGCCAGCCTGATGATTTTCGCCCTGCTCCTGACGCCGGTGATGGTTATTATTGGCGTGGGTGGGTTCGATGATTCACTGGAAGTGATTAAACAAAAGAGCATTGAGAACGTGGACATGTTCAAAGGGCTGAATTTTGTTGCCATCATTTCGCTGATGGGCTGGGGTCTGGGTTATTTCGGTCAGCCGCATATTCTGGCGCGCTTTATGGCAGCAGATTCTCATCATAGTATTGTTCATGCTCGCCGTATCAGTATGACCTGGATGATCCTCTGTCTGGCAGGAGCAGTTGCCGTTGGCTTCTTTGGTATCGCTTACTTTAACAACAATCCGACGTTGGCCGGTGCCGTTAATCAGAACGCCGAGCGCGTGTTTATTGAACTGGCGCAAATCCTGTTCAACCCGTGGATTGCCGGTATTCTGCTGTCTGCGATCCTCGCTGCGGTGATGTCGACGCTGAGCTGCCAGCTGCTGGTATGCTCGAGTGCAATCACTGAAGATTTGTACAAAGCGTTCCTGCGTAAAAATGCCAGCCAGAAAGAGCTGGTTTGGATTGGTCGCATCATGGTGCTGGTTGTAGCGCTGGTGTCTATTGCGCTGGCGGCGAACCCGGAGAACCGCGTGCTGGGTCTGGTAAGCTACGCCTGGGCTGGTTTTGGCGCAGCATTTGGTCCGGTGGTTCTGTTCTCCGTAATGTGGTCGCGCATGACCCGTAACGGCGCGTTAGCAGGGATGATCATCGGCGCGGTGACGGTTATCGTCTGGAAACAGTTTGCCTGGTTGGGTCTGTATGAAATCATCCCTGGCTTTATTTTTGGCAGCATCGGGATTGTGATTTTCAGCCTGGTAGGTAAAGCGCCGTCAGCGGCTATGCAGCAACGTTTTGCTGAAGCCGACGCCCATTATCACTCCGCTCCGCCGTCGCGTTTACAGGTAGAATAATCAGCCTCTGTCCCTAAGCCCGCCGCGTGCGGGCTTTTTTATTACCCGATCGTAAAACAGTCATAACCGTTACCAGCCTAACTTTTTACATTCAGTCATCATTCTCAAAACATTCTGCTTGAGTTTTTTTCTTCCGTAATGATAATCACTATCACTGTAATTTACTTTTCTTTTCATCAATTGACTGAGAATAACGTTTAAGGGTTCTTCGCATGTTTGTTCCATTTCTCATTATGTTGCGCGAAGGCTTAGAGGCCGCGCTGATTGTCAGCCTGATTGCCAGTTACCTGAAACGGACTCAGCGTGGTCGATGGATTGGGGTGATGTGGATTGGTGTTCTGCTGGCGGCGGCATTGTGCCTGGCCTTAGGCGTTTTCATCAACGAAACCACCGGCGAATTTCCGCAAAAAGAACAGGAGCTGTTTGAAGGTATCGTGGCGCTGATTGCCGTAGTGATCCTCACCTGGATGGTGTTCTGGATGCGCAACGTTTCCCGCAACGTCAAAGTCCAGCTTGAACAGGCTGTCGATAACGCGTTGCAACGCAGTAATCATCACGGTTGGGCGCTGGTAATGATGGTCTTTTTTGCTGTTGCCCGTGAAGGACTGGAATCTGTGTTCTTCCTGCTGGCGGCATTCCAGCAGGATGTCGGCATCTGGCCGCCGTTAGGTGCGATTCTGGGGCTGGGCACTGCGGTGGTACTGGGTTACCTGATTTACCTCGGCGGGATCAAACTCAATCTCGGGGTATTCTTCAAATGGACCAGCCTGTTTATTCTGCTGGTGGCTGCCGGTCTTGCCGCTGGGGCCATCCGCGCGTTCCACGAAGCCGGGTTATGGAATCATTTTCAGGATGTGGCGTTCGACATGAGTAGCGTGCTTTCGACGCATTCGCTGTTTGGCACATTAATGGAAGGTATTTTCGGTTATCAGGAAGCGCCAAGCGTCAGTGAAGTCGCCGTTTGGTTTATCTACTTGCTTCCAGCTTTGGTTATGTTTGCACTACCGCCGCGCTCAGGTACTACGGCATCGCGTACCGCACCCTGATAAAAATGCGATGCAGAATTTTTTTTAGTTACAACATACTTATTAAAGGGCCAGGTTATGACGCTTCATTTTCGCCGTAGTGCGCTGCAGTTGGGTATTGCTGTGCTGTTTGCATCCGCTTTTTCTGCTCAAGCCGCCGATATTCCGCAGGTAAAAGTCACGGTTAACGACAAACAGTGTGAGCCGATGACCCTCACGGTTAACGCCGGGAAAACGCAATTCATCATCCAGAACCATAGTCAGAAAGCGCTGGAGTGGGAAATTCTTAAAGGCGTCATGGTGGTTGAAGAGCGTGAAAACATTGCGCCAGGCTTTAGCCAGAAAATGACGGCTAATCTGCAGCCTGGCGAATATGAGATGACCTGTGGTCTGTTGACTAACCCGAAAGGCAAACTGATCGTAAAAGGTAGCGCAACGGCGGATGCTGCGCAGAGCGATGCTCTACTGAGCCTGGACGGTGCGATTACCGGATACAAAGCCTATGTGACAGCAGAAACCGCGCAGCTGGTTACGGGGACTAAAGCCTTCACCGATGCGATTAAAGCCGGCGATGTGGAAAAAGCGAAATCGCTGTATGCGCCAACGCGTCAGCATTATGAGCGTATTGAACCGATTGCTGAATTGTTCTCCGATCTCGACGGTAGCATCGATGCCCGTGAAGACGACTACGAGCAAAAAGCCGCTGATCCTAATTTCACCGGTTTCCACCGCCTGGAAAAAGCGCTGTTTGGCGACAATACCACCAAGGGTATGGATAAATACGCCGATCAGTTGAACAGTGACGTTATCGATCTGCAAACGCGCATTAGCGAACTGGCCTTCCCACCGTCAAAAGTGGTTGGCGGGGCAGCCGGTTTGATTGAAGAAGTCGCTGCCAGCAAAATCAGCGGGGAAGAAGATCGCTACAGCCATACCGATCTGTGGGATTTCCAGGCCAACGTCGATGGCGCGCAGAAAATTGTCGATCTCCTGCGTCCCCAGTTACAAAAATCCAATGCTGGACTGCTGGCGAAGGTGGATGCGAACTTCAAAAAAGTCGATAGCATTCTGAGTAAGTACCGTACCAAAGACGGTTTTGAAACCTATGACAAACTGACCGATGCCGATCGCAATGCGCTGAAAGGGCCGATCACGACGCTGGCGGAAGACTTGTCGCAATTACGCGGTGTTCTGGGCCTGGATTAAGCACTATGCAGCAAGATTATGAAAACGGCGTGAGCGAACCGTCACGCCGACGTTTACTGAAAGGGATGGGCGCTCTGGGTGGGGCGCTGGCGCTGGCGGGTGGGTGTCCGGTTGCCCACGCGCAAAAACCACAAAGCGCGCCGGGAACGCTGTCCCCTGATGCGCGTAGCGAAGCGCAGCCGTTTTATGGTCAGCATCAGGCTGGGATCCTGACGCCGCAGCAGGCATCAATGATGCTGGTGGCGTTCGATGTGCTCGCCAGCGATAAAGCCGATCTTGAACGTTTGTTCCGGTTACTGACCAGCCGATTTGCGTTTCTGACTACCGGCGGGCCGGCGCCGGATACGCCGAATCCGCGTCTCCCCCCTATGGATTCCGGTATCCTCGGCGCATATATTGCACCAGACAACCTGACGATGACGTTATCAGTCGGCTCCTCGCTATTTGATGAACGTTATGGTCTGAAATCGCAGATGCCGAAAAAGCTGCAAAAAATGACCCGCTTCCCGAATGATTCGCTGGATGCGGCGCTGTGTCATGGTGATTTGCTGCTGCAGATTTGTGCCAACACGCAGGACACCGTCATCCATGCGCTGCGCGATATTATTAAACATACGCCTGATCTCCTCAGCGTACGTTGGAAACGTGAAGGGTTTATTTCCGACCACGCCGCGCGCAGTAAGGGTAAAGAGACCCCGGTCAACTTACTTGGCTTTAAGGACGGCACCGCGAATCCTGACGCTACGAATGCGAAGTTGATGCAAGAGGTCGTGTGGGTGACGGATGGGCAGGGTGAACCCGCGTGGGCGCAAGGTGGGAGTTATCAGGCCGTCAGGCTCATTCAGTTCCGCGTTGAGTTCTGGGATCGTACGCCGCTACAAGAGCAGCAAACGATTTTTGGTCGCGATAAACATACCGGCGCGCCGCTGGGTATGCGGCACGAGCACGATGTGCCTGACTATGCCAACGATCCTGACGGTGAGGTGATTGCGCTCGACAGCCATATCCGTCTGGCAAATCCTCGCACCAAAGAGACTGACTCCAGTTTGATGATGCGCCGTGGCTATAGCTATTCACTCGGCGTGACCAGTTCCGGTCAGCTGGATATGGGACTGTTGTTTGTTTGCTATCAGCACGACCTGGAAAAAGGTTTTTTGACGGTGCAGAAACGTCTGAACGGCGAAGCACTCGAAGAGTATGTCAAACCGATTGGTGGGGGATACTTCTTTGCTTTGCCGGGCGTCAAAACCGCAGACCATTATCTGGGACAGGCCCTGATCGAAGCCTGATGATGATGCCCCGTTGTACAGCGGGGCTTTTCCTGACATCTTGATGAATCAACAAATTATTTTTTATGCTTGGTGGGGGACTGAAATATTTCTGTCATCTCTCTGCAAGAGACTGTCTCTGGTGATAAGATAGATATTAAGTTAACGACAAGTAAAAATATTGTTGCATTGGCAAAAGATTATGGTGTACTTATAAGTATTAGCGGTAGTTCCCGGCGGTGATGGTTGTTCACTATGGAGATCGCGAATGGAAAAGTCCTGCATTGGACATGTTTTTCACAATAGCAGCTGTACCCTACGCGGACGTTTCTCTTCCGGTAGCCTCCTCGTCACCGCTAAATCTCTCACTCATTCACTTCTTCTCCTTGTAACTGACACCCTGTACGGTGCGCGTAGCCGTGTGTGGCGTCTTATCCGAAAGCAAGCAATGGCTTACAAGGAAGCCAACCCTCAGATGTTCGTGCGCATAATCGTGCCGCCAACGGCGCGTGTGATGTATACCTACAACTCAAGGTGCTATCCATGGGAAGACAAAAAGCAGTGATCAAAGCTCGTCGTGAAGCAAAACGTGTGCTGAGGCGGGATTCGCGTAGTCATAAACAACGTGAAGATGAGTCGGTCACATCGCTTGTGCAGATGGGCGGCGTAGAAGCGATCGGTATGGCGCGTGATAGTCGCGATGCCACGCCAATCACGGCGCGAAATGAGGCTCAGGCGCACTACCTGAATGCTATCGAGAGTAAACAGCTGATCTTCGCCACCGGTGAAGCCGGGTGTGGTAAAACCTGGATCAGCGCGGCAAAAGCAGCAGAGGCCCTGATCCACAAAGACGTGGACCGGATCATTGTAACCCGTCCAGTTCTGCAAGCTGATGAAGACCTCGGCTTCTTACCTGGAGATGTTTCTGAGAAGTTCGCTCCCTATTTTCGCCCAGTGTATGACGTACTGGTGAAGCGCCTGGGAGCCTCCTTCATGCAATATTGCCTGCGACCTGAGATTGGTAAGGTGGAAATCGCACCGTTCGCCTATATGCGTGGACGTACATTTGAAAATGCAGTGGTCATTCTTGACGAGGCTCAGAACGTTACTGCTGCGCAAATGAAGATGTTTTTAACTCGCCTCGGGGAGAATGTGACGGTGATTGTGAATGGGGATGTGACCCAGTGCGATCTACCTGCGCACGTTCGCTCAGGGCTAAGCGATGCGCTGGCCCGTTTCGAAGAAGATGATATGGTTGGTATAGTTCGTTTCAATAAAGACGATTGCGTCCGTTCGGCGCTCTGTCAGCGGACGCTCAACGCTTACAACTGATAAGTACTCCGTCTCCAGAGCCCGGGAAACCGGGCTTTGTTATTTGTTAACGGTATTACAGAATATCTTTTATAGCTGCCGTCGTCATTGTTGCTTCAAATGGGATCAGCTCAACTTTTGCGATACCTGACTGTTGGAAGGGATCCTGGTTGAGGTAGTTTTTAAGTTTTTCAGTATCATCACATTTTGCCAATATCACGCCACCAGAACGTGGGATTTTAGGACCTGAAGTCAGGAATAAACCCTCGGCATAACCCTTTTTCAGCCACTCGACGTGTGCAGGAAGTAGGCTATCAACTTCATTTAACGGTTTGACATAGGTTAAAACGACCACACTAATAACGCTCATTTTATTGTCCATGTATACATGCGGGATACCACGGTAGCATGCGACTCAATAGAGATAGAATATTTATTGGGGTTGCTAGGGGATTTAATGCTATTCCGGACGGATCACATACGAAAAAAAGTCTGTGCTTGCGTACGAGATCTTGTTTAAAGATGGCGGTGAAGGGAACTGCTAAATATGAATACAAAGGTGTGCTACACGGCACGCTGATAGTCAATCCTGATACTCTCCGCCTCCTGGTTCTTCTTGATGACAGCTACAGAAAACAGTTTGCTCAGTTGTCAAAAACACAACTGCTTATCCTGGACTGTCTGAGCATAACACTCACCGGTTGGGATGAAAGGTGAACCAACGAGATATGCTGGTACAGGTTGACACAAAATGAATAGTGGAGCTGATAAATTAATGTTAGGGCATGTTAAGAAATAACGCGTTCACGTTCCTCAGAAGCGAAATATACACAAGTTGTAAAAACTGGCGGCTGTTGTAGATTTTGCGCAGTTGGCGTCCTGAAAATGCAGGGGATTCGCGGTTGTGGAATAAACTCTAATTGAGATGGATTCTTAATTTAATAAATATGGAGATATTAAATGAATTAATGTTTTATATTATAAAACATCATTTTAATGCTCTTGATGTTATTGTTTGATGTGATTAGTATGCAGACGTGAATTTAATCTTGATTAATTCATTTTCTATTTTTAGTTAAAACTAACGGAATATTTCATATATGAAAATTAATAAACTTGTCATTGCTGTGGGAGTAGGTTTGGTAATGGCTTCAGGTAGCGCCTTAGCTTTGCCGGGTGCTGACTCTGGTCATGGTACCGTTACTTTTACGGGGACCATTATTGATGCGCCGTGCTCCATTGCCCCTGACTCTATCGATCAGACTGTTAGTCTGGGACAGATCTCTAACAAGGTGTTGGAAGGTGGCGGCAAGTCAACACCGGTTCCTTTCCAGATCAAACTGGAAGATTGTAATGTCGAATCGCTGACAGATAAAACAGTAACGACAACGTTTGATGGTACTCCGGCCGGTTCTGCAACGGATCTGTTTGCCATTGCAGGTACTGCTTCTGGCGCAGGCGTTGCCGTTACTGCTGACGATGGCGTTCCCGTGACATTAGGTGAAGCGGCCTCAACCACTGGTATTATGAGCGGTGACAACGAGCTGAATTTTGCCGCCTATCTGACCGCGTTGGATGCTTCGAGCGCCATCGTTCCAGGTGACTTCACTTCTGTAGCAAACTTCACTCTGGCTTATAACTAAGTACTGAGTAAACGAAAAGGGGAGCAATCCCCTTTTATCAATTCTGATAAATAAAGGTTAAATGTATGGGGCGGCTTTTTATTATTGATAAGTTTAGCCTGCATTTACCTATTTTATTATTGACGCCAGCTTGGGTGGGGGCGACAGATTTTGGACATGGTAATGTCAATGTCGGTGGTTCGATTGTTGATACTCCTTGTGCTATTGATACCGAAAGCCAGGATCAGACTGTGCTTATGCCGACGATGACGGTTGGTTCTATATTAGGACAAAATAAGAAGAATAAAAAAGATTTTTTTATTAAGTTAATCAACTGCGACACAGTTTCAGTGAGTAAACCAGATCATCAATGGGGATATTATAGTATTACATTCTATGGTGATAATACCAGCCAAACGTACCCTTCGAGATTATTTGATGTAAAAGGTGAGGCAAAGGGAGTTGGGCTGGCGATAAGAACAGTTGCGGGTGAGCAAGCTACTCCAGGGGCTTCCTTTGATAATCACATGATAGCTAAGGGCGAGAACATACTGGCGTACTCCATGTATTTAGAATCAAATGGGCAAAAGATTAAGCGTGGTACTTATAGTGCAGTGATTCGATTCGCCATGAATTATTATTAATATTATGACTCATTATTTTCAATACATTTCCTTTTCAGGTGAAAAATTGTTTATGTTTTTCATTCTGATTATATACTCTAATTGTAGTAATGCAGCGCAAGAACAAATTGAATTTAATACAGATGTCTTGGATGTTGCTGATCGCTCCTCAGTGGATTTGTCGAAGTTTTCTGCTGGTGGTTACATTATGCCAGGCAAATATCCGATGGTTATTCAGATCGGTGAGAGTACCTTGCCTGAGCAGTTGGTTGAATTTTATGCTGAGTCCGATGATAAGAGTTTACCCTGTGTCAATAAAGACATTGTTGATTCTTTAGGGTTTAAGAAGAAGTTTCTTAGCGATCTAAAGTGGGTTCGTGATAATCAATGCTTAGATTTGTCTAGCCTCAAGGGATTTAGTGCGAAAGGCGATCTGTCGGCGGGGGCATTATACATTAATGTTCCTCAGGCTTATGTTGAGTATGTGGATGAAAACTGGGAGCCTTCTGCACGTTGGGATGAGGGACTTTCCGGTGTCATGCTTGATTACAACATTAATGCGCAGCGGCAATATATCTATCAGGGCGATAATTCAACGAACGTTAGTGCCAATGGAGTATTAGGGTTGAATGCTGGTCCCTGGCGTCTACGTGCCGACTGGCAGGAACAGTATGAGAAAAGTAAGTTCGTGACGGATTCTCAGTTCGATTTTTCGCGTTTTTATGCCTATCGAGCCTTAAAGGATCTGCAACTGAAGTTGGTTTTGGGAGAGGATTATTTTCGTTCGGATGTATTTGATTCGTTTCGTTTTGCAGGGCTAAGTGTGCGCTCGGATGACAGCATGTTACCGCCAGGCCTGCGGGGATATGCGCCGGAGGTGAGAGGGATTGCGCAAAGTAACGCCAAGGTAACGGTGAGCCAAAAGGGTCGGATAATCTATCAAACGCAAGTGGCAGCCGGGCCGTTCCGTATTCAGGATTTGGGGGATACGGTGAACGGTAAGCTCGACGTCAAGGTGCAGGAAGAGGATGGTTCGGTCAATACGTTCCAGGTCGATACTGCCTACGTGCCTTATCTGACTCGTCCGGGAACTGTACGCTATAAATTTGCCTCCGGGCGACCAAGCAACATGGATCATAGTGTTGAAGGTCCATTGTTTGCCTCTACAGAGGCGACCTATGGGGTGAATAATGGTTGGTCAATCTATGGTGGGGGGCTCTTTGCAAAGGATTACGGAATTGGTGCTGTGGGGATTGGCCGCGATTTATTGACTTTCGGGGCAATATCGCTGGATATCTCTCAGTCGAAAGCGCAGGTTAGGGAGTACTCCCTGTCGGGAAGATCGTATCGCATTAACTATTCGAAGACTTTTAGTGATTACGATAGCCAGATAACGTTTGCCGGATATCGCTTTTCCGATAAAGACTTCCTGAGTATGGGGCAGTTTATCGATCTGTTACGCGATGATGCTATTTATTCGAGGGGGAGAGAACTTTACACTGTCACATTTAATCAGCAATTAAAAAAACTAAATCTAAACTTTTTTCTTAACTACAGTCGCCAGACTTACTGGGATCGACAGCCCGACAGCACCTACAGTCTGACTGTTTCTCGTTATTTTGATATTGGTAATTTTAAGAATGTGAATGTCAGTTTATCGGCGACGAAGACCAAGAATAATTATCAAAATGATGAGACTTCATATTATCTCGGTATGTCGATTCCTATCGGCGATCGTGGAAGTATAGGCTATAACCTGCAAGAAGATAGAGGCAAGGTATCCACGGGTTTAAGTTATTACAATGCTATTGACGATAATAACTCTTACCAGGTTAGAGCTGGATTAGACAATGGCGATCGCTCGCGGGCGAGCGGTTACTTTCAACATGATGGTGACATGGCTTCAGTCACGGCGTCGGCGGGGTATTACAACCAGAGTTATCGCAGTTTGGGGCTTTCCATGGAGGGGGGGGTGACTGCAACGACACAAGGGATTGCTCTGCATCGCATCAATAGCCCGGGTGATACTCGGATTATGTTGGATACAGGGGTGGCAGGGATCCCGGTACGTGCTGAGTATGGCGGGGTCATCTTTACTAACCGTTTCGGCAAGGCCGTTAGTCCCGATGCCCAGAGTTATTATAAGAATAGTTATTATATCGATTTAAATAAATTACCTGAAAACGCCGAGGCTATTGTTTCGCTCAAACAGTCGGCCCTGACGGAAGGTGCTATTGGTTATCAATCCTTTAATGTGTTAGCCGGTAGTAAGGCAATGGCGGTAATCCGCTTTGCCGATGGGAGTTATCCACCGTTCGGCGCGATGGCGAGCAATTTGAAAGATATCTCTACAGGTATGGTCGCGGATAATGGCGTGATATGGCTGGCCGGGATGAACCCTGATGAAACAATGAAAGTTGCCTGGGGGGATGGGAATACATGTGAATTCACCTTGCCGCATGAGATCCCCACTGCGTTTGACACTAAATTACTGTTGTTATGTAAATGATATAGGTTGAATTTTAATGAACTTAAAAAAACAGCTGTCGATGACCTTGATTAGCGTTCTGTATGCACTGTCTGGCTACGCTCATGCGGCAATTGCCCTGGATCGGACGCGCATCGTGTTTAATGGTGACGCTTCATCTATGAGCGTCAATATTCAGAATCATAATAAACAGCTGCCCTATTTAGCGCAGGCATGGGCAGAGGATGCCCAGGGGAAAAAGATCACCTCGCCATTGACTATTCTGCCTCCTTTGCAGCGCGTTGAACCGGGAGCAAAGAGCCAGGTAAAATTGCAGCTGACCAACGAGGCGGCCAGAGGGTTACCTCAAGACAGAGAGAGTCTTTTTTTCTTTAACTTGAGAGAGATTCCACCTAAAAGCAATAAGCCTAATACGTTGCAGATTGCCTTGCAGACAAAAATCAAGATTTTTTATCGACCGAAAGCTATCGTCATTAAGGACTATGGCGATCCTTTTCAAAAGGGGATAACTATTGAGCGCAAGGGGAATAAACTCGTGGTTAATAACCCGACACCTTATAACGTAACTATTGCCTATGCTTCTAATTCGGAGAAGGGAAAAGCGCTTGGCGGGTTTGAGCCCATCATGATTGCACCGAAGTCGAGTGCCGATTATAAGGGAGATGAGAAGGCGTTGGGGAGCACGCCAGTTCTGACGTATATCAATGACTTTGGTGGCCGACCGAAACTGGTGTTTGGCTGTAGCGGAAGCCAGTCTAAAGTCACATCGAATATTAACGGTTAATGTGTGATTGAAACGGCGCGATATTGGTGGCTTTTATCGGTGGAGGCATATGATTAGCTCCTATATAAAGAGACTGTATATTGTACTCGCGTCTCTGATGATCACGGTGAGTGTTAATGCCAGAGCCCTTGACTCGCTGGCCATTGATGGTGAGCATGGGACTTTAAATGTAATTGGTGAGTTAGTCGAAGGGGCATGCTGGATCGATAATGGCTCGGTGTATCAACAAATCGAGCTGGGTGAAGTGAACTTTGCCGAACTGGCTGATGAGAATGCGAATATTCAGCCTCGCCGATTCTTTATCGCCTTGCGTGATTGCATTTATTATTCTGGAGATATGCGTGACGCGCGTAACGGTAATCTGACGACGAACAGCATGCAGCCTATTGTTAAGATCTCATTTGCTACAGTACAAGAACAAGAGCAAAAAAACGTTATCGAGGTCGAAGGCATGGCACAGGGCATCTCTTTACGATTGAGTGACTCGCAATATCGTCCTGTCTATTTGAATGATAATAATAGGCCCTACGTCATCAATTCTATCAATGATAAGCTTATTTATAATGTGCAAGTTGTACGTAATAACCATAAGTTGATCGCCGGACCTTACCGTGCGACGCTTAACTTTAAGTTGGATTACGATTGACGAATTATAAGGCAGGGGGAGGTATTTATTGGAGGGGACGTGCTATGATGTACAGGATGTTTTTATTTATACTGTTATCCAGCGTTACCATTATTGGCAGGGCCGATACGAGAAAGTTAAATTTTTCTACGGGTATTAATATATCGGGGACTGTAATTTCGACCGGAGCTTGTAGTTTTAATAAGACTGAGCTCGATATCAATTTTGGTGACGTATATATTGCTGATTTGGTAGGAGATAGCAACCGTAAAGACATTGGCTATACCCTTAGCTGTACGGGGGACTATGCGTATAGCGATATTCAGTTACATATATCGGGCACTGTGAGTAGTAGTGATAGGTCTCTTTTAGCAACAAATGTACCAGGCGTCGGTATTAAGCTATTTCGTGATAATATTCAACTTAAGCCAGATGAAATAATTTCACTCGGTGACGATCCATCCATAGCACCTAAATTAAGGGCTGCGGTAGTTATTGGTGATGGCGATGTTTCTAAGTTAAATGGTGTGAGGTTTTTTACCTCTGCAACCTTGACTGTGGCATTTAATTAAGTGAAGGGGGCGTTTTAATGAGGACGTTGATGCTTTGTTTAGGCCTGTGGATATTAATAATGCCAGTTAGTCAAGCAATAACTTCTGATAATCATCTAACAGGTGATACGACTAATTTAAGATTCTATGGGGTATTAAAAAGAAAACCATGCCATATTAATGGTGACAGTTTGATAAATATCGATTTTGGAAAAGTAAGGATCAAAAAAATAGATGGATTAAATTATAAACAAAAAATCCCTTACTCCATCACATGCGAAGAGTATTCTCCAGAGTTAAAGCTGACTCTGGCGATTAATGGAGCCAGTTATTTCGAGAAGTCCGTGCTAACGACAACGGTAGATGGGTTAGGCTTAAAATTACTTGCTAACGGTGCAGACTTTGAAATGAATAAACCGGTTCAGATTAATTTCGATTCGGGAAGTCTAATCCTTGAGGCGGTTCCCGTGCAGAAACCAGGTGCAACGCTACCTGAGAAAGCTTTTAGCGCCACGGCGACGCTACTCGCAGAGTATTTATAAGGGGGAGACATGAGTATTAGAATCAGTTTGCTTATGTTGATTTGTTTAATAGATATGGCGGGAATACATTCGGCTCAGGCAGATGATAACTTAAAGTTTAGTGGTTTTTTAGTTATGGATCCATGTGAACTGGACCCAGATACCTCTGATGTTGAGGTATCTTTTGGAACCATTGTCGACAAGTATTTGTATTTGAACCAGAGAACGCATAGCCAACAATTTGTTATTAATTTAAAAGATTGTGATATTGACTCTGGAAACATCGTACAGATGACGTTTAGCGGTACACCGAGCACAGAATTACCTGGTTATATTGTTCCATCGTCCGGTGAGAAGACGGGTATCGCCGTGGGTATGGAGCGCGTCGTCAATGACGGTTCTGGCCCAATCGTACAGTTATTACCCTTTAATGAGGCTATGCCGACCTCGCCACTGTTTAATGGTACGACGACGTTGAGATTTCGTGCTTTTATACAGGGAATACCTAGCGCGATTGCCTCGCATAGTATTGTTCGCGGTAACTTTAGCGCCGTAGCAACCTTTACTATCGAGTACCCCTGAGGCTGGTATGACGATTAATCTACTGCGAGGCTATACCTATAAGAATGCAATATGCCTACTGATTGCATTGTACTTCCTGGTTCTGATGCATATCTATTTACCAAACCGAGGCGGAAATGGCCTGAATCTTCCTCTCAATATCTTTGCATGGTTGTGGATCTGTATGTTGATGTGCGTAATTGCGTTCAGTGGCAATCGAGGCCGCTTTATCTATCCGCGTTACATCAGCGCTATGGTTTTGGGGGGCTTTCTGCTGACGGTTCCCCTGTTTTGGGCCAGCCGCGCAGGCATGATGAATGCTGTCTGGCGAGTAATGGCATTATGGGGTGGGCTGTTTATTTACGTCCTGCTATACCAATTGAGATTATGTTTCACGCAAAAGATCAGGGTAATGTGGGCGATCTTCGGCGCTACCGTGATTGAAGCGGTTGTCTCCTTATGGCAGATCGGTCAATTGCTGATGGGAGCGGGAAGCCGCCCCGGCGGAATTTTTCAACAAGTTAACGTACTGGCTTCTTTTCTTGCGACGGGGCTGGCCATCTCTTTTATCCTCTATTCGATGAGTAAGCCAGCTTGGGTGAGGGCTTTCCTGGCACTTAGCCAGATTATGATATCTCTGATTTTGGTGATGTTGTCATCGCGAGTCGGCTGGTTGGCGGGGATAGTGGTCTATACACAGTATTTAGGCCGTTATCTGACCAGACGGCACGATACGGTTGCTGCTGTCTTGTTGTACCCTTTGCTCGGCGCGGGAGTGGGCATCGGGATCATGTATGCCGTGCAACAAGGTTGGTGGGTTTTGGACGGCTTATTGGTTGATAAGCAGATGTCGAGCCACTTGCGATGGATCCTTTTGATTGCCACTTGGTCAATGATAAAGGCCCATTTACTCACCGGGGTGGGATATGGTGAATACGCCTATACCTTATTACGTACCCTCTCTGCACCCCAGGCGCAAGAGGCCTGGCGGGTGACACACCCGCATAATGAAATTCTATATTGGTGGGTTGAAGGAGGAATATTAGCACTTGTTGGGATCGGTTGTATCATCTATGGGATTCTGCGTCAGGCGACCACACCTAAATGTAATGAGAATTACTTATGGCTATATGTGATGATTCCCATTGCCTTGCATACAATGACCGAGTTTCCCTTTTATCTGTCAATGCCGCATTTATTTATTTCTTTGCTGTGCATCTCTTTCTTGCGTGATGATGGAAGACCTATTCTCAGGGGGCGCGCACGTCTGCTTAGAATAACTTTTGGCGTTGTTTTTTTTCTTTTTGCTGCGATTTTTATCTTTATGCTACAGGCTAATTTCTATTTATATCAGTTTGAGCGTAGTGGGATGAAGAATAAAGACTATCTGGCACGAATCGATATGCCCATGCTTCAATGGGAGCGCTATCAGTTCGATCGACATATCAGTATGTTGTTGAGTTATAATACTACGCGAAATGATCAATTACTAATCGAGTTTGAGCGTTGGGCCCGTGACTATAGCGACCGAAATAACGATCGAAACGTCTGTTGGACGAGGGTGAATATTGCGAAGCATTTTCGATTGGCAGATAAATATTCCGCACTGAAAAGAGAGTGTACTGTACTTTATCCTTAGCGAGGGTCATAAACTATGTTTTTCAACACTATTTATGAGAAAAGTATATTTTATTTCCAGGATAGATTTGCATTAACTGAGTTTTAATATATTACTTAACAATTTTGTTCTTGTGGAGGGGCTATAGGTGATTAAATCATTGGTATATATTTTTTTCGTGGTTGTGACTTTAGTCACACCCCCAGTATCTGCAAGTTTTTTTTATGGTAAGCCGGGTGATGCGGGGTGTGGGAGCACCTCTGGAATTGCTTGTGTTAAAAGAGGTCCAGCTAATAATTATGTCACTGCCGTACCACATGTATTCGATGTAGTAATGAATGGTAATCCTGCTGTTTGGGCTAAATCAAACGCAATTAAAATTACACTTGGTGTTCGTCAAAGTTCAGTGGGTACCAATACGTATACGGACTCAAATAAGTATACTTGGCTGACTGCATACCATGATTTGTCTAAGTCCGCGGGGCCGCTTAAACCCATGAAATGGGTTAATATAGATCAAACCGATCCCGGTTACTTAGCTCAGGGCATCGCTTATTATTACCCTCAGCTCGGTTCTACGATTACTACGGGTGTGGGTAATGTTTATTGCGTGGGTTTATTCTATAGCACTGGTTCTGGTAATCCCACGGGTATTTCTGGTTTAGTGGAAGGCTTTGGTTGTAAGAGTGATATGGGGGGCTCAGAAAGTAAACCTCCGATCGAAAAATGTGTAGCGACTAGTACGCTGAATATTGATTTTGGTGAGGTTGATAGAGCCGGTATAACGAATACTGGAGCCTACGAAAAATCTGTTAAATTGAGTATTAACTGTAGTGGGGTCTCCGTGCTTCCCGTTCATACTTTTCAGGCCAAATTAAGTGGTACAGGAGTAACATGGGCTGGTGGACAGCTTAAGACTTCCAACCCCGCACTTGGTGTGAAGTTTAATATTGCGGGCAAGGACGTCAATGCAAATTCTTCACCCTTCGATCTTGGGTCAACAAGCGGTGGGGCGCTAAATGTGACAGTAAAGGCGGCCTTAGCCAAGAATCCAAGCGTAATTACACGTGATATTGCTACCGGTAGTTTTAACGCGAATGCGACATTAATTATTGAAGAAAAATAATTGTTTCATATTTTTATATGATGAACTACCCGTATTCCTGGTATATGGTGTTTATCCAGTTTTGAGCGTATGCACTTTACCGGTCTTAGCACCAACTTCCAGAGCTGAATGATGCCAGGGACAGAAGCAATGATAAATAACAAGATGCTTTTCGCTATCTCCTGCGGAAAAAAAGCCTTGTATGTCGCTTTTTCTGGGGGGCTGGTACTGGCCGTAACTCTGGCAACTGTGACCTGGTGGTCTGTCGAATCCCTCCGGAAAGACACTCTCACACGTATAAATTTTGCACAACATCACATTGACACCATTATTTCAAATGCCAGAGCGGTGGCGAATGTGACCCGAAATCTTGTCGGGATGCCCTGTACCGGAAACACACTTTCCCAGCTCCGTCATGATGTAATCCGCACACCGAATGTGCGCGCTATCGACCTGGTACGTCAGGGGCGCATTTACTGCACTTCGCTGTATGGCGCAACAGATGAACCCGACAGGCTCTCCCTCCCGTCTGCCCGGAACAACCTGCAGTTGCTTCCCGGTAACACAGCCACACCGCATTTATCTGTGCTGGTATACCGTACTACCTGGCCCAAGGGCACGTTACTTATTAGTATTGACGGGTATTTTGTTGCTGAAACGCTCTTTGCGATTCGTACACTCCCTTTGGTTTATTTTCAGGTCGGGAATACTCTGATGTCGAAATCCGGCCAAATCCTGACACCTGCGCAACTCCCCGCCGGGAAACGCGAGTTCATTACATCTCCGGACTGGTCTTACCGGCTTGTTATCGTCACGCCGACGGGGACACTGTTCGGCAACATCGTGCATAACTACTGGAGGAGTGTGTTGGTTTGCCTGCTGCTTGCTTTGGCGGCCTCACTTCTGTGTTACCGGATATTGACTCGCCCTCTGACGCCTGTGGAGCAATTACAAAACGCGCTGGCACGCCATGAATTCGTGCCATATATTCAGCCGATCGTCGATATCACTACACATCGCATTAAAGGTGGTGAGATTTTAATTCGCTGGAAACATCCGGAAGCAGGCCTCATCCCTCCGGACCAGTTTATCCCGCTGGCGGAAACCTCAGGTCTGATTGTGCCCATGACGCGGCAGTTGTTTGCAGATACAGGCCGCTTTTTTCAGGCGCACACAGCCCGGCTTCCAGCCGGTTTTCACCTGGGATTCAATATCAGCAAGTCTCACCTTGCAGACCGTCACCTCATGGAGGATTGTCAGAATATCCTGGCCGAGTTGTTGCCCTGCAGGGCAGAGCTGGTCCTCGAGTTACTGGAACGGGATACCGCTGAATGCACTGCTGAAATGAAAACTGCGTTCAGCAAATTAAAGCAGGAGGGGATAAAGTTCGCGCTTGACGATTTTGGAACCGGATATTCGACGCACGCCTGTCTGCAGAATTTCAGTGCTGATTATATCAAGATAGACAAAAGCTTTATTCAGATGGCAGGTGTTGATGATATATCCCGGCATATTGTAGACAACGTCATTGCACTGGCAGAAAGTCTGAATATCAATATTATCGCTGAAGGCGTTGAAACTGCGTCGCAGGAGGCATATTTACAGGGGCGTAATGTGAAATATCTGCAAGGCTATCGCTATGGCCGTCCGGTGTCTCTGGATCAATTTATAAAGAACCACCTGAGTGGTGGCGACGGACCGTTTTTCACAGGTTCACCGGCGTTGGCATATCAGGCTGAACAATAAGTCGGAATACTGCGCACTGATATGACGTCTTTACACCAGTCGCGTTATCCGACAAATCCGCGATGAGCGCTCATTTTCTCGAACAATCTAATCAGGGGCTACGCGGCCCGTAATGCTGCGCTGGCGTTGCATCAGGGAGAGTGGGTGGTGTCCTGAATGCGGATGATGGTATTGCTGACGAGTTTATTGAACCCCGGTGGCGGACGGCAGTTGCGACACAGAGCGACGTGGTGCTATTCAATGTCTGGCATTCTGTTACAGAGCACAACTGAAGGGTCGTACACACCCGGCCACTCTGCTGGCAGAGTTTCACAGGCTACGACTGGATATTTAGCAATGAGACTTTCATCACGCACCGGGCGGATTATTATGATGTTCGTGCGATGATCTATATCGGTGTAATAACAGAAATCATCAGACGGGCGAAACGGGACGGTGTGAGATAAAAAAATCCCCAACGGAGATGATGGGGAAGGTAGTGTTTGAAGTTGTGTTGTTATTATCTGTCGTCAATGTGTTAGCACGTATGATTTTAATTTGATATATAAGTGGTAATCAAATTAAATATTTTAATTGTCATTATTATAATGGAGTAAAGCAAGGTTTATTGAGTAAAAACTTCAGACTCCTACAGCAACAAAATTTCACAAATGTCAGCTAGTTTTATATTCCGGCCTTTTTCAGCTACCGGCACGGGTTACCACTAGCGCTGGGGGGACGGCGTCCTGCAGCTGAATGCCGGACTGAATCATCTGTCTGGGATCCTGGTTAACGAAAATGCCCAGGCTATGCTGATTGTCATCATCACCGCCCTGGCCACCGTTTCTCGGTTCTGCCGGCACGAAATTCTTCCTCAGGAAGGACGATTCCCGCTGTATCGGTTTGATTATGGCGCTTATATTGGGGCGACTGCTGTATGATCCGGATATCTTACTCGTTCGAACCTTCAAGTTCGGATGGTATGTATGCACGCCAAAGTTCAGTATCGGCATCATTATACTGTTTATGTAAGCCGGCATATGTCACCTAATCCCGAACAGTGCTGCGAGTGAACAGTTACGGAGGAAAATGCCATTCTGGCCAGGAATCCGTCTTTTATCTTCATTTTTCCCTCTTGGGGCTCCTCTATGGCTGCGTCAGTATGCCGAATCTGGAAAAGAGTATAATTAGTAGTTTTAATTTCCTTATTAATCATCGATTTTGCGATTTATTAATATATGGAATTAATAATTATCATGTAATGAATGAAGTATTTGTCATGAAAAACATTTTTTTGTTAAAAAACAAAATGCAAAATGGGTAATTATGCACTCGTGACCCAGAGAAAAGGGGGTTAGTTTGGTGACAAAAGAACGTGATGAAACGATCGCGCTGGAAGCGGTAGAAGAATATTTAAACAACATCGACTGGATTAACGATGAGATAAGAGCAACTCTAAATTATGCGATAGAGGCGATGATAAGCACTGCGGAAAAGCACGAAAGTAGAATGTTCAAAATTGTGATGGCGCAGGAAGGAAGGAGGACTGCCTGGGGGCATGAGTTAATCGAAGAAATGGAGCATATCCCGTAACCGTAACGTAGTTTATTAACTAAAACATTCAAAAGGATAAATATGAAAAATATCCAGAGCAGAGATGAAAAAGTATATCGTAGAATGGTGAGTGATACGATGGTTGGGTTCATGAACACAATGGGTGATCTCAGTGATGAAGCAAAAGACGATTTGCTTTCGATCATAGTGGAAGCTATGGAGACGAATGCTAACGAAGACGAAGAAAGCAGGAGAAAAATAAATCTGAAGGTACATGAGGTATCAAAGGAATACAACATTCCGATACTTAACATCTTTTCTGTTATTTCAATGGTTTTCATAGATTTCGAGTACTAAAATATTCCCAGTTAAAGCTCATGGGAATGTTATTTTCAATAAAGAAAGGAGGGAAGGATGTCTTCATGCAAAGAGGAAGATGATATGTGTAAGAGGATCGTCGCGAGAACAGTAGCTGAATGTCTTAATAGCATTGATAACCTTCATGATGGGGCTAAGGAAGGATTAACCTATGTTATAGCAAGGTTGGTTGATAACCCTGATTCAAATGATGAAATGAAAAAGAACATCATTGCGATTGGATTTGCCCCTATATTTCCAGACATCTGTTATCACTTAACCCATTACAGGCCCGCTGCCGCAGATATTCCCGTGGCGAGCGATAACCCAACGCACTATGCGGATGCCATTCGTTATAATGCTCGAACGCCTCTGCAAGGTTCTTTGCTGCCGTTAACCCGTCTGGTTTGGGTATGATACTTATGTAGTCACGCTTTATCGTTTTCACGAAGCTCTCTGCTATGCCGTTACTCTCCGGACTCCGCACCGCCGTGTTTTTCGGTTCAAGCCCCAACATCCGGGCAAACTGCCGTGTTTCATTAGCCCGGTAGCATGAACCATTATCCGTCAGCCACTC
>NZ_JAOWIE010000036.1:0-49881 GCF_030332265.1 Citrobacter sp. Cu231 | reverse complement strand
TAATCCGTTGTTCCGTGTCAGTGGAGGCGCATTATAGGGAGTTATTTCAGGCTGACAAGGGGAAATTTAAAATAACTTTCTGAACGCGTATTTTTTCACCAAAATCACCATTAACATGCCATAAAATAAGCAAATTGCCGTTTTTGCAGCCGCAATCACAGTTCCTGGTGGCATACTAATGAATAAGAAAAAGAGTAAGGAAGAACATTCATGCCGTTAAATGCCCAACAGCTAGCCGCACAGAAAAACCTGTCCTACGTTTTGGCCGAAAAGCTGGCTCAGCGAATACTAAAAGGTGAATATGCACCAGGCGCGATACTGCCTGGTGAAATAGAGCTGGGCGATCAGTTTGGCGTAAGTCGTACCGCAGTAAGAGAAGCGGTAAAAACGTTAACGGCAAAGGGTATGGTATTACCGCGCCCGCGTATTGGTACACGCGTCATGCCGCAGGCAAACTGGAACTTCCTCGACCAGGAACTGCTCACCTGGTGGATGACGGAAGATAACTTCCCACAGGTCATTAAACATTTTCTGGTAATGCGTATCAGCCTGGAGCCTCAGGCATGTTTACTGGCGGCAACTATCGGCACGGCAGAACAGAAAGCGCATCTCAACACGCTGATGGAAGAGATGGTTGAGTTGAAAAGAAACTTCAGACGTGAGCGCTGGATTGAGGTTGATATCGCCTGGCATGAACACATCTATGAAATGAGTGCTAATCCGTTCCTTATCTCCTTTGCATCACTGTTCCATTCTGTTTACCAAACCTACTTTACTTCTATTACATATAACGATGTGGTTAAGCTGGATTTGCACCAGGCCATTGTCGATGCGATAGATGATAGCAATGGGGATCGCGCTTTCACTGCCTGTCAGGCATTGCTGATGGCACCGAACGTGCTACCGGATAAATAATATGTCAGAAAAGAAATCACGCAGTATGGCCGGACTACCGTGGATAGCTGCCATGGCCTTTTTTATGCAGGCATTAGACGCCACTATCCTAAATACTGCGTTACCCGCAATCGCACACAGCCTCAACCGCTCCCCACTTGCCATGCAATCGGCCATCATCAGTTATACCCTGACGGTGGCAATGCTGATCCCAGTGAGTGGCTGGTTGGCAGACAGGTTCGGCACCCGGCGCGTCTTTATGATAGCAGTTAGCCTGTTTACGCTGGGATCGTTGGCCTGCGCGCTGTCCAGCACCCTAAGCGAACTGGTGATTTTTCGCGTTATTCAGGGTATCGGCGGTGCCATGATGATGCCAGTTGCCCGTCTGGCATTATTGCGCGCTTACCCTCGCAGTGAACTACTTCCTGTACTTAACTTCGTAACCATGCCAGGACTTGTGGGGCCGATTTTAGGCCCGGTTTTAGGCGGGGTTTTGGTCACGTGGGCCAGTTGGCACTGGATCTTCCTGATTAATATTCCAATTGGCGTTGCCGGTATCTTCTATGCACGCAAATATATGCCGAACTTCACCACACCACGCCGTGGCTTTGATATGACCGGTTTTTTTCTGTTTGGTTTGAGCCTGGTGCTGTTTTCCAGTGGAGTTGAGCTGTTCGGTGAGAAGCTGGTCGCAACCTGGATAGCGCTCAGCATTATTCTTGCCAGCGTTTTGTTACTACTCGCCTACATTCGACACGCACGCCGTCATCCAACGCCGCTGATATCGCTACCTATTTTTAAGACCCGAACCTTTTCCGTCGGGATCGCCGGAAACCTTGCCACACGTCTGGGTACAGGGTGCGTACCTTTCTTAATGCCGCTGATGTTGCAGGTAGGCTTTGGATATCCGGCACTGATAGCCGGTTGCATGATGGCGCCAACAGCGCTGGGTTCAATACTGGCGAAATCGATGGTGACTCAAGTGCTGCGCCGACTCGGTTACAGGACAACATTGGTGGGTGTTACAGTATTTATTGGTCTGATGATTGCGCAGTTCGCATTGCAATCTCCCGCCATGCCGGTCTGGATGCTAATTCTGCCGTTGTTCATTTTAGGTATGGCGATGTCCACTCAGTTTACCTCAATGAATACCATCACTCTGGCGGATCTGACCGATGAAAACGCCAGCAGCGGCAACAGCGTGCTGGCCGTTACGCAGCAGTTATCAATCAGTTTAGGGGTCGCCATCAGCGCCGCCGTTCTGCGTATCTATGAAGGTATGGAAGGAACGAATACGGTCGAGCAGTTCCACTACACCTTTATGACGATGGGCGCTATCACGGTAGTGTCCGCGCTGATGTTCATGCTGCTAAAAGCCAAAGATGGACGTAACCTGATTAAAGAGCGACATAAGCCTAAACCGACCCCCGCTCCATCAAAACAGGAGTAAGCTGCAAGCGCTGTTGCTGCAATGCGGGCTGCGCCATTCGATGAATTAATACATCGATGGCCAGTTCGCCCAATTCATCTTTTGGTTGATGGATAGTCGTCAGCGGCGGCGTCATATAGCGCGCCAGCTCAATATCATCATATCCCACCACCGCCATATCCTGCGGAATGCGTAATCCTGACTGGTACAGAGCCTGATACGCGCCGACCGCCATGGCATCATTGCCGGTAAAAACGGCCTGCGGTCGCAGTTTATGCGACAGCAACGTCTGCATAGCCTCAAAGCCGCCGCCGAACTCAAAGTCACCGGTAATCTCGTAACCTTCAGGAACAAGCAAACCCGCCCGCTTCATTGCTTCACGATATCCTTCCAGACGTAAACGCGCCGGGGTTTTATCCAGCGGCCCGGTGATGCAGGCAATGCGCGTAAACCCTTTTTCAATCAGATGTTGAGTGGCTAAATCTCCGCCCAACAAGGAATTATCCTGAATCAGATCGCTTTCACCATCAAAAGGCGACCAGTCCATCATGACGGTCGGTATAGAAGGATAGCGTTGCATTATCTCCCTGGAAGGTTGATGTGTTTCCGTGCAGAGCAACAGCAAGCCGTCCACCCGTTTTTGCATCAACGTTTCCAGATTACGGTTCATGCGCTGTTCATCACCTTCGGTATTACACAGCACCAGGCTATAACCGCGTTCAAAACAGCTACGTTCAACGCCGCGTACGAGTTCGGAATAGAAGGGATTGGTACTGGCAGTAATTAACATGCCAATAGTGCGGGTCTGGTTTAACTTGAGACTACGCGCCAGTGCAGAGGGTGCGTAGTTAAGTTCTTTAATCGCCGCTTCAACTTTGTCAGTAACAGGCTCACTGACAAAGCGATCTTTATTAATGACGTGAGAAACCGTCGATGTGGAAACTCCCGCCAGGCGGGCGACGTCCTTCATTGTAGCCAAGCGTTACCTCTGCTGACTTAAAAACGCTTCTATTTCTTCGCGCCATGGAACGGAAGGCTGAGCGCCTTTACGGGTGACCGCAATCGCCGCAGCCGCATGCGCAAAACGGATCGCTTCAGGCAGCGGAGTCTCTTCCAGTAACGCTGTAATTAACGCGCCGTTAAAGGTATCCCCGGCGGCGATGGTATCCACAGCATCAACTTTAAAACCCGGTACTCGCTGACCTTCACCGTTTACGCTGGCCCACACACCGCGACTCCCTAAGGTAATCAATACAGTATGGATCCCCTTCGCGTGCAATGCCTGCGCCGCTTTGGCCGCATCTTTATCATTTTCAACCCGGATCCCCGTCAGCTTTTCAGCCTCGGTTTCATTCGGGGTAATAATATCCACCAGCGCCAGCAGCTCGTCAGAAAGTTCACGTGCCGGAGCTGGGTTAAGGGCGACCAGAGTCTTATTCTGATGGGCAATCTTTGCCGCAGCCAGTACGCTTTCGATCGGAGACTCTAACTGCATCAGCAAAGCGGACGCCTGCGCAATACGCTCATGCTGCGCTTCCACCAGTGCGGGCGAAAGTGCTGCGTTCGCACCAGCATGAATGCCAATGACATTCTCGCCTTCACCATTCACAAAAATCAACGCCACACCGGTCGATTCCCCCGAAATTACGCTAATCGGAGCAATATCGATATTATCTTTGGCTAACTGTTTACGAACACTTTCGCCAATATCATCATCGCCCGTACAGGCAATAAATGCGATATTCGCGCCACTCCGACCCGCAGCAACAGCCTGATTCGCGCCTTTACCGCCAAATGCCACCTGATAATGGCTACCGGTTACGGTTTCACCCGGTGTTGGGAAAGAGTTAAGGTTGAGGATGTGATCGGCATTGATACTGCCAAGAACAACGAGGTTGCCTGCGGTTTTCATATTTGGTGTTCCAAGTCAAAGTGCGCCACCGGGTTAGGGTGGCGCGTGCCCTGCTTTTCTTTTTACGCTTTCATCCTCAGAACAAGATCCATGGATGGCGTATTTATGTCTCCATCAGGTCGCGAGCGACCTGAATCGGTATTACTGCTTGATGACCAGCTTCAGGTCAACCGGATATTTAGCCTGAACCTTCTCGCCTTTCAGGACTTTATCCGCAGTCTCAACGCCTTTCGCGCCGATTTGATCCGGCAGCTGAGCAATGGTCGCAGCCAGTTTGCCATCATTTACTGCTTTTTCGCCATCTGGAGTGCCGTCAAATCCAACCACCATCACATCAGATTTACCCGCCGTTTGCAGCGCGCGCAACGCACCCAGCGCCATTTCATCGTTCTGAGCAAATACGGCCTGCACGTCTGGATGCGCGGTCAGCAGGTTCTGCATGACGTTCAGACCTTTAGTACGGTCGAAGTCTGCCGGCTGGCTGGCCAGGACGTTAAACTTGTGCGCCGCAACGGCCTGCTGGAAACCTTCGCCACGCTCACGCGCCGCAGAAGTACCGGCAATACCCTGTAGTTCGATAACTTTCGCGCCTTCACCTGCTTTCTTCGCGATGTAATCACCCGCAATTTTGCCGCCCAGCACGTTATCAGATGCAATATGGCTTACCACTTCGCCTTTAGACGCTACGCGGTCAAGGGTGATAACCGGAATTTTCGCCTGGTTCGCCATCTTCACGGCGTTACCCACTGCATCGGAGTCAGTCGGGTTGATCAGCAGAATTTTGGTCCCGCGAACCGTTAAATCCTGAACGTTAGCCAGCTCTTTCGCCGGGTTGTTTTGCGAGTCCAGAATCACCAGGTTGTAGCCCAGCTTATCTGCCTCTTTTTGCGCCCCATCCTTCAGAGAGACAAAGAACGGGTTGTTGAGGGTGGAGACCACCAGCGCAATGGTATCTTTCGCCATCGCATTCGCGCTCACGGTGGCGCTCAGCGCAACAGCAGAAACCAGGGTAGCCAGTTTTTTCATGTTCATATTTAAGATGTCCTGTAATCGTTGTTACTGCTTTTTGTTGTCTACCAGTACCGCCAGCAAAATCACCACCGCTTTGACGATCATCTGGTAATAGGAGGATACACCTAACAAATTCAAACCATTATTGAGGAAACCAAGAATCAATGCGCCGATCAGCGTCCCAACAATTCGTCCTTTACCACCCGCGAGGCTGGTACCGCCTAATACCACCGCAGCGATAGCATCCAGCTCATAGCCTGTACCTGCCGTCGGTTGCGCAGAGGAGAGGCGCGCGACTTCAATGATACCCGCCAGCGATGCCAGCAGACCGCACAGTGAGTAAACGATAATTTTGATTTTACTGACGCTGATTCCGGACAGACGCGTTGCCGCTTCGTTACCACCCAGTGCATAGATATAACGACCCAGACGCGTGTGGTGCAACATGTACCACGCTGCGAGGAAGACAATCCCCATGATCCACACTGGCGTAGGAACGCCTAATGGACGCCCAATCCCGAACCAACCAAACAGATCGGCATTATCAGTAAACCCGGTGTTTACCGGGCTGCCGTTGGTGTAAACCATGGTCACACCGCGCAGCAGCAACATCATCACCAGAGTCGCAATAAAGGCCTGCACGCGGCCTTTCGCGACAATCACCCCGGTTACCGCGCCAATGGCAGCGCCAAGCGCCAGAGCCGCAGCAACAGCCACCAGCGCATTGACTTCAATCCCTACAATCGAAGCCGCAACCGCACCGGTCAGCGCCAGCAAGGAACCGACGGACAGATCGATACCCGACGTCAGGATAACCAACGTCATCCCGACGGCCATAATGGCATTCACCGACGTTTGCTGGAGAATGTTGAACAGGTTATTAACGGTAAAAAAGTTAGGGCTCATGGTGGAAACAATCGCGATCAGCACTAACAGAGCGATGAGCGACTTTTGCTCCAGAAGCCATGCTTTAGTGAAATAACGGCGACCAGAAACAGCCTGGGTAGTCATCTTTTTTACTCCTGATTCACGCGATTAAGCTTGCCCACAGCGGCAGCCATTAATACTTCCTGAGTGGCCTGCTCGCGAGTGAATTCACCGCCGAGATGCCCTTCATGCATAACGATAATTCGATCGCTCATGCCCAATACTTCTGGCATCTCAGAAGAGACCAGAATGATACTCAACCCATCAGCCTTAAACTGGTTGATAAGCTGATAGATTTCTTTTTTCGCCCCAACGTCGACGCCGCGCGTCGGCTCATCGAGGATCAGAACTTTTGGACGGGTCATCAGACCGCGTGCAATCGCTACTTTCTGCTGGTTACCGCCGGAGAGCAGGCCGATAGCCTGTTCCATCGATGGCGTTTTAACATTGAACAGGCGAATAAAATCCCCTACAGCCTGCTGCTCGTCTTTATGTTTAAGGCTTCCACCTGCGCGACTAAAATAACGCAGTGCGGTCAGTGACATGTTCTCTTTCACCGACATGCCGAGCACTAAACCATCGCGTTTACGGTCTTCAGAAATATAGACGATGCCGTTAGCCAGTCCATCCTGCGGCGAACGGGTGACAACTTCATGGCCATCAAGCGTGACGTAGCCGCTGGTACGCGGCAATGCGCCGTACAACACCTTCATCAGCTCGGTACGCCCAGCCCCCATCAGCCCCGATACGCCAAGGATCTCACCTTTACGCAGCGTGAATGACACATCATTTACGCCAGGACCGCACAGATTATCGACCTTCAGGCGAATATCACCCGGCGCTTTTTCCAGACGCGGGTACTGATCTTCCAACTTACGTCCCACCATCATTTCAATCAGCGAGTCTTCGGTAAGCGATGCGACTTCACGCTCGGCAATAAACTGCCCGTCGCGGAAGACGGTTACGTCGTCGCAAATCTCGAAGATCTCTTTCATGCGGTGAGAAATATAGACAATGCCGCGTCCCTGGGATTTCAGTTCGCGAATGACGCGGAACAGGGATTCGGTTTCAGTATCGGTGAGGGCATCCGTCGGTTCATCCATAATGATGACCTTCGATTCAAAGCTCAGCACTTTAGCAATTTCGACCATCTGCTGATCGCCAATCGACAGCTCACCGACCAGTCTGTCGCTTTTAAAGCGCAGATTCAGTTTGGCGAGCAGCAGATCGGCTTCGGCGTACATCTTCTTCCAGTCTATTTTGCCAAAGCGATTCACAAACTCGCGACCGAGAAAAATATTCTCGGCGATAGTGAGTTGCGGGATCAGGTTCAGCTCCTGGTGGATAATACCGATTCCGGCTTCCTGGGAAGATTTTGGGCCGTTAAAAGTGGTCTCTTTCCCCAGCCACAATAAGGAACCGGCATCACGGGTATAGATTCCGGTCAGCACCTTCATCATGGTGGATTTGCCCGCGCCGTTTTCGCCCACCAGCGCCATTACGCGGCCTGGATAGACATTCAGCGCGGCGCCGGATAGCGCTTTTACGCCCGGGAACGCTTTATCGATCCCTTTGAGTTGCAGTAATGCGTTCATGATGGCCTCAGAACGTGACGCCAGCACAGAGAATGATATTCGCATACGGAGAACATTCTCCGCTGCGAATTACCG
The DNA here is from genome assembly GCF_030332265.1 of Citrobacter sp. Cu231. Taxonomy (NCBI): domain Bacteria; kingdom Pseudomonadati; phylum Pseudomonadota; class Gammaproteobacteria; order Enterobacterales; family Enterobacteriaceae; genus Citrobacter; species Citrobacter sp. Cu231. Next base: position 42,038 of record NZ_JAOWIE010000036.1, on the reverse strand, counting down.
CCTGACTGTCTGCGGTTTGTTTTTTGAATTGTTCATGCGTGGTGTAACGAATTTCTATGGTGTTTCCCTGGTGTTGTTGCAGTTGCTCAATGTGACTGAGCAACGTTTCGTGGAGTTGCGGATTATGTTGTTTAATTTCCGACGCGAGAATGGCCGCCTCGACCTGCATTTCACGAGTAACCACATCCAATACCTGCATAAAAGAAGGTACGCCCTGAGTTAATGCCATATCAATACGCGTTGTGTTGTTAGGGATGGGTAAACCTGCATCACACACCACCAGCGTATCGGTATGCCCCAGACGAGAGATCACCGATGAAATTTCAGAGTTGAGTACCGTGCCTTTCTTCATTTTCTTTCCCCACTAGCGAAACGTTTCGCTGAAAATAAGTGTAGTTCGAAGAGTGGACAGAAAACCACCGCGACGTTACGAAAATGTGATCACCATCGAAACGTTTCGCAAGGATTATCATTCGATGAAATGAAAACTGGGAGGAACAAAACAAAACGCCCCCTTTCGCGATGAAAGAGGGCGTCCATGAGATTAAATCTCGACCTGCGTACCGAGCTCGATAACCCGGTTTGGTGGGATTTCAAACTGGTCTGGCGCACGCAGCGCATTGCGCTGCAACAGCAGATACAACTTGCCGCGCAGGCGCAAATACCATGGTCGCTTACCAACAATCAACGACTCGTGCGACATGAAGAAGGAGGTTTCCATCATCCGACAACTTAAGCCTTCCAGACCACAGCGATGGAACACTTCCTCGACGTTCGGCGTTTCACGCCAACCGTAGCTGGCCACTACGCGCCAGAAAGTTGGCGATAACTGCTCAATCTGCACCCTACGCACGTTGTGTACATAGGGTGCATCTTCAGTACGCAGCGTCAGCAGAATCACGCGTTCGTGCAACACCTTGTTATGCTTTAGGTTATGCAAAAGCGCAAACGGGATGACGTTCAACGCACGGGACATATATACCGCCGTTCCCGGCACGCGTACTGGTGGGGATTTCTCCAGCGAGGCAATCATCGCCTCCAGAGAGTTGCCGTGCTCATGCATGCGACGCAGCAGACGGAAACGCTCGCTTTTCCAGGTGGTCATAATGGTGAACATCACCAGACCCAGCGTCAGAGGCAGCCAACCGCCGGAAATCAGTTTATCGAGGTTCGCGGAGAACAGCGGAACATCGACGCATAAGAACGCTACCAGGATCAGGAAGACAAAGTATTTATTCCAGTGCCAGTTTTTACGCGCCACGGTGGTAGACAGAATAGACGTCAGTACCATCGTCCCCGTTACCGCAATCCCGTACGCCGCGGCCAGATTACTGGAGTGTTCAAAGCTCACAATCACGATAACCACCGCAAAATAGAGCATCCAGTTAACGAAAGGAATGTAGATCTGGCCCGACTCCATTTCCGAGGTATGGATAATACGCATTGGCGATAAATATCCCAGACGTACGGCCTGACGCGTCAGCGAGAAGACGCCGGAGATAACCGCCTGCGAAGCGATTACCGTCGCCAGCGCGGCGAGAATCAGTAGCGGGATCAACGCCCACTCCGGCGCCAACAGGAAGAACGGGTTTTTGATCGCCTCAGGATGCTTTAACAGTAACGCCCCCTGACCAAAATAGTTCAGTACCAGCGAAGGCAACACGACAGAGAACCAGGCCAGACGAATCGGCAACTTACCGAAGTGGCCCATATCAGCATACAGCGCTTCAACACCGGTAATCGACAACACCACGGCCCCCAGCGCAATAAAGGACAATGTTTTGAATTCGAGAAAGAAATGCACCGCCCAATACGGATTTAGCGCCTGCAGTACTTCCGGATTGCCAATAATACTTCGCACGCCTAATACCGCCAGTGTCAGGAACCACAGCAACATAATCGGCGCAAACAGCTTACCGACCATGCCGGTACCGTGTTTTTGAATCAAAAACAGCAGGGTCAGTACGATTATCGAGAGCGGAACAATCCAGGTATCCAGTTGCGGGGCAATGATCTCCAGGCCTTCAATCGCCGACATCACCGAAATGGCAGGCGTTATCACCACTTCTCCATAAAAGAAGCTGCCGCCAATCAACCCCATAATCACCAGCATGGAGGTGGTTCGCGCCGAGGTATTGCGCCCGGCTAATGACATCAGCGTCAGGATCCCACCTTCTCCGGCGTTATCAGCGCGCATGACAAACGTCAGGTATTTAATAGAGACAACAAAGATCAACAGCCAGAAAATCAGCGAGAGAAAGCCAAATACTGCATCACGTTCAACGCCAAAACCAAACTGGCCGGATAAACATTCACGAAGCGTATAAAGTGGGCTGGTACCAATATCACCGTAGACAACCCCAATGGCCGCAAGGGTAATCGCAGACAATGATTGTTTATTATCAGTGCTCATAGACTCGTCTTTCGTTTATACACCTCATCTTTCACGCCACTCCGTCTGGGCTGCATTCGTTATTTCCCCATCCCAGGAGAAAACTCCATTGCCACCTTGGTGTAGATTGATTGATTTGGTGTATATATAAGAAATGTGTGCGTCGTCCCTTGGCCCACAAAAAGGCGCACAGTATGCACGATTAATCATAAAATCGTACCCCTAAATGTGACCAGATTAATCTGGCTCAAAGAAAACTTAGCGCACCTTCAGTCTATTAATGTACAGGTGTGGAGCATCTATACTCGCAGTTCACGCAGTACATTTGGCGAAAGGACGCCACTTCATTATGGCTCACCCACATTTATTAGCGGAAAGAATTTCCCGTCTGAGCAATGCGCTGGAAAAGGGACTTTATGAACGTAGCCACGCCATTCGTCTGTGTCTGCTGGCTGCACTCAGCGGCGAGAGCGTTTTCTTATTAGGCCCTCCCGGGATAGCGAAAAGCTTAATTGCCCGCCGACTGAAGTTTGCTTTTCAAAATGCGCGCGCTTTCGAATACCTGATGACGCGCTTCTCTACGCCAGAAGAGGTCTTCGGCCCACTGTCCATTCAGGCGCTTAAAGACGAAGGTCGCTATGAACGCTTAACGGCAGGCTATCTTCCTGAAGCTGAAATCGTCTTTCTTGATGAAATCTGGAAGGCGGGCCCGGCGATTCTTAACACCCTGCTGACCGCCATTAACGAACGCCACTTCCGCAACGGCGCGCATGAAGAGAAAATCCCGATGCGCCTGCTGGTGGCAGCCTCCAACGAACTGCCAGAAGCAGACAGCAGCCTGGAAGCGCTGTATGACCGTATGCTGATACGCCTGTGGCTGGATAAAGTTCAGGACAAAGCCAACTTCCGCTCAATGCTGCTAAGTCAGCAAGATGAAAGCGACAACCCGGTCCCGGCGTCATTACAGGTGACGGATGAAGAGTATTACCAGTGGCAAAAAGACATTGGCGCCATCAAGCTTCCCGATCGCGTGTTTGAGCTTATTTTCACCCTACGTCAGCAGCTGGACACGCTACCGAATGCCCCCTACGTGTCCGATCGTCGCTGGAAAAAAGCCATTCGCTTGCTCCAGGCCAGCGCCTTCTTTAGCGGACGTGATGCGGTCGTCCCTATTGACCTCATCCTGTTGAAAGATTGCCTGTGGTACGACGCACAAAGCCTGAATCTGATGCAGCAGCAGCTGGAAATATTGATGACCGGGCACGCCTGGCAGCAGCAGGCTATGCTGACGCGTTTGGGCAGCATTGTGCAACGTCGCATTCAGCTCCAGCAGCAGCAAAGCGATAAAACTGCGTTCACGGTGATCCGTCAGGGCGGCATGTTCAGCCGTCGTCCTCATTATGATTTACCGCCGGAAGCCACATCCTCAATCCTGACATTACTGCTGCAAAAGCCCCTGAAGCTGCATGATATGGAAGTCATCCATATTGCTTTTGATCGTAGCGCACTGGAACTGTGGCTAACCAAAGGCGGTGAGATCCGCGGAAAATTAAACGGGATCGGTTTTGCTCAGACGCTGAACATGGAAGTGGATAGCGCACAACACCTGGTCGTACGCGACGTCAGTTTGCAAGGATCTCGTCTGGCGCTGCCAAGTTCATCACAAGAAAGTATGCCTGCAGAGATAAAACAAGAGCTTGAAGCGCTTGATAACGAGTGGCACCAGCAGCACAGCGCATTTAGCGAACAACAAAAGTGCCTGTTTATTCATAATGACTGGTTAGGCCGCATAGAAGCCAGTCTACAGGATGTCGGGATGCAAATCCGCCAGGCGCAACAATGCTAACCCTTGATACGCTCAACATCATGCTGGCAGTCAGCGAAGAGGCGATGATCGAAGAGATGATCGTCGCCCTGCTGGCTTCTCCGAAGATGGTGGTTTTTTTTAAAAAATTCCCGCGCCTCAAAAAAGCGATCGCTGAAGATATACCGCGCTGGCGTGAATCTTTGCGTAGTCGGCTCAAAGATACCCATGTGCCGCCGGAGTTGGCGGAAGAGGTCATTTGTTATCAACAAAGTCAGCTCCTCTCTCATGCACAGTTTATCGTCCAGCTACCGCAAATATTGTCGTTATTGCACCGCCTCCATTCACCGTGGGCCGGACAAGCGCAGCAGTTAGTCGATGACAACAACACGTTTACGCCCGCCCTGCATACGCTTTTTCTCCAGCGCTGGCGCCTGAGTCTGGTAGTGCAAACCACCACGCTGAATCAACAATTGCTGGAAGAAGAGCGTGAACATTTGCTCAGCGAAGTACAGGAGCGGATGACTCTCAGCGGGCAACTGGAACCCGTCCTGGCAGAAAATGACAACGCCGCGGGTCGGTTGTGGGATATGAGCGCTGGTCAAATCAAGCGCGGTGATTATCAGCTGATGGTGAAATACGGCGAATTTCTGACGCAACAACCTGAACTCCAGCGTCTGGCTGAGCAATTAGGTCGTTCCAGAGAAGCGAAATCCGTGCCGCGTAAAGATGCGCCAATGGAAACCTTCCGTACGCTGGTGCGCGAACCGGCAACCGTACCGGAGCAAGTGGATGGCATCCAGCAAAGCGACGATATCCTGCGCCTGCTGCCGCCTGAACTGGCGACGCTGGGCATTACCGAACTGGAATACGAGTTCTACCGTCGGCTGGTGGAAAAACAACTGCTGACCTATCGCCTGCACGGCGAAGCGTGGCGTGAAAAAGTCACGGAACGGCCTGTGGTGCATCAGGATTTTGACGAGCAGCCGCGCGGGCCTTTTATCGTCTGCGTCGATACCTCGGGATCGATGGGCGGATTTAATGAGCAATGTGCGAAAGCCTTTTGCCTGGCGCTAATGCGCGTCGCTCTTGCCGATAACCGGCGCTGTTTCATTATGCTGTTTTCAACAGAAGTGGTGCGCTATGAGCTGTCCGGTCCGGAGGGTATCGAACAGGCGATCCGTTTTTTAAGTCAGCGCTTTCGCGGCGGTACAGATATCGCCAGCTGTTTTCGCGCCATTATTGAGCGCATGCAGGGTCGGGAATGGTTTGATGCCGATGCGGTGGTGATCTCAGATTTTATCGCTCAGCGATTACCCGATGAGGTCGTCAATAAAGTGGGTGAATTGCAGCGAGTTCACCAGCATCGTTTTCATGCAGTGGCGATGTCAGCACACGGAAAACCCGGCATCATGCGCATTTTCGATCATATCTGGCGCTTTGATACCGGGATGCGAAGTCGCCTGCTCAGACGCTGGCGGCGTTAATTCTTACAGCAGAGAAGCGACGCTTTCACGTACCTGAGCCGGCCATACGCCACACTGAACCTGACCAATGTGCGGTAATTGTAGCAACAGCATGGTCAAACGCGACTGCCCAATCCCTCCACCAATCGTCTGCGGCATTTCACCGCGCAGCAGCGCCTGGTGCCATTCCAGACTCAGGCGATCTTCATCACCGGTCAAAGACAGCTGGTGTTTCAGAGCGTCAGCATCCACACGAATCCCCATAGAAGACAGCTCAAACGCATCTTCCAGTACCGGGTTCCAGACCAGAATATCTCCGTTCAAACCGGCATGGCCCAGATCAGACGCTGAACTCCAGTCATCATAATCTGGCGCACGCACATCATGGCGATGACCATCACTGAGTTTGCCGCCGATCCCCACCAGGAATACCGCGCCCAACTCTTTAGCGATCGCACGTTCACGACCTTTTGCATCAAGATCCGGATAACGAGATAACAGCTCCTGACTATGAACAAAGTGGATCTGCTCTGGCAGGAACGGTGCCAGACCAAACTCTTTGCTAACCGCAGCTTCGGTAGCCTTAATTCCTGCCCAGATAGCCTCTACCGTGCTTTTCAGAGTAGAAAATTGACGCTCGCCGTCGCCCATCACGCGCTCCCAGTCCCACTGGTCAACATACACTGAGTGCAGCGGGGAGAGGCGATCTTCATCGGGACGCAGGGCTTTCATGTGCGTGTACAGCCCTTCGCCTGCGCTAAAGTCATGTTGTCCTAACGTTTGACGCTTCCACTTCGCCAGGGAATGAACCACTTCGAATTGAGCGTCCGGCAATGCTTTAACCTTCACCTGCACCGCTTTTTCACAGCCCGACAAGTTATCCTGCGTGCCATCTCCTACGCGGCTGAGGATCGGTGCCTGAACTTCAATCAGGCCTAAACGCTCTTCCAGCTGACGAGAAAAATGAGATTTTACGAAGCTAATTTGACGTTGTTTGGCAATGTAAGCGGTTTTCATTATGTGTACTCCTGTGTCCTGTTGCCTATGATTAAGCAACAGAATGGAGGTAATATTCAATAATCAACAAACAAAAAGCCGACTTCGATTTTGATTCGTTAAAAATAGCGGCTAAAATAGAATGAATCATTAATCTATATAAGAAAAACCTATGGAAAATTATCAGATCGACAATCTGGACCGCGGCATTCTTGACGCCCTGATGGAAAATGCCCGCACCGCGTACGCTGAATTAGCCAAACAGTTCGGCGTCAGCCCGGGGACAATTCACGTTCGTGTAGAAAAGATGAAGCAGGCTGGGATCATTACCGGCGCGCGAATTGATGTCAGTCCCAAACAGTTGGGCTATGACGTTGGCTGCTTTATCGGCATCATCCTGAAAAGTGCGAAAGACTATCCGTCGGCGCTGGCCAGACTGGAAAGCCTCGATGAAGTGACCGAAGCATATTACACCACCGGGCACTACAGCATCTTTATTAAGGTAATGTGCAAATCGATCGATGCGTTGCAGCAGGTACTTATCAACAAGATCCAAACAATTGATGAAATTCAGTCCACTGAAACCCTGATCGTCCTGCAGAACCCGATCATGCGCACCATCAAGCCATGATCGTTTTTTTTAATCCCCCATTTTTCCACAGGTAGATCCCAGCTCGCTCACAGCGTACAATACGCCCTCTTTATAAAGGTGGGCGATCAATGGCAGACATCACTCTTATCAGCGGCAGCACGCTTGGCAGTGCGGAATATGTAGCAGAGCATCTGGCTGAAAAGCTGGACGACGCTGGTTTTTCCAGCGAAATACTGCATGGACCAATGCCTGAAGAGGTCCCGACTGACGGGATCTGGCTGATGATTAGCTCCACACACGGAGCAGGAGACATTCCTGACAACCTGCAGCCTTTATATGATGCCTTACGCGAGCAGAAACTGGACTTGTCACAAGTGTACTTTGGCGCAATCGGGATCGGCAGTCGTGAATATGACACTTTTTGCGGCGCAATCGACAAGCTGGAAGCCGAACTGAAAGCCTGTGGGGCAAAACAGGTAGGCGAAACGCTCAGGATCAACGTACTGGAACATGAAATTCCGGAAGATCCGGCTGAAATTTGGCTGGGATCCTGGCATCCATTGCTCAGAGATTTGTAAAGATCGTACTTTTTTATGTGGATAACTCTGGTTAAAAGCTTGGATCAACCGGTAGTTATCCCAAGAACAACCGTTGTTCAGTTTTTGAGTTGTGTATAACCCTTCATTCTGATCCCAGCTTATACGGACCAGGATCACCGATCATTCACAGCTAATGATCCTCAACAACCTGTTGATCTTATTCAAAGGATCGCCCTTATCCACAGAAAGTCGCGATCCTAATAAGAGATCACAATAAAACAGATCTCTAAATAAAAAGATCTTCTTTTTAATACCCAGGATCCCAGGTCTTTCTCCATCGACTAAAGTTGAGTAGAATCCACGGCCCGGGCTTCAATCCATTTTCACACCGCGTTATGCGAGGCAATTACCATGTTTTATCAGGATCCTTTTGACGTCATCATCATTGGCGGGGGTCATGCAGGCACTGAGGCCGCGATGGCCGCGGCGCGAATGGGCCAACAGACCCTGCTTTTGACACACAATATCGACACTCTGGGGCAAATGAGCTGCAACCCGGCGATCGGCGGTATTGGGAAGGGACACCTGGTAAAAGAAGTGGATGCGCTTGGTGGGTTGATGGCAAAAGCGATCGACCATGCAGGCATTCAGTTTAGGATACTAAACGCCAGCAAAGGGCCTGCCGTTCGAGCTACTCGCGCTCAGGCCGATCGTGTGCTCTATCGCCAGGCTGTACGTACCGCACTGGAGAATCAACCCAACCTGATGATCTTCCAACAGGCGGTTGAAGATCTGATTGTTGAAAACGATCGTGTTGTGGGCGCAGTGACCCAAATGGGTCTGAAGTTCCGTGCCAAAGCGGTCGTGTTAACCGTGGGGACTTTCCTTGACGGCAAAATTCATATTGGTCTGGATAACTACAGCGGTGGCCGTGCCGGCGATCCGCCGTCTATTCCACTGTCACGCCGTCTGCGTGAACTGCCGCTGCGCGTCAGCCGCCTGAAGACCGGTACGCCGCCGCGTATCGATGCGCGCACGATTGATTTCAGCGTACTCGGTCAGCAGAACAGCGATAACCCGATGCCGGTCTTCTCGTTTTTGGGCGATGCCTCTCAGCATCCGCGCCAGATGCCGTGCTACATCACGCATACCAATGAAAAAACCCATGACGTGATCCGCAATAACCTCGATCGTAGCCCGATGTACGCAGGCGTGATCGAAGGTATCGGCCCACGTTATTGCCCGTCGATCGAAGACAAAGTGATGCGCTTTGCCGATCGTAACCAGCATCAGATCTTCCTTGAGCCGGAGGGACTGACGTCTAATGAAATTTACCCGAATGGCATCTCCACCAGCCTGCCGTTCGATGTGCAGATGCAAATTGTCCGTTCTATGCAGGGAATGGAAAATGCCAGAATCGTTCGTCCCGGCTACGCTATTGAGTACGATTTCTTCGATCCGCGCGACCTTAAACCTACTCTGGAAAGCAAATTCATCCAGGGTCTGTTCTTTGCTGGTCAGATCAACGGTACGACTGGTTATGAAGAAGCTGCCGCGCAAGGGATGCTGGCAGGTCTGAACGCCGCACGCTTGTCTGCTGACAAAGACGGCTGGGCACCGCGTCGCGATCAGGCTTATCTGGGTGTACTGGTGGACGATCTGTGTACGCTGGGTACGAAAGAACCGTACCGTATGTTCACCTCACGCGCTGAATACCGTTTGATGCTACGCGAAGATAACGCCGATCTGCGTCTGACCGAAATTGGCCGTGAGCTGGGACTGGTGGACGATGAGCGCTGGGCTCGCTTCAACGAGAAACTGGAGCGCATCGAACAAGAACGCCAGCGTCTCAAATCAACCTGGGTTAACCCGTTAGCGGAGTCTGTAGCAGAAGTGAATGCTCACCTGGCTACGCCTTTGTCACGTGAAGCCAGCGGTGAAGATTTGCTGCGTCGCCCGGATATGACCTATGCCCAGTTGACCTCTTTATCTGCGTTCGCACCTGCGCTTAACGATGCTCAGGCCGCGGAACAAGTTGAAATTCAGGTGAAATACGAAGGATATATCGCCCGTCAGCAGGAAGAGATCGAAAGACAACAGCGTAATGAGAACACCCTGTTGCCTGCAACGCTGGATTATCGTCAGGTCTCAGGTTTGTCGAATGAAGTCATTGCCAAACTGAACGATCACAAACCGGTATCGATCGGCCAGGCATCGCGTATTTCCGGCGTAACACCTGCCGCCATCTCCATTCTGCTGGTATGGCTGAAAAAACAAGGTATGCTGCGTCGCAGCGCTTGATATCACTTTTTGGCGGGAGCGCTTCGTTTGCCCGCCCTACATATTTGTCGGCCCGATAAGCGACAGCGCGTCGGGCAATAGATTATTTACAGGTAACGACCGTGCTCAACAAACTCTCTCGTCTGCTGGCTGATGCCGGTATTTCTCTTACCGATCACCAGAAAAATCAGCTGATTGCGTATGTCGATATGCTGCATAAATGGAACAAAGCGTACAACCTGACGTCGGTGCGGGATCCCAACGAAATGCTGGTGCGCCATATTCTGGACAGCATTGTCGTCGCGCCGTACCTGAAGGGCGAGCGTTTTATCGATGTCGGTACTGGGCCGGGCCTACCGGGGATCCCTCTCTCTATCGTGCGTCCTGAAGCGCATTTCACACTGCTGGATAGTCTGGGAAAACGCGTTCGTTTCTTGCGTCAGGTGCAGCATGAGCTTGCGCTTACTAACATCACTCCTGTGCAAAGTCGCGTTGAAGAATTCCCTTCAGAACCGCCGTTTGATGGGGTGATTAGCCGTGCTTTTGCGTCACTTAATGATATGGTGAGCTGGTGCCATCATTTACCAGGTCAGGATGGGCGTTTTTATGCGCTAAAAGGGCAGTTACCTGAAGATGAAATAGCCTCGTTGCCTGCAGAATTCAGCGTCGAGTCGGTCGAAAAATTACGCGTTCCGCAACTGGATGGTGAACGTCATCTGGTGGTTATTAAACCAAACAAAATTTAATTTTTATCAAAAAAAATAGAAAAAAAACGGCTCTTCAGGTGTTAAAAGTCATAGGGAATAGTGTGGTTAAATGTCGTTACATTTCACTAGTGTCTTACGGTTTTGCATCATAACTATAACGTAGCGTTTTTTGTTAAAAGCGAAACAAGTCAGCTATGAAAATATCAGCCTGCTAAAAATAGATTCAAAGAATCACCGTTCGTGTTAATTTTTTATTATAAATGTCAATGGGTGGTTTTTTTGTTGTTATTCGCTATTTTTAAAACAGTAACGAATTTTAGGCTTAAATATCAGAAAGTTGAAATGGCATCATTTGCCAAGTAAATAAATAGTGTCGGGGCGAATATGCTTAATATGTGATCTGGTGCACGCTTTGCAGCCAGTATTTACGCGGCTTTTGCAGTTTTGCATGATCGTTCACAGTTTGCATAAAAGTGATAAATGTGGGGTAGCGAAAAATATTTAAACATTTATTCACTTTTTAGCTACTTATTGTTTGAAATCGAGAAGCCGCACCGTATAATTTGACCGCTTTTTGATGCTTGACTCTAAGCCATAAAGAACGTTTTATACGACACGCGGCATACCTCGAAGGGAGCAGGAGTAAAAACGTGATGTCTATGTCGCTCTTGAGTCGAAACGTTGCTCGTAAGCTTTTGCTCACACAGTTTCTGGCGGTAACAGCAAGTGGACTGCTGTTTAGCCTCAAAGACCCTTTCTGGGGCATCTCCGCGTTGTGCGGTGGATTGGCAGTGTTACTGCCTAATGTGTTGTTTATGATATTTGCCTGGCGTCACCAGGCGCATACACCAGCTAAAGGTCGAGTAGCCTGGACGTTCGCTTTTGGCGAAGCCTTCAAGGTGTTAGCGATGCTGGTTTTGCTGGTGGTGGCGTTGGCTGTTTTGAAAGCGGTATTCATGCCGCTGATCGTTACGTGGGTTTTGGTGCTGGTGGTTCAGATACTGGCGCCGGCTGTAATTAACAACAAAGGGTAAAGGCATCATGGCTTCAGAAAATATGACGCCGCAGGATTACATAGGACACCATCTGAATAACCTTCAGTTGGACCTACGTACATTCTCGCTGGTGGATCCGCACAACCCCCCAGCCACCTTCTGGACGCTCAATATTGACTCCATTTTCTTCTCGGTGGTTCTGGGTCTGTTGTTCCTGCTTATGTTCCGTAGCGTGGCCAAAAAGGCGACCAGCGGCGTACCAGGTAAATTTCAGACCGCGATTGAGCTGGTAATCGGCTTTGTGAATGGTAGCGTGAAAGACATGTACCATGGCAAAAGCAAGCTGATTGCTCCGCTGGCCCTGACGATTTTCGTCTGGGTATTCCTGATGAACTTTATGGATTTACTGCCTATCGACCTGCTGCCGTACATCGGTGAGCATATCTTTGGCCTGCCGGCTCTGCGTGTGGTTCCGTCTGCTGACGTGAACATCACCCTGTCGATGGCGCTGGGCGTATTTATCCTCATTCTGTTCTACAGCATCAAAATGAAAGGCATCGGTGGCTTCGCGAAAGAGTTGACGCTGCAGCCGTTCAATCACTGGGCGTTCATCCCTATCAACTTAATCCTTGAAGGGGTAAGCCTGCTGTCCAAACCAATCTCACTTGGTCTGCGACTGTTCGGTAACATGTACGCTGGTGAGCTGATTTTCATTCTGATTGCTGGTCTGTTGCCGTGGTGGTCACAGTGGATCCTGAATGTGCCGTGGGCCATTTTCCACATACTGATTATCACGCTGCAAGCCTTCATATTTATGGTTCTGACGATTGTCTATCTGTCGATGGCATCTGAAGAGCATTAATTTACCAACACTACTACGTTTTAACTGAAACAAACTGGAGACTGTCATGGAAAACCTGAATATGGATCTGCTGTACATTGCTGCCGCTGTGATGATGGGTCTGGCGGCAATCGGTGCTGCGATCGGTATCGGCATCCTCGGGGGTAAATTCCTGGAAGGCGCAGCGCGTCAACCGGATCTGATTCCTCTGCTGCGTACTCAGTTCTTTATCGTTATGGGTCTGGTGGATGCAATCCCAATGATCGCTGTAGGTCTGGGTCTGTACGTGATGTTTGCTGTCGCGTAGTAAGCGTTGCTTGAATTAAGAGCAATATCAGAACGTTAACTAGATAGAGGCATTGTGCTGTGAATCTTAACGCAACAATCCTCGGCCAGGCCATCGCGTTTGTCCTGTTCGTTCTGTTCTGCATGAAGTACGTATGGCCGCCGTTAATGGCTGCCATCGAAAAACGTCAAAAAGAAATTGCTGACGGCCTTGCTTCTGCAGAACGAGCACATAAGGATCTTGACCTTGCAAAGGCCAGCGCGACCGACCAGCTGAAAAAAGCGAAGGCGGAAGCTCAGGTAATCATCGAGCAGGCGAACAAACGCCGCGCTCAGATCCTGGACGAAGCTAAAACTGAAGCAGAGCAGGAACGTACTAAAATCGTGGCACAGGCGCAGGCGGAAATTGACGCCGAGCGTAAACGTGCTCGCGAAGAGCTGCGTAAGCAAGTTGCTATCCTGGCTGTTGCTGGCGCCGAGAAGATCATCGAACGTTCCGTGGATGAAGCTGCTAATAGCGACATCGTGGACAAACTTGTCGCTGAACTGTAAGGAGGGAGGGGCTGATGTCTGAATTTATTACGGTAGCTCGCCCCTACGCCAAAGCAGCTTTTGACTTTGCCGTTGAGCACCAAAGCGTTGACCGTTGGCAGGATATGCTGACGTTTGCCGCTGAGGTGACAAAAAACGAACAAATGGCAGAGCTTCTTTCTGGCGCGCTGGCGCCGGAAACGCTCGCTGAGTCGTTTATCGCCGTGTGCGGTGAGCAGTTGGACGAAAGCGGCCAAAACCTGATTAAGGTAATGGCTGAAAATAACCGTCTGAATGCGCTCCCGGATGTTCTTGAGCAGTTTATTCACCTGCGTGCAGCCAGTGAGGCTATCTCTGAGGTAGAAGTCACTTCTGCCAATGCACTGAGTGATGAACAGCTTACGAAGATTAGTGCAGCGATGGAAAAACGTCTGTCACGCAAAGTTAAGCTGAATTGCAAAATCGATAAGTCTGTAATGGCAGGCGTAATCATCCAAGCGGGTGATATGGTCATTGACGGCAGCGTACGCGGCCGTCTTGAGCGCCTTGCAGACGTCTTGCAGTCTTAAGGGGACTGGAGCATGCAACTGAATTCCACCGAAATCAGCGAACTGATCAAGCAGCGCATTGCTCAGTTCAATGTTGTGAGCGAAGCTCACAACGAAGGTACTATTGTTTCTGTAAGTGACGGTGTTATCCGCATTCACGGCCTGGCCGATTGTATGCAGGGTGAGATGATTTCCCTGCCGGGTAACCGTTACGCTATCGCACTGAACCTGGAGCGCGACTCCGTAGGTGCAGTTGTGATGGGTCCATACGCTGACCTCGCCGAAGGCATGAAGGTTAAGTGTACGGGTCGTATTCTGGAAGTTCCGGTTGGCCGTGGTCTGCTGGGTCGTGTGGTGAACACTCTGGGTTCCCCGATTGACGGTAAAGGTCCGGTTGATAACGATGGCTTCTCGCCAATCGAAGTTATCGCACCTGGCGTAATCGAACGTCAGTCCGTCGACCAGCCAGTACAGACCGGTTATAAATCGGTTGATGCCATGATCCCAATCGGTCGTGGCCAGCGTGAGCTGATCATCGGTGACCGTCAGACGGGTAAAACCGCAATGGCAATCGATGCCATCATCAACCAACGTGACTCCGGCATTAAATGTGTGTACGTGGCTATCGGCCAGAAAGCGTCTACCATTTCTAACGTGGTGCGTAAACTGGAAGAACACGGCGCACTGTCCAACACCATCGTTGTTGTGGCGACCGCGTCTGAATCCGCTGCACTGCAATACCTGGCACCATATGCCGGTTGCGCAATGGGCGAATACTTCCGTGACCGCGGCGAAGATGCGCTGATCGTTTACGATGACCTGTCTAAACAGGCTGTGGCTTACCGTCAGGTTTCCCTGCTGCTCCGTCGTCCGCCAGGACGTGAAGCATTCCCGGGCGACGTATTTTACCTCCACTCCCGTCTGCTGGAACGCGCATCCCGCGTTAACGCGGAATACGTTGAGAAGTTCACCAATGGTGAAGTTAAGGGTAAAACCGGCTCCCTGACCGCTCTGCCGATTATCGAAACCCAGGCGGGTGACGTTTCTGCGTTCGTTCCGACCAACGTAATTTCCATTACCGATGGTCAGATCTTCCTGGAAACTAACCTGTTTAACTCCGGTATTCGTCCGGCAGTTAACCCGGGTATTTCCGTATCTCGTGTAGGTGGCGCAGCGCAGACCAAGATCATCAAGAAACTGTCCGGTGGTATTCGTACCGCACTGGCGCAGTATCGTGAACTGGCAGCGTTTTCTCAGTTCGCTTCCGACCTGGATGAAGCTACGCGTAAGCAGCTGAGCCACGGTCAGAAAGTAACTGAACTGCTGAAGCAGAAACAGTATGCCCCAATGTCTGTTGCACAGCAGGGTGTGGTGCTGTTCGCGGCTGAACGCGGTTACCTCGAAGATGTGGAACTGGCGAAAATCGGTAGCTTCGAAGCCGCTCTGCTGGCTTATGTTGACCGTGACCACGCTCCGCTGATGCAAGAGATCAACCAGTCCGGTGGCTATAACGATGAAATCGAAGGCAAGCTGAAAGCTATCCTCGATTCCTTCAAGGCAACCCAGTCCTGGTAACGTCTGGCGGTCTGCTTTAGGGCGGACCGCAAGGCATTGAGGAGAAGCTCATGGCCGGCGCAAAAGAGATACGTAGTAAGATCGCAAGCGTCCAGAACACGCAGAAGATCACTAAAGCGATGGAGATGGTCGCCGCTTCCAAAATGCGTAAATCGCAGGATCGCATGGCGGCCAGCCGTCCTTATGCAGAGACCATGCGCAAAGTGATTGGTCACCTTGCGAATGGTAATCTGGAATATAAGCACCCTTACCTGGAAGAACGCGACGTTAAACGCGTGGGCTACCTGGTGGTGTCGACCGACCGTGGTCTGTGCGGTGGCTTGAACATTAACCTGTTCAAAAAGCTGCTGGCGGATATGAAAACATGGTCCGATAAAGGCGTTCAGTGCGATATCGCAATGATCGGCTCTAAGGGCGTGTCTTTCTTTAATTCCGTTGGCGGTAATGTGATTGCTCAGGTAACCGGTATGGGAGATAACCCTTCCCTGTCGGAACTGATCGGTCCGGTTAAAGTGATGCTGCAGGCCTACGATGAAGGTCGCCTGGACAGACTGTACGTTGTCAGCAACAAATTTATTAACACCATGTCTCAGACGCCAACCATCACGCAACTGCTGCCTCTGCCGGCATCAGATGATGATGAGTTGAAGCGTAAATCCTGGGATTACCTGTATGAGCCGGACCCGAAAGCGCTGCTGGATACCCTGCTGCGTCGTTATGTCGAGTCTCAGGTTTATCAGGGCGTGGTAGAAAACCTGGCCAGCGAGCAGGCCGCACGTATGGTGGCGATGAAAGCCGCGACCGACAATGGCGGCAGCCTGATTAAAGAGCTGCAGTTGGTATACAACAAAGCTCGTCAGGCCAGCATTACTCAGGAACTCACCGAGATCGTCGGTGGTGCATCCGCGGTATAACCAGGTTAATTCGTAGAGGATTCAAGATGGCTACTGGAAAAATTGTCCAGGTAATCGGCGCCGTGGTTGACGTCGAATTCCCTCAGGATGCCGTACCGCGCGTGTACGATGCTCTTGAGGTTATGAATGGTAAAGAGAGCCTGGTGCTGGAAGTTCAGCAGCAGCTCGGCGGCGGTATCGTGCGTACCATCGCTATGGGTTCTTCCGACGGTCTGCGTCGTGGTCTTGAAGTTAAAGACCTCGAGCACCCGATCGAAGTCCCGGTAGGTAAAGCAACTCTGGGTCGTATCATGAACGTCCTGGGGCATCCGATCGACATGAAAGGCGATATCGGTGAAGAAGAGCGTTGGGCTATCCACCGCGCGGCACCTTCCTACGAAGAGCTGTCAAGCTCTCAGGAACTGCTGGAAACTGGTATCAAAGTTATCGACCTGATGTGTCCGTTCGCTAAGGGCGGTAAAGTTGGTCTGTTCGGTGGTGCGGGTGTAGGTAAAACCGTAAACATGATGGAGCTGATCCGTAACATCGCGATCGAACACTCCGGTTACTCTGTGTTTGCGGGCGTAGGTGAACGTACTCGTGAGGGTAACGACTTCTACCACGAAATGACCGACTCCAACGTTCTGGACAAAGTATCTCTGGTATATGGCCAGATGAACGAGCCGCCGGGAAACCGTCTGCGTGTTGCGCTGACCGGTCTGACCATGGCTGAGAAGTTCCGTGACGAAGGTCGTGACGTTCTGCTGTTCGTTGATAACATCTATCGTTATACCCTGGCCGGTACAGAAGTATCTGCACTGCTGGGTCGTATGCCATCAGCGGTAGGCTACCAGCCGACCCTGGCGGAAGAGATGGGTGTTCTGCAGGAACGTATCACCTCCACCAAAACCGGTTCTATCACCTCCGTTCAGGCGGTATACGTACCAGCGGATGACTTGACTGACCCATCCCCAGCAACCACCTTTGCTCACTTGGATGCAACCGTGGTACTGAGCCGTCAGATCGCATCTCTGGGTATCTACCCGGCAGTTGACCCGCTGGATTCCACCAGCCGTCAGCTGGATCCGCTGGTTGTTGGTCAGGAACACTACGACACCGCGCGTGGCGTACAGTCCCTGCTGCAGCGTTATCAGGAACTGAAAGACATTATCGCCATCCTGGGTATGGATGAACTGTCTGAAGAAGATAAACTGGTGGTAGCACGTGCGCGTAAAATTCAGCGCTTCCTGTCCCAGCCGTTCTTCGTTGCGGAAGTATTCACCGGTTCTCCGGGCAAATACGTTTCCCTGAAAGACACCATCCGTGGCTTTAAAGGCATCATGGAAGGCGAATACGACCACCTGCCAGAGCAGGCGTTCTACATGGTTGGTTCTATCGACGAAGCCGTGGAAAAAGCCAAAAAACTTTAACGCCTTAATCGGAGGGTGATATGGCAATGACTTACCACCTGGACGTCGTCAGCGCAGAGCAACAAATGTTCTCTGGTCTGGTCGAAAAAATCCAGGTAACGGGTAGTGAAGGTGAACTGGGTATTTTCCCGGGTCACGCACCGCTGCTCACCGCCATTAAGCCTGGTATGATCCGCATCGTTAAACAGTTCGGTCATGAAGAGTTTATCTACCTGTCCGGCGGCATTCTCGAAGTGCAGCCAGGCAGCGTGACCGTTCTGGCTGATACCGCGATTCGCGGACAGGATCTCGATGAAGCGAGAGCCCTGGAAGCGAAGCGTAAGGCTGAAGAGCACATCAAGAGCTCTCATGGTGACGTGGATTACGCTCAGGCATCTGCGGAACTGGCCAAAGCGATCGCGAAACTGCGCGTTATCGAGTTGACCAAAAAAGCGATGTAACACCGGCTTGAAAGCACAAAGGCCAGTCTGGTTTCCAGGCTGGCTTTTTTTTTGGTTTTGTTGCAAGAACATTTAAATTAAAAGCTGTTTTGTGATTTAGATCATAAAAACATTGATTGGCTAAAAAATGCGGCGTAGACTCTTTTTTATGTGATGTATGTCACAAAATAAACTCGGATAAAAAGAGATGCCAACATGAAATTACTCAATAAAATCATCGCCATGTTCAGCAATATGAGCTTTTAGCCTTTACCTGCATGTCCTGTGGCGCGATGCTTGATACGGTTTATCAGCCAGCGCCCCTTGTTGTAATAAATCCCCTCCCCCTACTCCTCTGCCTCAAATGTTTATTTTTGCTTACGCATTTTCGGTTTCTCACTGAATCACAAAATAAAATCGGACCATGCATTCGTAACTCTTTATTCATGCGGTAAAAAAATAGCAAAAACATTAACCTAAGGCTTTAATAAGAGCAGGTCCCAGGTTTTTTGAAGACAAAAGACACTGATATAGACGAAAATGGTGAGTTATCAGATGGGGAATTTCCCCGATTGAACGTTTTATCTTCGGTCCATTTTACGCTGAAAAAAATGTAGTATTTTCAATGTGAAACGGTATAAATTCGTTCTCAAATTACAGTCAGGACGTGTATGTTGAATAATGCTATGAGCGTCGTGATCCTTGCCGCAGGCAAAGGCACGCGTATGTATTCCGATCTCCCTAAAGTGCTGCATACCCTCGCAGGAAAACCGATGGTTCAGCATGTCATTGATGCAGCTAATGAATTAGGTGCGACTCACGTACATCTGGTCTACGGACACGGTGGTGATTTGCTCAAGCAAACGCTGAAGGATGGCAACCTGAACTGGGTTCTGCAGGCGGAGCAGTTGGGTACCGGCCATGCGATGCAGCAGGCGGCGCCATTCTTTGGTGATGACGAAGACATTTTAATGCTCTATGGCGATGTGCCGCTGATTTCCACCGAAACGTTACGTCACCTGCGTGAAGCGAAACCGCAGGGCGGCATTGGCTTGCTAACGGTAAAACTCGATGACCCAACCGGCTATGGGCGAATTACCCGCGATAACGGCAACGTCACGGGTATCGTCGAGCATAAAGATGCCACCGACGAGCAACGTCAAATCCAGGAAATAAACACTGGTATCCTGATTGCCAACGGTGCTGACATGAAGCGCTGGCTGTCCAGACTGACCAATAATAATGCTCAGGGTGAATATTACATCACCGATATCATTGCGATGGCGTATCAGGAAGGACGTGAAATTGCTGCAGTACATCCAGCACGCATTAGCGAAACAGAAGGGGTGAATAACCGTCTTCAGCTATCCCGTCTGGAACGTGTTTATCAGTCCGAGCAGGCAGAAAAACTGCTGCTGGCGGGCGTGATGCTGCGCGATCCGGCACGTTTTGATCTTCGCGGTACGCTTATTCACGGGCGAGATGTTGAAATTGATACTAACGTTATCATTGAAGGTAACGTAACCGTTGGGGATCGCGTCAAGATTGGCGCTGGCTGCATCATCAAAAACAGCGTTATTGGTGAGGGTTGCGAGCTTAGCCCATACAGTGTGGTGGAAGATGCCCATCTGGAAGCTGCTTGCACCATCGGTCCATTCGCGCGTCTGCGCCCAGGTGCTGAGCTGCAGGAAGGCGCACACGTGGGTAACTTCGTTGAAATGAAAAAAGCGCGTCTGGGTAAAGGCTCCAAAGCCGGTCATCTGACCTACCTGGGCGATGCGGAAATTGGCGATAACGTGAACATCGGTGCAGGGACGATCACCTGCAACTACGATGGTGCTAATAAATTTAAAACCATTATTGGTGATGATGTGTTTGTGGGTTCGGATACTCAGTTGGTAGCGCCTGTCACTGTGGGTAAAGGTGCGACCATTGCCGCCGGGACCACTGTTACGCGTAATGTCGCCGATAACGAACTGGTATTAAGCCGTGTACCGCAGGTCCATAAACAGGGCTGGCAGCGTCCGGTGAAGAAGAAGTAATTTAGTTTTTTGCCGAATGGCATACGTGTTTATTCGGCAGATAAGGGACGAGGAGATAAACATATATCTCCCGCCCACTAGTAATACCTATAAAAATAACCCCACTCTCTACAAGGCTCGGGGCGCCCGGAAAGGGCAAATACAGGTCAGCGACAACGACAGGCATAATGCCTAAATTCGGAATCAAAAAATATGTGTGGAATTGTTGGCGCTATCGCGCAGCGTGATGTAGCTGAAATCCTTCTCGAAGGTTTACGTCGTCTGGAATATCGTGGTTATGACTCTGCTGGTCTGGCCGTCGTCGATGCTGAAGGTAACATGACTCGTCTGCGTCGTCTGGGTAAAGTTCAGATGCTGACTGCTGCTGCGGAAGAACATCCGCTGCATGGTGGTACAGGTATCGCTCATACCCGTTGGGCAACACACGGTGAACCTTCAGAAGCGAACGCGCATCCCCATGTTTCTGAACACATTGTTGTGGTGCATAACGGCATCATTGAAAACCATGAACCACTGCGTGAACTGCTGAAAACCCGTGGCTATACCTTTGTTTCTGAAACCGACACCGAAGTGATTGCTCACCTGGTGCACTGGGAGTTGGAACAGGGTGGAACGCTGCGTGAAGCCGTGCTGCGTACTATTCCGCAGCTGCGCGGTGCCTACGGCACAGTGATCATGGATACCCGTAACCCAGAAACTCTGCTGGCGGCCCGTTCTGGTAGCCCGCTGGTCATTGGTCTGGGCATGGGTGAGAACTTTATCGCTTCCGACCAGCTGGCGCTGCTGCCGGTAACCCGTCGCTTTATCTTCCTGGAAGAGGGCGACATCGCGGAAGTGACCCGTCGTTCTGTCTCTATTTTCGACAAGTCTGGCGCAGAAGTGAAACGTCAGGATATCGAATCGAATCTGCAGTATGACGCGGGCGAAAAAGGTATTTATCGCCACTACATGCAGAAAGAGATCTACGAACAGCCGAACGCGATTAAAAATACGCTGACCGGGCGCATTAGCCACGGTGAAGTGGATTTAAGCGAGCTGGGTTCGCGTGCCAACGAGCTGCTGTCTCAGGTTGAACATATCCAGATTATCGCCTGCGGTACGTCGTACAACTCCGGTATGGTGTCCCGCTACTGGTTTGAATCGCTGGCGGGTATTCCTTGTGATGTCGAAATCGCTTCCGAATTCCGCTATCGTAAATCTGCTGTGCGTCGTAACAGCCTGATGATTACCCTTTCTCAGTCCGGTGAAACGGCGGATACCCTGGCGGGCCTGCGCTTATCTAAAGAGCTGGGCTATCTGGGATCGCTGGCTATCTGTAACGTTCCGGGCTCCTCTCTGGTGCGTGAATCTGACCTGGCGATGATGACCAATGCCGGTACCGAAATCGGTGTGGCCTCCACGAAGGCATTTACCACCCAGCTGACTGTTCTGCTGATGCTGGTGGCGAAACTGTCTCGTCTGAAAGGCCTGGATGCGTCTATTGAGCAGGAGATCGTTCACGGTCTGCAGGCGCTGCCGAGTCGTATTGAGCAGATGCTGTCTCAGGACAAGCGCATTGCTGCTCTGGCGGAAGGTTTCTCTGACAAACACCATGCGCTGTTCCTTGGCCGTGGCGATCAGTACCCCATCGCGCTGGAAGGCGCGCTGAAGCTGAAAGAGATCTCGTATATTCACGCTGAAGCATATGCCGCAGGCGAACTGAAGCACGGTCCGCTGGCGCTGATTGATGCTGATATGCCGGTTATCGTGGTCGCACCGAACAACGAACTGTTGGAAAAACTGAAATCTAACATTGAAGAAGTTCGCGCGCGTGGCGGTCAGCTGTACGTCTTTGCCGATCAGGATGCAGGCTTTACCAGCAGCGAAAACATGCACATCATTGAGATGCCGCATGTGGAAGAGGTGATTGCACCCATCTTCTACACAGTTCCGCTGCAACTGCTGGCGTATCACGTGGCGCTGATTAAAGGCACCGACGTGGATCAGCCGCGTAACCTGGCGAAATCAGTTACTGTAGAGTAATGCTTTGAGCCAACATAAGCCACCGGGATTCCGGTGGCTTTTTTTATGTCTGCATACAAAACACTATGTTTTGGTTGTTATTATAAATAACTACTTTTTTGTATTTTATTTGTTTTTTTTTATACCTGTTTGTTTATTTGTGTTTTTAATTGATATAAAAAATTGTTGTTAATTTTTTATTAATTTACTTTATGAATTATCATTGTGTTTTATGTAAATTAAATCTGAAAATCACATGAAAACAAGTGTCTGTTTTGAATTGATTATATATCTCGTGCTAATATTATAAAAGTAAGTATTGTTTTTTTGTATTTATTTTATTTTGCTTATATTTAAACTTGTTTAATTAATATTGATTTAATTGCTTATTGTGACAGGTTGAGTATTATTGCTGCCGTAGGGATAGCGTGTTTCATTATTTTAAATGGAACGCAAATATATAATATTATTGGTAGTGTCATAATGAAACTTAATTCAATTTCTCGCGTATTAATTTTATCCTTTAGCCTGTCTGCTGGTTATGCTATTGCAAATGATGGGAATGTTCACTTCACTGGCGAAGTTATCGACAGCACCTGCGAAGTGACGACGGAGACAGCAAATCAAACTGTCAAACTCGGGAAAGTTAATAAAACCGCATTTACCGGCGTCGGCAGCACGGCTGCGCCAGCTAATTTCCATATTGATCTGGATAAATGTCCGGCAACTTATACCAAGGCTGCCGTTCGCTTTGATGCCGTTGATACAAACGGTACATTTAAAGGCAATGCCGATGGCGACGTAACGGTAGGGTTCCCCGTGGAATCGACAGCGCCGGGCGATTTTACGGGAACAGGTACCGCAGCAGCGGCAACCGGCGTGGCGATTCGTCTTTATAACAGCAGCGATAACTCCCATCTCAAAATTGGCGACGATTCTACCCCTGTGACTATTTCTTCAGGGAAGGCCTCTATGCCATTTATCGCGCGTTATATTGCAACTTCTGCGACTGTAACGCCGGGTACCGCGAACGCCGATACGCAGTTCACCGTTATTTACACCAAGTAATAGACAATCATGAAATGAATGACGCTCATGTTGATAAAAATTATGAACAGTGGGCGTCTTTTTAAGGAGAAATTGTTGTGATTATGCGGTTACTGAAAGGAATCATTGCTGCACTGTTATTGGTTAATATTTCATCCTGTTTTGCGGGGATCGTGATTGGTGGTACGCGAGTTATTTTCCCCGGCAGTGAGATGGATACAACGATCTCTATTTATAACAAAGAGACTGAGCTTCCCTATCTTATTCAGGCATGGGTTGAGCCGTTTGACAGTAAAGATAAAAGTAAACCTCCTTTTACTGTTGTTCCTCCGGTGTCTCGCCTGGAAGCCAGCCAGGAAAAGATCCTGCGAATAATTAAAACTGCCGGTGATTTACCGAAAGATTGCGAATCTGTTTTCTGGCTGAGTGTGAAAAATATT
This sequence comes from Citrobacter sp. Cu231, assembly GCF_030332265.1. Taxonomy (NCBI): domain Bacteria; kingdom Pseudomonadati; phylum Pseudomonadota; class Gammaproteobacteria; order Enterobacterales; family Enterobacteriaceae; genus Citrobacter; species Citrobacter sp. Cu231. The sequence continues at coordinate 18,215 of NZ_JAOWIE010000036.1, read as the reverse complement.
CCCCCTACCAGCACCGACAAAGACAGCAGTAAGCTGGAAATTGCGGTGAAAACCAAAATCAAACTTTTCTGGCGCCCGGCGGGCATTACGCTCACGCCGGAAAAAGCCGTTGCCAACGTGAAATGGCATAAGCAGGGAAATAACCTGATTGTTAAGAATAACAACCCTATTCATATCAATATCATGGATGTGCTGATTGATGGAAAAGATGTACCGCTCAATATGATTCGCCCCTTTGAAACCTTAACCCTGCCTTTGCCTTCTGGCAGCGGCGGCCATTCACTGGACTGGCGCTTTATCTATGATACTGGCGCAGTGAGCAAGGCTCAGAAACAAGCGTTGTGATGGTCTTGAGAAGGAGTTTTATGCCAGGCTCACGTCTTTTTCCCGTACTTATTTCCGGTGCGTGTTTATGTGCGGCAACTCAGGTTGACGCACAGGGGTATTCATTTAACCCACGACTGCTGGAAATTGACCACCCGGTGGATATTGATATTCGCCAGTTTAATCGCGCGAATATGCAGCCGCCTGGGGAATATAAAGTTGATGTGGTGGTGAACGGCAAAGCCTTTGAGCCACAAACTATTCGCTTTGTACAGGACCCTCCCGAGTCGGAACTTCATCCGTGTTTTGTGGCCGTGAAAGAGGCGTTGTCTGCTCTTGGCGTGAAAGTCGAGGCGTTAAAAACGCTCAACGATGTCGATAACAGCGCCTGCGTCAACCCGATGCCGCTGGTTGAGGGATCTAAATGGGTATTTGATGCCAATGCGCTGGCATTAAATATCTCCGTGCCGCAAATTTACCTTGATTCAACCGCTCAGGGTTATATTCCTCCCTCCCGCTGGGATGAAGGTATTAACGCCCTGATGGTCAACTATGATTTTTCCGGCTCGCATACCCTTAAATCAAATTACGGTTCGGAAGATGACGATACCTACTACCTGAATCTGCGAAACGGGCTGAATATCGGCGCGTGGCGTTTTCGTAACTACAGCACGGTGAATGCCACCAACAGCAGCATTGATGTTCGCTCTGCCAACAACTACGTGCAACGCGATATCGCCACCCTGCGTAGCCAGATAATGGCTGGCGACACCTGGACGGCGAGCGATGTATTTGACGGCACCCAGATCCGCGGTGTCAGACTTTACACTGACGACGACATGCTGCCGTCGAATCTGAACAGCTTTGCACCGGTGGTGCGCGGTATTGCTAAAAGTAACGCCACGGTCACTATTCGTCAGAATAACTATGTGATTTATCAATCGGCTGTGCCTCAGGGAGCATTTGAGATCACCGATCTTAACACCACCAGCACCGGTGGCGATCTGGACGTGACCATCAAAGAAGAAAACGGTAGCGAACAGCATTTTACCCAACCCTACTCCACGCTAGCGATTATGAAGCGAGAAGGGCAAACCGACGTTGATATAAGCGTGGGGGAAATGCGCGATGAAAACCATTTCAGACCCAAGGTTGCCCAGGCACAGATTCTGCGCGGCCTACCGTGGGGTATCACTGCCTATGGCGGCACGCAAATCGCGCAGGATTACTCTGCCGTTGCGCTAGGCATTGGTAAAGATATGGGCTCACTCGGCGCGCTCTCATTTGACGTGACTCAGGCGCATTCTCATTTTGACGATAGCGATGATGAAAAAGGGCAATCTTATCGTTTTCTCTACTCTAAACGCTTCGATAATACCGATACCACTTTCCGCCTGGTGGGCTACCGCTATTCAACGCAGGGATACTACTCACTCAATGAGTGGGCCTCTCGTCAGAACGACAGCGAAAATTTCTGGAACACCGGGAACCGGCGCAGCCGGCTTGAAGGTACCTGGACGCAAGCATTTCCCAACGGGTATGGCAGTCTTTATTTAACGTTAAGCCGCCAGGAGTACTGGAAGACCAACGCCGTCGATCGCATGGTGCAGTTTGGCTATAGCAATCGCTGGCGAACAGTGTCATGGAACCTTTCATGGAATTATATCGACTCGGTTGGCACCTACTACGCTAACAATAATGGTTACGCAAACGAGAATAATAACGACCACGAACAGACGGTTATGCTTACACTCTCCTTCCCGCTGTCAGGAAGTATGACGAACAGCTACGTCGACTACTCCATGATGCAGAATAATCACCATGACAGTTCCATACAGGCGGGGATCGGCGGTACGCTTCTGGAAGATCGCAACCTCTCTTATAACGTTCAGGGCGCCTGGAATAACGCGGATAACGCCGCCTACAGCAGCAATGCTAGCCTCGACTATGATGGCACTTATGGTTCCATTAACGGCAGCTATGCCTGGAGCCGCGACACTCAAACCTTTAACTATGGCGCTCGTGGCGGCATTCTGGTACATGGCAGCGGTGTGACGTTCTCACAGGAACTGGGAGAAACGGTTGCACTGGTGGAAGCGCCTGGCGCGGCAGGGCTATCAGTGGAAAATGAAGGCGGCGTGTCGACCGACTGGCGGGGTTATACGGTGAAAACCCAGATGAATGCCTACGGTGAAAACCGGGTCGCCATCGACAGCCGCTACTTCTCGCGCGCCAATGTTGAGCTGGATAACACGGTGGTGAATCTGGTGCCGACGCGCGGTGCGGTGGTGAAAGCAACATTTGTTACCCATGTGGGATATCGCGTGCTGTTTACGGTAACGTTAGCCAATGGCAAGCCCGCGCCATTTGGTTCGATGGTTTCGGCTGAACTGGAAGCCGGTACGGTGACGGGCATTGTGGGCGATAACGGCGAAGTGTATCTTGCCGGGATGCCGGAAGAGGGTGATTTCGCATTAAGCTGGGGAAATAATGCCACGGACAAATGTATGGCACATTACTCATTTACAGCTAAACCGCAGGATACGAGTTTAGTTCAGCTTAATACCGCGTGTCATTAAAGGGATTTTACAATGAAAAAAAACTATTTAGCGTTGCTGTTTCCTCTGATATTGATGTCAGATCCCGTAATGGCTGAAGCAAATAAAGGTATGTGTGTTACCTCGTCAGGTACGCCGTTTCATAGTGTATTACCCTTTTATGGTAAAAAAATAAGCACAGTGCAGAACAAAAAAGGCCAGACGTTTAACTTTCCGACATCGACATCAGATAGTTATCCCGGGCATTGTGAATGCTCTCTGGGTAAATCCGCTCGGTTTTATTACATTTATTATACTGCCATCATGAATGAGGCTCTGACACCTACGGCTGTACGCAGCGGTGTTCATTATTATCAACTGAATGACTACCTTGACGTGGGCATTGCGATAGAAGTGTTGGGGCGAGGGAAAATTAATGCGCCTTTCGAAATGGAACAGAATATTCATCAAGGAACCTATTATGACTGTGGCCGTGTTCAGCCCCTTGATTTTACGAGCGGTGACTCCGCAACCATTTATTTTTATATCCGGGAACCCTTTATTGGAACTGTTACTATTCCGCCAACGCTAATGAGTCGGTTATATGCGACGATCAGTAATGATACACCCATTGATTATGCTCGCCCGCTGGCTGATGTGTATATTTCCGGCGATATCACCGCACCTCAGGAGTGTGAAATCAACGGCGGACAGACTATTGTCGTCGATTTTAACAAAATCCCCGCTTCAGAGTTCAGCAGTGTGCCGGGCACGGCGATAACGAGCCGAAAAATCCCGGTGAAGGTGGCGGTTAAATGTACGGGCATGTCTACCGGACAAAATATTGATATGTCGCTGCATGCCATGCAGTCCGGATCGTTATCTAAGGTGATTAGCACAGACAATCCCAATGTTGGGATCATTATGTATGATGAGTATGGCAATGCCACCGATGTTAACGGCGGACTCATGGACATTGACATGGGGCGAATCGTCTCAGGACGTGAGACGGGGGAGTTTAATTTTTCAGCCGCGCCAGCCAGCACCACCAGCACACGACCACAGCCGGGTATCTTTACCGCTGAGGCTACCATCATTGTGGAAATAAAAAACTGATCTTTCATGGGGCGGCTGTTTATGACAGTCGCTGTCATATTTCCCCGCCCGGACCTCATTCGTCGCAAAAAAAATGGCATTTCCACGAATATCATATGAATTAATTTCAATTTTTTCATGTAGTTAAAAGAACGTTTTTCGTTGTCATAAAACTGTCATATTTCGTACATTTAACTGTCACCTTTTTGTCCTATTTTGCTCACAGTAGCAACTCAAACAACAATTTACGAAAACCGTGCAGGAGACATTATGAAAGTTATGCGTACCACTGTCGCAACTGTTGTCGCCGCGACCTTATCCATGAGCGCTTTCTCTGCGTTTGCTGCAGCGAGCCTGACAGGTGCAGGTGCAACCTTTCCTGCGCCAGTGTATGCCAAATGGGCAGATACCTATCAGAAAGAGACCGGTAGCAAAGTAAACTACCAGGGTATCGGCTCCTCCGGTGGTGTAAAACAAATTACGGCCAATACCGTTGATTTCGGCGCCTCTGATGCCCCGTTATCTGACGAAAAACTGGCGCAAGAAGGCCTGTTCCAGTTCCCGACCGTGATCGGTGGCGTGGTGCTGGCGGTGAACATCCCTGGGCTGAAATCCGGCGAGCTGGTGCTGGACGGTAAAACGCTGGGCGACATCTACCTCGGTAAAATTAAAAAGTGGGATGATGAAGCCATCACCAAACTGAATCCGGGTCTGAAACTGCCTTCACAGAATATCGCCGTTGTGCGTCGTGCTGACGGCTCCGGTACTTCCTTCGTCTTCACCAGCTACCTGGCAAAAGTAAACGAAGAGTGGAAATCTAAAATTGGTTCCGGCTCTACTGTTAACTGGCCGACCGGTCTGGGTGGTAAAGGTAACGACGGTATCGCCGCGTTCGTACAGCGTCTGCCGGGCTCTATCGGCTACGTTGAGTACGCTTACGCTAAGCAGAATAACCTGGCGTACACCAAGCTTGTTTCTGCTGACGGTAAACCGGTAAGCCCGACCGAAGAGAGCTTCGCTAACGCCGCAAAAGGCGCTGACTGGAGCAAAACCTTCGCTCAGGATCTGACTAACCAGAAAGGTGACGACGCGTGGCCAATCACTTCCACCACCTTCATTCTGGTACATAAAGAGTCGAAGAAACCAGAGCAGAGCGCAGAAGTGCTGAAGTTCTTCGACTGGGCGTACAAAAACGGCGGCAAACAGGCTAACGACCTGGATTACGCCAGCCTGCCGGACAGCGTGGTTGAGCAGGTTCGTGCTGCATGGAAGACCAACGTGAAAGACAGCAGCGGTAAAGCGCTGTACTAAATACCCGTCATACTTCGAGCCGCAGCGGTGTTGGCTGTGTTTGTTCACCCCAGTCACATAGTGAATCTATGCTCCTGGGGATTAATGAGGGACATCCTTGTCCCTCACCGAAGGCAGCCTCCGGCTGTTCAAATTCGTTCCTGACGAATTTGTCACAAGCTTGCCGCCTTGCTGCAACTCGAATTATTTAGGGTATGGCATTACGTTAGCCGGGAAGCACGATAAAATGCGTGCTTCCTGGCCCAAACTTAAAGAGCGATTTATGGCTGCAACCAAGCCTGCTTTTAACCCACCGGGTAAAAAAGGTGACATGATCTTCAGCGCGCTGGTAAGACTGGCTGCGCTGATTGTACTATTGATGTTGGGTGGCATTATTGTCTCCCTGGTCATCTCCTCCTGGCCAAGTATCCAAAAATTTGGCTTCGCATTCTTGTGGACTAAAGAATGGGATGCGCCGAACGATATCTACGGTGCTTTAGTACCGATTTACGGTACGCTGGTTACCTCACTTATTGCGTTGCTGATTGCCGTTCCGGTGAGTTTCGGCATTGCGCTGTTCCTGACTGAACTTGCTCCTGGCTGGCTGCGTCGCCCGCTGGGCATCGCTATTGAACTGCTGGCGGCAATTCCAAGTATCGTGTACGGCATGTGGGGGTTGTTTATTTTTGCCCCGCTGTTTGCGACTTATTTCCAGGAACCGGTCGGAAACATCCTTTCCAACATTCCGTTTGTTGGCGCGCTGTTCTCCGGCCCGGCATTTGGGATCGGTATTCTGGCGGCTGGCGTGATACTCGCCATCATGATCATCCCGTACATTGCGGCGGTAATGCGCGATGTATTCGAACAAACGCCGGTGCTGATGAAAGAGTCAGCCTATGGCATCGGTTGCACCACCTGGGAAGTTATCTGGCGCATCGTCCTGCCGTTCACCAAAAATGGCGTGATCGGCGGCGTGATGCTCGGTCTGGGCCGTGCGCTCGGTGAAACCATGGCGGTCACCTTTATCATCGGCAACACCTACCAGCTCGATAGCGCCTCGCTGTACATGCCGGGCAACAGTATTACCTCTGCGCTGGCGAATGAATTTGCCGAAGCGGAATCTGGGCTGCACGTTGCCGCGTTGATGGAGCTGGGTCTGATTCTGTTTGTGATCACCTTCATCGTGCTGGCGGCATCTAAGTTCATGATCATGCGCCTTGCGAAGAACGAGGGGGCACGCTAATGGCTACGCTTGAAATGCAAAACACCGCTCAGCTTGCGGAATCCCGTCGTAAAATGCAGGCGCGTCGTCGCCTGAAGAACCGCATCGCGCTGACGCTCTCAATGGCGACCATGGCGTTCGGTTTGTTCTGGTTGATCTGGATCCTGATGTCCACGATCACCCGTGGTATTGACGGTATGTCGCTGGCGCTGTTCACCGAAATGACGCCGCCGCCGAATACGGCGGGTGGTGGTCTGGCGAACGCCCTGGCCGGTAGCGGTCTGTTGATTCTGTGGGCGACCGTGTTTGGTACCCCGCTTGGTATTATGGCGGGTATCTACCTGGCGGAGTATGGGCGTAAGTCCTGGCTGGCTGAGGTCATCCGCTTTATCAACGACATTCTGCTTTCTGCGCCATCCATCGTGGTCGGTCTGTTCGTTTATACCATCGTAGTAGCAAAAATGGAGCATTTCTCCGGCTGGGCGGGCGTAATCGCGCTGGCGCTGCTGCAGGTGCCTATTGTTATTCGTACCACAGAGAACATGCTCAAGCTGGTGCCGGATAGCCTGCGTGAAGCCGCCTATGCGCTGGGTACGCCGAAGTGGAAGATGATTTCTGCAATCACCCTGAAGGCGTCTGTCTCGGGCATCATTACAGGGGTTCTGCTGGCTATTGCACGTATCGCCGGTGAAACGGCTCCGCTGCTGTTTACGTCGCTCTCCAATCAGTTCTGGAGCACCGACATGATGCAGCCAATTGCCAACCTGCCGGTCACTATCTTTAAGTTTGCAATGAGCCCGTTTGCTGAGTGGCAACAACTGGCCTGGGCTGGGGTACTGATTATTACCCTGTGCGTACTGCTGCTGAACATTCTGGCGCGCGTCATTTTCGCGAAGAAGAAACACGGTTAATTTTTAACGGCGTGGCGGATGCGGCGCCGGATGAGGAAGAGATTGAAATGAGTATGGTTGATACTGCCCCAGGTAAGATTCAGGTTCGTGATTTGAACTTCTACTATGGCAAATTCCATGCCCTGAAGAACATCAACCTGGATATCGCGAAAAACCAGGTCACAGCGTTTATCGGGCCGTCAGGTTGTGGTAAGTCGACGCTGCTGCGTACTTTCAACAAAATGTTTGAGCTGTACCCAGAGCAGCGTGCGGAAGGTGAAATCCTGCTGGATGGTGACAATATTCTCACCAACACCCAGGATATCGCGCTGCTGCGTGCCAAAGTCGGCATGGTGTTCCAGAAGCCGACGCCGTTCCCAATGTCTATTTACGACAACATCGCGTTTGGCGTACGTTTGTTTGAGAAACTCTCTCGTGCGGATATGGACGAGCGTGTGCAGTGGGCATTGACCAAGGCCGCATTGTGGAATGAAACCAAAGATAAATTACACCAGAGCGGGTACTCTCTCTCCGGTGGTCAGCAGCAGCGTCTGTGTATTGCGCGCGGTATTGCCATTCGCCCGGAAGTGCTACTGCTTGATGAGCCGTGTTCAGCGCTCGACCCGATTTCTACCGGGCGTATTGAAGAGCTGATCACTGAGCTGAAAGAAGATTACACCGTTGTTATCGTTACCCACAACATGCAGCAGGCTGCGCGTTGTTCCGATCACACGGCATTTATGTACCTGGGCGAGTTGATTGAGTTCAGTAATACGGACGATCTGTTCACCAAGCCCGCGAAGAAACAAACTGAAGATTACATTACTGGCCGCTACGGTTGATATGCCCGGGCATCTGGAGAAATGATGGACAATTTAAACCTTAATAAACATATTTCCGGCCAGTTCAATGCAGAGCTGGAAAGCATCCGTACCCAGGTGATGACCATGGGGGGCATGGTAGAGCAGCAGCTTTCTGATGCGATTACCGCCATGCACAATCAGGATAGCGAGCTGGCGAAGCGCGTCATTGAAGGCGATAAGAACGTCAATATGATGGAAGTGGCGATCGACGAAGCCTGCGTGCGCATCATCGCCAAGCGTCAACCTACCGCCAGCGACCTGCGTCTGGTGATGGCGATTATCAAAACCATTGCCGAGCTGGAACGTATTGGCGACGTTGCCGACAAAATTTGCCGCACCGCGCTGGAGAAGTTTTCGCAACAGCATCAGCCGTTGCTGGTTAGCCTGGAGTCGCTGGGCCGTCACACCGTACAAATGCTGCATGACGTGCTGGATGCGTTTGCGCGTATGGATCTCGATGAAGCGGTACGTATTTATCGCGAAGATAAGAAAGTCGACCAGGAGTATGAAGGCATCGTGCGTCAGCTGATGACCTACATGATGGAAGACCCGCGTACCATTCCAAGCGTACTGACCGCACTGTTCTGCGCACGTTCAATCGAGCGTATCGGTGACCGCTGCCAGAATATCTGCGAATACATCTTCTACTTCGTGAAGGGGCAGGATTTCCGTCACGTGGGCGGAGATGAGCTTGATAAACTGCTGGCGGGCAAAGACCCGAAAGAGTGATGTTTGTGGCGGGTGGCGTTAACGCTTACCCGCCCTATCTCAACTTAACGCGTAATATTCCAACCCCGCGCCTTCCACAATTCCGGCAACTGCGCCAGATCGGTAAAGGTCGTGACTTTTGGGTTTTCGATCAGTTTGTTATGCGGATCGGCACAGAAGTAGAACACTTCCATCCCCGCGGCAATTCCCGCCTGCGCGCCTGCGCTGGAATCATCAACCAGAATGCAGTTCTCAACGTTAACGTCCATTGCTTTTGCCGCATGGAACATCAGGGCCGGATCGGGCTTCCAGCGTTGGATATCGTAGCCGCTGAACAGTAAATCAGGAAAATGGTGCAACATGCCCAGCTTACCCAGCGAATGCTGCATTTTGCTGACCGGACCGTTTGATACTACGCACATCGGTACTGTCATGCAGTCCAGCAGAGCATTTGCCCCAGCGATAACCTCCAGTTCCGAGTCGAACAGGCGTGCGACCTCAGCGCGGTAAACGGGCTCTAAATTGGCTTTCTCCAGCGTAACGCCGTGCTCTTCGTTGATGATATCGATGATTTCGTAGAGTTTTACGCCTTTAAAGCGTTTGAACACCTCTTCGAGATCGAGTTTGATACCGAACTCCTGGAACATGGCGACATACGCGCGGGAACAGATCACTTCACTGTCGACCAGCGTACCGTCGCAGTCAAAAAATACCGCTTCTATCTGGGACATGCCTTCCTCTTATCGCTAGTTTAACGTTTACGTCATGCTTATTTACGCCACGCAATCGTTGCCGTATAAGCAAAATCAATGAAAAAAGTTGCTCATAACCCAACCCTATTGTCGCATTTTGGTATAGGATAGCGACGAATTTTCCCTCCTTGTTCGGAAATTGATAATGAGTCAACAACACACAACCCAGGCTTCTGGCCAGGGGATGCTGGAACGCGTGTTCAAACTGCGCGAACATGGCACAACGGCACGGACCGAAGTGATCGCCGGTTTAACCACTTTCCTGACGATGGTGTATATCGTTTTTGTTAACCCGCAAATTCTTGGCGTGGCTGGCATGGATACCAGCGCCGTCTTTGTTACCACCTGCCTTATTGCTGCATTTGGTAGCATCCTGATGGGGCTTTTTGCCAACCTGCCGGTCGCACTTGCGCCTGCTATGGGCCTGAACGCATTCTTTGCCTTCGTGGTCGTTGGCGCGATGGGCCTGTCATGGCAGATCGGTATGGGCGCAATCTTCTGGGGTGCGGTAGGTTTGCTGCTACTGACAATTTTCCGCGTACGTTACTGGATGATTGCCAACATCCCAGTGAGCCTGCGCGTGGGGATCACCAGCGGTATCGGTCTGTTCATCGGTATGATGGGGCTAAAAAACGCCGGCGTTATCGTCGCCAACAAAGACACGCTGGTGTCGATTGGCAACCTGACGTCCCACAGCGTGCTGCTCGGTATTTTGGGCTTTTTTATCATTGCGATTCTGGCGTCACGTAACATTCACGCAGCAGTACTGATTTCTATCATTGTGACCACGCTGCTGGGCTGGATGCTGGGTGATGTCCATTACAACGGGATCGTCTCCGCGCCGCCGAGCGTGATGTCGGTTATCGGGCATGTTGACCTGGCCGGTTCGTTTAACATTGGCCTTGCAGGCGTGATTTTCTCGTTCATGCTGGTTAACTTGTTTGACTCCTCCGGTACGCTGATTGGCGTGACGGATAAAGCCGGCCTGGCAGACGCGAAGGGCAAGTTCCCACGCATGAAGCAGGCGCTGTATGTGGATAGCGTGTCCTCTGTTACCGGCGCGTTTATTGGTACCTCTTCCGTTACTGCCTATATTGAATCCTCTTCCGGGGTGTCGGTTGGTGGCCGTACCGGCCTGACTGCAGTCGTCGTTGGCCTGCTGTTCCTGCTGGTTATCTTCCTGTCGCCGCTGGCGGGAATGGTGCCGGGATATGCCGCCGCCGGTGCGCTGATTTACGTTGGTGTCCTGATGACATCAAGCCTGTCGCGCGTGAAGTGGGAAGACCTGACCGAAGCGGTTCCGGCGTTTATTACCGCCGTGATGATGCCGTTTAGCTTCTCGATCACCGAAGGTATCGCACTGGGCTTTATTTCCTACTGTGTGATGAAAATCGGTACCGGACGTTTCCGCGATCTCAGCCCGTGCGTCATTGTTGTTGCGCTGCTGTTTGTACTGAAGATTGTGTTTATCGACGCGCATTAATGTAGAACATGCTTCGGCTTTGTTATCAAGGCTGAAGCATTTCCTGTCTGATTGTCTTTTATTCCTGCCCCAAAATATCAAGCCTGAAAATTATCTCTCTGCGGACAAATCATCTCTGTTATTTATGCCCGTGTTTTAGCGAGTTGTGGTTTCTTCTGGTGAATTATCTGTTAACAGATTGAAATGTTTTTACTTTGGTTTTTTTGAAATATCAAAAATAGCCTTAGTAAATGCAGGGGCTATTTCAACTTTCGCACAGGCATTTTTCGTTACTGTTTCTTATCTCTATTAAAAGGAGTTTAGAAATGAAGAAGACTGTCATTGCGACGTTCTGTATCTCTCTGTTTTTTCCGCTATTCGCAAACGCTACCACCAGCGTGACGCTGGATGGTCATTCATTAACACTGGATGATGCCTGGGCCATTGCTCAGGGGGAAAAACAGGTTGAGATCGCTGCCACTGCGATGGATCGCGTCGATAAAGCCAATAAACTTTTAATGATTGCTGCCGGAAAAGGCGTTCCCGTTTACGGACTGACAGTAGGAGTGGGACTCAATAAAGACAAATCTTTGTTTGATGCGCATGGAAAACTGACTCCGGAGGTTATTCAGGCCTCTCGTGAGTTTAATATCAACGCTCTGCATGCGCATGCGGCGGGCGTTGGTCCAGACATGCCGGATGAACTGGTGCGTCTGGCTATGGTGATTCGCCTGAATACGATGTTAACGGGAAATACCGGCGCCCAACCGCAGGTTGCCAAAATGTATCAGCAGTTTCTCAATAAGCACATTACCCCCGTCGTGCCCTCACGGGGCTCTGTGGGTGAAGCTGATATCACGCTTGCCTCTCATATCGGCGATGTGATGATTGGTGAATGGCGCGTTCGCGTGAAAGGTGTCGAGATGGATTCGGCAAAAGCGCTGAAACAGGCGGGTATTGATAAGCTGGAACCACTCGGCAAAGATGCGCTGTCGATTCTTTCTTCCAATGCAGTATCAACGGCTTATTCTGCGCAGGCTCTGCTGGAGTCCAGACAGATTATTAACGTCACCCCGGCGGTGTTCGGTTTATCACTGGAAGCGCTGAATGGCAACGTTGCGCCATTCCTGTACCAGAGTTTAAGCGTTAGACCTTTCCCTGGCATTCAGGATACTGCCGAAGCGATTCGAACTGCGCTTACGGGTTCTTATCTCTGGCAACATCAGGATGGACGTCCTTTGCAGGACCCGCTCTCTTTCCGTACGACGGTATTTGTGCTTAATGAAGCGCGTCGCGAATGGAATGAAGCCTGGCAAATGCTGGAAATCCAGATGAACAGCTCGGATGACAATCCCGCAGTAATCGTGAATGCCGATCGTTCTTTGGCGGAAAATAGCCAGGTTGAGCAGTATTTCGTGAGCGCAAAAGAGGCCAATGGCGAAACCCTCAGCGGCGCGATTTTCCCGACCTCTAATTTTGAACCGCTGCCTCTGGCGCTGGCGATTCAGAATCTGTCTTTGGCGATGGGACATCTGGCGCATAACAGCGTGCAGCGCACTTTGCATTTATCTGACGATCATTTTACCGGACTGAGTCGTTTCCTCGCTTCCGACACCAATCAGCAGGGACATGCCTTCGGCGCTATTCAGAAGCCACAGGTTGCGTTACTGGCGGATATTCGCGACCTGGTTAACCCGGTATCACTGGATGGACAACCGATGGCGGGAACGATTGAAGATACCTACACCAACAATCTCCGGGCGTCCAAGCGATTGAGTCAAATCGCGGATGATATGCGCAGTATTTATGGTCTGGAACTGTTGCACGCCAGTCAGGCTGTCGATCTACGGAAACAGAAAAATCCTGACCTGAAGTTGGGTGAGATGACCGGCAAACTCTTTGCCGCCTATCGTGAAAAAGTACCGTTTGTTGTGCAGGATAGGATTTTTACTGACAACATTGCTGATTCATCCGCGTTAGTTGCATCGTTTCCTTCCGGTTCCCTGGTCAGTACGCAAGCTGGGAGCAAATGACGACAATGAAAAAAACCGTTAATGCGTCGCGGCGAGCCTTTTTGACGAAAAGTACCCTCCTGGCGACCGGCGGCGCGCTTACGGCGCTGACTGGAAAGGCGCTGGCGCAGGATAACTGTGCCCCGGCTTCGTTGGTTCGTTACCATAAAGTCTATGATGTGATCGTTGTCGGAAGCGGCTTTGCCGGACTGGCTGCTGCACTTGAAGCCGCTCAGGCTGGCCGCAGCGTGCTGGTGATTGAAAAGATGCCCGTTTTTGGTGGCAACTCAGCGATTAACGGCGGTGCGGTTGCCGTAGCCGGATCGCCTGCGCAGAAAAAAGAAGGGATCGTCGATTCACCAGAGTTGATGTTTAAGGACATGCTGAAAGCTGGGCGTGGGCTAAATGATAAAGACCAGTTGAAGATTCTCGTTAACAACACGACCGCTGCATATGAGTTTACCCTACAACACGGTGTAAAATATAAACCGTTCGTACAGCATTTTGGCGGTCACTCTGTCCCTCGTACGTTGCAAACGGTAGAGAGTTCCGGGGCGGGGATCACTCGGCCGCTAAAAGAGTCCGCCATGAAAATGGGCGTTATTTTTCGCGCCCAATGCAAGCTGGAATCTTTTCTGCAAAATTCGCAAGGACGTGTTATCGGTCTGACGGTACGTGACGGCTATCGTTTTCCGGATGAACAGAGCGGCAAGATAAGGCATTACGGCGCGCGTTACGGCGTGGTGATGTGTTCTGGCGGTTTTTCCAATGATCTGCGTTTTCGTAAAATGCAAAACCCCATGCTGGATGAGCGTGTCGATTCCACCAACCACCCTGGTGCTACGTCGGAATGTCTGGTGCAAATGCTACGTATTGGCGCAACGCCGGTGCAGCTTGATCTTATCCAGCTAGGCCCCTGGTCTTCGCCAGACGAACGCGGATTTGGCTACGTTTCGCAGTTCAATACCATCTCAGGTTTTCCTAACGGAATTATGGTTAACCCTCGTTCTGGTCATCGCTTCACAAATGAGCTTGCTGATCGTAAAGAGCGTGAAGAGGGGATTCTGGCGCAGGTGGATGAGAAAGGGGATCCACTTTATCCCATCTGCTTCACCACGCTTGAAGGTGCGAAACTGGCTCAAAGTCTGAAGCATGCCTTGCATTATGGTGTCGCCTGGCAGTTTGACTCACTGGATCAGTTGGCGGCGCATTTCGGCATACCTTTCGACGTACTGCAAGAAGAGGTGGAGGCCTACAATGCGGCCGTTGCGCGCAAAGGTGGCGATCGCATGAAAAAAGATGTGAGTCGTGCGGTTCCGTTAGACAAAGGGCCATTTGTTGCCGTACGCGTATGGCCTAAAGTGCACTACGTCATGGGTGGTGTGCAGATCAGTATGCGCACAGAGGTACTCAACGCGGCTGATAGCAAACCCATCCCCGGTCTGTACGCTGCCGGAGAAGCGACAGCAGGTTCGCATGGTGGAAGTCGTCTGGGGAGCTGTGCCGTTGCGGATTGTCTGGTTTTTGGCCGAATTGCGGGGCTTAGCGTTGCCTCAGCAACTGCTGCGGATGAAGCCTTTGACGTTGAGGGAATTTAATATGGCAAAATTATGGATAGCCCTGCTGTTGCTGTGTATTGGTGGTTTTTCCCAGGTCATCGCTGCGACTGACGACGAAGCTGCTTTTCATCAGCAACTGAATACAATGAACGTCAAGCCTTATCACCATTCACTGGAGTCCACCGGACGCAATACATCATGTCAGTTATGTCACGGTTCCAGCACGCCCGTCGCGGCGCCGAATGATAAGTCCTGCCTGAGTTGCCACGGTTCGCGCGACCAGATTGCTGAGTTAACGCAACCCAATCCGCATGACAAGAATGCTGAGCCCAACCCGCATGATTCAATGCACTACGGCAAAGATGTTCCTTGTACCGCTTGTCATAACGAACATAAACCCTCGGTAATTTATTGTAATAATTGCCATCTCTTTAAATACCCGGATATGAAGCCATGAGGGACATCATGCGCGGATTATTAACAAGAGGGCTATTCTTTCTGCTGGTGGGATGGATACCCCTGTCGGGATATTGTGCGCCAGTGCCGGCAGCGCAGCTCAATCAACCTTGTCTGGCATGCCACGCTGATGGCGATATTCAAGGGATCTCGACGGACAAAGTGCAGGCGAATTTAGTTGTCTCTGCCGATAAATATCACGACAGCGTGCATGGTGAAGTGCCGTGTATCGCCTGCCATCAGAGCCAACCCGGAAGCGAGGGATTTTCTGTCACCCCGCATGTTCTGAAGCCGGGCGACGACCAAAACTGCGAAAGTTGTCATGGTGTGGCCATGCGCGATACGGTGCATGCCGTACAGCAGAGTGTCCACAGTGAAAAGATAGCCAAAGGACTCTTCTCTTGTACCTCATGCCATAACGCGCACACCATGACGGCGGGAGAACTAAACCATCCGGGTAAACAACGGGTTGCCGACGACAATTTGATGTGCACGAATTGTCATTCGCGGGCGGGAGTCTTTACACAGCTGTCTGGTGGGAAAAGATCTACATCTCAGGATATGGCGCACTCTGCGTTGCCTTATGCTTCTGAACATCTCAACAGTTTACGTTGCATCGACTGCCATGCCGATGCTGCGGATACCACTTTGCATCGTATTCTGCCTGCTTCAAAAGCCATCAGCTGTGTACAGTGTCATGGCGATGGAACGCTGCTAACCGCTCGGCGAAAAACGTTCGCGCCTGATGAAAATGCCATGGCAGGTAGCTTGTTAGGGAAAGGATTATTTGATGATGTCTCTCTTAGAGAAAAACTGACGGCGGTGGCGCCTCCTGTTCCCGCTGTTCGTCAGATAGATGGTGTGTTATTTACCGATACCTACATGATTGGTAATAACGGCAGCGGTCAGGCCGATCGCTTCATTGCCTGGGCGCTGGGCGGCTTCGTAGTGTTGCTACTCTGTCATGGTTTGGGGCGGCTAATCATGTCGCGTCGCAAGGCAGATATGCCGCTGGAGAAAAGTTACCTCTACACGCTGCCTGTTCGCTGCTGGCACTGGCTGAACGCACTCTGTTTTGCCGCGCTAATTATCAGCGGCTGTGCCTTGCACTGGGTGAGTGCGCGATTCTCGCTGTGGGTTGATGTACACAATATTGCAGGGGTATCGCTGTGTGTTATATGGCTGGGTTTTATCCTGGTGGCGATGTGCGGCAACGGGCATCATTATCAGGTGCGCTGGCAGGGTATTACGGGGCGACTTATCCGTCAGACTCGTTACTACCTGTATGGCATTTTCCGGGGTGAACCTCACCCGGAACATGCGTCGCCAGCGGCTAAATTCAATATTCTCCAGCAACTGGGCTATATTGGCGTGATGTTCCTGTTATTGCCGCTGCTCATTGTGACCGGATTACTGATGATGTACCCCGGTTATACGCCAGAAACCCTGTTTGCGTTACCGGGTAAGCAGGTTGTGGCCTGGCTCCATTACGCTTTGGCTGTCGTGATGGTGGCATTTATCATCGTGCATCTCTATTTATGTAGTACGGGGGATACGCCGGGGGCACTGATTAAAGGTATGCTCGACGGTTTCCATCGCGCCAGAAAACAAAAATAAAGGCTGCTCCCCTTTTCCTGAAGAGGGAAAGGGGACGTCAGATTATTTTTCTTTCACCACAATGCCCAGTTTTTTTATTTTGCTGTATAGCGTGTTGCTGTTAACCCCAAGTAACTCTGCTGCACCGCCTTTACCTGATATTTTCCCCTGACTTTGTTGTAACGCCATTTGGATATGTTGGCGCATTGCGTCATCAAGCGGAGGGATGGCTATCGCATTTCTCTCCTTTGGTAGGACAATGTGTAACTCATTGCCCGTGCAACGGAAAAACGCATTTTCTAATAATCCTATCAATTCCGTAATGTTGCCCGGCCAGTGATACTTCAATAATAAGCGTAGTGAATCATCACCCAGAACAGGTAAAGAAGTGCGTTTATACTGGCTTGATAGCTTCCTCAGGTAATAGGTCAGCAGCAGAGGAATATCATCATAGCGATGCCGCAACGGTGGCAATGTAACGACCTGACAAAGGGTGTTTGCATAATGTTGGTTTGTCAGACAGTGAGTGGATATATCGTGATGAAGTGTGTTTTTTACCATTGAAAATGGAAGTGTTTGTATGGCAATAATCTGTAGCTGGCAATACTCACTGTAATTTGAGTGCAGCGCCAGTAAAAACGTTTGCCAACGATCCGGAAAAGAATTTATTTCTTTTATCAGTAAAGATCCCTGATGCAAGATCAGAAATGAAGCTATGTTAGGTGGTTTGTTGAAATCAATAGTTATTGTGCGGTTCAGTACACCATTTTTCATGACGATCAACTGCCCCTGAGGATTAATCAATCCAGGTAATGACTCCAACTTATTGATAGTGTTTTATGTTCAGATAATGCCCGATGACTTTGTCATGCAGCTCCACCGATTTTGAGAACGACAGCGACTTCCGTCCCAGCCGTGCCAGGTGCTGCCTCAGATTCAGGTTATGCCGCTCAATTCGCTGCGTATATCGCTTGCTGATTACGTGCAGCTTTCCCTTCAGGCGGGATTCATACAGCGGCCAGCCATCCGTCATCCATATCACCACGTCAAAGGGTGACAGCAGGCTCATAAGACGCCCCAGCGTCGCCATAGTGCGTTCACCGAATACGTGCGCAACAACCGTCTTCCGGAGCCTGTCATACGCGTAAAACAGCCAGCGCTGGCGCGATTTAGCCCCGACATAGCCCCACTGTTCGTCCATTTCCGCGCAGACGATGACGTCACTGCCCGGCTGTATGCGCGAGGTTACCGACTGCGGCCTGAGTTTTTTAAGTGACGTAAAATCGTGTTGAGGCCAATGCCCATAATGCGGGCTGTTGCCCGGCATCCAACGCCATTCATGGCCATATCAATGATTTTCTGGTGCGTACCGGGTTGAGAAGCGGTGTAAGTGAACTGCAGTTGCCATGTTTTACGGCAGTGAGAGCAGAGATAGCGCTGATGTCCGGC
>NZ_JAOWIE010000035.1:0-11159 GCF_030332265.1 Citrobacter sp. Cu231 | reverse complement strand
GCCACGGGAATATCTGCGGCAGCGGGCCTGTAATGGGTTAAGTGATAACAGATGTCTGGAAATATAGGGGCAAATCCAGGCGGGGGCAGCAAGCCAGAACACTGCCTGACATGCTTTCATCAGACGCAGGTCCTCTCTCATATCCTCTGATTTACTCCAGTAAGGTGATGATCATATCTTTATTTGATAGTACGGTAATGCCAGATAAATACAGACACAATGGTAAATAATATAGTTGCAAATAATGCTGCCATAATCAGCGCGATTGCGACACCTGTTTTCGATACCAGCGGCACCAGCAAAGCGCACAGTCCATAGCCAAGTGTGTGACTGGTAGCGAGCC
Organism: Citrobacter sp. Cu231; assembly: GCF_030332265.1. Lineage (NCBI taxonomy): Bacteria > Pseudomonadati > Pseudomonadota > Gammaproteobacteria > Enterobacterales > Enterobacteriaceae > Citrobacter > Citrobacter sp. Cu231. Next base: position 10,816 of record NZ_JAOWIE010000035.1, on the reverse strand, counting down.
AGCCCGCGCCTGCGCCATCAGCCAGCTTATCATTCAGTAGAAGTTGATAAGCGGGTGTTGCCAGAGCTGCTCCAAATGACAGCACTGCACAGCCCGGGTAAAACAACCATAGCTGTTCGGAGAGCATGATAGCCAGACCACCACTCATCAACACTCCGGCACTCAGGAGCAGGGCCACCGGAGTCAGGCGCTGCGGACGGAGTACCCCGAACTGCGCGATAAGCGCAGCTACTGCGGACAGACCCAACAGCCAGGCCACCTGTTGGCTAATGGCGGTGGTATCCGTGGCGAACTGGCGAGTAAGGGCAGGCGAAAGTCCAAGCTGCATCATGCTCACCGCCGCAGCCAGTAATATTGCGCAAAGCAGATAAGGCAGACAATCCCGCTTCAGACTGACGCTCTTGCACTCCGGTGTGGGCTGTGGTGGTGTGCCGGGCAACCGCAGCAGCATCAGCAGCGCCAGCACTGGGGCTGCCATCAGCAGCCCCAGTGGCGCCAGAGGATGAATGGCCAGCATTGCTGCCGCGCACAGCGGCCCGAATAGCCTGCCGCAACTCAGGCCGGAGCTGATGGTTGCCAGAGCGGCCATGCGATTCCCTTCTCCAGCTCTCTGCAATGCCCAGACCTGACAGGCTGGCACCATTGCCGACACGGTCAGACCGTAGACGATCCGGGCGATGATTAATATTCCCAACCCCACCGCTGTTGTTACGGCACCGGTAGCCATCAGCACGCTTCCCAGCCCAAGCAGGGTAAAGCTTACGCCATATCCTCCCAGAGCCCACAGCACCACAGTCTTACTGCCAGTAAGGGAAATTTGCTTTCCCCACCATGGGGAAGATGGCAGAAACAGCATTGAGCCCAGCATCAGCAGGGCAGCCCATACAGACAGACTCAGATTTGTCTGTATGACCAGAACAGGGAGTACAACCAGCAGACCGTTCTGTCCGATACCGAGAAGACCGGCACTGAACGCCAGTGGCCAGCAGGACAGGGTTTTTTGGGGCGTATCTTCGATCTTAGATGACATTGTAATGTTTCAACACCATGTATTAATTGTGTTTATTTGTAAAATTAATTTTTCTGACAATAACATTTCTCATTGATAATGAGAATCATTATTGACATAATTGTTATTATTTTACTGTGTAGGAGCTGTTTGATTATGATCCTGCCCTCTGAAAAATCCGCCACAGATGTGGCTGCGCAGTGCTTCCTGAATGCCTTGATTCGTGAAACCAAAGACTGGCAACTGGCGGAATACCCGCCAGACGAATTGATTATCCCGCTGGACGAACAGAAGTCGCTCCATTTCAGAGTGGCTTATTTCTCCCCAACCCAGCATCACCGCTTTGCATTTCCTGCTCATCTGGTCACGGCATCAGGCAGTTATCCTGTCGACTTTACCACTCTCTCCCGGCTTATTATTGATAAGCTCCGGCATCAACTTTTTCTGCCAGTTCCCCTCTGCGAAACTTTCCACCAACGCGTGCTGGAAAGCTACGCCCATACGCAACAGACAATTGATGCCCGCCATGACTGGGCCATCCTGCGTGAAAAAGCGTTGAATTTTGGCGAGGCTGAGCAGGCACTGCTGACAGGACACGCTTTCCACCCTGCACCTAAGTCTCATGAACCGTTTAACCGCCAGGAAGCTGAACGATACCTGCCTGACATGGCACCTCACTTCCCGCTGCGGTGGTTTTCGGTGGATAAAACGCAAATCGCTGGTGAAAGTCTGCATCTTAACCTTCAACAGCGGTTGACGCGATTTGCCGCAGAAAATGCGCCCCAGTTACTCAACGAATTAAGTGACAATCAATGGCTGTTCCCGCTGCACCCGTGGCAGGGAGAATATCTTTTGCAGCAAGTGTGGTGCCAGGCACTTTTTGCTAAAGGACTTATCAGAGACTTAGGCGAGGCCGGCACGTCGTGGCTGCCGACCACCTCTTCCCGCTCCCTCTACTGTGCTACCAGCCGCGATATGATCAAGTTCTCCCTGAGCGTTCGGCTGACCAACTCCGTCCGTACTCTGTCTGTGAAAGAGGTGGAGCGAGGAATGCGCCTGGCACGTCTGGCGCAAACCGACGGCTGGCAGATGCTACAGGCCCGCTTCCCTACTTTCCGGGTAATGCAGGAGGACGGCTGGGCCGGGCTGCGCGATCTTAACGGCAACATCATGCAGGAAAGTTTGTTTTCCCTGCGTGAAAACCTGCTGCTGGAGCAGCCGCAAAGCCAGACCAACGTTCTGGTTTCCCTGACTCAGGCCGCACCGGATGGCGGTGATTCGCTGCTGGTTTCGGCGGTAAAACGCCTGAGCGATCGCCTCGGTATCACTGTGCAACAGGCCGCCCACGCATGGGTCGATGCTTACTGTCAGCAGGTGCTGAAGCCGCTGTTTACGGCTGAAGCGGATTACGGCCTGGTGCTGCTGGCGCATCAGCAAAATATTCTTGTGCAGATGCTTGGGGATCTGCCGGTCGGATTTATTTACCGTGACTGCCAGGGCAGCGCGTTTATGCCTCACGCGACAGAGTGGCTCGATACCATTGACGAGGCGCAGGCGGAAAATATTTTCACCCGTGAGCAGTTGCTGCGCTATTTCCCTTATTACCTGCTGGTTAACTCCACTTTTGCCGTAACTGCTGCGCTGGGTGCTGCCGGGCTGGACAGCGAAGCGAATCTGATGGCTCGTGTACGAACATTGCTGGCTGAAGTGCGTGACAAGGTGACTCATAAAACCTGTCTCAACTATGTTCTGGAAAGTCCGTACTGGAACGTAAAAGGTAACTTTTTCTGTTATCTGAACGATCATAACGAGAACACCATCGTTGACCCTTCGGTGATCTATTTTGATTTCGCTAACCCGCTGCAGGCTCAGGAGGTCTGAATGTCTGGGGCAAACATTGTTCACAGCGGATATGGACTGCGCTGTGAAAAACTCGACAAGCCTCTGAATCTTGGCTGGGGGCTGGACAATAGCGCGGTGTTGCACTGGCCCGGGGAGCTGCCAACAGGGTGGCTGTGCGACGCGCTGGATCAGATATTTATCGCCGCACCACAACTTTCAGCAGTGGTTCTTCCCTGGTCCGAATGGTGTGAGGAGCCACAGGCGCTGACGCTTTTCGGACAGGTACAAAGCGACATTATCCATCGTTCCGCTTTCTGGCAGTTACCGTTATGGCTGAGTTCTCCGGCAAACCGGGCCTCCGGTGAAATGGTTTTTGATGCAGAGCGTGAGATTTATTTCCCGCAGCGCCCCCCCCGTCCGCAGGGTGAAGTTTATCGTCGTTACGATCCACGCATTCGCAGGATGCTGAGTTTCCGCATTGCCGATCCCGTTTCTGATGCAGAACGTTTCACCCGCTGGATGAACGATCCGCGCGTTGAGTATTTCTGGGAGCAAAGTGGCTCACTGGAGGTACAGATCGCCTATCTGGAACGCCAGCTCACCAGTAAACATGCATTCCCGCTGATTGGTTGTTTCGACGATCGGCCGTTCAGTTATTTCGAAATCTACTGGGCGGCGGAAGACCGCATTGGTCGCCACTATTCGTGGCAGCCCTTTGACCGTGGCCTGCATCTGCTGGTTGGTGAACAGCAATGGCGCGGAGCCCACTATGTGCAAAGCTGGCTGCGCGGGGTGACACATTACCTGCTGCTGAATGAGCCACGTACGCAGCGCACAGTACTGGAGCCACGCACCGATAACCAGCGCCTGTTCCGCCATCTTGAGCCTGCGGGATACCGGACAATTAAAGAGTTCGACTTCCCACATAAACGCTCGCGCATGGTGATGGCGGATCGTCATCACTTCTTCACGGAGGTCGGTCTGTAATGAATCACAAAGACTGGGATTTGGTCAACCGCCGCCTGGTGGCAAAAATGTTGTCTGAGCTGGAGTATGAGCAGGTTTTCCACGCGGAATCTCAGGGCGATGACCGCTACTGCATTAACCTGCCGGGAGCACAATGGCGCTTCATCGCTGAACGTGGTATCTGGGGCTGGCTCTGGATTGATGCTCAAACTCTGCGCTGCGCGGACGAGCCAGTACTGGCTCAGACGCTGCTGATGCAGCTAAAGCAGGTACTGTCAATGAGCGATGCAACCGTTGCTGAGCATATGCAGGATTTGTATGCCACGCTGCTGGGCGACCTGCAACTACTGAAAGCCCGTCGCGGGCTGAGCGCCAGTGACCTGATTAATCTTAATGCCGACCGCCTGCAATGCCTGCTGAGCGGTCATCCTAAATTCGTTTTTAATAAAGGTCGCCGTGGCTGGGGTAAAGAGGCGCTGGAACGATATGCGCCAGAGTATGCCAACACCTTCAGACTGCACTGGCTGGCGGTAAAACGTGAACATATGATCTGGCGCTGTGATAACGAGATGGATATTCATCAGTTGTTGACGGCCGCAATGGATCCGCAGGAGTTTGCCCGCTTCAGTCAGGTCTGGCAGGAAAACGGACTGGATCATAACTGGCTGCCGCTGCCGGTACATCCGTGGCAGTGGCAGCAAAAAATCGCTACCGACTTCATCGCTGATTTTGCCGAAGGCAGGATGGTGTCTCTCGGCGAGTTTGGCGACCAGTGGCTCGCCCAGCAGTCGCTGCGTACCCTGACCAACGCCAGTCGCCGGGGCGGGCTGGATATCAAGCTGCCGCTGACCATCTACAACACCTCATGCTACCGGGGGATCCCTGGCAGATACATCGCTGCCGGACCACTGGCTTCACGCTGGCTACAACAGGTTTTTGCGACCGACGCCACCCTAGTGCAAAGCGGCGCAGTGATACTTGGTGAACCGGCTGCAGGCTATGTCTCCCATGAAGGCTATGCCGCGCTTGCCCGGGCTCCCTATCGCTACCAGGAAATGCTTGGTGTTATCTGGCGGGAGAATCCGTGCCGCTGGCTGAAACCGGATGAAAGTCCGGTTCTGATGGCAACACTGATGGAGTGCGACGAAAACAATCAGCCGCTGGCAGGCGCATATATAGACCGCTCCGGGCTGGACGCTGAAACCTGGCTTACGCAACTGTTCCGGGTGGTCGTGGTTCCTCTGTATCACCTGCTTTGCCGCTACGGTGTCGCGCTTATTGCACATGGACAAAATATAACTCTCGCCATGAAAGAGGGGGTTCCACAGCGTGTTCTGCTGAAAGACTTCCAGGGCGATATGCGACTGGTGAAAGAAGAGTTCCCCGAAATGGACTCTTTGCCTCAGGAGGTTCGTGATGTTACATCCCGCCTGAGTGCGGACTACTTAATCCATGATTTGCAGACGGGTCACTTCGTGACAGTACTGCGTTTTATTTCGCCACTGATGGTTCGTCTTGGCGTACCTGAAAGGCGATTTTATCAACTGCTGGCAGCAGTGTTGAGTGATTACATGAAAAAACATCCACAAATGTCAGAGCGTTTTGCGCTTTTCTCACTTTTCAGGCCACAAATCATTCGCGTGGTGCTGAACCCGGTAAAACTGACCTGGCCTGATCTGGATGGCGGCAGCCGCATGCTGCCGAATTACCTTGAGGATCTGCAAAATCCGCTGTGGCTGGTAACTCAGGAATATGAATCATGAAAAAAAGTGTCGATTTTATTGGTGTAGGGACAGGGCCATTTAATCTCAGCATTGCTGCGTTGTCACATCAGATCGAAGAACTGGACTGTCTCTTCTTTGATGAACATCCTCATTTTTCCTGGCATCCGGGTATGCTGGTACCGGATTGTCATATGCAGACCGTCTTTCTGAAAGATCTGGTCAGTGCTGTTGCACCTACAAATCCCTACAGTTTTGTTAACTATCTGGTGAAGCACAAAAAGTTCTATCGCTTCCTTACAAGCAGACTACGTACAGTATCCCGTGAAGAGTTTTCTGACTACCTCCGCTGGGCTGCTGAAGATATGAATAACCTGTATTTCAGTCATACCGTTGAAAACATTGATTTCGATAAAAAACGTCGATTGTTTCTGGTGCAAACCAGCCAGGGAGAATATTTTGCCCGCAATATCTGCCTTGGTACAGGAAAACAACCTTATTTACCACCCTGTGTGAAGCATATGACACAATCCTGTTTCCATGCCAGTGAAATGAATCTTCGTCGGCCGGACCTTAGTGGAAAACGGATAACCGTGGTTGGTGGAGGACAGAGTGGTGCAGACCTGTTCCTTAATGCATTACGCGGGGAATGGGGAGAAGCGGCGGAAATAAACTGGGTCTCCCGGCGTAATAATTTTAACGCACTGGATGAGGCTGCTTTTGCTGATGAGTATTTTACACCTGAATATATTTCAGGCTTCTCCGGACTGGAGGAAGATATTCGCCATCAGTTACTGGATGAGCAGAAAATGACATCGGATGGCATCACTGCCGATTCTTTACTGACCATTTATCGTGAGTTGTACCACCGTTTTGAAGTTCTGAGAAAACCAAGAAATATCCGTCTGCTACCCAGCCGCTCGGTAACAACTCTGGAAAGTAGTGGTCCTGGCTGGAAGTTGCTGATGGAGCATCATCTGGATCAGGGCAGGGAGAGCCTGGAAAGTGATGTGGTGATTTTCGCCACAGGTTACCGTTCTGCGTTGCCACAAATACTTCCCTCACTGATGCCCCTGATCACCATGCACGATAAGAACACCTTTAAAGTGCGTGATGACTTCACTCTGGAATGGAGTGGCCCGAAAGAGAACAACATCTTCGTGGTCAACGCCAGTATGCAAACCCATGGCATCGCCGAACCCCAGCTCAGCCTGATGGCATGGAGATCTGCACGTATTCTTAATCGCGTAATGGGACGTGATTTATTCGATCTCAGTATGCCGCCCGCCCTGATTCAGTGGCGCAGCGGCACCTAGGGAAAACGCAGCCGGAGGCTGCTTCTTTAACTCGCTACACAGCATCTTTGGGCTGATTTTTTCCGCCCGTATGGAGGAATAATGATGATAAGCAAAAAGTATACGCTTTGGGCTCTCAACCCACTGCTTCTTACCATGATGGCGCCAGCAGTCGCTCAACAAACCGATGATGAAACGTTCGTGGTGTCTGCCAACCGCAGCAATCGCACCGTAGCGGAGATGGCGCAAACCACCTGGGTTATCGAAAACGCCGAACTGGAACAGCAGATTCAGGGCGGCAAAGAGCTTAAAGACGCACTGGCTCAGCTGATCCCTGGCCTTGACGTCAGCAGCCGGAGCCGCACCAACTACGGTATGAATGTGCGTGGCCGCCCGCTGGTCGTGCTGGTTGACGGCGTGCGTCTCAACTCTTCACGTACCGACAGCCGACAACTGGACTCTATAGATCCTTTTAATATCGACCATATTGAAGTGATCTCCGGTGCGACGTCCCTGTACGGCGGCGGCAGTACCGGTGGCCTGATCAACATCGTGACCAAAAAAGGCCAGCCGGAAACCATGATGGAGTTTGAGGCTGGCACCAAAAGTGGCTTTAGCAGCAGTAAAGATCACGATGAACGCATTGCCGGAGCTGTCTCCGGCGGAAATGAGCATATCTCCGGACGTCTTTCCGTGGCATATCAGAAATTTGGCGGCTGGTTTGACGGTAACGGCGATGCCACCTTGCTTGATAACACCCAGACCGGCCTGCAGTACTCCGATCGGCTGGACATCATGGGAACTGGTACGCTGAACATCGATGAATCCCGGCAGCTTCAGTTGATCACACAGTACTATAAAAGCCAGGGCGACGACGATTACGGGCTTAATCTCGGGAAAGGCTTCTCTGCCATCAGAGGGACCAGCACGCCATTCGTCAGTAACGGGCTGAATTCCGACCGTATTCCCGGCACTGAGCGGCATTTGATCAGCCTGCAGTACTCTGACAGCGCTTTTCTGGGACAGGAGCTGGTCGGTCAGGTTTACTACCGCGATGAGTCGTTGCGATTCTACCCGTTCCCGACGGTAAATGCGAACAAACAGGTGACGGCTTTCTCTTCGTCACAGCAGGACACCGACCAGTACGGCATGAAACTGACTCTGAACAGCAAACCGATGGACGGCTGGCAAATCACCTGGGGGCTGGATGCTGATCATGAGCGCTTTACCTCCAACCAGATGTTCTTCGACCTGGCTCAGGCAAGCGCTTCCGGAGGGCTGAACAACAAGAAGATTTACACCACCGGGCGCTATCCGTCGTATGACATCACCAACCTGGCGGCCTTCCTGCAATCAGGCTATGACATCAATAATCTCTTTACCCTCAACGGTGGCGTACGCTATCAGTACACTGAAAACAAGATTGATGATTTCATCGGCTACGCGCAGCAACGGCAGATTGCCGCCGGGAAGGCTACATCCGCCGACGCCATTCCTGGCGGCTCAGTCGATTACGACAACTTCCTGTTCAACGCCGGTCTGCTGATGCACATCACCGAACGCCAGCAGGCATGGCTCAACTTCTCCCAGGGCGTGGAGCTGCCGGACCCGGGTAAATACTATGGTCGCGGCATCTATGGTGCTGCAGTGAACGGCCATCTTCCTCTAACAAAGAGTGTGAACGTCAGCGACAGCAAGCTGGAAGGCGTGAAAGTCGATTCTTATGAGCTGGGCTGGCGCTTTACTGGCAATAATCTGCGCACCCAAATCGCGGCCTACTATTCGATTTCTGATAAGAGCGTGGTGGCGAATAAAGATCTGACCATCAGCGTGGTGGACGACAAACGCCGTATTTACGGCGTGGAAGGTGCGGTGGACTACCTGATTCCTGATACTGACTGGAGTACCGGAGTGAACTTCAACGTGCTGAAAACTGAGTCGAAAGTGAACGGTACCTGGCAGAAATACGATGTGAAGACAGCAAGCCCATCAAAAGCGACAGCCTACATTGGCTGGGCACCGGACCCGTGGAGTCTGCGCGTGCAGAGCACCACCTCCTTTGACGTGAGCGACGCGCAGGGCTACAAGGTCGATGGCTATACCACCGTGGATCTGCTCGGCAGTTATCAGCTTCCGGTGGGTACACTCAGCTTCAGCATTGAAAACCTCTTCGACCGTGACTACACCACTGTCTGGGGGCAGCGTGCACCACTGTACTACAGCCCGGGTTACGGCCCAGCGTCACTGTACGACTACAAAGGCAGGGGCCGAACCTTTGGTCTGAACTACTCTGTGCTGTTCTGACGGGGATGCTTTTGCAACAAGGGTATGCTGTAAACAACATGGTCCTTGGTGGCCATGTTGTTTACAGCCAGTATAATATACAGCCTTAACAAGATATTCCGTCTCCGGAATGGACTGTTCACCACTGAATAACATTATGTCTGTTTTATGGATCTTTGACTGAAATTTATCGCATATCCTCATTTCATTGTCCGTCTGAAAACTAACCTTACAAGTAAGCGTCGTCTCAGCACCGTCTGGCAGATCCTGAAATTCCTGAGAGGATGATCTGCGCCCAATATCCTGAGCCGGAACTTTGCTGCAATGAAGGCCAACGAAAAATGGGGGAGTATGTTATAGAGTACTTGCTACAGGGTAAAAAGAGGTACCTGTCGCTGGTTCTCCGTTCAGTTTAACCGGGAGATTTTCTCCTGCGCCTGTCATAAAGTCCGGTAATGGAGATTGTTAATACGATGGTGCACGATGCATTGTCAGTGCCCGGCCCGGAGGATGCCCCGTAGCTACATACGGATCAGGGTTGGCAATATCGAATGGCAGGCTATAGGCAAAGTTAAAGCCCCATGGAGTAGCACAAAATATGCCGCACAAAGGAAACGGTCTGAATAACGCAGCGATGGAGAACTTCTTCGGCACACTGCAAAATCGCATCGTGGTCGATCGCTAATTCGTCGTGAATCACTGAACGATGTTCCATGCGAACAGATATTCGATCATATCGAAATATTAAACATTACCCCTCCCCACATTGGGCAAAAAAAAACAAAAAACGATCAATTAACGATCAATTAGTATTGATTCACATAATCTCTCATCATTAATGAGAACATTGTCACATATTTACAATATAGAACTGTTACTTTTAGCAGGCTGTTAGTAACCAACCGTTACTAATAATTTTAATTCTTAATACTGGTGATGCTGCCAACTTACTGATTTAGTGTATGATGGTGTTTTTGAGGTGCTCCAGTGGCTTCCATTTCCATCAGATGTCCTTCCTGCTCCGCTACTGAAGGCGTGGTGCGTAACGGCAAAAGCACTGCCGGACATCAGCGCTATCTCTGCTCTCACTGCCGTAAAACATGGCAACTGCAGTTCACTTACACCGCTTCTCAACCCGGTACGCACCAGAAAATCATTGATATGGCCATGAATGGCGTTGGATGCCGGGCAACAGCCCGCATTATGGGCATTGGCCTCAACACGATTTTACGTCACTTAAAAAACTCAGGCCGCAGTCGGTAACCTCGCGCATACAGCCGGGCAGTGACGTCATCGTCTGCGCGGAAATGGACGAACAGTGGGGCTATGTCGGGGCTAAATCGCGCCAGCGCTGGCTGTTTTACGCGTATGACAGGCTCCGGAAGACGGTTGTTGCGCACGTATTCGGTGAACGCACTATGGCGACGCTGGGGCGTCTTATGAGCCTGCTGTCACCCTTTGACGTGGTGATATGGATGACGGATGGCTGGCCGCTGTATGAATCCCGCCTGAAGGGAAAGCTGCACGTAATCAGCAAGCGATATACGCAGCGAATTGAGCGGCATAACCTGAATCTGAGGCAGCACCTGGCACGGCTGGGACGGAAGTCGCTGTCGTTCTCAAAATCGGTGGAGCTGCATGACAAAGTCATCGGGCATTATCTGAACATAAAACACTATCAATAAGTTGGAGTCATTACC